>NZ_JBFBLM010000005.1:0-19794 GCF_040686675.1 Microbacterium sp. NPDC079176
CCCGGAACCACCTGCAGGAAGGCTCGGACCATGGTCAGCATCGGCACCTATCAGCGGGTCGACGTGACGGATGCCGCGGCATCCCTCATCCGCGATCTCACCGTGCAGCACGGACCCCTGATGTTCCATCAGTCGGGCGGATGCTGCGACGGCTCGTCACCCATGTGCTACCCGGTCGGCATGTTCATCACCGGGCCGAGCGATGTGCTGCTCGGCGCCCTCGATGTGGGGCTCGACTCCCCGGTCGAGGTCTTCATGTCGGAATCGCAGTTCGAGTACTGGAAGTACACCCACCTCACGATCGACGTCGTGCCGGGCCGCGGTGCCGGCTTCTCGGTCGAGGGTCCCACTGGAATGCGGTTCCTGATCCGCTCGCGGATGCTGAACGACGCGGAGCTGCAGTACTTCGGCCTCGCGCCTTCGGGGAGCTGAGGGAAATGTGGCCAGAAGTATGCCTCTGTTGGCAGCGCATCGGACTAGAAAGGCGAGATGCAGCGCGTATACAGGAGTGAGTTGAAGGACTGCGTATCGCCTCTCGTCGACTTTTGGTTGTCGCAGCCAGGCATCGGTCAGGATATTGAAGACGCACGAAGGCAGTCAGCGGCCGGTGAGTTGCGCACGACTGAGGAGACGATGAAGCGATACGGATTTCAGCCCCGGTGAGTGGAGTCGATTTCGCGGATCCATCCGGGCGAAACCGCGACAGGCTGCCGGAGCAACCAGCCAAAGCATGGAGGGGATGCCGTGAGTTCTACCGTGGCCGCCCTCGCGCCTGGTTACCATGGGCCGATGTGGTGGACGGATGAGGAGTGGGCCGAACTCGTGGACCCGGAGGTCTGCGGTATGTGTGCCGACGCACATCTGCCGGAGAACGAGCACAGCATCCTGGTGGCCTCGACCGAGATGACTCACGTCCGATTGGTACGAAACCAGGCGCATCCCGGCTACACCGTCGTGATCCTCCGTGAGCATCTCACTGACCTCGGTCAGCTGGATGCCGGCCAGCTCAGCGCGTTCTGGCGCGACGTCCAACGAGCGGGCCGATCCATCGACAGGGCATTCGACCCGCGGAAGATCAACTACCTGGTGATGGGACATCGGGCCCCGCATCTCCACTGCCATGTGTTCCCGCAGCATCTGGCGGATGACCCGCTTCAGAACGTGGACATCTCCGATGGACCTGTGCATCTCCCTGACTCGGACATGACCCATTCTGTGGTCGCACTCCGAGAGGCCTGGCACGCGTCAGCCTGACACCACGGAGTCGTCTGCGGCCACCCTGCTGGACGATGTCGGCTGGCTGTAGACACCCCGACGGTCGGGCAGCCATCCGTGAAACGGCCAGCCATCCATGACGAGCGACTGCCGCGACTCAGCGGGGGAGTCGCGGAACCGCGTCGACCAGCGCCCGGGTGTACGGGTCCTGCGGTGCGTGCAGCACGGATGCGGTGGCGCCCTGTTCGACGACGCGGCCGTTCTGCAGCACCACGGTGCGGTCGCAGGCTGACGCGATCGCGGTGAGATCGTGCGACACCATCACGAGCGACAGGCCGTTCTCTCGACGCAGGCGGTCGAGCAGCTCGAGCACCTGCACGCGCGTCGTCACGTCGAGGGCGCTCACCGGCTCATCGGCGAGCAGCACGCGCGGGCGCGAGACCACGGCTCGGGCGATCGCGATGCGCTGACGCTGGCCGCCCGAGAACTCGTGCGGGTATCGGCGGGCGGTGTCGGCGGGAAGCCCGACCGACTCGAGGGCCTCGGCGATGCGGCGCTGCGCGTCGGCGCCGGAGGCGAGGCCGAGTGAACGCAGGGGCTCGCCGATGATGCGGTCGATGCGCTGACGGGGGTCGAGCGACGAGTACGGATCCTGGAACACCGGCTGCACGCTCGCGCGGAAGCGGCGCATCTGCGCACGGTCGCGCAGCGACAGGGGAGCACCGTCGAAGAGCACCTGTCCATCGCGTGGTGCCGAGAGCCCGAGCATCAGCCGCAGGATCGTGGACTTGCCCGCACCCGACTCGCCCACGAGGCCGAGCGAGTCTCCCTCGTCGAGGCTCAGCGAGATGTCGTCGAGCACCCGGCGCGATCCGTAGGCGAAGCCGGCACTGCGCAGTTCGAGGAGGCTCATGCGTCAGCCTCCTTCGCATCGAGGAACGCATCGAGCGCGCGAGCGCTGTCGACCAGCATCCGCGTGTACGGCTCCGCGGGGCGCCGCAGCACCTCGGCGACCGCCCCCTCCTCGACCACCAGACCATCGCGCAGCACGACGATGCGGTCGACCATGCGAGACACGACGGCGAGGTCGTGGCTGATGAACAGCAACGCCATGCCGCGTTCGGCGACGAGTCGCTCGAGCAGCGTGAGCACGGCATCCTGCACGGTCACGTCGAGCGCGGTGGTGGGTTCGTCTGCGATGAGCAGCTGTGGCCGGGCGGCCAAGGCGATGGCGATCGCCACACGCTGGCGCTGACCGCCGGACAGCTCGTGCGGGTAGGCGCGCGCGAATCGCGGCTCAGACAGCGACACCTCATCGAGCGCCGCCGTGACGGCCGACCGCAGTTCCGCGCCGCGCAGGCCGAGATGACGACGCAGCGGCTCAGCGATCTGGCGACCGACCCTCATCAGAGGGTCGAGCGCCGTGAGCGGCTCCTGGAACACGATCTGGGCGACGGGTCCGCGCAACGGCCTCAGGTCGGCATCCCGCGCACCGACGACCTGGTGCCCGTCGAGCAGCACCGACCCGGACGAGACGAGAGAATCCGGCAGCAGGCCGGTGACCGCGAGCGAGGTGAGCGACTTGCCCGACCCGGACTCGCCGATCAGCCCCAGGCGTTCGCCGGGCTGCAGCGAGAACGAGACATCGCGCACGAGAGCCGCGGATCTGGAGCGAACGGTGAGCCCTGCGACCTCGAGAATGCTCATCGGCTCCTCCTGCGGGTCGGGTCGGCGAGATCGCGCAGGCCGTCGGCGAGGAAGTTGACCCCGAGCACGAGGGCGATGATCGCGATGCCGGGGGCGATAGCGCCGACGGGAGCGGTGAGCACGGTGCCCTGCGCCTCCTGCAGCATCCGACCCCACGAGGCGTTGGGCGGCGGGGCACCGAGCCCGAGGTACGACAGGCTCGCCTCCGCGAGCACCGCGGCACCGAACTGCAGCGCCAGACTGACCGCGAGGGTCGGTGCGATGTTGGGCAGCACGTGCTCGAACACGATGCCGAGCACACCCGTGCCGCTGGTGCGTGCGGCGGTGATGTACTGCTCCTGCAGCACGCGGCGCGAGAGGATGCGGGTGAGACGCGCGACGACCGCCGACATCGCCAGTCCGATCGCGAGCACCGCCGACCACAGCGACGCTCCCTGCACCGCGACGACGAGCATCGCGAGCAGCAGCACCGGGAAGGCGATCACGACGTCCAGTCCGGAGGAGAGCGTGTCGTCGACCCATGGTCGCGAGAAGGCGGCGATCAGTCCGACGATCACGCCGAGAACGGCGGCGATAGCGACCGAGCAGATGCCCACGATCAAGGCGATCCTCGCACCCCACATGAGCTGCGAGAGCAGGTCGCGGCCGAGCCGATCGGTGCCGAGCAGGTGCATGGCGCTCGGCCCCTCGAGACGACTTCCACTCGTGTCGGCGAGCGGATAGGGGAGCCAGAACAGCGACACCAGCGCGATGAGCACGATGATGCCGGTGAGCACGAGCCCGATCAGCAGGGTCGCCTTCGGCCGCCTCCGCACGGGGACGGATCCGGTGATCAGCTGCTCGGCGACGCGGCTCATCGGTTGCCCGAGACGCTCGTGCGCAGTCGCGGATCGATCAGGCGCTGCACGATGTCGGCGGCGAACCCGACGAGCAGCACGAAGAGGGTGCTGACGACGAGGACGCCCTGGATGACCTGGAAATCATGCTGTTCGATGGCCGACAGCAGCAGACTGCCGAGACCGGGAAGAGTGAAGACGCTCTCGACGACGACCGCGCCGAGCAGCGTGGTGGACAGCTCGATGCCGAGGACCGCGACGACCGGCACCGAGCCGTTGCGCACTCCGTGACGCAGCAGCGCCTCGGACATGCCCGACCCGCCGGCGCGCGCGGTGCGGAGGTAATCGCTGCCGATCACGTCGAGGGTGGCGGAGCGCACGTAACGGCTGAGGGATGCACTCATCACGATCACGATCGTCGTCACCGGCAGCGCGAGAGAGCGTAGCGCGTCGGCCGGATCCTCCCAGCCGTCGCGCGGGAATCCGCCGGACGGCAGCAGGCCGAGGCCGAGTGCAAAGATCCAGACGAGCACGACGCCCACCCAGAACACCGGCACGGCAACACCCAGCTGCGCGAATCCCGAGAGCGCGATGCCGTACCAGCGGTCGGACTTCACGGCGGCGGTGATGCCGATCACCAGGGAGACGAGAAGGGCGGCGGTGAACGCGATGAGTGTGAGTGGGAGGGTCACGGCGAGGCGATCGGCGATGTCGGGGCCGACCGGACGCGAGCTCAGGAACGACTCACCGAGGTCGAAGCGCAGGAGCTGACCGGCCCAGGTCGTGAACTGCTGCAGGAGGGGCTGATCCGAGCCGACCTGTGCGCGGGCGGCGGCGATCTGCTCGGGTGTCGCATTCACCGAGAGCAGGGCGTTCGCCGGGTCGCCGGGGAGCAGCCGCAGCAGCACGAAGATCGCGATCATCGCGACGACGAGCGAGACCACGAGGAACGCGAGGCGGCGCAGCAGGTAGGCGAGCATGGCTTCTCAGGATGAAAGAGGGGGATGCCGACACGCGGCATCCCCCTCGCGCGTCAGGACTTGACGATGTCGTAGGCGAAGAACTGCGAGTTCAGGCCGTTGACCGGGTAACCGCTGAGGTCGCTCGAGGCGACCACGATCTGCGGGTACAGGTACAACCATACGCTCGCGGCATCCTCGGCGATCTTCTCGTTGACCTGCTTCAGCAGAGCTGTCTGCTCGTCGGTCGTGGCGGCCTGCTCGGCCTCGGCCACCCACTGCTGCACCTGGGCGTCGTCGTAGCCCCAGTAGAAGTCGGGGTTGCCGTACCAGACCACATCGCGGTCGTTCACGTGCTCCTGCAGGGTGGCCTCGAAGTCCTGCTCCTTGAAGACCTTCGTGTACCACTCGTCGGCGCTGATCGTGTTGATCTCGACCGTGATGCCGACCTCGGCGAGCTGCGACTGCAGGAACTCCGCGACGGCGGGGTGCGGGTCGTAGCTCGGGGTGTCTAGCGTGAAGGTGAAGCCGTCCGCGTAGCCGGCCTGCGCGAGCAGATCCTTCGAGAGGTCGACGTCGTACGGGTTCACCTGGGTGAGGTCCTCGTACCAGGGGTCGGTGGGCGGCACCATCGATCCGATGAGCGTGCCGTAGTCGCCCCAGATCGACTCGAGCAGCTTCTGGGTGTCGATGGCCGAGTAGATCGCCTTGCGCACGAGGGCGTTGTCGAACGGGGCGACCCGGTCGTTGAAGGCGAGCAGCTCCTTGGTCGTCGAGGTGCCCTCGCTGATGACGTAGTCGTCGCTGTCGAACTGCGCGAGCGAGTCCGGGCTCTGCACGCTGGTGATCACGTCGATCTCGCCGGTGGCCAGAGCGTTGTTCTCAGCGGTCGCGTCGGTGAAGTACGTGTAGACGACCTCGCCGTTCTTGGCGGGCTCGCCCCAGTAGTCGTCCCAGCGCTCGAGGGTCAGGGTCGAGCCCTTCTTCCACTCGTCGAGCGTGTAGGGGCCGGTGCCGTCTTCCGTGCCGGTGATGTCACCGGCCTCGTCGTTGACGATCCAGACGTAGCTGAGGTTGTAGAGGAACGAGATCGACCGCTGCGACAGCGTGAAGACGACGGTCTGGTCATCGGGCGTCGCGATGTCGGCGATGGTCGTGAAGCTCGACTTGCGCGCCGACACGGAGTCCTCGGCGGTGACGGCCTCCATGCTCGACTTCACGTCGGCGGACGTGAGCGGGTCACCCGAGTGGAACGTCACATCGTCGCGCAGAGTGATCGTGTAGGTCAGGCCGTCATCCGACACCTGGGCGTCTTCGGCGAGAAGCGGCTCGACCTCTCCGTCGTCGGTCAGGCGATAGAGGCCCTCGTAGACGTTGCCGGTCAGTGCCTCGGTCACACCCTGGCCGCCGCCCTGCGTGTTGCTCAGGTTGGTGGGCTCGTACAGCGACCCGATGAAGATGGTGGCGTCTTCGCTCGCGGCGTCGTCGGTGGCGCCCGACGCGCAGCCGGCCACGAGGGCGAGCGTGGCGACGGCGCCGAGCGCGCCGAGGATGCGGGTTCTTCTCATGAGTGCTCCAGGGTGAGGGTGCGCGGCGTCACGCCGCGTAGATGTCGAAGCCGTCGCGGAAGACGACGTTCTTCTCGCCTGCTCGGATAGGCAGGGGGAAGCGGTTGGATGCCGGCGGCAGCGGGCAGTTGTACTGGGCGCTGAATCCGCACGGCGGCACGAAGGCGCGGTTGAAGTCGAGCACCACGGTGCCCTCGTCGTCACGGAGCTCTACGAAGAGGAAGCGGCCGGATCCGTAGGTCTCGGAACCGTTCGTCTCGTCGCCGAAGACGAGCAGCAGCGTGCCGCCGTCGTCGAAGGCCGCAAGGTCGTACGCGCGGCCGTCGAGCACGAAGTGGATGTCGCCGGGGACGACGAGCTCACGCGTGCCGCCGTTGTCGCGGATGTGCTCGAACGACACCCGACGATCGCCGGAGACCGGCGTGAAGTGCCCCTCCAGAACCCATGCCGGGTCGTACTCGTATGTGTCGATGCGGTCGAAGGCGCGGATGGCGGGGGACTCGGCATCCCACACGCGCAGCCCGTGCTCGGCCTCCCCGGTCTCGATGTTCGTGCGCTGGATCGGCGTCACGGTCACCGTGTCGGATGAGGCCTGCCGCTCGGCATCCAGATCGGGAGCCTCGCCCGTCCAGCGGGTCTCGATCAGCGCGAGGTTGCCGGTCGCAGAGGTGACGGAGGCGCGGCGATCGGCCTGCCACTGGGTGTGATCTTCGAGTTCAGACATCACCTTCCATTCTCTTGCATGCAGACGGGGGTGGGGCCGGACGCGTCACTCTGGGTAACGGAGATCACGGTGCCAGGAGGGCATGCACGAATGCGGTGTCGGAAAGGCGCCCCAGACCCTCATTTCGCACGTTTCTGGACCGGATGCAACGTGTTCGGTCGAGTCTCTCGGACGCAATGGAATGCAACGTATACCGGTATACCATTACTCATATACGCGCAGAGTCGTCAGTCCCCAGCTGACCCGCGCGTGGACGGTTCGACCGTCCTGCGGAGGGAGAGTCAGATCTTCTTCTGATCCCGAGGGGGGATGGGGTGGGAGCGCTGATCCCCAGTCAGCACCCACCCCCACAACCCACCCTCGGGGGTTCCCTCAGAACGACCTGAACCAGAACCAGATCAGTGCGAAACCGACGAGGAACACGATCGGCACCCACTGGAAGCTGCGCTTCAGCCGGCGTCCCTCACGCGCGACTCCTGGCGGGGGAGCGAGAAGACCGGCCGGCGGAGCGAAGGGCAGGCTCGCGGACGCGCCCACCGGTGCGAGGGCGGGCGACGGAGATGCCGGAGCCGCACTCTCGAGCCGCAGACGCTCATCGCGCCAGCGCTCCCACTGATCGAGCTTCGTCATCAAGGCGCCGACGGCTCCGAACAGCCACGCCCAGGTCGCAGGGTCGAGGGTCGACGCCTTGCGCTGTGTATAGAGGAACATCCAGTCGTCGACGATCTCGACATCGAGCTCGGCGGCATTGTCGATGAACCTGGCCATGATGTCGGGCGTGAACAGATACAGCGCGTCACGCTCGTACCCCTCGGGGCAGTACAGCGTGAAGTACTGATCGAAGTCGCCCTCCAGCGAGAGGCGCTGCTCGCGCTGGAACGACGCGGGCAGATTCGACCCGAAGCCGTTGTTGCCCTTGGCGTCGAGCACGATGTTCGGCAGGGGCACATCGAGCTTGACGGCGACGTAGCCCCAGCGGTGGGTGGTCGAGTTCTTCCCCGACCCGGTCGTGTATCGGTAGTTGCCGAACTCGACGAAGCGAGGCTTCGCGCCTCGCACGAGATCGGTGGCTTCTCGGGAGCGTCCGAGGCCGAACAGCATGCCCGGAAGGGCAGGGTCGGCGACCCTGGCCTCGTACGTCATCCCGTTCGCCCGGGCGAATGCGTCGAGGCGGTACCGCGCGATGCGGGATCGGCGCCAGCCGACGGTGGCGATCGTGATCCCGACGACTGCGGCGACGAGGATCCCGATGCCGGCGAACGACGACGACCCTGCATCGGTGAGCAGCGAGACCATCGTCGCGCCGACGACCGTCATGGCGGTGAGGAACACGATGCCGAAGATCACGAAGGCGACGATCGTCGTGGCCGAGCCGCCCATCTTGCCCCGCGAGCGCAGCTCGGCGTTGAAGGTGCTGACGGCCCGGGCGTCGACGGGATCGGTGAGCGGGCGGGCGTCGAACGATGCGGCCGGCTGCGGTGCCGTCATCGGTTCACCTCGTCGGAGTCCCACGTGAGTTCGGCGTTCTCGGGGATGGCGAAGACCTCGAGGAGGTCGTCGGCGATGAGCTCGGCGATCAGCTCGGCGGACCCCGCGATGATCGTCGAGTCGTAGTCGACCTCGGTGACGAGCACCCAGGCGTGATCGTCGGGCCACAGGATGCTGGGGCTCTGCGCGGCCGGCGCGAACCCGTGCTCCTCGGACTCGCGATCCCGCCACGGCACGTCGAGCACCCAGTCCCGACGCGCGAACGTGCTCGGCGCACCACGGAACAGCACGTGATCGCGGTCCCGCAGCTGCAGCCGAGGACCCTCCGAGACCTCGCGCGACAGGATGCCCTCCTGCCACGTCGGCTTGCGGAACGCGTTGTTGAGCGGATCGCGGATGCTGCGGTCGAGCATCGCCCGGTGGTTCGGGTCGTCGTCGAACGTGAGGAAGGTGCGCGAGGGGCCGTGTCCGAGGTGACCCAGCAACCCGCCCGTGCCCTCCCAGAGCGCGGCGAATCCGGCATCCGGCGTCGCGGTGTGCGAGACGAGATGACCCACGACGGTCGCGAGCATCTCGGACGAGACGGCGCCGTCCATCGGCGCGGTGAACTCGCGCCCGTCGGGGGAGATCCGCGCGTTCCAGTCGGTCTCCGGCGGAGTGCGCACGATCCGCTGCCATTGAGCGAGAGGATGCAGCGTCGTGCCGAAGGCGGCGGCCGTCTGCGCCCATGTCGCCGGTTCATCGATGAACCGATCGAGGAGCGACTGTCGCTCGGCCTCCGGCATCCGGTCGTAGTCGTCGTAGGTCGGCACCGGTCGGTCGGGGAGCGATCGCACGATCGCAGGGTGCAGGATGCGCGCATACGCGGGGAAGCCGTGCGGCACCACGGCGTGCATCGTCGAGTTCCAGGGGTCGTCGAGACGCTCGCGCAGCCAGTCTCCGGCAGAGGTGTCAGGCATCCAGTGCATGCGACCCACGGTACCCGGGGGCCTTCCCGACTCCCGAGGTCTCGACGGCGATGCGGCACCTCGACCCCGATCGTGTGGTCAGACGAAAGGGCGCGCCGGGGAGCCTCTCTGCGGAATTCGTCTCGCTCCGCGCGCCCGTCCGGCGGCCGACCCAGACGGTTCACGAGGCGAGATGAGAGTCGCCGCCACCCCCTCCATAATCGGAGGGTGAGCACGACTGCAACCATCCCCTCCCTCGACGGCCGCCGGTTCCTGATGGTCTCGTCGACCACCTCGGCCGTGGATCCCGAATCGCCCAGCGAGTTCGTGTACTGGGAGAAGGACGGGGCGATCTGGGGCGACTACTCCGGTGACACCGTCACCTTCGGGCGCTTCGTCGGCACCCGCACCGGCGACACCATCTGGGTCTCGTTCGTGCACGTGCTCGTCTCCGACGGCACCGTCGTGACCGGAGACGGGGAGAGCCGGCTCGAGCTCACGGATGACGGTCGCATCCGCCTCGTCGAGCACTACGAGATGCACGGACTGCCGCAGCTCAGCGTCTGCGAAGAGCCCGCAGCCGCCTGACGGCTCGTTCCGCCGCGGGTCAGCGTGGCGGGAGCATGTCGCGGCCCGGCGTCGCCGGCGTCCACCGCGTCATGCCCAGCGGCGTGGCCAGGTCGCGCTCGGGCAGGTCGCTCGGCAGCAGGAACGACCGGCGGATGACCTCGTCGAGCACGACCACGCTGACGACCGTGCGCACCTCGGGCAGCTGCGCGATGACACCCGTCGTGAACTCGTGCACGCCGCTCACGTCGACCGCACGGATCAGCAGCATGGCGTCGTGCTCGCCGGTGGTGATGGCGCACCACTCGACATCGGGCATCTCGAGCACGCTCTCGCGGAACGACGCCCAGGCCTGCGGGTGCACGGTGACGAAGACCAGCGCACCGATCGACAGCCCGGCCTTCGACTGGTCGACGCGGGCGCTGAATCCCGTGATCACTCCGTCCTGCATGAGCGTCTCGACGCGGGTATAGGCGTTGGCCCGCGAGATCCCGACGGTCTCGGCCAGTGCGGCGATCGAGATACGACCGTTATCACGCAGCGTCTCGAGGATTCTGTATCCGATGTCGTCCAGTGGGGCGGCACTTCGTCCAGATTGCCTCGTAGCTTCGTCGCTCTTGGTGGACACAATGCTCCTCACGGGCGGGGTCTTGGACAGACTGTGATGACGTCTGCATTCTTGCTGGACACATAGTCCCATACAATGCGAATCTGATCACCGGTCGTCCACCCGGCGTCGACCGAACCCGATGAAACTCCTCGCCCCTGGAGGCCCATATGTCGTCACGTCGCAGCACGTCCGTCATCGCGATCGGAGCCGTCGCTCTCTTCGCCCTCGCTGGTTGCTCCGGTGGCAACTCGGCGAACAACGGCGGAGAATCCTCCGGTTCCGATTCGCTCGTCATCGACACCGCGTTCTCGATCGAGACCGCCGACCCGGGTCACACCTACGACCCGACCGGCAACATGATCGCCAAGGCGCTCTACGAGACGCTCGTCGACTTCGAGGGCTCCGACGTCTCGACCCCCGTCCCCGGCCTCGCATCGTGGGAGCAGAACGACGAGGCGACCGAGTTCACGTTCACGCTCGAGGGGGACCGCGTCTTCTCCGACGGCTCGCCGATCGAGGCGAAGGACGTCGTCTTCACCCTGCAGCGCATCCAGGGCATGACCGATGCCAAGCCGAACTTCCTCCTGGGCGGTCTGACCATCACCGAGGTCGACGAGAAGACGATCTCGATCACCTCCGAGACGCCGCTGCTGCAGCTGCCCGCGATCCTCGCGAACCCGGCGCTCGGCATCGTCAACTCCGACGTCGTGATCGCGAACGGCGGAACCACCGACGGCACCGACAGCGCACAGGAGTTCCTCGACGGAACCTCCGCCGGCTCGGGACCGTTCGTGCTCGACACCCTCGACCTCTCGTCGCAGGTCGTGCTGACCAAGAGCGACGAGTACAACGGCGACGAAGAGTCTGAATACGCCCGTGTCGTCGTGCGCAACGTCTCGGAGAGTGCGACGCAGCTCGCGAACCTCAAGGGCGGCGACTCGATGGTCGCGATGGACCTCAACGGCGACCAGGTCTCGGGCCTCGGCGACGGACTGAACGTCGAGTCGGTGCCGTCGGGCCAGACGATCTTCCTGCTGCTCAACCAGTCCGAGGCCGTCGCGGGCGAGCTCGCGAACGTCAAGATCGCCGAGGCGATCCGCTACGCGCTCGACTACGACGCGCTGCTCGAGCTCGCGGGTGCCGGCGCCGTGCAGGCGACCGGAGTGATCCCGCCCGGATTCGAGGGCGCCCTCGACAGCGGTGTGGAGCAGGACCTCGACAAGTCGAAGGCTGCTCTGGCCGAGGCCGGCTACACGGGTCAGACCCTGAAGCTGCAGTTCCCGAACGACTACCCGGTCGGCGGTGTGGAGTTCACCCCGCTCGCCGAGCGCGTCCAGGCTCAGCTCGAGGATGCCGGCATCGCCGTCGAACTCGCGCCTGCCCCGTTCGCCACCGAGCTCGACGCGTACGTCAACGGCACCGAGGGCTTCGGCCTGTGGTTCTGGGGCCCCGACTACGCCGACTCGGCGAACTTCCTTCCGTTCGCTCCCGGTCTGAAGGTCGGCCTGCGTGCCGGCTGGGCGGCTGAGGCGAACCCCGAGATCGCAGGCATCGCAGCCGGTGCTGCCGCCGCTACCGATGAGGCCCAGCGCAGCGAGGCCTTCACCTCGTTCGCCGAGGCGATGCAGACCGAAGGTCCCTTCGTTCCGCTGATCGTCCCCGGTCGCAACATCGCCACGGCGGATGCCGTCACCGGCGCCGTGTACAACTCGGTGTGGGAGATGGACATCGCCGAGATCACGCCTGCCGGCTGATCGGAGCTGACTCATGACGACGGTGGCCGTGCGACGGCAAGCACAGCGTCGCAGGTCGCCGCTCGTCGGATACCTGCTTCGCCGGATCGGCACTTCGCTGCTCCTTCTCGTGGGGGTCACGATCGTGACCTTCGCACTGACGAACCTCGTGCCCGGCGACCCCGTGTCGGCGGCACTGGGTGAGGGAGCATCGCAGAATCCCGAGACGCGCGAGGCGTTCATCAAGGCCCAGGGCCTCGATCAGCCGCTGTTCGTGCAGTACTTCATCTACATGGGGAATCTCCTTCGCGGAGACCTCGGCACATCGCTGGTGACCGGGCGACCGGTCACCAGCGACCTGGCCACCGCGGTGCCGGCGACGATCGAGATCGCGATCGGCGCCATCATCCTCAGCCTCGCGGTCAGCGTCGTGCTCGGCACCCTCGCCGCCTACCGGCGCGGACTCGTCACCGATCAGGTGATCCGCATCGTGACGCTGATCGGTCTGAGCGTGCCGACGTTCTGGCTCGCGCTGGTCAGCTTCTACGTGTTCTTCCTCGAGCTGCGCATCGCCCCCGGCTCGGGTCGTATCTCGCCGTCGATCACGCCGCCGCCCCGCATCACCGGGCTCTACACGGTCGACTACCTCCTCAACGGAGACGGCGTCGGATTCGCCGACGCGCTCGCCCACCTGGCGCTGCCGGTGATGGTGCTGTCGCTCGTGACGATCGGCCTGCTCACCCGCTTCATCCGCACCTCCGTGCTCGAGGTGCTGGGCAGCGACTACGTGCGTGCTGCCCGGGCCAAGGGCCTTCCGGCGATGCGCGTGATCCTCGACTACGTCCTGCGCGGGGCATCCCTCCCGATCCTCACGGTCGTCGGCGTCGCCTTCGGATCCCTGCTCTCGGGCACCGTGCTCGTCGAGTCGGTGTTCGCCTGGCCCGGCCTGGGCACCTACGCCTACAACTCGGCGGCCAACCTCGACCTGCCCGGCATCATGGGAGTCGGCCTGGTCGTCGGGTTCATCTACCTCCTCATCAACTTCGTCGTCGACCTGCTCTACGGCGTCCTCGACCCGAGAGTGAGGATCGCATGAGCCGCATCGACTCGGCATCCGGCCCCTGGCGGTTCCGCTTCCGCTGGCCGCGCGCCTGGCGCACGCCCCTCGGCGTGATCGGCACCGTGATCGCGGGCGCCTGGATCATCGTCGCCTTCACCGCGCAGTGGTGGGTGCCGTACGGCCCCAACGCTCAGGTGCTGCCACGACTGCAGGCGCCGGGCATCGACACTCTGCTCGGCACCGACGGCAACGGCCGCGACATCTTCTCGCGTCTGATGACGGGTGCGACGGTGAGCCTGCCGCTCGCGCTCATGCTCGTGATCGCCGCGATGATCATCGGCACCGTGGTCGGCGCCGTCGCCGGGTACTTCGGCGGCTGGGTCGACGAGACGCTGATGCGCATCACCGACCTGTTCATGGCGTTCCCGACCGTCATCCTCGCGATGGTGGTGGCGGCATCCCTCGGCCCGTCGCTGTTCAACGCGGTGATCGCGGCGATCGTCGTCTCGTGGCCGCAGTACTCGCGAGTCACCCGCAGCATCGTGCTGGGCCTCCGCGGCCAGAACTACGTGATCGCGGGCCGCCTGCTCGGCCACTCGCCGCTGCGGACGCTGTTCATCGACATCCTCCCGAACATCGCCGGCCCCGTGCTGGTGCTCGCGACGCTCGACATCGGCGCCGCGATCCTGCTGCTGTCCGGACTCTCGTTCCTCGGTCTCGGCGCGCAGCCGCCGACCGCCGAATGGGGCTCCATGATCTCGGCGGCCATGCAGAACTTCGACGCGTGGTGGCTCGGAGTCTTCCCGGGACTCGCGATCCTCACGGTGGTGCTGGCATTCAACTTCCTGGGTGATGCGATGCGCGACATCCTCGACCCGACGGCCGAGGTCACCCACGAGAAGCAAGCCGAGCATGTGGCCTCCGCGAAGGGAGCGGCAGCATGAGCGCTTCGGCCCCCACGAGTGCTCTGAGCATCCGCGACCTGACGATCGACATCGGTCGTCCTCTCGTGCACGGCATCTCTCTCGACCTCGAGGCCGGACGCATCCACGGTCTCGCCGGCGAGTCAGGATCCGGCAAGACGCTCACCTCGTTGGCCGTCCTCGGACTCCTGCCCCGGCAGGCACGCACGGGCGGATCGATCACGCTCGCGGGGGAGGAGCTGGTGGGCATGCGCCGGCGGGCGCTCAACCGCATCCGCGGCAGGCGCATCGCGATGATCTTCCAGGACCCCTCGGCGTCGCTGCACCCGCAGCTGCCGATCGGCCGCCAGCTCACGGATCACATGCGCGTGCACCTCGGACTGCGAGGCGAGGCGGCGAAGGCTCGGGCCATCGAACTGCTCGAGACCGTGCAGGTGCCGAACCCGGATGCTGCGCTGAAGCGCTATCCGCACCAGTTCTCCGGCGGACAGCGCCAGCGCATCGCGATCGCGTGCGCCCTCGCGTGCGACCCCGAGGTGCTGCTGGCCGATGAGCCGACCACGGCACTCGACGTCACGGTGCAGGCCGGCATCCTGCGGCTGCTGCGCGACCTCGCGACCGAGCGCAACCTCGCGGTGCTGCTCGTCACCCACGACCTGGGCGTCATGAGCGCGATCGCCGACGAGGTCGCCGTGATGAAGAACGGGCAGATCGTCGAGCGGGCCGACCGCGAGACGCTGTTCCGCGACCCGCAGCACGAATACACTCGCACGCTGCTCGCGGCGCTACCGGGGTCGAAGATCGCGACCGCCGACGCGGATCCCGCGCTGCTCGATCCGGTGCTGCCGGAGTCGGCAGTGCAGGATGCCGAAGAGGAGGCCCGAGATGAGTGAAGTCGCCGTCCTCGACGCGCAGGGCGTCGTCGTGCGCTACCCCGGGAGTCCTCCGGTGGTCGCCGTCGACGGCGTCTCGTTGACCGTCGCCCCCGGAGAGACCGTCGCGCTCGTGGGCGAATCCGGCAGCGGCAAGTCGAGCCTCGCCCGCGCGGTCGTCGGCATCGAGAAGCTCGCCGGGGGAGAGGTGCGCTTCCGCGACGCTCCTGTGAAGCCGCTCGGCATCCGTCGACGCGACCTGGCGCTCACCGGCATCCAGATGGTGTTCCAGGATCCGTCGACCTCGCTGAACCCTCGTCGCCGCGTGGGCGATCAGATCGCCGACGGCATCGCCACGGCTCGGGCTCGGGGTGCCGAAGGGTCGACGGTCGCCGAGTGGCTCGACCGCGTCGGCCTGCCGACCGAAGTCGCGACGCGATTCCCGCACCAGTTCTCGGGCGGGCAGAAGCAGCGACTCGCGATCGCGCGAGCGCTCGCCGCGCGGCCGTCGCTGCTCGTCGCCGACGAGCCGATCTCGGCCCTGGACGCATCGACCCAGACCAGCGTCGCGGGGCTCATGCGAGACCTCGTCGCGGAATCCGGCGCGGGGATGCTGTTCATATCGCACGACCTCGCCGTGGTCCGCCGCATCGCGGACCGCACCTTCGTGATGTTCGCCGGGCGGGTGCTCGAAGCCGGGGCCACCGACCGTGTGTGGTCTGCACCGCAGCATCCGTACACGCAGGCCCTGCTCGCTGCGATCCCCGAGCCCGACGGTGCGGGCCGCATCCCGGTCGCCCCCTCGACGAACGAGCGGACCGTCTGGTCGGAGATCGCCCCCGTCCTCGACTGAGCCGCGCTGTCGGCTCGGTCGTTCGGGAGGAGATCCGCGGACGGGAGGATGCTCCGAGCCGGATGCTCCTCCCGATCGCAGATCTCCTCCGAATCGCCGACCCCATCGCCGATCCATGCCGACAGGAAGCGACCCGGAACGCACTGCGGGCCGAGGCGTCAGCCCCGGCCCGCAGCATCCGCTCGTGGTTCAGAGCGGGGCGACGATGTCCTGCTCGACGTCCCACTCGGTGATCTCGAGAGAGGTCTCGATCATCTGGCCCGCGGCCTCGGTGCTGCCGCTCGTGGCCAGCACGACGTAGTCCTCGGTGACCTCGAAGACGACGTCGACGGCGACGCCCTGCGCCTCGGACGTGCCGCTCACGAGATACACGTCCTGACCCAGGCGCGTGCCGGTCCCGGTGACGGTGAACTCGCCGGTGAGGGCGCCGGCGGCGGTGGCCGGGTCGGTGCCCGCGGCCGTGGCGGCACCGCTGCTGAGAGCGGCGACGATCGGGTCGCTCGAGTTCGGGTCGGCGACCTGCCACTCGGTCGTCGGCGTCTTCACCCATGCGTCGTCGCCGATCAGGATGAGCGAGCCCATGGGCGTGATCGTCTCGACGGCATCCGTCTCGGGGTTGAACCGGGCGGTGGTGTCCATACCCAGGATCGACGTCTTGGCGGCATAGCCGGCGGTGTCGGTCATCGCCTCGGTGATGCAGGCGCCGAGCTCGGCGCCGTCGACCGTCGCACCCTCCGACAGCTCGGGGCAGTCGGAATCGGATGCGGCACCGTCGGTCGCAGGCGTCTCCTCGGCGGCCGACGTCGGCTCCGAATCGGCGGGCTCTTCGGCACCCGCGGTGCACCCGGTGAGCAGTACGGTGGCGGCCAGGACGATGCCGACCCCCCACTTGTTGACGCGCATGGCGTTCCCCCTTCGGTCGTGTGCGCACTGAGAGTCAGCACGCACGCATTCCAGCATGCCAAGTGCGAGGTGATGCGCGTGGGGGCACTCCGAAGGTTTCTCCGCTACACTGTCAAGGTTGTCTGCCATCAGGCACCCACTCGGGTGGCTCGGCGGATGACGTGCACACACCCTCCTGCTTCCGGGAAAGTCCCGGAAGCCGTTCTAGTCCGAAGGAGGTGGGTAAGTGACGCACCAGTACGAACTCATGGTCATTCTGACCCCCGAGATCGACGAGCGCCAGGTCGCCCCTACGCTCGACAAGTTCCTGAAGGTCATCACCAACGATGGTGGCTCGATTGACAAGGTCGACATCTGGGGCAAGCGCCGTCTGGCTTACGAGATCCAGAAGAAGAACGAGGGCATCTACGCCGTCGTCAACTTCACCGCCACCAGCGAGGCCACGCAGGAGCTCGACCGTCAGCTGAAGCTGAACGAGCAGATCATGCGCACGAAGGTCCTTCGCTCTGAGGAAGCTCAGGCGATGGTCGCTTCGGAGGCCAAGCGCTCTGAAGAGAAGGCTGCCCGCAAGGCCGCCAAGGCTGCGAAGGCCTGAGTCCGATGGCCGGCGAAACAGTCATCACCGTGGTGGGCAACCTCACGGCCGACCCCGAGCTGCGCTACACGCAGAACGGACTGCCGGTGGCGAACTTCACCATCGCTTCGACGCCTCGGAACTTCGACCGCGCCGCCAACGAGTGGAAGGACGGCGAAGCGCTGTTCCTCCGCGCGTCGGTCTGGCGCGAGTTCGCCGAGCACGTGGCGGGTTCGCTGACCAAGGGCATGCGCGTCATGGCGCAGGGCCGTCTGCGTCAGCGCTCCTACCAGGACCGCGAGGGCAACCAGCGCACCGCGATCGAGCTGGAGGTCGACGAGATCGGCCCCTCGCTTCGGTACGCGACCGCGCAGGTCACCCGTGCGGCGTCGACCGGTGGCGGCGGCGGTGGCGGACAGTCCCGTCCCGCACAGCAGCAGCAGGTGTCGGAAGAGCCGTGGTCTACGCCCGGCTCGTCGACCAGCGCAGATGCCTGGAGCACTCCGGGCAGCTTCGGTGACGACACCCCCTTCTGAAACAGGATCTCCGGATGCTTCGGCATCCGACTCATAATTAAGGAAAAACAATGGCTGGAAAGTCGAGCGGCGACCGCCGCAAGCCGCGGAAGGGTGGCAAGCCCACCGCTCCCGCGAAGTCGATCCGGGTCGGAGTCATCGATTACAAGGATGTCTCCACCCTCCGTAAGTTCGTCTCGGAGCGCGGCAAGATCCGTGCCCGTCGTATCACCGGTGTTTCGGTGCAGGAGCAGCGTCTGATCGCCACCGCGATCAAGAACGCGCGCGAAATGGCACTCCTGCCCTACGCTGGCGCCGGCCGGTAAGGGGTAACGAGATGGCAAAGCTGATTCTCACGAACGAGGTCGCCGGGCTTGGTAGCGCCGGTGACGTGGTCGAGGTCAAGAACGGGTTCGCCCGCAACTACCTCATCCCCCAGGGCTTCGCTACGGCGTGGACCCGCGGTGGCGAAAAGCAGGTCGCTTCGATCCAGGCTGCTCGTCAGGCTCGCGCGATCCACGACCGCGACGAGGCCGTGGCCCTGAAGAACTCCCTCGAGAACACCAAGGTGCGCCTGGCCGTCAAGGCCGGCAACGAGGGTCGTCTCTTCGGTTCGGTCAAGACCGATCACATCGCGGATGCTGTCGCAGCCGCGGGTCTCGGCTCGATCGACAAGCGCAAGGTGCACATCCCGTCGGCGATCAAGACGACCGGTGAGCACGAGGCCACGGTTCGTCTGCACGACGACGTGACCGCAGTCATCACGCTGCAGGTCGTCGCCGCCAAGTAAGGCGCGACGCTCTCGAACGCCCTCTGTCCTTCGGGACAGGGGGCGTTCTGCGTGTGCGGGGCTGTCGGGGCGCACTCGCTCGGGGGAGTGGCGGGCACGACGGATGCCCCGCGCTGGGGACGCGGGGCATCCGTGAACTGTGCGGCATCGCCGACGCGGGCAGGTCTGGGGAACCTGCGCGGGGCGTCGCGGGACCCGCACACCGACGGTGTCGCATCTCCTCCCCCGAGGACGTCGACACCGCCGGGGTCTGCGGCTACGCCGTCACACGGCGGCGGCGCAGCATCCCCGCTCCGAGGAGGAGCAGGAGAGTGGCGAGCGACACGAAGGCGATCGAGGACGAACCACCTGTGGCGGCCAGTCCCTCGATGGGTTCGGATGCCGTCGCAGCTGTGCCGCTCGCGGCAGCGGCTGCGGTGGCGCCCGTGCCGACGGCTGTCACCGTTCCGGGATTCATGCCGATTCCGGGGGTGGTTCCGGGGTCGACTCCGGGGTTCGTTCCGGGGTCGGTTCCCGGGTCCGTTCCCGGGTCGGTGCCGGGGTTCGTGCCGGGGTCGGTGCCGGGGTTCGTTCCGGGGTCGGTTCCCGGGTCGGTGCCGGGGTCGGTGCCCGGGTCCGTTCCGGGATCAGTGCCCGGGTCCGTCGTCGGCGGCGTCACCGTGCTCTCGCCGACCACGGAGATGGCGTTGCCGCCGATCGTGATCGGTGCGGTGATGGGTGCGGTGACCTGGGTGCCGCCGAGGATTCCGTCGTCTCCGGTGGTGGTGCTGCCGGTGGTTGGGCTTCCTGCGGTGCCGGTGCTGGTGCCGCCGGTGGATTCGCTGTCTCCGAGGATGGAGATGGCGTTGCCGGTGACGTCGATCGGTGCGGTGACGGGTGCGACGACCTGGGTGCCGCTCGCGATTCCGTCGTCTCCGGACGTCTCCGCTCCGGTGCTGCTGCCTCGGGAC
>NZ_JBFBLM010000005.1:19889-387526 GCF_040686675.1 Microbacterium sp. NPDC079176
GGGACGGGGTGCCGGTGCTGCTGGTGCCGCCGGTGGATTCGCTGTCTCCGAGGATGGAGATGGCGTTGCCGGTGACGTCGATCGGTGCTGTGACGGGTGCGGTGACCTGGGTGCCGCTTGCGATTCCGTCGTCTCCGGACGTCTCCGCTCCGGTGTTGCTGCCTCGGGACGGGGTGCCGGTGCTGCTGGTGCCGCCGGTGGATTCGCTGTCTCCGAGGATGGAGATGGCGTTGCCGGTGACGTCGATCGGTGCTGTGACGGGCGCGACGACCTGGGTGCCGCTTGCGACCCCGTCGTCGCCCGAAGTGGTCGGCTCAGTCGATCCCACGCCGCCGCCGTCCGAGGATGCCGGTGCTGCAGCATTCTGGCCCGTTGCCTCGCTGTCGCCGAGCAGGGTGATCGCGTTGCCTGAGACGGTGACCGGAACGTCGACGTCCAGCAGGGCCTGGGTACCCGAGAGGACGCCGTCGGCGCCGTTCGTCGTGATCGCGGGAGCGGGAGCGGGAGCGGGAGCCGGGGCCTGGGGAGCCTCAGCCGGAGCAGCCGCCGTGCCGCTCGACGAGTCTCCGAGCACGGTGATCGCGTTGTCGGTCACCGTGACAGGCACGACGACGTCCACGACGGCCTGAGTGCCCGATGCGGTGCCGGAATCTCCACTCGTGGTGGCGGCCGGTGCGGGAGCGGGAGCGGGAGACGAAGCGGGCGCCGAGGTCTGCTGGGCGGAGGTGTCTCCGAGCAGTGAGACCGCGTTGCCGACGACCGTCACGGGCACCGAGATCGGCGCATCCGCTTGGGTGCCCGAGAGCAGCCCGTCTTCTCCTGAGGTGTCTGCCGCGTTGGCGGCTGTTGCGCCGAGCAGGGTGATCCCGCCGGCGAGAAGCGTGCCCCACAGGGCCCGCTTGATGTATGTACGCATGATGACCTTCTCCTGACTGGAAGTGGGTGGTCTGGATGGGTGCACGCGAAGAGCATGTGCGCGCGCAGCACGGCATCTGTCGTTCACGAGGAACGACCGGACAACCCGTCAGTCAGGAGAGACGTCGGTGTCGGCGACCAGAGACGTCGGAAGGACGTCGTCGGATGCACCGGAAGTGCGCTCCACAGTGCGGAACGCAGAAACTCCCGCATCGCTGAGGCGCGCGGGGGTGAATGAGGATGCTCCGCTCGAACCGGCGGAGGAAGTAGGCGCGGAGGGGGCTCCGGCGGGCGGTGCAGAGGGGGACTCCTCGACGTCGGCTGCCGGCTCGTTCACCTCGGATGCCGCGACGGACACCGTAGGCGGGAGGTCGGACCCGGCCGACGGAATCACCGGCTGGCGCACCGCGGACGTGGAGAAGTGACCGCGTGTCGGCTCATCGGCCAGGGGGGAAACCGTTCCGAGCGGCGCTGTTCCGATCGGACCGGGGTCGGGGTCCGATCCGGAGGATCCGGGGCGTGCGGGGGTGATGGCCTCGAGCACCGGCGGGAGAGTGTTCTCGACCACCGTGCCGACAGTCGGGGTGGTCGCGTCGATGACGCCGACGACATCGTCGATCACCGGCGTCACTCCGAGATCGTCGACCAGTTCTCCGACGATCGGCAGCTCGGTGATCAGATCCTGCACCGGGGCCACGATCTCGGCGACCGGGGATCCGTCCAACAGATCGGTCACGGGAGTGATGACGGCCCCGGTGGTGTCGGTGGCGGCGTCGACGATCGGCGACGTCGCAGGGCCCACGACGGGCACCTGAGCGATCGTCTCGGCGACGTGTTCGACGACCGGAGGTGCCACCTGCTGCACGGGCTCGACGACGTGAGTGACGACGGGCTTGACGACCTCGGTCACGACCGGCTGGACGACCTGGGTGACCACAGGCTGGACGACCTCGGTCACGACGGGTTCGACCGGCGCGACGATCGGCGAGGTCACCGACGTCACGGTGTCTTCGACCGATGAGACGGTCTCGCTCACGATCGAGGAGACGCCGTCGAGCAGCGAGTCGTTCGATCCGTCGTCCGCGCTCGCGGACGAACCGCCCGTGAGGATCGTGATCGCGGCCCACGCGATCGCGCCCACGCCACCCCAGAGAGCGACGGCAGGTAGGCCGCGGCGGGTTGCCTGAGCGTTCACGTCGACTTCCCTCCCCCGAGAGCGATCGTTCGTCCTCGACGCACAGTACGTCGATAGCGGGTGACGATACTCCCGGTATATCGCCGTGTCTAGAGGGTTCCGCTCGGAAACGATGACATATCGCGCACATTTCGGAGGGTTGCGCACTGTGACGCGCCCGGTGGAATCTCGGCTTGACTTTCCCCAGGTTCTACACATCCCATCCCGGATTCGATGAACCTTCAATGCCCGGTTGAACCACGATCTCATCCACAGGGTGGGGAAACTCTAAATACCAGATCAGGTGCAAAAAGAAACTTGTGTTTCGAGGTACTCCACCGACTTATCCACATGCGTTCTGCACAGACTCTCCGGACTTGTTCGCACGCTTTCCACATAGTTATCCACAGGCCGTGTTGCGACCGAAAACCCCCGCTCGTAGCGTGGTCCAGCGACCCGATGTCGGAAGTGCCTGGTTTGCTGTGCGGACGGCCCTTCTCGAGCTGATTCGCATCGCGTGACCGACGCAGTCGGCACCGAGCACACCGGAAGAACCGTCGCATCGAAGGGAGCAGCGTGTCGATCGCCGACATCTCAGAGGAGCGCCTCGGAGGCAAGCGTCCACAGGAGCGAACGCCTCCCCACGACACTCTCGCCGAACAGAGCGCCCTGGGTGGAATGCTCCTCTCGAAGGATGCTGTCGCCGACGTCATCGAGACGCTCAAGGGTGCCGACTTCTACATCCCCAAGCACGAGCTGATCTTCGAGGCGATCCTGTCGCTCTACTCGCACGGCGAGCCGACCGACGTCGTCGCCGTCACGGACGAGCTCATCAAGACGGGAGAGCTGAGCCGGGCCGGCGGTGCCGACTATCTGCACACGCTCACCTCGATCGTCCCCACCGCCGCCAACGCCGGCTACTACGCGGGCATCGTGTCGGAGCGGGCGATCCTGCGTCGTCTGGTCGATGCGGGAACGCGTATCGTGCAGCTCGGCTACGACGGACAGGGCGACGCGACCGACCTCGTCAACAACGCCCAGGCCGAGATCTACTCGATCACCGGCTCCGAGACCGCAGAGGACTACGTGCCGCTGCAGATCGCGGTCGACGCCGCGCTCGAGGAGATCGAGGCCGCCAGCGGTCGCGACGGGTCGATGACGGGTGTCCCGACCGGCTTCAAGGAGCTCGACGAGCTCACCAACGGCCTGCACGGCGGGCAGATGATCGTCGTCGCCGCTCGTCCCGCCATGGGTAAGTCGACGCTCGCGCTCGACTTCGCCCGCGCTGCCTCCATCGGCCACAACCTCCCCTCGGTCTTCTTCTCACTCGAGATGGGCAAGAGCGAGATCGCGATGCGTCTGCTCAGTGCCGAGGGGCAGATCCCTCTGCAGAACATGCGAAAGGGAAACCTCGACCCGCGGGACTGGACCACGGTCGCCGCGACCCGCGGACGCATCAACGACGCTCCGCTCTACATCGACGACAGCCCGAACATGACGCTGGTCGAGATCCGGGCGAAGTGCCGTCGACTCAAGCAGCGTGAGGGTCTGCGGATGGTCATCATCGACTACCTGCAGCTGATGACGTCAGGCAAGCGCGTCGAGTCGCGTCAGCAGGAGGTCTCGGAGTTCTCGCGAAGCCTCAAGCTCATCGCCAAGGAGCTGCAGGTTCCGGTCATCGCTCTGTCGCAACTGAACCGTGGTCCCGAGCAGCGCACCGACAAGAAGCCCGCGATCAGCGACCTGCGTGAGTCCGGCTCGATCGAGCAGGACGCCGACATGGTGATCCTGCTGCACCGCGACTCGGTCTACGACAAGGACGTTCGTCCGGGCGAGGCCGACCTGATCGTCGCCAAGCACCGTAACGGCCCGACCGCGACGATCACCGTGGCCTTCCAGGGCCACTACTCGCGCTTCCACGACATGGCACCGGGCGGCGACTTCAACTGAGTCGCGCTCCCTCGCAGGTCGGGGGAGGACGGGACGCCCCCACCACGGGGGAGGTAGCAGAAAGGGCGCCCCATCCGATGCCGCCGATGAGCGGCACCCCAGCTGTCGCGTTACAGCGCGACAGAGCTGTGACGCAAGCGTGACACCGGCCGACGCGCCGCGCAAGACCTATTGTCGACCGGTATGCCGCCGCTACTCGCGAGGCGGGTTCAGCGGCAGCCACTCTTCGAGAGTCGTCTCGAAGATGTGCGCCCCGTCGACCGGGATGAGGGTGCGCTCCTCGATCTGCGCACCGTAGTACGGCGCAGCGTCATCACGCACGACCGTGCGAGGATCGCCACGGAAGGCCAGGGCGCGGCGCGCGAACTCGTCCATGCCGAAGGCCTCCGGGCCTGCGATCTCGATGTCGCCGGTCGGCTCACCGGCCGCAGCACGGGCCACTGCCGTGGCGACATCCTCGGCGCCGATCGGCTGGATCAGCGCCCCGGGCAGCGTCACTGTGTCGCCGTCGGTCGAGATGTCGGCGATGCTTCCCACGAACTCGAAGAACTGCGTGGCGTGCACGAGGGAGTATCGGATCCCGGAGTCACGGATCAGCGTCTCCTGCGCGACCTTCGCCGCGAAGTAGGGGATGTTCTGCGGGCGGTTCGTGCCGACGATCGTGAGAGCGACGTGGTGGGTGACACCGGCCGCGGCCTCAGCGGCGAGCAGGTTGCGAGTCGACGTGGTGAAGAACTCCAGCACATCGTCGGGGGCGAACGAGGGGGAGTTCGACACGTCGACCACGGTGTGGGCTCCGACGAGAACCTCCGCGAGGCCCTCGCCGGTGAGCGAGTTCACGCCGGTGTTCGGCGATGCGGCGACGGCGTCGTGGCCGTGCTCCGTCAGCTTCGCGACGACCTTCGAGCCGATGAGGCCGGTGCCTCCGATGACGACGATCTCTGCCATGTCCAAACCTTTCTTCGGTGACGACGCCCGGGTGGCGTCTGCCAGGTATGACCGCTGAGTGCCCGAAGATGTGACGCCTCGGGTTCTCAGATGCTGGCGGGCGTCTTCACCCTCCAGTCGTGATACCTCGTCGGAGCGATCGTCGCGGTCATCTCCGGCAGCAGGTCGCGGGCGGCGAGATGCGCGCCGAAGTACGTTCCGAGCGGATCCGGGACGACCTCCCGATCGTCCTGTCTCGCCCGCAGGTCGAGTGCCGCGAGTTCCGTCAGGCTGAACACCTCGGGGCCGCCGAACTCGATCATCCCGACACGGGGTTCTCCGAGCGCTGCCGTTGCGACCGCGTTCGCGACGTCGTCGGCCGCCATCGGCTGCACGAGCACATCGGCGATGTGCGCGGCTCCCTCGCGCAGGGCGTGGTCGGTGATGCTGCGGATGAACTCGAAGAACTGCGTCGCATGCACGAGGGTGTACGGGCGACCGGATGCCGCGATGAGGCGTTCCTGCTGATGCTTGGCGATGAAGTATCCGCCCTGCGCGCGTGCGAGGCGGTCGGTGCCCACGACCGACAGGGCGACGTGATGGGAGACGCCCGCGGCTTCGCCGTAGGCGAGCAGGTTCATCGTCGAGGTGGAGAAGAACTCCTGCGCACCGGCCTCGTCGGTGTACGACGAGTTCGACACATCGACCACCGCGGATGCGCCGGCGAGAGCGTCGTCGAGCCTCTCGCCGGTGAATGAGTTCACCCCCGTGGCGCGGGACGCGACGACGACGTCGTGTCCCGCGCCCTTCAGGATGCGCGTGACGCGGGTGCCGATCAACCCCGTGCCGCCGATGACTGTGATCCTCATGCCGCTCCTCCGATCGAGTGATGCGGACGAGCCCGCATGTACCTGGTTGACCGGCCGGCGGACCCGGCTGTGACGGAATCGCCAGGATTCGTCACAGATCGCGTCGCTCTCCGGTCAGAGCTGTGAGTGGGAGCGCCGACGGCGCGGAAAGGGGAGTGCGCATGCGGCGACCTCTGGTGCAGAGTGAAGACGTGACCGCGACACGTGACGAGCACAGCGGGTCGATCCGAGACCTCGGCACCGCGGTCTCGGTGTTCGCCGCCCAGCGTCGCCGACTGTTCGGCATCGCCTACCGGATGCTGGGCACCGTGGCCGACGCCGAGGACATCGTGCAGGAGACTTGGATCCGCTGGCAGAACACCGACCGGACCCAGGTGCAGGAACCCGCCGCTTTCCTCACGACCATCACGACGCGTCTGTCGATCAACGTTCTCCAGTCGGCTCGCGTGAAGCGGGAGACCTACATCGGGCCGTGGCTGCCTGAACCGGTCAACACCGACGACGATCCCTCGCTCGGCGCCGAGCGCGCCGAGGCGCTGCAGTTCGCGATCCTGCTGACGCTCGAGAAGCTCACCCCGACCGAGCGTGCGGCGTACATCCTCCGCGAGGCGTTCGACTATCCGTATCCCCGCATCGCCGAGATCATCTCGTCGAGTGCGGTGAGCGCTCGACAGCTGGTGAGCAGGGCTCGCGCGCACCTGGCCTCGGCGAAGCAGATCACCGTCGAGCCCTCGCATCAACGTCACCTGCTCGAGGCCTTCCTCGCCGCCGCGCGGAAGGGCGATGCCCGGGAGCTCGAGAAGCTCTTCGCCGCCGACGTGGTCAGCTACACCGACGGCAACGGGGTGAAGCTGGCGGCGCGGATCCCGGTGATCGGTCGTGGCCGCGTGGCGCAGTTCGTGGCTGCCTTCGCGCACCACTTCTGGACGGGCAAGTCGATCGGGTGGGTGGAGGTCAACGGTCAGCCCGCCGCGACGCTCGTCGAGAACGGTGAAGTCACCACGATGGTCACCGTCACGGCGTCCGACGAAGGGATCGAGCAGTTGCTCTGGGTGATGAGTCCCCAGAAGCTCGGACACATCACCGCGGTCGCGACATGACTCGCGGGCGGCATCCGGCGCGTCTGGGTCGGCGACCTCGGGATGCCTCCGAACCGATCGCTGTGGAAGAACTCCGGCTGGCGCTCGCCGCGGGCGACCGCGCCGGCATCCGCTCGATGCTGCACCCTGACGTGGTGATGATCATCGACAGCGGAGGTCGCATGCCGCAGTCGTCGACCGCCGTCGACGGGACCCACACGGCATCCGCGGAGCTGGCGGCACTGGTGGCGACCGGCCCCACGGTCTCGATCGCGTCGATCAACGGCTCCGCTGGACTCGTGCTGGAACGAGACGGCGCAGTCGTCGCGGCGGTGTCGGTCGAGAGCAGATCAGGGCTGCTCTCGCGCATCTGGGTCGTCTGCAACCCCGACAAGCTCACCCACTGGAACCGACGCCGCGACGGCTAGAGCGTGATGTCGGATGCCGAGGCGAGCGCCCGCCACTCGGTCGATCGGGCGCTGCGCCGGTCGAGCACATCGGCATCGAGCAGCGGGCCGACATCCAGCCCCGTCACCCGGATGATCTCGGTGATCGGAACCTGGAAGGTGCGGAATGCGCCGAGCGGCGGAACCGCGAAGAGACCGTCCGGTGACTCGACGAGCTCTGACTGATCGAGCACGAACCCGGCCGCTGACAGACCGTCGGGGCCCTGCCACGCCGCGATCTTCCAGAACAGAAGAGGGATGCGGATGCCGCGGTACGGCGGATCGTCGTCTCCCAGCACAGGGGCCGTGAACACCGAGATCCGCTGATCCGTCGTCTCGGCATACTCGAGCACGTGGTCTTCCAGACCGAGCCAGAGCTCTGCGGACTGATTGAAACCGGCGGCCTGCGGGGCGGCGTTCGGATAGAAGAACGTCGCCTCGGTCGCCGCCCGAGCGTCGTCGACATCACCCCAGCCGGGGTCGCGTCGGCGCACGAGGTGGCCGCGATCGAGGTCGTTGCGCGCATACACCTCGGGTCCGGTCTGCAGTGCTGCATCGACTCGGGGGTCGAGCTGCCAGTCCCCGGTGCGGGGCAGCTCGCGCAGCAGCGCCCCGTCGATGTTCACGCCCGTCACGGCGGCCAGGCGGCGCTCGCGGTCGAGCAGCACGCTGAAGTGGGGGTAGGTCAGCTCCGTCGCATCGCGGGCCGGCCCGGGCAGGGGCACTCGCGTCGGAAGGAAGTCGAGGTCGTATCCGTCTGCCATACCGACATACTGCCTGGTTCCACCGACATCGCCGCGGCCTCGCCGCACACGCGAACGCCCCCTCCGAAGCGAGCTCGGGAGGGGGCGTCCGCGGTCAGCGACTCACGGCGTGGGCATGCCGCCGTTGACGTTGAGCGTCTCGCCGGCGACGTAGCTCGACTCCGCGGAGGCGAGGAAGACGTAGGCGGGGGCGAGTTCTGCGGGCTGGCCCATGCGGCCGAGCGGGGTGTCCTCCCCGAACTCCGGGAGCTTCTCCTGCGGCTGTCCGTCGCTCGGCTGCAGCGGCGTCCAGATCGGTCCCGGTGCCACGGCGTTCACACGGATGCCCTTCGGCGCGAGCTGCTCGGCGAGGCCCTTCGTGAACGCGTTGATCGTGGCCTTGGTCGACGCATAGTCGACGAGGATTCCCGACGGCGAGTAGGCCTGGATCGACGTGGTGTTGATGATGGTCGAGCCTGCCGGGAGGTGCGGCAGCGCGGCCTTCGTGATCCAGAACATCGCGTAGACGTTGGTCTTGAAGGTGTCGTCGAACTGCTCGTCGGTGATGTCGGTCAGCGACTCCTTGTAGATCTGCTTGCCGCCGTTGTTCACGAGGATGTCGAGCCCGCCGAGTGCACCGACCGCCTCCGAGACGAGCGTGCGGCAGTACTCGGGGTCACGGAGGTCACCGGGGATCTGAGCCACGGTCGCGCCGGCGTCGCGGAGGATGCCGGCGATGCGCGCCGCATCCTCTTCCTCTTCGGGCAGGTACGAGAGCGCGACGTCCGCGCCCTCGCGTGCGAAGGCGATCGCAGTCGCCGCGCCGATGCCGGAGTCGCCGCCGGTGATGAGCGCCTTGCGTCCGGTCAGTCGGCCGGTGCCGCGGTAGCTCTCCTCACCGAGGTCGGCCTTCGGACCGAGGTCGGCATCGAGGCCGGGCTCCGGCATGTGCTGCTTCTCGGGTTCGATGTCGGAGTAGAGCTCGGCCGGGTTGGTGAAGGTGTACTGGTCGCGAGACATGGGGGTTCCTCTCGGTCGCTGGTCTGGGGGTATGGCTCCAGCGTGCGCCGACGTCGGAATGTCGGCCAGCACCTTGCGTCTCACGCCGAGGGTCGCTAGAGAGGCCGCCGAGAAGGGGTCGACCCACGCGGACGCCGGGGGTAGCCTCGCCGCATGGCCAGACTCATCTACTCCATGATCACGTCGCTCGACGGATACGTCAGCGGGCCTGACGGCGGGTTCGACTGGGCGCTCGACGACGACCTGCACGACTTCATCAACAAGCAGTTCGCAGACGTCGGCACCTACCTCTACGGGCGGCGCATGTACGAGACCATGGTCTATTGGGAGACCGCTCATCTCGAACCCGATCAGCCGCAGGTCGGCATCGACTACGCGCGGGTGTGGCAGGCCGCGCAGAAGGTCGTCTTCTCGAAGACCCTCGCCGAGGTGTCGAGCGAGCGCACCCGGCTCGAGCGCACGTTCGATCCGGAGGTGATCGCGCGGTGGAAGGCTGAGTCCGACAGCGACTTCTCCGTCGACGGCCCCACTCTCGCCGCCGAGGCGATCCGCGCGGGACTGGTCGACGAGTTCGGTCTCTTCATCGGACCGGCGATCGTCGGTGGTGGCAAGCCGTTCTTCCCCGACGGGGTGCACGTCGACCTGGAGCTCGCCGAGGATCGGCGCTTCGACAGCGGCGTGATGTTCCTCCGCTACACGACGCGGGGGTGACCGGAAGCGGCCCGCGTGATCAGGGGCGCACGCGAACGGTGCGGCCCTCGAAGGTGACCAGGTCGCCGTCATGCAGCTGGCGTCCGCGCCGTCGATCGGCCTCGCCGTTGACCTTCACGAATCCGTCGATCACGACCTCCTTGGCGTCACCACCCGAGTCGAGCAGTCCCGAGTACTTCAGGAACTGGCCGAGGCGGATCATCTCGCCGCCGATGGAGACATCGTCGATCGGACCGGAATTCGTCATGACTCCGATGGTATCCGGCGGTGCTCAGCTGCGAGCGAGCGCCGCGAGAGGATACGTCTGGCTCGCGGTCAGCCCAGCGCCTTCTGAATCCGCACGCTGAGGCGGTCGGCGGCCCTGGTGGTCAGCGACCGGCGGCTCGCCGTCCGCCGGGTCGTCGTCTGCAGCGCGATCCTCACATCCGATCCGCCGGTCGTCAGGGGAGTCGTCACGATCGTCACGTCGGCCGGTGCCTCGAACAGCGACCCGCGGGTGCTGAACGCGACCGAACGGCTGTCGAAGTATCGCCGCTCGACGTGCTTCAGGTCGGTCACGAGGTGCTGCAGTGCCTGCACGACGGAGTCCGCTCGAGCGGGTGTGTAGAAGTAGGTGTGCGCCGTGACTGGCATGGATCCCCCCGGTGTCCGCATCGTCGGCGCGCGATGGCGACCGAACTCACTGAGAGAGACCCGACGAGTGACGGATCATGACGCTACGCGGGGGAATCGCCTGCGGGAGCCGGGTTCCGCTGCCGGGACGTCTGGCTGAAACCGCGTCGAGCCGCCGACCCCAGAGGGCCGGCGGCTCGAAGAACGACGAGGGCGATCAGTCGTCGATGTCGGTGCCGACGACCGCGTAGTCGGCGCTGAAGTCGATGTCGATCGAGCGGCGGTCGCTGGTGAGCACCGACGCGTCGTAGGGGCTGACCTCGTCGTTGTCGGCGTCGAGGTCGGTGATCATCCCGTCGGCCTCGGCCAGTGCGGCATCCACGAGGGCACGGATCGCGGCCTCGTCGAGGGTGTGGGTCGGAGCCGTGTCGTCGTCCTCCTGCTCGGTCGAGATCACGGTGGCGGCGAGGTCGGCATCCACTCGCACCTCGGTCTCGCTGCCGTTCGCGGCGGTCAGCTGGACCTCCCAGGTGCCGTCGCGCTTCGCGTCGATCGAGGTGACGTCGCCCTCGGCGGCTCCGCGGGCGGCATCCGAGATGTCCACGAGCTCGTCGGCCGAGTCCGTGCCGATCCCGGTCACGGGGCCGCCGCCCTGCGGAGCGCCCTGATCGTCGCTGTCGCTGTCGTCACGGTCGTCGCCGGGCTGTCCACCGCGGTCTCCGTCGTCGTCGTGGGGTCCGTCCGAGACCGAGGGGCGGTCATCGTCGTCGCCGATGTCGTCTCCGATGGCTGCTCCGACGGCCACGCCTCCACCGGCGAGGATCAGGGCAGCCGCGACTCCGCCGCCGATCAGCAGAGCGCGCTTGCGACCGCGCTTCGCGGGAGCTGCGGACGCGGATGCCGGGGCGGCGTTCTCAGCCGCGAGCGGCGCGACGGGAACGGTCTCACCATCGTGGGACGGCGTCGCGGTGGGCGCGGGGGGCGCCGGGGGAGTCGCGTTCGTCGGGAGGTTCTCGGGCGTCTGGTCGGGGGTCGGGTTCTTGTCGTTCATGTCTCGATGCTCTCGCGGCAGTGCTGAAGCCACCCTGAAGCGTCCTGAAGGCGTCTTCAGGAAGCAGGGGCGTCTCGGCCGCAGTGACACGTACCGCCTGCAGGATCCGGGCACGGATGCAGGATGAGACATGGATCCTGTTCCCGCATCCGTGCTCGGGTCCTGCAGACGGCCCGGATGCTGAGGTGGCAGGTCCTGCAGACGGTCCGGATACCGAGGTGCCAGGTGCTGCAGACGGCCCGGATGCTGAGGTGCCGGGTCCTGCAGACGGCCCGGATGCTGAGGTGGCAGGTCCTGCAGACGGCCCGGATGCTGAGGCGTCAGGTCCTGCGGACGGCCCGGACGCCGAGAGAGTGTCAGTCCGAGAGGGGCAGGGCCACGACGAAGCGCGCGCCGCCCCAACGGGAGGCGTCGACCGAGACGGTGCCGCCGCCGGCCACGGCGATGCCCTGCACGATCGCGAGGCCGAGACCGCTGCCTCCCGCATCCCGGCTGCGCGCCTCGTCGAGCCGCACGAACCGTTCGAAGATGCGCTCGCGCTCGTCGGGCGGCACGCCGGAGCCGTCGTCCTCGACGGTCACGAACACCCACGAATCCTGCGGGATCACGCTGATGGCCACGCGAGCCGCACTGTGCCGGACGGCGTTGTCGGCGAGGTTGCGCAGCAGCTGACCGAGCAGGCGGGGGTCTCCGGTGACACGGGCCGCACGGATGCCGGAGCCGTCGACCTCGACGCCCCGAGACCTCAGCCGCCTCACCTCAGCGAGCGCGAGGTCGTCGAGATCGATCGCCTCGTCGTGCGTGCCGCCGCCCTCGTCGAGCCGGGCGAGCAGCAGCAGCGATTCGACGATGCCCTGGAGCCGGAGTCCTTCATCGGACACGACCTCCGCGAGCTCGCCGATGCTCGTGGTGGCCGGGTGGGCCTGCGCGAGCTCGGCGTGCTGTCGGATCGTCGCGAGCGGGGAGCGCAGCTCGTGCGACGCATCGGAGACGAAACGGCGCTGCGCCGTCGCCGAGGCGTCGAGGCGATCCAGCATCCGGTTCATGGTGGTCGCGAGCGCCGCGATCTCGTCCGATGACGGCGGCACCTCGACGCGCCGATGCAGGTGCTCGGCGGTGATCCCGTCGACCTCTTCGCGGATGCGGGTGACCGGTCGGAGGGCCCGCCCGACGACCAGCCACGTGGTCACGGCGACGAGCAGCAGCAGTAGCGGCACGGCCACCGCGAGCAGCAGCGCGACCGTCGACAGCGTCTCGACCCCGTCTTCGATCGACACCGCCAGCACGAGGGTGTCGTCGTCCTCGATGCCGTCGGAGACCACGAGCATGGGCTCGCCGCCGATCGTCAGGGTCTGCGCGCCGTCGGAGACCGGCAGAGCGGTCGACCCCAGTTCGTCGCGCGCATCCTCACTGGCGGCGCGCACCGATCCGTCGCCGCCGATGATCTGCACGATCTCGTCGTCGAGGGTGTCGATGCCGCGTTCGCCGCCTGGTCCGCCGCCGGGGCCGTCAAAGCGATCGGCGAGTTCGTCGAGGCGCTGCTCGGCGGCACGCTCCGCGCTCGCGTGGATGCTGGAGCTCAGGATGCCGTAGAACGAGAACGCCCCGATGAGCAGGGCGACGGCCACGACGAGCGTCGCGCCGAGGGTCGTCCGGGCGCGCACCGATCGGAATGAGCGCCTAGCCACCGTCGACCGCCAATCGGTAGCCGGCACCGCGGATCGTCTCGATCGCCTCGCGTCCGAAGGGCTTGTCGAGCTTGCGGCGCAGGTGTCCGACGTAGACCTCGACGATGTTGGGGTCGCCGTCGAAGTCGTCGTCCCATACGCCGTCGATCAGCTCGCGCTTCGAGAGCACCTGACCTCGATGACGCATCAGGTGCTCGAGCACGGCGAATTCGCGGGCGGTCAGCGTGACCGGGGTCTCGCCCCGCCAGACATGGTGCGACGAGGGGTCGAGCTTCAGGTCTCCGGCTTCGAGGACGGCCGGGCGGGCCACGGCTCCCCGGCGCACGAGGGCGCGGATGCGGGCGACGAGGATCGCGAACGAGAACGGCTTCGTCACATAGTCGTCGGCGCCGGTCTCGAGGGCCTCCACCTGATCCCACTCGCCGTCCTTGGCGGTGAGCATCAGCACGGGCGTCCAGTTCTCCTCGGCGCGCAGGGCCTCGCACACCTTCCAGCCGCTCATGCCGGGCATCATGAGGTCGAGCACGATCGCGTCGTATCGGGTCTCGCGCGCACGCCAGAGCCCGTCGACGCCGTTGTTCGCCACGTCGACCGCGAAGCCCTCGGCCTCGAGTCCCCGGCGTACGGCGTCGGCCAACCGCACCTCGTCGTCAACCACCAGGATCCGCATTCCTCCAGTGTGGCGGGCGCACGCTGAATCCGGGCTGAAGCGGAGTCGTCGCGCCTCATCGCCGCATCCGGCCTGCACCCGGGGCGTTGTCGCGGTGAGCGGAGGCGCACACGGAATGACCATTGGCCACTGAGCTCCCGTGTGGTTGCATGAGGGAATGACCGGACTCCGGGGGGACAGGTCGAGAGGTGCACGGCTGCTTCTCGTCGTTGCGACGACCATGATGCTCGCAGGGTGCGCGACGGCCACCGCCGGCCCGCCGGGCGCATCGCCGTCTGCATCTCCGAGTCCCACTCCCACGGCAGCGTGCCCGCAGATCGAAGGCGTCGATCTGCCTCCGGACTGCGCGCCCTACGACCCCGACGACGCGATGGCGCAGAACGAGCGCTACCGCGATCGCGTCGACCTCTCGGAGGAGAGCCGAGCCGCCGCCGAGAAACCGGCGAACGACATCCGCGCCGGCCTCGAGTCGCTCCGCACTTCCGGCGGCCTGTCGGTCGCGGCTGTGGAGGAGGTCTTCGCCGACGCCGGCCTCGCCTACGTCCAGACGCTGGGCGACGAGCGGGCCGTGGCCTTCGGTGCAGCTGCTCCCGAAGGGGGATGCATCTTCGGCGAGGTCTCGGCCGACGTGCTCACGGTCGAGATCGGCGGCGTCATCATGGACGGCGGATGCCTGCCGGCAGTCGGGCACTGACCGACGGGTTGAGATCAGGCGTCAGTGCGGAACCCTGCGGCCTTGTGGGTGCCGTCGCAGAACGGCTTGATCGTCGAGAGGCCGCAGCGGCACAGCGCCACGGTGCGGCGCGTGACCTCGATCGGCTCGCCGTCGGATGACTCCAGCACCGCCGCGCCCCGCACGAGCAGCGGTCCGTCGGGGTAGGCGGTGATGGTGACGGCATCCTCGCGCGCGCTCATCGTGCGTCCCTCGGCCGCAGCGAGGATTCTCCGCGCGTCCACGAGTCGAGCATGTGGCCCGCTGCCCAGCCGTCCACGGTCAGGCAGGCGGCCGCGCCGAACATGATGTCGGGCAGCAGCTCGGGGTGATCCTCCGCCAACCCGCCGGCGAGGTCACGCGCCGCGATCTGCTCATGCACGGCATCCGCTTCGACGTGCTCATCGAAGTAGTCGGTCACGTCCTCACCGAACCCGAGGCGCCGCAGGCCGTCGGCGTACAGGCGGTTCGGGATCGACGAGGTCATCTCGAACGCGGCGAGGTGTCCGACGATGGCGCCGAGGAGGCGCCGGTTGACGCCGAACATCGACATCGAGTTCAGCGAGGCGAGCGTGATGGCCGGCACGTCGTCGACGTATCCGCCGTAGGTGTCGTCGAGTCCGGCGCCGCGCATCGCGCGAGCGAAGATCGTCGCGTGCACGCGGTCGGGCCGCCCGCCGCCGTACTCGTCGGACTGGATCTCGACGAGCGCCGCCTTCGCACGCCCGTGCAGGCGCGGGATCGCCCACGAGTGCGGGTCGGCCTCGCGCAGCGTGTAGATCGAGCGCTGCATGAAGAACTCGTGCATCTGCTCTTCCGTCGCCTTCTTCGCGACGTAGCGCGACAGGCTGGGACCCGTGTCGGCCTCGGCGAGGGCGAAGAGGGCCCGCCCGACGGCATCGACGGTCGGCTCGGGGAGTTCGGGCATCGGGACAGTCGCCCGCAGTGCCCGCTCGAACGCGTGCTCGAGGATTCCCCGTGTCGCGATCAACGCCGGATCCCACTCGAGGGCGGGGTCGAGCTCGGGAAGTGACCCGTACGACGAGGCGTAGAGCACGAAGAGCGCGAGCTGGATGTCGTCGTCGCGCACGACGTCATCGGTCGAAGCGAGCGCAGCCTCGGCCCTGGCACCGAGATCGTCGGCGTCTTCGCCGGTCAGTCGGCGGATGACGGCGTCGCTGAGGGGACCTCTCGCGGTGATGCCGTGAACGGCGGACGAAGTGAGTGCTGGCGCAGACATGGAGATGCTCCCAAGAGTCGGATGCTTGCAGTCTCACCCCGGTGATCAGCGCACGGGAAGGGGATTGACGGCGACGCATCGGATGCGGAAGGGCGGATGCCGCAGCGTCCGGATCTGTGACGTCGCTGCGCCGCCTAGGCTGGAACCATGAACAAGAACTCGCTCTGGACCATCGTCGGCGTCGTCCTCGCCGTGGTGATCGCCTGGTGGATCGTCAGCGCGCTGTTCTCGATCCTGTGGTTCATCGCCAAGCTGGCGATCGTGCTCGTCGTCGCGGTCGTGGTGTTCCTCGTGCTGCGCGGGCTCTTCACCTCGAAGGCCGACTGACCGCGCCCGACCGAAGGTCGCTGAGGGTCAGGCGACCGGGACGTTCGCCCCGATCCGATACCTCGCGGCGCGGTGCGTGTCCTGCACGCGGTCGCCCTTGCCCTGCAGCTTGTTGCGGAGGGTGCCCGGCGTGTACTCCTCGGGGTAGACGCCGCGTTCGCGCAGCACCGGGATGACGTGCTCGATGACGTCCTGCCAGGTGCCGGGAGTGACCGCGTAGGCGAGGTTGAAGCCATCGATGTCGGTCTCCTCCACCCACGACTGCAGCTCGTCGGCGATCTCGACGCCCGAGCCGACGATGGTCGGGCCGAGGCCGCCGATCGCGTTGTGGCGTCCGAAGTCGCCGACGGTCCACTCGCGTCCGAGGTCGGCCTCCTCCTTCAGGTGCTGCAGCACCGACTGGATGGCGTTCGACTCGACGTTGCCGACGGGCTCGTCCTCGGCGTACTGCGAGAGGTCGACGCCCATCCAGCCCGACATGAACGTCAGCGCGCCCTCGGGGCTCGCATACGAGAGGTACTCGGCGTGCTTCGCCGCGGCATCCTCGCTCGTCGCCCCGGTGATGACCGTGAGCAGCGTGTAGATCTTCGCGTCGTATCGGTCGCGGCCCGCCTCTTCGAGTGCGTCGCGGATGCGCTTCACGGTGCCGGCGAGCACCTCCTTCGACGGGGCGGCGACGAAGATCGCCTCGGCGTTCTCCGACGCGAAGCGCACGCCGCGGGGGCTCGCTCCGGCCTGGTAGATGACCGGCGTGCGCTGCGGTGACGGCTCGGAGATGTGGATGCCGGGAACGCTGAAGTGCTTCCCCTCGTGGCCGATGGGGTGCACCTTCGACGGGTCGGTGAAGATGCCGCGCTCACGGTCCTCGACGACCGCGTCGTCTTCCCACGACCCCTCCCAGAGCTTGTAGAGCACCTCGACGTATTCATCGGCATGGTCGTAGCGGTCGTCGTGCGCGAGCTGGTCCTCCTGGCCCATGTTGCGCGCGGCGCTGGGCAGGTAGCCGGTGACGACGTTCCAGCCGACGCGTCCGTTGGTCAGGTGGTCGAGGGTGCTCAGACGGCGCGCGAACGGGTACGGGTGCTCGAAGGCGGTGCCGGCGGTGATGCCGAATCCGAGGTGCTCGGTGACGGCGGCCATCGCGCTGACGAGCAGGATCGGATCGTTGACCGGCACCTGGGCGCCGTTGCGGATCGCCGCCTCGTTCGTCCCGCCGTAGACGTCGTAGGTGCCGAGGACGTCGGCGATGAAGATGCCGTCGAAGGTCGCGCTCTCGAGCAGCTTCGCGAGGTCGGTCCAGTACGAGATGGTGTTGTACTGGCGCGATCGATCGTCAGGATGCCGCCACAGGCCGGACGACTGGTGGGCGACGCAGTTCATGTCGAAGGCGTTGAAACGGATCTGACGGGTCATGGGGACCAGCAAACCCGTCGATCGACCTCCCGGCCACCCCGGTGACATGCGCCGACACATTCGCCGAGTGGTCGGGGCGGGTCAGTCGCGGTCGCGGTCGACGGTCTTCATGGTGGAGGTGATGGGTCGGGGGTCCGGCATGATCGTGTCGACCTGCGGTTTGGCATTCGCCTGCGCGCGGCACCACACGACGAATCCGACCGCGGTGAAGACGCCGTAGAACACGTACATCAGGCCCGTGGCGTAGAAGCCGGAGCTGAACAGCAGCGGCACGCCCACGATGTCGACGGCTATCCAGATGAGCCAGAACTCGGTCCAGCCCTTGGCCATGCCATAGGTGGCGAGCAGCGAGCCGACGAAGGTCCAGGCATCCGCCCACACGGGCTCCCACGAGCCGAGCGCGCGGAACAGGGGAGTGAGGGCGATCGTGCCGATCACCATCACGAGCACCAGGCCGATGCGGGCGCTGTTGGGCGCCCATCGCGGGGTCACGCGCCCACCGTTCGAGGCGGCCTGGCGCCAGCGCACCCAGCCGTAGATCGCGACGATGATGAACATGATCTGACGCCCGGCCTGGCCGAGCAGATGCGGCAGCTCGTGGTCGGGATTCAGGATCGACCCGAGGAAGACCGTGAGCAGCAGCAGATTGCCGACGATGCCGACCGGCCACGCCCAGATCTTGCGCTGCATGCCGCCGAGGGCGCTCGCCAGGCCGAACGCGTTGCCGACCACTTCGCGGATCAGCAGCACCTGACCGCCGGGGAGCACCCACTGCGAGTTGAAGGCGTCAGCGAGCCAGAGCAGCGGGTTCACGGGCGCTCGTCCGGGAACGGCCGCTCATCGAGCACCAGCTGCAGGAAGGTGAGATCGAGCCAGCGATCGAACTTGGCGCCGACCTGCGGCATCCGTCCGACCTGCATGAAGTCGAGGCGCTTGTGCATGATGATCGACCCCGTGTTGCTGCTCTCGATCGCCGCGACCATGACGTGCTTGCCGAGGCGTCGCGCGCGGTCGATGAGCTCGATCATGAGCGCCTTTCCGATGCCGCGCCCGCGCTGCCCCTCGCGCACATAGACGGAGTGCTCGACCGTATGGCGGTAGCCGCTGTGCGGGCGCCAGTCGCCGAATGTCGCGTAGCCGAGGACGCCGGTGTCGTCTACGGCGACGATCACGGGGTAGCCGCGCTCGGTGCGCTCGGCGAGCCAGGCGGTGCGGTCATCGACCGTGACGGCCTCTTCGTTCCAGATGGCGGTCGTGGTCAGCACCGCGTCGTTGTAGATGGCGGTGATCGCCTCGACGTCGGCGGTCTCGGCATCCCGGATCTGGTGGTCGCTCATCGGGTCTCCTGCATCTGCGCTCGGGTGCGCACGGGACGACGGTAGCAGGATGCCGGGGTGGGGTCGGTCTCCGAGGGCTCGCCGCGGCTTCCCTCCTGTGCCGCGTGCAGGACCGGGGCACGTCTGCAGGGCGAGATCCCTCAGATCCTCCTGCATCCATGCGGCGGCCCTGCAGACGGTCCGGGTCCACGGAGTCTCGGAGGGCTCGCCACGTCGGTTCAGGTGTGAAGTCGCCAGTGCGTCAGCTTGGCGGGATTGAGGACGACCCACAGCTGATCGATCACGCCGTCTTCGACGTGCAGGTTCATGACCGAGTGCACCCTCCCTCCGTCGCGGAACACCAGGCCGAGACCCTCGCCGAACTGCCTCTCCTCGACGGTGAAGTGCGGGTTCTTGGCTGCGATTCCGAGCAGGAAGCGCGCGACATTGTCGGCGCCGGCGCGTACGGGAAAGGGCTGGCGTCGGGGTCGCTGCGCGGCGACGGCGATGCTCTGCAGGGAGCGATCACGTTCGACGAATGGCTGCGCACCGAGGATCACGTGCGCGACGAGTGAGTCGGATCGCATGTCGGCATACCGACCGAGATTCGAACAGCGGCGTCAGTGTCAGACGTGCACGTCGGCGGGCGATTCCTCACCCTCGTGGAAGCTCGGCTTCTTGCCGATCAGGCGACCGATCCCGAGGATGATCCCCACGATGATCAGACCCGCGATCAGACCCGCGATGGCCGAGAACAGCGTGTCGCCGATCCAGACGATGACACCGCCGGCCGGCTCGAGGAAGTGCTCGATGCCGTGCAGGATGTCGGCGCCGAAGTGCACGCCGACCTCGCCGAGGTTCACGAGCAGCAGGTGCCCGCCGACCCACAGCATCGCGACGGTGCCGAGGATGCTGATGAAGCGGAAGACCGCCGGCATCGAGCGCACGATGCGCGTGCCCGTGTGGCGAACTCGCTGGGACGGGTTCTTCGCCATCTTCAGACCGATGTCGTCGATCTTCACGAGCAGGGCGACTGCACCGTAGACGACGCCGGTCATGAGCAGCGCGATCACGGCGAGGATCGCGAGGGTCGTCCAGATGTCGAGGCCGGCCTCGAGGTTGGCGAGCGAGATCAGCATGATCTCCGTCGACAGGATCAGGTCGGTGCGCACCGCGCCCCACACGAGCTTGTTCTCGTTGCGGGCGCTCTCATCGGCATGGCCGTGCTGCACGCCGAACCATTCGAGCACCTTCTCGGCCCCCTCGAAGCAGAGGTAGGCGCCACCGAGGATCAGCAGATACGGCAGCACCCACGGCGCGAAGGCGGTGAGCAGCAGCGCGATGGGGATGATGATGACGAACTTGTTCGCGAGAGATCCGAGGGCGATCTTCGCCACGACCGGCAGCTCGCGCGCGGGCGTGATGCCCTGCACGTACTGCGGGGTCACGGCGGCGTCATCGATCACGACGCCGGCGGCCTTGGCCGAAGCCTTCATCGCCGCGCTGAGAATGTCATCGACGACGGCGAGCAGTCCTACCGACATGTGTGTCTCCCTGGTGTGTATGTAGCGGAGCAACTCTATCGACTGCGCACAAACTCACAGCGCGCTCACAGTCCCGCGGGACCAAAACCGGCATCCTCCTGGTTCTCTTCTATGACGCTGCAGCCAGCCGCGTCGGACAAGGAGACAGACCATGTCGAACGAGTACAGCAAGACCCCCGAGGCCGTCAGCGACCTCACGCACCTGCAGTACGAGGTCACGCAGGAGGATGCGACCGAGCCGCCCTTCCGCAACGCGTACTGGAACACTCACGACGACGGCATCTACGTCGACGTCGTCTCGGGCCAGCCGCTCTTCGCGTCGACCGACAAGTTCGACAGCGGCACCGGATGGCCGAGCTTCACCAAGCCCATCGAGGCCGACGCCGTGACCACGCGCACCGACCGCACGCTGTGGATGAAGCGCACCGAGGCGCGTTCCAGCGGCGCGGACAGCCATCTCGGGCACGTCTTCGACGATGGACCCCGAGACGCAGGAGGACTCCGGTACTGCATGAACTCCGCCGCCCTGCGCTTCATCCCGGCTGACAGCCTGGAAGATGAGGGGTACGGTCGCTACCGTCACCTCTTCCCCACCCCCAACTCCGAGGAGAACTCATGACCGACACCGGAACAATCACCCGCACCCCCGGGACCGAGACTGCCGTGCTCGCCGGCGGCTGCTTCTGGGGCATGGAAGACCTCATCCGCCGCCAGCCCGGCGTGCTCGACACCCGTGTCGGCTACACCGGCGGCAGCAACGACCACGCGACCTACCGCAACCACCCGGGTCATGCCGAGGCTGTGGAGATCGTCTTCGATCCCACGAAGACGACGTACCGCGACATCCTCGCTTTCTTCTTCCAGATCCACGACCCGTCGACCAAGGATCGCCAGGGCAACGACATCGGCTCGAGCTACCGCTCGGCGATCTTCCCGCTCAGCCCCGAGCAGGAGGCCGTCGCGCGCGACACCATCGCCGACGTCGACGCCTCGGGTCTGTGGCCGGGCAAGGCCGTGACCACGATCGAGCCCGTCGGCCCGTTCTGGCAGGCCGAAGAGGAGCACCAGGACTACCTGATCAAATACCCCAACGGCTACACCTGCCACTTCCCGCGTGCGGGATGGGTGCTGCCGAAGCGCGAAGAGAACGCGACGGTCTGACCGTCACCCCGAGAGCCCTTCGTCTCCCCGAGACGGAGGGCTCTTCTCGTGCCCGCGGTCAGTGCTCGGGCAGACGGCTGCCGCTCCGGCAATGAAGGAGATCTCGCGGATCGAAGGAGCGGATGCTGAGAAGCATCCTTCGTTGCCTGAGATGTCCTCCGCTACGAGTGGGCAGGCGTGGCGCCCCGCGGTCAGCTCTCCGACAGGAAAGCGAGCGCGGCTTCCTTGAAAGCGCGCGATCCCGGTGCGTTGAAGTGGTTGCGATCGGGGATCTCGAAGAACTGTCCCTGCGGGGCAGCTGACGCCAGGGCGCGAGAGCCCTCGATGATGGCATCCTTCGACCCCGTCGCGAACAGGATCGGGCTCGCCGGCGCGTTCGACGGGTCGGGATCGATCGTCCGAGACGACCGCATCCCCTCGGCCAGCGCCACGAGCGCGCCGAGGTCGTTGCCGGGCACGCGCTCGGTCAGCGCGATGTAGTTCTGCGTCGTCGGATCCGCGACGGGCGTCCCGTCGGCGAGATACGCGCGCACCTGGTCGAGATCGAGCCGCGCGAGAGGGATGCCGTCCGGCACCCCTCCGAGCACGGCGCGGCCGATCCGGTGGGGCAGATCGCGCACGACCTCCCAGCCGACCCGGGCCCCGAGCGAGTATCCGACGTAGACGGCCTCGTCGACGAGATACATGTCCATGACCGTCTCGACGTCGGTCGCGAGAGTGCGGATGCCGTAGGCGTCGGCCTGGTGCGGCTTCTCGCTGAGCCCATGGCCCCGCTGATCGAGCGCGAGCACCCGATACCCCGCCTTCGTGAGCTCGCGCACCCACCCCGTGAGCACCCAGGTGTCGCGGGCGCTCGACGCGAAGCCGTGCACGATCACCGCCACGGGAGCATCCACATCACCCCAGGTGTAGGTCGCGAGGCGAGTGCCATCGGCGGCGTGCACCTGCTGGGGTTCGGGCATCTGGGTCAGGTCGGAGAGAGGAACAGCCACGGCATCCATTGTGCTCCCCCTGCGATGCCCGGAGACGCCGAGACCCACCGGCCCGAAGGGACGGTGGGTCTCGGTCCTCAGCGGAGGCGGCTCAGAAGCGAGCGCGCAGAGCGTCGCCCAGCGAGGCGTCGACGTTCGTCCAGTACTGGAAGAACCGCTCGCGGATCGCGTCGATCGTGATGCCCTGTCCCTGGCCGGTCAGCGTGTCGAGGAAGCGCGCGCGCTGCTCGTCGTCGAAGACCGTGCGGTAGAGCGTGCCCGCCTGACCGAAGTCGTCGTCGTCGAGGTGCAGGGTCGCGGCGGCGCGGATCAGCTCGCCGTCCGACTCCCAGCTCGCCTCGACACCGGCAGCGGGGTCAGCCGTGGGTCCGCCGGCGGGGCCGTAGGAGTTCGGCGTGTAGACGCGGTGCTCGGCCGGGTTGAACTTGTACTGCATCTGGCCTTCGTGCATGTAGTTGCGCACCTCGGCCGCGTGCGGCTGGTTGACCGGCAGCTGGTTGTAGTTCGCACCGATGCGGTAGCGCTGAGCATCCGAGTATGCGAACACGCGAGCCATGAGCATCTTGTCGGGCGAGATGCCCGTGCCGGGAACCTGGTTGCCCGGCGAGAAGGCGGCCTGCTCGATCTCGGCGAAGAAGTTCTGCGGGTTGCGGTCGAGGGTGAACGTGCCGACCTTGATGCGCGGGTAGTCCTTCTTCGACCAGGTCTTCGTCAGGTCGAACGGGTTGAAGCGGTAGGTCTTGCCCTCTTCGTAGGGCATGACCTGCACATAGACGTCCCACGAGGGGGCGTCGCCGCGAGCGATCGCGTCGAACAGGTCGCGACGGTAGTAGTCGGCATCCGATCCGGCGAGCTTCTCGGCCTCTTCGGCGCTCATCGCCTCGACGCCCTGCTTCGACAGGAAGTGGTACTGCACCCAGAAGCGCTCGCCGGCGGCGTTGACCCATTGGTAGGTGTGCGATCCGTAGCCGTTCATGTGGCGCCAGCTGCGCGGCAGGCCGCGGTCGCCCATGAGGTAGGTGACCTGGTGGGCGGACTCGGGGGAGAGGGTCCAGAAGTCCCACTGCATGTCGGCGTCGCGCAGACCCGAGTCGCCGAGACGCTTCTGCGAGTGGATGAAGTCGGGGAACTTCATGGCGTCGCGCAGGAAGAAGGTCGGAGTGTTGTTGCCGACGATGTCGAGGTTGCCCTCGGGCGTGTAGAAACGCAGCGCGAAACCGCGCACGTCGCGCCAGGTGTCGGGCGAACCCTGCTCGCCGGCGACCGACGAGAAACGCAGCAGCGTCTCGCTCTGAGCGCCCGGCTGGAAGGCCGCGGCACGGGTGTAGGCCGACACGTCCTCGGTGACGGTGAACGTTCCGAAGGCTCCGCCGCCCTTGGCGTGGGGGTTGCGCTCCGGCACGCGCTCGCGGTTGAACGACGCGAGCTTCTCGACGAGGTAGCGATCGTGCAGAACGGTGGGGCCGTCAGCTCCGACGGTGAGCGAGTGCGCGTCGCTCGCGACGGGGGTGCCCGTCTGGGTGGTGGTCGATGGGTCGGTCATGTTCTTCTCCTTCTGCACGCAGACACGACGATCATCCCGGGTGCCCGGGAGCGGCGTCGGATGCTACTGCGCGGCGTTCTGGCAACTGGGGCACAGGCCCCAGAAGGTCACTTCGGCTGTCTGGACGGTGAATCCCCCCGCCGAAGACGGGGTGAGGCACGGCGCTTCGCCGACGACGCAGTCCACATCGCCGATCGCACCGCACTGGGTGCACACGATGTGGTGATGGTTGTCGTCGATGCGCCGCTCGTAGAGCGCCGCGGAGCCTGCCGGTTCGATCCGGCGGATGAGGCCCGCCGTCGTCAGGTCCGCGAGGATGTTGTGCACCGACTGGATCGACGTCGTCGGAAGCACGTCGGACACGGTGCGGAAGATCCGCTCCGCATCCGTGTGGGCCATGGATTCCAGTGCCTCGAGCACGGCGACGCGGCCCGCGGTCGCACGCAGCCCGGCACCGCGAAGTGCCGAGTCGAGTTCTGTCTCCATGGCCCCGACTCTACCGTTTATTTTGAGTAACTCAAAAGAATGGCGTGTCGGGCGCGGCGGTTGCATCATCCTGGCTCATCCGTAGCGTGGAGGGATGTTCAGGAAACGAGCGGCGACGATCGGACTGGTCCTGATGGCGGGCATCGCGCTCGCCGGATGCACGGGAGAGCCGTCGGGGTCGGCGACCGGATCGACGTCTCCCTCGCCATCTCCGAGCGGCTCCGCGTCGACGGCGACTCCGGATGCCGACTCCGACGAGGCGCAGCTTCCGCTGCCCGTGGACGAGATCGCCGAGTGGGCGCAGACGGCGGTACCGGGGTCGGACTCTCCCGGATACGTCTTCGGCTTCTCCGGATGGATGAGCGAGAACAGCTCGGCCAACGACGTCACCAGCTTCACATCGCTCGAACCGGGGACCTATCAGGCGCAGTTCGCATGCCGAGGCGAGGGGACGATCGTGCTCACCGTCAGTGAACTCGATGAGGGATCGCCGTCGGAGCCGATCGCGTGCACGAACGAGACGATCGCGTTCGACGTCACGAATGCCCGGACCGGGGTGAGGTTCGAGCTCGCTCTCGACGGCGCTCCCACGATCAATGCGATCTCGCTCGTCACCGTGCCGTGAGTTTCCAGTGCTCTCGTTCCGCTGCGGGGGTCAGGACTCCGACGGTGCGAGGGGCAGCTCGAGGCCGTAGTTCCACGTCAGGATCGCCGGCTGCTCGCGATAGAAGCTCAGCACCGACACCGATCCGGCATCCAGCGTGATCTGCGCGCCGAAGCGCGGAGCGAGGCGCAGGTAGACGGCGGTGAGGATGCGGAGGAAGTGGCCGTGCGCGACGAGTGCCACATCGCCCTCGGTCAGCGCCGGCAGCACCCGTGTGAGCACGCGGGACGCGCGGGCGGCGACCTCCTCCACGGTCTCGCCCGGCGTCGCGCCCCGGATCACACCGTGGGTGAAGGCGCTCCAGTCGTAGCCGAGCTCCTCGCGGATGTCCTTCGTCGTGCGACCCTCGTATCCGCCGTAGTCCCACTCGACGAGCAGCGGATCGACCTCGGCGTGAAGCCCCGCGAGCTCGGCCGTGCGCCGAGAGCGCTCGAGGGGTGACGACAGGACGAGCGAGAAGTCGTAGTCGGCGACCAGCCTCCCGGCAGCGCGAGCGAGGTCTTCACCCCGCGCCGTGAGCGGGATGTCGGTGAGGCCGGTGTGGCGGCCGGCCCTCGACCACTCCGTCTCGCCGTGGCGCAGGAGGACGAGCTTTCCCGAGGGATTGTCGGGGGCGGGGCGATCGGGCAGCGGGTCGTACTCGGGAAGCGCAGGCACACCGCAACCGTAGTCCGCACGCGTGCCGACGGCACAGCCCCGCACCCTCACCGCGTGATGGTGAAACCTCCGCCGCGCACGCGAACCCTGCCGCCCTGTACAGCTTGGCCACGCTGCGACCCGTCGGCCTCGTAGGCTCGGCCCGATCCCGCAGCGAGGGGCGAGACTCGCTGATCGCGCCGAGCGCCGTTCGCGTACAGCACCGCGGAACCGGATGCCATGGCATACACGGCCGTGGACACCGCCGGCTGGATGACGAGAGCGTCGAGCCGCAGATCGCCGGTGCTCGTGCACCGGACGGTCACCGCATCGGCGGGAAGATCGCCACCGAGCAGCTGGGGAACGAGCATCCCGTCGGCCTCCGTGAGGCCGCGATCGCCCGTTCCTCCGGCAGGGGTTCGCGTGCTCCAGAGCCGCCTGCCACCGCGGAACACCTCCCACACCGCCTCTCCGGCATCCGCCTTCTGTCTCCAGACGAGACCGTGCAGGATGCCGCCGGCCTCTGTCACATCGAACTCGACCGACTCGCCCGCGGGAACCCGCACATACGCGGCTCCCGAGAGGTTGCCCTCGCCGATCCACGCGCCGCCCTCTGGCCGCACGACTTCGCAGCCCGCCGAGAGCCGAGCGCCCTCGGCATCGATCACCCGAAGTCCCGAGAACGAGGACAGGCCGGTGATCGATGTCGCGATGCGTGCGATGTCGCGGTTCGCGTCGAGCAGCAGCATCGTGAGCAGCCCGTGGATCGTGGACTCAGCCCCCGAGTTGCGATTCACGCGCCCGTCGGTCTCCACGCCGTCGAACGTCACGCCGGTGGCCGGGTCGTACACCGGGACGCCTGCGGTGTTCGCCCCGAAGAACCAGCTGGCAGTCAGCCCGGCGAGCACGCGCATACCGTCTCCGCCGACGGACGCCGCCTGTACGGCGCCCGCGACGCGGCCGTGTGCGCCGTACGCGATCTGCGCCTCCGCGGGCAGCGGCGCCCAGGCGTTGTGCGGTCCGCCCGAGGCGAGCACCTGCGGGGTGAACGTCCCCGCGTCCGCCACGGCCGCGGCGGTCCATTCTCGGCGGCGCAGCAGCGCACCCGCGCGAGCCAGTGCCTCCGGTGCGGCAGCGCCCCAGGCATGCCAGAAACCGAGAGACCCGGTCCACGGCAGAACGGCGCCGAACGGCCATCCCTTCGCCGGGTCGGTGGCCATCGCGGCCACCCCTTCTCCGTAGGTCTGCAGAGCCTGACGGCTGCGCGCATCTCCGGCCTCGGTCGCCGCAGCGAGCCCGAGCATGGCCTCGGCCGTCGCATCCGCGCCGCCGGCGATCAGCCAGGCGGGCAGATCCCGTCCGTCGCTGCGCACCCAGTGACCGGCACGCGACAGAGACTCGCGACCGAGCGCGTCGAGAGCGAGATGCAGCCGTGCGAGCAGGAATGCCGCGAACTCGGAATCCTCCCGCCGGAACGCCGCATAGCCCTCGCCGAATGCCCAGACCGAACGAGCGAGCCAGTAGGACTCGGCGGAGTCCGACGGGTCGGGCAGTTCGACGGGGATCGCACTGGGGTTCAGGGTGCCGTCCTCCTGCTGCCACAGCACCACCCGGCCGGCATTCGGCCCGCTCGTCGTCTGCAGGAACGCCAGCGACCTCAGCACATCGCGTGCCTCGTCGCGGGCCTGCGCGTCGCCGGTCGCCTTCCACGCGCGCAGGAACACGATCGCCGCTCGCGCGATGTCATCCGCGTTGTAGGCGCCCTGCGTCCAGTACCCGGTCACGGCGTCGCGAGTGCCGCCACCCACCGGACGGAATCCGCCCGCACCGTCGGTGTCGGCATAGGTCCACGGTGCGAGCACGCGGGGTGAGGCGTCGATGCCGAACGTGGTGTGCGTGGTACTCGCCACCACGGGAACCTCGGCGAGCAGGAAGCGCAGGTGTGCGAGGTTCGTGAGCCGCGCGCCTCCACCCGCGCCGATCGGTCGAGATCCGAGCGGCAGTGCGGCGGGCGCCGAGGCGTGCGCTCCGGCAGGGTCGAGCGGAAGCAGCGCGAGTGCAGAGGTCGCGGCTGCGGCGGTCAGGAACGTGCGTCGGGAGATGGACATGCTCTCATTCCTCGTTCGCGTCTCTCAGTGCCCGGCCCCAGGGCTGCGCGGGATCGTGGATGGCGACGGCCAGCGTCGTGTCGGACTGCCCGTAGTAGGCGAACCACTTGCCTCGGAACTTCACGAGTCCTTCGACGAACGTGACGTTCGACACCAGGCCGTTCATGTCCTCGAACGTCTGCGGCCTCAGCCACGGCTCCTGCAGGCGGGCGATCACCTTCGTCGGCTCGTCGGGGTCGATCGCGATCTGCCCGCACCGGTAGTCGACGTCGACCGATCCGTCGTCATGCACGACCCTCGTCGCGCCGTTCGTGAGGAACACCAGCAGTCCGTTGTCGGCGAGCACGGGCGAGGTGCCGATCTCGACGAGCGCTTCGTCCCAGGTGCCCGGGGTCGGCGAGTACATCGGATCGGTGTCGGCCGTGCCCGGCGTCCAGTGGATGAGGTCGTCGCTGGTCGCCCAGTAGATCGCCCCCTCGCCGAAGTACATCCACCATTTGCCGTGCATCTTCTGCGGCACGATCACGCCGGCCTTCGACCAGTTGAACCCACGCGGATCCATGGTCTTGAACGTGTCGAAGTCGTCGAACAGCGGGCCGTGCTTGGTCCAGGTGCGCAGGTCGGTCGAGGTGGCGAGGCAGAGCTGGGCGCTGCGTCGGTCCCATCCCGTGTAGGTCAGATAGTAGGTGCCGTCGATCAGCGCGATGCGCGGGTCCTCGCATCCGAAGCGCTCGTAGTCCTCTGAGGGGGAGAGGATCGGCGCGTCCTCGCGGGTGAAGTTCACGCCGTCGCTCGATCGCGCGATGCCGATGTGCGAGACGATGTCGTCGGCGTGCGCCCGATAGAGCAGCACGACCTCGTCGCCGTCGACGATCGCGGCCGGGTTGTAGAGATTGGCCGACTCCCAGCTGTCGCCTTTCGGTCGAAGGATGGGATTGGCCTCGTAGGGGACGAAGGGGCCCAGGGGGAAGGTTGCTCCGGTGAACATGGGGTGCCTTTCTGGCTAGCCTTTGACGGCGGCGCCGAGGTCGGTGGCTCGGAAGAACCGCTGGAAGACGATGAACAGGATGACGACGGGGAACGCGAGCGCCGTGGCGCCGGCGAGGATGGCCCCGTTGGGATTCGCCGTCGACTGCGCGACGTTGGAGATGTAGTTGGCGAGCGATACGGCGAGCGGCTGCAGCGACGCGTCCTTCGTGATGAGGAACGGCCAGAGGAACTCGTTCCAGGGGCCGATGAACGTGACGAGCACCACCGTGACGAGTACCGGCTTGATCAGCGGGATCGCGACGGACGTCAGCAGCCGGATCTCGCCGGCTCCGTCGATGCGCGCCGCCTCGAAGATCTCGACGGGCAGCGCCTTGAAGAACTGCACGAAGATGAACACCGCGGTCGTGTTGATGAGGAACGGCAGGATCATGCCCATGTATGAATCGCCGAGCCCGTAGTTGCGGGTGATCTGCACGTAGAGCGGGATCATCAGCAGCTGGAACGGCACCATCTGCACGAGCAGCATGAGCACCCAGATGACGCCACGGCCGCGGAAGTCGAGCCTCGCGATCGCATATCCGGCGAGCAGCCCGAACACCACGGTGCCCAGCAGCACACCCGCCGTGAAGATCAGCGAGTTGAGCAGGGAGCCCGCGAGGTCGATGCGGGAGTCGATCGCGAGGAAGTTGTCGACCGTCCACCCGCTCGTCGGGAAGAGCTCGCTGGGCGAGTTCGTCGGATTCTCCTGGAAGGCCCCGACCAGCATGAAGTAGAACGGGAAGGCGAAGCCGATGGCCGCGACCGTGAGCAGGATGAGGCTCAGGATGCGGGGCAGTGAACGCGTGCGTCTCATGGTCATCGCTCCCTGGTCGCGCGGTTGGCGGCGAGTGACAGCATCCCGACCAGGATCACGAGGATCATGCCGATCGCTGCCGCGGTGTCGGGGTTCTGCTGCTGGATGCCCAGCTGGTAGATCAGCAGCACGGGGGTCGACGAGGCGCCGTCGGGGCCACCGCCGTTGGTCAACAGGTAGGGCTCGGTGAAGAGGTTGGCTCCGGTGATGATCGACAGGATCAGCACGAGCGTGGTGGCGCTACGGACGCCGGGAACCGTGACGTTCCAGAATCGGGAGAATGCTCCCGCGCCGTCGGTCTCGGCCGATTCGTAGAGCTCCTTCGGCACGTTCTGCAGCGCCGCGAGATACAGCAGGATGTAGAAGCCCAGCTGCTTCCACGTGACGTAGAGCGCGATCATCGGCATCGCCAGCCCGCTGTTCACGAGCCACGACGGATCGGGGGCGAGCGGGCCGAGGATCGTGTTGATCAGACCGTTGCCCGAGAAGAGCAGCATCCACACGCCGACGAGCGAGACACTGGCCGTCAGATACGGCACGTAGAACGCCACGCGGTAGGCGGCGACCCAGCGGATGCCGGTGTTCAGCGCCGCGGCCAGCACGAGCGAGAGCACGGCGGTGAGCGGCACGTTGATGACGAGGAAGATCAGGGTGTTGCGGAACGAACCGAGCACTCTCGGGTCGGTGAGCACGGTCACGAAGTTGTCGAAGCCCACGAACGGTCGCTCGACCTCGACGTTGGGCGCGGTGAAGAAGTAGTCGTGGAAGGCGATGTAGACCGCGAATCCCAGCGGGAACGCGAAGATCGCCAGCACGAAGACCAGGTACGGCAGGGCGAACAGGCCGCCGATCGGTTGCGCACCCAGCAGTCGGGTGCGCAACCGCGCCCTCGGTGGCCGGCCCGCGGACGGGGCCGGGGCTGAAGTGCCCCCGGCCACGTCCGCGACGGCGTCGTCTCGGAGCGTCATCGCAGACTCATCACTCGGCGACGAGGTCGTCGATCTTCGTCGTGGCGTTCTTCAGGAAGTCGTCGATCGACTCCTTGCCGAAGATCACGGCGGCGGAGTACTCGTCGCGGAACGCCTGCCAGGCCTCCACGGAGTTCGGGATGCTGGGCACGTCGGCCGTCGCCTCGGCCTGCTCGGCGAACGCGACGTAGTTCGGGTTCGCATCGAAGTAGTCGGCGTAGGTCTCCGTGAGGTCGGTGCGCATCGGCATCTGACCGGTGGCCTCGAGCAGCTGTCCGTCGCTGTCGACGCTCGTCGAGAACTTCAGGAACTCCCACGCGGTGCCCTGGTTCTCGCACGCGGTGAACATGGAGACGCTCTTCGAGTCGGCGAAGGTCGTCGGGTTCTCGCGGCCGTCGCTGGTCGGGACCGGCATGAACCCGACGTCGACGGTCTCGGCGTACGAGGGGATCGCCCACGGACCGGCGAGCTGCATGGCGGTGGTGCCGGCGGACATCGCATCGTCGGTCGACGCCTCGTTCGGCGAGAGCTTCTCGTCATAGAACGTCTTCCAGAACTCGGCGACCTCGCGGCCGGCATCCGAGTCGACCGTCGCCTTGCCGTCTTCGACGAGCATGGTGCCGTCGGTCTCGGCGAGGTAGAGCGGGTAGAAGTCGAACCAGGGCTGGTAGAACTCGCTCGTCGGAGCCGGCCAGATGGCGCTCTGCACACCGGAGGCGACGATCGCCTTGGACCCCTCGAGGAACGCGTCGTACGTGTTCATCTGCGGGTCCTCGGGATCGATGCCCGCGGCCTGGAACAGCGCCTTGTTGTACATGACCATGACGGGGTTCGACTTCCAGGGCAGCTGGTAGAAGCTGCCGTCGGTCGAATACGAGTCGACCTCTCCTCCGCGCTCGGTGATGTAGTCGCTGCCGCCCTCCATGGTGCTGAGGTCGACGAGTCCGCCCTGCTTGACCCAGCCCGAGACGGCGGCCGGGGCCACGTTGTAGACGAGGCAGGGTGCGGTGCCGGCGGTGATCGCGGCGGTGATGGCCTCTTCCGACGACGAGCCCGCGGGGATCTCCTGAGCGTTGACCTTCTCGTCGGGGTGCTCGGCGTTCCAGGCGTCGACGACGGCGGTGCCCCAGGCGACCTCCTGCTCGTTGTTCGACAGCCAGATGTCGATGGAGCCGGTGCCGTCGGCCGAGGCGTCGCCGCCCCCGCCTCCTGACGAGCATCCGGTGGCGACGAGTGCGACGGCTCCCAAGAGCGCTGCTGCGCGGATCTTCTTCTTCATGTTGTCCTCCTTGACGCGATGGTTCGGGTGATCGTCTAGCGGGTGGTGCTCTCCCGGAAGTGCACGACGTTGCAGTCGACGACCTCGGTGCGCGGTTCGGCGCCGAGGATGTCGGCCTGCAGCAGGCGGGCTGCCGCGCGGCCACGTGCGGCAGGACCCGACGAGACGCTCGTGAGCGCAGGGGAGAGGTGGGCCGAGAGGTGGTCGTCATCGAAGCCGGCGATCGCGAGATCGCGGGGGATGCTGAGTCCGCTCGAGCGGGCGTACGACAACCCGGCGATCGCCATCGTGTCGTTGGAGTAGAGGATCGCGGTCGGTCGCTCGGGAAGCGCGAGCAGCTCGGCGGTGCGCTCACGACCGCTGGATGCCGTGAAGTCGCCCTCGCGCAGCAGTGCGTCTCCGCCCACGGCGTCGATGTAGGCATCCGCCCGCACCCGCGAGTGCACGTAGTCGAGAGGACCGGCCACGTGCGCGATGCGCTCATGCCCCTCGGCGCGCAGGTGGGCGATGATCTCGCGCACCGGGGCGTCGTCATCGGTGCGTACGCACGAGAAGCGGGTCGGCTGCTCGTAGGCGCCGACCAGCACGGCCGGCAGGCCGAGTTCTTCGAGCAGCGGCACGCGCCAGTCGTCGTTCCGAAGATCGAGGAGCAGGGCGCCGTCGGCCCGCCCGTGGCTGAGCGAGCGATAGGCGCGTTCCTCTGCGGCCCGATCGGGAACCACCTGCAGGATCAGGGCAGTCTCGGTCTCGGCCAGCACGGACTCGACGCCGGCGATGAACGCGGGGAAGAACGAGTCGTTCGCAATGACCTCGGGGTCGCGGGCCAGCACGACGGCGAGGGCGTTGGCCTTCTGGGTGGCCAGCGCGCGGGCGCTCTGGCTCGGCACCCAGTTCAGCTTCTCCGCGGCGGCGAGCACTTTCGCCCTGGTGTCGTCGGAGATGGGGCGCTTGCCGCTCATCGCGTGAGAGACGGTGGCCTTGGTGACTCCCGCCTCGCGGGCGACGTCGGCGATCGTCGTGCGGCTCATGCCACCTCCTCGTGGAAAATCGGGCTGATCGTCCGCATCTTCGCCAGGCGTCGGTTTAACCGGTTTGACAGGTGCGGGTGCAGCGAGTGTAAACCGGTTTGACGACGCCCGTCAAGAGGGCCGGACGGATGCCGACAGGGCGCGACCAGGGTCAGACGAAGGTGACGGTCTGCTGCAGTCGGGTGCGGACGTCAAACAGCTCGTTGCCGCCGATCGCTCGTGCGCCGGGCACTCCCTGGCGCAGCACCATCGCCAGGGCGCTGCGCCGCACGACCACGACGGGCACCCCGCGACTGCTGCCCAGAGGCGTGACGGCCTGTGCCAGGTCGTCGTCGGGGAGCACCATGATCAGACCGCCGAACTTCACCTTGGCGGCCTTCGCGACGGTGCGCATGCGGCCGAGCGCCGCGGTGACGGGCGCGCGTGTGCCGAGGCTCGGGCCGGTGATCTCGCCGCGGCGGAATCCGACGACGCCGCCGAAGTCCTCCGACATCACGCCGTAGAGACCCGACGGACTGAGCACGACGTGGTCGAGCTTGTCGTCGGGGTCGGCGCCGGTCGCGACGTCGTGCCAGACCGTGAATCCCATTCCGAGGGCGCTGACGGTGCGGGCCGTCGCCTCTTCCGCGAGGGCATCGGCGAGCAGCCGTCGCAGGTCTCGCGGCGCTGATCGCACGAGCGCCGGGTCGTAGGGATCGGGCACCTCGACGCCACGGCCGGCCCACTCGCGGATGAGTGAGAGGTAGCGCTCTCGACGCCATCCGCCGGGGTGGCCGTACGACCGCGCCCGGGGACGCGTGTCGGTGCGGGTCGCCGACTGCGGCCGCCAGCCGTTCCACTCCGGTTCGGCGGGGATGCCGGGGTGGGCGCCGGAGCGACGGTCATAGGCGGCGCGGCCCTCGGGCGTGCCGACGAGTTCCCACGCGCGCTGCACCTGGATGAACACGGCCGCGTCCCCTCCGGTGTCGGGGTGGGTCTGGCGCAGTCGCAGACGATAGGCGCGCCGCAGCTCGCCGTCGTCGACGGTGGGGTCCACCCCGAGGATCTCGTAGGCGGAAGCCGAGAGCGGGCTGTCGAACATCGCTCTCCTTCCGAGATCGCGTCATCCAGAATATCCGGGCGCTGTTGTGGATCAGCCGGGGACGTCGACGATGCGCTCCACGCCGGTCACCGGCACGACGGAACCGGCGGACGCCGCCGCGATGTCCTCGACGAGACGGTCGACCTCGTCCGCTGGTGCCCACACCTCGAACGTCGCCAGCGCTGCATAGCGGGCATCGCCGAGCGTCGCTCCGTGGTGCAGCACCCAGTCGCGCAGGAGGTTGTCGTAGCGCCCGGCATCCGCGTGCGAGACGTCGAACATCACCTGCGTCAGCGACTGCCGGTGCACCGGCGACGCGAGGTCGAGGGCCTCCGAGACCGCTGAGGAGTATGCCCGCACGAGGCCGCCGGCGCCGAGCTTGACCCCGCCGAAGTACCGCGTCACCACGGCCACCACGTCGGTCAGCTCTCGCCTGCGCAGCACCTCGAGCATCGGCACTCCCGCGGTGCCCGACGGCTCGCCGTCGTCCGACGAACGTGCCTGGTCTCCGAGGAGTCCGGTGACCATCGCTGCAGTTGTGCCGGGCATCCCACCACCGCTTCCGCAGCCGTGCGATCACGGCATCCGCCTCGTCGACTGAGGCGACCGGCTCGACAGTCGCGATGAATCGCGACTTCTTGATGACGAGCTCATGCTCCACAGGCGCGGCGATCGTCGCCGGGTAGCTGCGGGGCGGAGTCATCCGCCTCAGACTACCCAGCGCCGGCGCCGGCTCAACGGTCGACGAACGACATCTGCTGCGGGTTGTAGCGGTCGCCCTGCACCCCGACGCGAGCGGCGAGCTGGTCGAGATCCGCCATCTCGTCTGCCGAGAGCGCCACGGCCGCCGCTCCCGCGTTCTCGGCGATGCGCGAGGTGCGGCGGGTGCCGGGGATCGGCACGATCCACGGTTCGCGGGCGAGCAGCCAGGCCAGCGCGATCTGGCCGGACGATGCGTCCTTCGCCTCGGCGAGTGCCGTGACGTGACTCACGAGGGCCTGGTTCGCCGCCCGGTTCTCCTCGCTGAAGCGGGGGATCGTGCCGCGGATGTCTCCGTCTGCGAATGAGGTGGTCTGGTCGACGGTGCCGGTGAGGAACCCCTTGCCCAGAGGGCTGAAGGGTACGAAGCCGATGCCGAGCTCACCGAGCACCGGCAGCACCTCCGCTTCGGGATCGCGGGTCCACAACGAGTACTCGCTCTGCAGCGCGGTGACCGGCTGCACGGCATGCGCGCGTCGGATGGTGGATGCCGAGGCCTCGGAGAGCCCGAAATGACGCACCTTGCCTTCGGCGATCAGCTCCGACACCGTGCCCGCGACGTCTTCGATCGGCACGTCCGGGTCGACGCGGTGCTGGTAGAAGAGGTCGATCACGTCGGTGCGCAGGCGCCGCAGCGATGCCTCCGCGACGCGGCGGATCTGCTCGGGGCGGCTGTCGAGCCCGACGCTCTTGCCGTCTTCGATGCGCCACCCGAACTTCGTCGCGATGGCGACCTGGTCGCGGATCGGCTCGAGCGCCTCGCCGACGAGCTCTTCGTTGACATAGGGCCCGTACACCTCCGCGGTGTCGAAGAACGTGACGCCGAGGTCGAGAGCCGACCGCAGCACGCCGATCATCTCGTCGCGGCTGCCGGGGTTGGGTCCGTAGCTCTGCGACATCCCCATGCAGCCGAGTCCGACTGCCGAGACCTCGAGGCCCTGTCCGAGTGTGCGAGTGTGCATGTCGAGTCCTTTCGTCAGGGCCGACGCTACGCGCGCTGACGGCCCCGAGGGAGGGCCTGTCGGAACCTCCCACAGGCAGCCGCCGTTCACGATTCAGCACGAACAGTCCCGGACACCGCAGAACCGGCCGTTTCGTCAGGAATCGGCCGGCTCATGCTGAATTGTGAACGCCGAGCCGTCGCGACTACTCCGCCGAGTCGTCACGCAGGTAGGCGATGTGCGCGGCGTGCCGGGTCAGGTGGTTCTGCGACTTCCGCACGAACAGCCACGCGACGAGCAGCAGCACGAACCAGATCGGGGTCACGAGCAGCGCGGTCAGCGTGTCGGGCTGCGTCGTCAACGCCCACAGGATGAACACGAAGAACGCGAGCACGACGTAGACCATGAAGATGCCGCCCGGCATCCGGAACCTCGATGCGGCGACCTTCTCGGGCCGCCGGCGCCGGTAGACGAGGTAGCTGCACAGGAAGATCGTCCAGACGAACATGAAGCACACCGCCGAGACCGTGGTGACCATGTCGAACGCGGTGCCGATGTCCTTGCCGGCGTAGAGCAGCACGACACCCGACAGCAGCAGGATGCACGACAGGAACAGCGCGTTCTGCGGCACGCGGCGCTTCGACAGGCGTCCGAACAGCCGGGGCGCATCGCCGTCCTGTGCGAGCCCGAACACCATGCGCGAGGTCGAGTAGATGCCAGAGTTGGCGCTCGACATGGCCGAGGTCAGCACGACGAGGTTCACGACCGTCGCGGCGATGCCGAGGCCCGCGAGAGCGAACATCGCGATGAAGGGGCTCTCGCCCGCGACGTACTCGGTCCAGGGCGTGACGGCCATCAGGATGACGAGGGCGCCGACGTAGAAGAGCAGGATGCGGATCGGGATCGCGTTGATCGCCTTCGGCAGATTCTTCTCGGGGTCCTTCGTCTCGGCCGCGGCGGTGCCGACGAGCTCGACGCCGACGAACGCGAAGACAGCGATCTGGAACCCGGCGACGAAGCCCATGAACCCGTGCGGGAACATGCCGCCGTGATCCCACAGGTTCGCGAAGCTCGCCGTGCCCGCATCGTGCTGGAAGCCGGTGAAGATCATCACGAGACCCGTGATGATGAGCGCCACGATCGCCACGATCTTGATGAGCGCGAACCAGAACTCCATCTCGCCGAAGGCGGCGACGGTGGGCAGGTTCAGCGCGAGCAGGATGACGATCACCAGCACGCCGGGGATCCACAACGGGATGCCGGGGAACAGCGCATCCGTGTAGCCGGCGATCGCGATCACGTCGGCGACTCCGGTGACGACCCAGCAGAACCAGTACGTCCATCCGGTGAAGAACCCCGCCCACGGGCCGAGCAGGTCGCTGGCGAAGTCGCTGAACGACTTGTACTTGAGGTTCGAGAGCAGCAGCTCGCCCATCGCCCGCATCACGAAGAACAGCATGAAGCCGATGATCATGTAGACGGAGATGACCGAGGGGCCCGCGACCGAGATGGTCTTGCCGCTGCCCATGAACAGGCCGGTGCCGATCGCGCCGCCGATCGCGAGCAGCTGGATGTGCCGGTTGCTCAGTGCCCGCTTCAGGTGCTGCTCGTCGCCGTCGACCGACCCGTCCACCCCGACGGATCCGCCTGTCTTCTCTGTCGTCATCGCTCGAACCTCCGGTGTTCCGTGCCGCGTCCCGCTGCGGCATCCTTCCGACCGTACTTGGCGATCGGGGATGGCATCCAACCGAATCGATTCGATATCCTGGTACGACCCCCGATCATCCCCCAGTTCTGCGAGCCTCTTCTCTCATGGCCACCTCTCTGACCACGGGCCGTCCGTGGCGTGTCATCCTGTCGTTCTCCATTCCCCTGCTGCTCGGAAACGTCGTGCAGCAGATGTACCAGTTCGCCGACGCCGTCGTCGTCGGCCGGCACCTCGGCGTCGAGTCCCTCGCCGCCGTCGGCGCCACCGGCAGCCTGCTGTTCCTGCTCATCGGCTTCGCCTGGGGTCTGACCAGCGGTTTCGCGATCCCCATCGCGCAGGCGTTCGGAGCGGGTGACGGTGCCGCCGTGCGCCGCTCGGTCGCGACCGGCGTGATCCTGACCGGAATCACGAGCGTGGTGCTCACGATCGTCGCGCCCCTGATCGCCCGGCCCGTGCTCGAGCTGCTGCAGACGCCGGCCGAGCTCATGCCCGAGGCGACGGTCTTCACCCAGATCAGCTTCATCGGCGCGAGCGCGACGATGTTCTTCAACTACCTCTCGGCGATCATCCGGGCGATCGGCGACTCGCGCACACCGCTCATCTTCCTGACCGTCTCGTGCGCGCTCAACGTCGGCCTCGTGATCCTGATGGTCGGTCCGCTCGAGTGGGGAGTCGGCGGCGCAGCCCTCGCGACCGTCGTGGCCCAGGCCGTCTCCGTCGCACTGTGCCTCGAGTTCGTGCGCCGTCGCCTGCCGATGCTGCACCTGCGTCGCGCCGACTGGCGAGTCACCCGCGACGACTTCAGGGAGCACCTGCACCTCGGTCTGCCGATGGGATTCCAGGCATCGATCATCGCGATCGGCACGCTCACCGTGCAGGTGGCGCTGAACACGCTCGGCTCGGATGCCGTCGCGGCCTACACGACGGCATCCCGCGTCGACGGCCTCGCGGTCGCCTTCCTCTCGTCGCTGGGTCTCGCGTCGTCGATGTACACGGCGCAGAACCTGGGCGGGCGCCGCCCCGACCGCATCCGTCGAGGAGTCGTCGAGGGCACCTGGATGGCGATCGCCGCCGGCATCGCACTCGGCGTCATCATCATCGCGTTCGGCACGCCGATGGTGCGCCTGTTCGTCGGTGAGGGGTCCGACGAGGTCGTGCGACTCGCGCACCTCATGCTGATCATCAACGGATGCGGGTACTGGGCCCTCGGTGTGCTGTTCGTGCTCCGCGGTGCGCTGCAGGGCCTCGGCCACACACTCATCCCCACCGTCACGGGCGTGATCGAGCTGGTGATGCGCGTGGGAGCGGCGGTCGTGCTCGGCGCGCTCATCGGATTCGAGGGCGTCGCGCTCAGCAACCCTCTCGCCTGGCTCGGCGCGATCGTGCTGCTGGTGCCCGCGTACGTGCGCGCTCACCGGTCGCTCGCCCGCATGCCGGTCGACCCGATCGAGTCCACCGAGACGTCGGCGATGGCGATCATCGGCCCGACCGACGGCTCGATGGTCGTCGACGCGGTCGTCACCCAGCCGGTGCGAGTGGTCAAGAGGACACGGTTCGCACGGTTGAAGCGCCGCTGAACAACGCGTCACGGTTGAGGAACATCATCCTTCAGATGGATGCCCAGAATGCCGACACTTCGTAATGTTGGTGATGCGGAGGTTCCGCGGACCGGGGGGTCGTGATGACATCGTCAAGGGTGGCAAGCGAACTGGCATCGATACTGGTGCCGATCGGAGTGGTGGGGGCCGTGCTCGCGGCGCTGTGCGCGATCGTGGCGGGAGTCGCGATCATGCGCGGAGCGGCGGGTCTCGCCGGCGGAGCAGTAGGACTGTGGATCCCGAGCGCGATGCTCAGCACCACGGCATCGTTCGCGAATCAGTGGACGCCGCTGCTCGTGTCCGGCATCGTGCTCGTCGCGATGCTGGTGATCGGAGCCGTCGCACGCGGGATCGTCAACGCGGGCGAGCCTGCCCGTGAGGTCGCCCGCGCCGCGCGGATCCAGGCTGTCGTCGACGCGCCCGAGCCGACGGTCCCGGCGCGCTCCACGAAAGCGCCGAGCACCGGCAGTCAGCCTGCGCTCGCAGGCTGAGCCGCACTCAGCGGTAGTCGCGATCCCGGTGCTGCGCGGCCTCGTCTCCTGAGGCGACGCGCTCGGCCTCTCGGGCGCGCAGTTCGACCCGGCGGATCTTGCCGGAGATCGTCTTGGGCAGCTCGGGCACGAACTCGATGATCCGCACCCAGAGGTGCGAGGACAGCCGGTCGTGGGCGTAGGCGAAGATCGATCGCGCGGCGTCGGCGTCGGATCCGGCCGCGTCGGGGCGCAGGCACACGTACGCCTTCGGGACTGCGAGCCGCGTCGGATCGGGGCTCGGGATCACCGCCGCCTCGATCACGAGGTCGTGCTCCAGCAGCACCGACTCGAGCTCGAACGGCGAGATCTTGTAGTCGGACGCCTTGAACACGTCGTCCGCCCGGCCGATGTAGGTCAGATAGCCGTCGGCATCCCGCTGGGCGATGTCGCCCGTGTGGTGGTATCCGCCGACGCGCGACTCGGCCGTCTTCTCGGGGTCGTCGTAGTACCCGGCCATGAGCCCCACCGGAGGATGCGCCAGGTCGAGCGCGATCTCGCCCTCGTGCTCGGCGAGCTCACCGGTCGCGGGGTCGAGCAGCACGACGGGGTATCCGGGCAGGGGTCGTCCCATCGATCCGATCTTGACGACCTGACCGGGGGAGTTGCCCACGCAGGCCGTCATCTCGGTCTGGCCGAAGCCGTCGCGGATCGTGCCTCTCCACGCCTCCTGCACCCGGTCGATGACCTCGGGGTTCAGCGGTTCGCCGGCTCCGACGAGCTCGCGCGGCGGGTGGGTCAAGCGCCCGAGGTCGGCCTGGATCAGCATCCGCCACACGGTCGGCGGCGCGCAGAACGTCGAGACATGATGCGTGTCCATGACCTGCATGAGGGTGTTCGCGTCGAAGCGGTCGTAGTTGTAGACGAACACGGTCGCCTCGGCGAGGAAGGGCGAGTAGAAGCTCGACCACGCATGCTTCGCCCAACCCGGCGACGAGATGTTCAGGTGCACGTCGTCGGGGCGCACACCGAGCCACCACATGGTCGACAGATGCCCGATCGGGTACGACACGTGGGTGTGCTGCACGAGCTTCGGACGGTTGGTCGTGCCGCTCGTGAAGTAGAGCAGAGCCGTGTCATCGGCGGGGGTCGCGGTGTCGGGCTCGAAGGTCGTCGGAGCGTCGGCGGAATCGTCGAAGCGCGTCCACCCGGCCGGAATGCCCTCGCCCACCCCGATGCGCAGGACATCGCCGTCGATGTCGGCGATGCGCTCGGCCAGGCCGCCGAGCGTCACGATGGCGCGGGCGCGTCCGTGGTCGACACGGTAGGCCAGGTCGGATGCCGAGAGCAACGTCGAGGTGGGGATCGACACCGCGCCGACCTTGGTGATGGCGAGCATCACCTCCCAGAGTTCGATGGTGTTGCCGAGCATCACGATGACGTGGTCGCCGCGCCCGATGCCGAGTCCTGTGAGCCAGGCGGCGACCTGGTCGGAGCGGTTCGACAGCTCTCCGTAGGTCCACGACTCGAGGCTGAGGTCGGCTGACACGATCTGCACCGCCGGGCGGTCGGGCGACTCGCCGGCGATCACGTCGAACCATTCGAGCGCGAAGTTGAACTCAGCGGGCGCAGGCCAGGCGAACCCCTCGCGTGCCGCGGCGTAGTCCGTCGCGTTTGCGAACAGGAAGTCGCGCATCTCTCTGATCGCGGTCGTGGCTGCGGTGGCGCTGCGGCTCATTCTGGGCTCCTTTGCTCGGCAGACGTGTTCCATCCTCGCACCGAGCGCAGACGCCGGCCTCTGACCCCCGCACCTGCGGAAGGAGATCCCTCGCTCAGAAGGACCGAATCCACTGCCTGGTCCTTCGGTGCGAGGGATCTCCTCCTGAACGGAGGCCCGCACACGGGCGGACGAGCGGGCGGGAGCCGCGGCTAGGGCAGACGGATCGTCCCCGTGGCGATGCGCTCGGTCGGCATCCGATCGCGGTTGTACGTGATCTCGTCGTATCCGTGCGGCGTCGGCATCCCGTCGTCGTCCAGGCTCACGAACACGATCTTCTCGATCGTGAGGATGCGCTTGCGCGTGATCATGTTGCGGGCGACGGCGCGCATGGTCAGAGACGTGGTGCCGAAGTGCCTGGCCTGCAGGCCGATCTCGATCAGGTCGCCCTGCACGGCTGAGGCCTCGAAGTTGATCTCGGAGATGTGCTTCGTCACGGCCCGATAGTTGCCCAGCTGCACGATCGCGTAGATCGCGGCCTCTTCGTCGATCCACTTCAGCAGGCTGCCGCCGAACAGCGATCCGTTCGCGTTGAGGTCTTCCGGCTTCACCCATTTGCGGGTGCGGAAGTTGATGCCTTCTTCGGACCACTGCCACTCGGGTGTCTTCTGCTTCGCCATGCTTCGAGGGTAGGAGTCGCGTGAGTCGGGGGTGTTACGCGAGGATGCCGAACCGATCTGCACGGGTGGATCTGCTGGGGCCGATCTCCTCTGGGCCTATCTGCTCTGGGCCGATCTGCCGCGAGCGGATACTCGCCCGCACTCCGACACGGCGGCGGATGCTGGGGCCATGAGCGAAGACAACCCCATCCCGCAGTTCGGCCCCGAGGCCCGCCGGGCACTGTTCCACGAACGAGTGCTCGTGCTCGACGGCGCCCTCGACGACGACAACGGCACGCTGCTCATGACGCAGCTGCTCACCCTCTCGGCGGAGGATCCGACGACCGACATCGCCCTGTGGATCCATTCGCCCGGTGGTTCCGTGCCGTCGATGCTCGCGATCCGCGACCTCATGACCCTCGTGCCGAACGACGTGTCGACCCTCGCACTCGGGCTCGCGTGCAGCGCCGGGCAGTTCCTCCTCTCAGCCGGGGCGAGGGGCAAGCGCAGGGCGCTCCCGCACGCGCGCATCCTCATGCATCAGGGCTCGGCGGGGATCGGCGGCTCGGCGGGCGAGCTCGAGACGCAGGCCGACGACCTGAGGCACATGCGCGACACCGTGCTCGGGCTGATCGCGGCCGACACCGGACAGCCCGTGGAGCGCATCTTCGAGGACTCGCTGCACGACCGCTGGTACACGGCGGAGCAGGCGAAGGACTATGGCTTCATCGACGAGATCGTCGCCTCGCTCGCGGATCTCATGCCGCGTCGTCGGGCCCGGGTCGGGCTGGGTGCGGGCGCATGAGCGGTTACACGATCCCCAACGTCATCGCGCAGCATCCGCGAGGTGAACGCGTCATGGACGTCTACTCGCACCTGCTCGCCGAGCGGGTCATCTATCTCGGCACCGGCATCGACGCCGGAGTCGCCAACGCGTTGATCGCGCAGCTGCTGCACCTCGATGCCGACAGCCAGGATTCCGGCATCCAGTTCTACATCAACAGCGAAGGTGGCGACCCGGGGGCGGCGCTCGCGATCTACGACACCATGCAGCACGTGCGTCCGGCGATCGCGACGACGTGTGTGGGTCAGGCGATCGGGCCGGCGGCGCTGCTGGTCGCGGCAGGGGCTCCGGGACAGCGGGCAGCTCTCGCGCACGCCCGTATCGTGCTGCATCAGCCGGCGGGCCAGTCGCGGGGAGCGATCCCCGACCTCATCCTCGCGGCGGACGAGGTCGTGCGGGTGCGTTCCGACATGGAGTCGATCCTCGCCAGGCACAGCGGACGCTCGCTGAGCGAGCTGCGCGCCGACACCGACCGGGATCGCGTCTTCACGGCATCCGCCGCCCGGGACTACGGTCTGGTCGACACCGTGCTGGGGGAGCGGGCGGACTGAGGGGCCACGGCGTTCGTCTGCAGGATCGGGGCACGGATGCAGGATGATTCTGCCGTTCTGGTCCTGCATCCGTGCCGAAGTCCTGCAGACGGACGGACCTGCAGACGGACGGACCTGCAGACGGACGGACCTTCAGACGGGCGGACCTTCAGACGGGCGGGCAGACGAGACGAGCCGTCAGGCGGCGAGGGCGAAGGCCCCGCGGGTGGCGGACACCGCAGCGGATGCCGGAGCCATCGTCGCCTGGCGCAGCTCGTCGGCCACGGCGCTCGTCAGTTCGATCAGCGAGGTGTCGAGGGCCCCGGCGATCGCCGCGATCATCTCGCTCGACGGCTCCTTGAGTCCCCGTTCGACCTCGGAGAGGTATTGCGGCGAGACTCCGGCGTTCCCTGCCGTCTCGGTCAGGGTCTCGTCCCGGTCGTGTCGTCGACGGCGCAGCTGATCGCCGACCATCTGGCGCCATAGGGGCTCGGGCTCACTGGGACGAGGGCGGGCAGAGCGAGGTGCGCGAGGGAACGGGACGAGGTCGGCCATGCCTCACGATAATCCGCCGTCAGCGCATGATTCGAGCCGTTCTGCTCACAGCAGAAATCAGGCCTCGGTGCGCTCTGAAGGCGCATCGATGATCCCATCGGCAGCGTCGGTCGCCGCCCAGCTGGCCAGCATCCGCAACTTGTCGGCCGATGCCGTTCCCGGCTCGGCCGTGTACGTCGACATCTGCAGGCCCGGGTCGGCAGGCAGCTCGAACGCCTCGTAGGTGAGTTCCATCTCGCCGACGACGGGGTGGTTGATCCTCTTGACGCCGCTGCGGTGAAAGCGCACGTTGTGCGCCGCCCACAGGGTGCGGAACCGCTCACTGCGCGTCGACAGCTCGCCAACGAGATCGGTGAGCTTGCGGTCGAACGGGTTGCGCCCCGCTTCGCCGCGCATCGCGGCCACGAGCTCCTGGGTGTTTCGCTCCCATTCGGGGTAGAACGTCTGTGCGGCCGGGTCGAGGAAGGCGAAGCGGGCGCTGTTCGGCACCGGGGTCGTGAACAGGGGCGCATAGAGCGCGCGGCCGAGCGCGTTCGCCGCGAGGTAGTCGAAGTAGTTGTTGCGCACGATCGCCGGCGCCTCGGTCATCGCGTCGAGCAGGCGCAGGATGCTGGGGCGCAGCGTCTCGACCTTCTTGCGCGGCTTGCGGGCGACGGGTGAGGCGTTCGCGGTGCGGGCGAGATCGAACAGATGCGCGGTCTCGGCCTCGTCGAGCTGAAGAGCACGGGCGAGCGCATCGAGCACGCTGTCGGAGACGCCGGACAGGTCGCCCCGTTCGAGTCGGGTGTAATAGTCGACGCTGACGCCGGCGAGCAGCGACACCTCTTCACGGCGCAGCCCCGGCACACGCCGGTTGCCGCCGAATGCGGGGAGGCCGGCCTGGTCGGGGGTGATGCGGTCGCGCCTCGACGAGAGGAATTCGCGCACCTCGCTGCGGGTGTCCATGTATGCGACGGTACGCCCCCTGTCGCGACGAAGGGAGGTACTGGTGGACTCTCCCTCGCGTGTGAGCGGACGCGCACACTGGAGGTATGACGATGAACATCACGCTCAACACCGGCATTGAGATGCCCGCCCTCGGCTTCGGAGTGTTCCAGGCCGCTCCGGACGAGACGGTCGATGCCGTCAGCACCGCTCTCGAGACCGGCTACCGCCTGATCGACACCGCCGCTGCGTACGGCAACGAGCGCGAGGTGGGCGAGGCGATCCGCCGCACCGGTATCGCGCGCGACGAGGTCTTCATCGAGACCAAGGTCTGGATCAGCGATTTCGGCTACGACGAGACCCTGCACGCGTTCGAGAAGTCGACGGGCAAGCTCGGGGTCGATCAGCTCGACCTGCTGATCCTGCACCAGGCCCTGCCGACCCGCTTCGACCTCACCCTGGGTGCCTATAAGGCGCTCGAGACCCTGCTCGCCGACGGTCGGGTGCGCGCCATCGGCGTCAGCAACTTCATGGTGGAGCACCTCGACAAGCTGGCGGCGGAGACGAGCATCGTCCCCGCGCTCAACCAGATCGAGGTGCACCCCTACTTCCAGCAGCGCGAGGTGCAGCAGGCGGATGCCGCGGCCGGCATCGTCACCCAGGCGTGGTCGCCCATCGGCGGCATCACGGCCTACCGCCCCAACGGCGCATCCGTCTTCGACGACGAGACGCTCACGGCCATCGCCGCAGAGCACGGCAAGTCGCCGGCACAGGTGATGCTGCGCTGGCACCTGCAGCAGGGGCGCTCCGCGCTGCCGAAGTCGGTGCGTCCCGCCCGCATCGCCGAGAACTTCGACGTCTTCGACTTCGAGCTCACCGCCGACCAGCTCGACGCGATCGATGCGCTCGACACCGGTGTGCGCCGTGGCCCTGAGCCCGAGGACGTCACGCTCGAGACCTTCGGCCGCGAGATCCCCGAGGCGTGACCTAGAGAGCGGCGGCGACGCCGGGGAGCAGCTTGGCCGAGATCGTGCCGAGCTGCTCCCTCTCCTCTGCGGTCAGAGGGTCGAGGATCAGTTCGCGGATCTGCGCCACATGAACGGGCGCCGCCGCCCGCAGCAGGTCACGACCGGCATCCGTCAGCGCAGCGGTCAGCGTGCGCTTGTCGCTGCTGCACGAGGTGCGCGTCACCCAGCCGCGGTCTTCGAGCGAGTCGATCGCGTGGCTGAGTCGTGAGCGGCTGAGCCCGGCGATCTGCGCGAGCTCGGTCATCGGGATCGCGCGATCACCCTGACCTGCGAGGGTCACCAGGATCGCGTAGTGCGAGTGCTTGAGTCCGGTCTCGGCCTTGAGCGTGCGATCGAGCACCTGCGGCAGCAGCTGCACGAACCGGATGGTCGGCAGCCACGTCTGCATCTCCGCATCGTCGAGCCTCCGCTCGCTCGCCAGCTGCGCGTTCATCAGGCGGCTGACAGGTCGAGCGTGTGCGAGGTGTGGTCGCGCTTGGCCTCGAGGTAGCGGTGGTTCGCGTCCGACAGGTGCACGCCGGTGGCCACCTGCTCGGTGACGCGGATGCCGAGGGCGTCGAGCTGTGCCGCCTTGTCGGGATTGTTGCTCAGCAGACGGATGCTGTCGACGCCCACCGCCTGCAGCATCTGCGCGGCGATCGTGTAGTCGCGTTCGTCTTCTCCGCGGCCGAGTGCGACGTTCGCCTCGTACGTGTCGAGGCCGGCATCCTGCAGCGCGTACGCGTCGAGCTTGGCGTAGAGGCCGATGCCCCGACCCTCCTGGCGCAGGTAGAGCAGGAACCCGCCGTCTTCGGCGATGCGCTCGACGGCTTCACGCAGCTGCGGGCCGCAGTCGCAGCGCTCGGAACCGAACACGTCACCGGTCAGGCATTCGCTGTGCGGACGCACGAGGGGTGCGTCGCCGCCGTCGGCCGCGCGCTCCATGGCGGTCCTCCAGTCGCCGAGCCCGAGCAGCAGGTGCTCGCGGCCGTCGATCAGTCCGTCGAATGTGACGACATCCGCCGTGGTCGAGAACCCGTCGGCGAAGCGCATCGGCACGCGCACCCGCGTCCGCTCTGTGGCGACCGGAACGACGGTTGAAGTTTCAATCATGTCGGGTGCAACGCGCCGACGCCCCCGATATTCCCGCTGGCGCACTACTCGCCGGAACGACGACGCACGGGCTTGAGCTCGCTGGCGAGGATGCCGAGCACCACGAGTGCTCCGCCGATCAGTGCGGCGACGGGCAGGCGTTCACCGGCGATGCGCCCGATCACGGCCGCCCAGACCGGTTCGCCCGCATAGATGATCGTCGCGCGGGTCGGGGACACGGACTTCTGGGCCCAGTTCATCGTGAGCTGGATGACGCAGCTCGCCACTCCGAGTCCGACTGCGCAGCCGACCCAGATCCACGAGAACTCGGGCAGGCCCTCGCCGACGATCGGCATGGTGAGGATGCCGAGCACTCCGGCGGTGAGGAGCTGGATGATCGTGATCCTGCCGAGATCGATCCGGCCGGCGAACACGCTGATCAGGATGATCTCGGCCGCGATGGGCAGGGTGCTGATGAGCGTCAGGATCTCGCCCGCCCCGAGGGTCAGGGCGAACGCATCGGGTCCCGCGATGAGCAGCAGTCCGAGGAACGCGAGCGCGGCGCCCGCGAACGCCATGGCCGGTGGGCGCTTGCGAAAGACGGCCCACTGCGCGAGCGGCACGAGAGGGATGTACATCGCGGTGATGAACGCCGAGGTGCTCGAATCGATGGTCTGCAGCCCGACGGTCTGCAATCCGTATCCGAGATAGATCATCACGCCGATCGCGACCCCGGCGCCGATGTCGCGCCAGCGGATGCCGCGCAGCGCCCGGCGGAAGATGGCGATGCTGATCGCGCCGGCGACCAGGAACCGGATGCCGACGAAGAACCACGGCCCCGAGTGCTGCATCGCCCAGTGCACCAGGAGGAATGTGCTGCCCCAGACCGCCGTCACGGCGATGAGGGCGACCTCCTGTCGGCGCAGGCTCATGAAGCGGAATCGAGTGGACATGCTGTCCTTTCTCGACGCGGCCGGGACGAGCCTAGCGCCGCGCCGACCGCCGTCTCGAATCGCCGGTCGGCCCGATATGTCGACGGAATACGGCCGGGTGCGCGATCCGGACGGCGTCTCGCTAGCCTCGGATCATGAGCAACTTCGTGAGCGCCACCGAACTGCGCGATCTGCTGACGTCCGAGACCCCCGTGCGTGTGATCGACGTGCGCTGGCGACTCGACCGGCCCGACGGCCGGGAGGACTACCTCGCGGGCCACATCCCGGGGGCGGTCTTCGTGCCGCTCGCGACCGAGCTCGCCACCCACGGCGAACCCTCGGACGGCCGGCACCCCCTGCCCTCCACGGCGACGCTCCAGGGGGCCGCCCGGCGGTGGGGTGTGAACCGGGGTGACGTCGTCGTCGCCTATGACGACGCCAAGGGAGTCAGTGCGTCACGAGCATGGTGGCTGCTGCGTCAGGGCGGTGTCGACGTGCGCGTCCTCGACGGCGGCATCCGCGCGTGGACGGCCGCCGGCCTTCCGGTCGCCGACGATGACGTGCAGGCCGAGCCCGGCGACGTCGTCCTCGACGAGATCGGCGGCGATGCGATCTCGATCGACGAGGCCGCCTCGTTCGTCGACACCGGTGTGCTGCTCGACGCGCGCGCGCCGGATCGCTATCGGGGAGAGCACGAGCCTTTCGATCCGATCGCCGGGCACATTCCGGGCGCGCTCAACGTCCCGATGGCCGCCCATCTGGATGCCGAGGGCCGGATCCTCGACACTCATACCCTTCAGGCGACCTTCGCCGCCCTCGGGGTGACCGAGGGGACGCCCGTCGCGGCCTACTGCGGCTCGGGCATCACGGCGGCGCACACCGCGCTGGTGCTGGATGAGATCGGCATCGAGGCGAAGGTCTTCCCCGGCTCGTGGAGCCAGTGGTCGAACACTCCGGGACGCCCGGTCGCGGTCGGCGATCAGCCCGGGTGAGTCGGTCGGCTCCGAGCTCGCAGGCGGGCGCGGTCAGCGCCCGTCGGCGTAGCTCCAGGCGACGCCGAGCAGTCCGGGTCCGAATGCGCGTCGCACCTGGTGCACCGAATTGCGGCCCTCGAGCGACAGCTCGGTGAGCGTCGAGCCGTCCGGCGTCTCGACGCGCTCTTCGATCCGGTCGGGCAGCGCGTCGGGGTGGAATCGCGTCCACACCAGCAGCTCCCTGGTCTGCCGGGCGACGGCATGACCCGTCTCGCGCTGCGGGGGATAGTCCGGCGGGTAGGCGACCGACCACTCGACCATCGCGGTGCTCGGAGCGGTCAGAGGAACGTCGAGTTCGAACAGGACGCCGTGCACCTCGCCGTTCGGGTGCGAGTACCGGGCAGCGATGCGTCCTCCCGCCACCGCCTCGATGAACGGGGCGGGAGTGCTGATGCCCGGTGTCATCTCGAGGAACGGGATCGACGCGACGGTGCCGACGGTCGACTGCACGATGCTGCGCGTGATCGAGTACGAGACGTTGCCCGCGGCATCCACGTCCGTCACCGAGTGGGTCGTGAGTTCGCGCGACGTGTCGGGGTACTCCGCGCCGAGAGCGGCGAACGCCTCTTTGACGGCATCCTCGAGCTCCTGCTCGTCGAGCGGGAAGAGGTTGGGTCCGAGCGGACCGGTGCGGTTCGTGGTGCCGAGCAGGGCGGTGAGAGAGCCGGGCTCGAGGTGCAGCAGCTGCTCGATGTCGCCGAGCGCGGCCATCGACTGGGCACCCTCGGGGCGCCGAGCTCCGGACCGCCAGTAGCTGAGCGTCGCCATGGACACGCTGTTGCCGCGGGCGCGCAGCTGCTCGTGCAGCCGCGCCAGAGTCAATCCACGCGCATTGATCGCGTCGCGGAAGGACGCTGCGAATACATCGGCATATCGGCGCAGACCACTTTCCATGCTCATCACAGCACCCCCTCCGGTATGTGAAGAATCGAGCCCTAGAGTGAGCATACGACCACACCAGCATCGCGTAGGGGACGAGGTGCTATTTCTGGGGTCTATCGGCTGAGCAGTCGTGAGCAGGGTGCCCGACCTCGCGACCACTCGGCCTGACGCAGTGTCGCCCCCGTCGCTGCGTTCTGTCGCGGGGCCTGATGATCGATCTGGGGAGATCCATCGGGCCCCGCGAACACCTCTCCGGTGTCGGCGCCCACTCAGCGCCCCCGCGTAGACTGGGGGGAACACCCCCCGGAGGACCCTCGATCTTCATGTCTGCCACCGCCCGCGCGTTCACCGTGCGTCACCTCCAGTTGCTGCGCGCGCTCTTCGCCGCCGCCGCTGCAGTGATGATCACCTTCTCGCCCGATCACTCGGCGGCCGTCGGTCTCTCCGTCTTCAGCGGCTTCGTGCTCACCACCGGCCTCGTGATGATCGTCGCCGCGTGGCTCGTCTACCCGGCCGGTCAGCGCTGGCCGTCCGTCGTGTTCGCCCTGCTGAGCTTCGTCGCCGGGATGACTGCCGGTGTGCCCGCATGGCGTACCGAAGACCTCTTCTTCGTCGTCGTGATCGCCTGGGCGGTCTCGACCGGCATCCTCGAGCTCGTCGTCGGACTCCGTGCTCGCAAAGCCGGCGATGCGACCGCACGGGACTCGATCACCCTCGGCGCCTTCGGCCTGCTGCTGGCCGTGCTCCTGATCGCGATCCCGGCGGGCTTCGTGCAGCCGTACGCCATCGAGGGAGCCGGTGCGTTCGAGCTCACCGGCATCATCCTCGGCGTCGGGATGTTCGGCGGATACGCGGCCATCGTCGCGGTCTTCCTCGGCATCGCCGGTCTGACCCCGAAGCGAGCGGATGCTGTCGCCGCCGGGACCACGATCGAGAACGACCCCGCCCCCGCCGGGCACGGAGGAGAGCGATGAGCGACGAGAAGCCCACCCGACGCGACATTCTGCGCCCGCTGCACCTGCTGGGCATCGCTCTCGGCTGCGGTGTCTTCGCCGCGGTGGTGACGCTCGTGTCGACCGGCGCCTTCACCGCCCGGGTGAACAACGCCATCGCGAACGGCACCTACGACGGCCTCACGCCGATCGCTCTCGGCCTGGTGGTCGGCGGCGGCGCATTCATCGTCACGCTGCTGTTCCTCGCCATGCTGATCCTCGTGGTCGACCCGGCCGAGGTCACCAAGAAGGTCGACCGCCCCGTGCTGTTCGACCCCGAGACTCCCGACGAGCCGGGCGCCGACAAGCCGGGCCGCACCTCCTCCTCCTGACCGGATCGCAAGCTCCTCCTGACCGGATCGCAAGGTTCTCCATCGCGACCGGAATAGTCCCGGGCTGCGACGGCTTGTCCCTGTAGTGACTGCCTCGATCGACCGCGCCTCCATCGGACTCAGGTCGGAACGAGGCCCGGTGCTCGGGGCCCTCATGCTCGCCACGGGGCTGATCGCGATCGACGCGACGATCCTCGCGACCGCGGTGCCCAGCATCGTGCGCGATCTGGGCAGCTACCAGCAGTTCCCCTGGCTCTTCTCGGTCTATCTGCTCGCACAGGCGGTCAGCGTGCCGATCTACTCGCGCTTCGCCGATACCGTCGGCCGCAAGCCGATCATCCTGCTCGGCATCGCGCTGTTCCTGCTCGGGTCGGTCCTCTCCGGCTTCGCCTGGAGCATGACCGCCCTGATCGTGTTCCGCATCATCCAGGGCCTCGGCGCCGGTGCCGTCGCGCCGATGTCGATGACGATCGTCGGCGACATCTACACGGTCGCCGAGCGCGCCAAGGTGCAGGGGTACATCGCCTCGGTGTGGGCGATCTCCTCTGTCGTCGGGCCGGCGCTCGGCGGCATCTTCGCCCAGCTCGACGCCTGGCGGTGGATCTTCTGGGTCAACATCCCGCTGTGTCTGATCGCGGGATGGATGCTGCTGCGGCGGTACCACGAAGAGAAGCAGACGCAGCGTCATCGCATCGACTACGCCGGTGCCGTGCTGCTCACGGTCGGACTCACGGGCCTGATCCTCGGGATGCTGGAGGGCGGAAACGCCTGGGCGTGGCTGTCGATCCCCAGTGCCGTCTGCTTCGGACTCGGCGCCGCGGCGCTCGTGGCCTTCGGCCTCGTCGAGCGTCGCGCAGCCGAGCCGATCGTGGACCTGCGCCTGGCGGCGCGGCCGCTGATCCTCACGACCACGATCGTCTCCCTGGGCATCGGCGCCCTGATGACCGGCGTGACGAGCTTCGCACCCGCATATCTGGAAGGGTCCATCGGCATCGCGCCGCTGCTGTCGGGGTTGGCCGTCGCGGCGCTCACTCTCGGCTGGCCGCTCGCCGCCGCGAACGCGGGCCGGCTGTACATGCGGATCGGTTTCCGACGCACAGCGCTCACCGGCATGTCGATCACCGCGGTCGCGGCGATCGCTCTGGCGGTGGTCTCTCCCTGGCCCAATCCGTTCTCGATCGCCGCCGTGGCATTCGTCCTGGGCTTCGGCCTCGGCTGGAGCGCCGCCCCGACGCTGATCGCGGCTCAGGCCTCGGTCGGCTGGGGCGAGCGGGGTGCCGTGACCGGCATGAACGCCTTCGCCCGCTCGGCGGGCAGCGCGCTCGGGGTGGCCGTGTTCGGCGCGATCTCGAACTCGGTGATCGCGCAGGGCGCGGGGCCCGAGGACCCGGCGACCATCATCTCGGCATCCGTCTGGGTGTTCATCGCTGCCGCCGTCGTGGCCGTGCTCACCCTGATCGCCGCGGCGTTCATGCCGCGGGACCCGGCGGGCGCGCACTCCGGAGAACCCCGCCCCTAGCCCGCACGGCGTTCGTGACCCGGCGCCGGGTCAGATTCGTGCGGGGTCGCTTCGCTGCGGGGTCACTTGGCTGCGGGGTCACTTTCGCATCCGATTCGGCCGATTGCGGTGCGTTTCTGGCCTCGCATCGCGCGCACGGTGCGTTTCTGGCCCCGCACCGAACGCGCGGATGCCTCAGCGGCACCCGCGCGTTCGCGCCTACTTCGCGAGCTGCTCGGCGATGCCGGTGTACGAGGCGGGGGTCAGGGCGAGCAGACGCTGCTTCGCGGCATCCCCGATCTCGAGTCCCTCGACGAACTCCGCCAGGTCCGCGGCGCCCACGCGGTGACCGCGGGTGAGCTCCTTCAGCAGCGCGTAGGGGTCGCTGATCGACGAGCGGCCGGCGACGACCTCCGCGCGGATGACGGTCTGGATTGCTTCGGCGAGGACTTCCCAGTTCACGTCGAGGTCGGCGAGCAGCACGTCGCGCGAGAGCGAGATGGCGTTCAGACCGCGACGCAGGTTGTCGATCGCGAGCAGCGAGTGGCCGAACGCGACGCCGATGTTGCGCTGCGTCGTCGAGTCGGTGAGGTCGCGCTGCAGTCGGCTGGTGACGAGGGTCTGTCCGAGGGATGCCAGCAGGGCGCCGGAGATCTCGAGGTTGGCCTCGGCGTTCTCGAACCGGATCGGGTTGATCTTGTGCGGCATCGTCGACGATCCGGTCGCGCCCGCGACGGGGATCTGCGCGAAGTAGCCGAGCGAGATGTACGTCCAGATGTCGGTGGCGAGATTGTGCAGGATCCCGCCGGCGTGACGCACGCGATCGTAGAGCTCGACCTGCCAGTCGTGCGACTCGATCTGCGTGGTCAGCAGGTTGAAGCCCAGACCCAGGCCCTCGATGTACTCGCGCGAGATGGTGGGCCAGTCGGCGTCGGGGTCGGCGGCGATGTGCGCCGACCAGGTGCCGGTCGCGCCCGAGAACTTGGCGAGGTAGTCGGATGCCGCGATCTGCGCGCGCACGCGCTCGAGACGCCACGCGAAGACGGCGAGCTCCTTGCCCATGGTCGACGGAGTGGCCGGCTGACCGTGGGTGCGGGAGAGCATCGCGGCGTCGGCGTGCTCGGCGGCCAGCTCGCGGAGCTTCGCGATCACGACGTCGAGACCCGGCAGCCAGACCTCCTCGACCGCGCGCTTGACGGTCAGGGCGTAGGACGCGGAGTTGATGTCCTCGCTTGTGCAGGCGAAGTGGGTGAGCTCGGCGATCGCGTCGAGGCCGAGGGCCGACAGGCGGTCGCGCACGAGGTACTCGATCGCCTTCACGTCGTGCTGCGTGACGGCTTCCTTCTCGGCGAGCCAGTCGATCTCGGCCTGGCCGAAGTCGCGGTAGAGGGCGCGCAGGCGCTCCTTGTCGGCATCCGACAGGGGGCTCGTCTCGAAGAGCGAGCGGTCGGTGAGCGCGATCAGCCACTCCACCTCGACCTCGACACGGGCGCGGTTGAGGCCGGCCTCCGAGAGGAAGTCGGCGAGGCCGGTGACGGCGCCGCGGTAGCGACCGTCGAGGGGGCTCAGCGGCTGGGGCGGGAGCGAAGGCTGGAAAGTCAGGGGAGTCCTCCTGATCGGGCCCCGGGAGTGCGGGGCGTGCGGGGCTGGCGGAGAGCCGGCTCGAGCTGGCGGAACAGCCCGCGAGTCGCGGTCTCAATCATACCGAGCACCGAATCGAACATCTCGGCGCCGGCGTAGTAGGGGTCGGGGACATCCTGGCTGTGCGCGTCGGGGTCGAAGGCGAGCAGCAGGGTGACCTTGCCCTCCTCGTCCTCGTTGGCGGCCCACTCGCGCAGGATGCGCTCATGAGTGCGGTCGAGGGCGACGACGAGGTCGTTCTCCGAGAAGGAGGAGAAGGTGAACTGCTTCGCGCGGTGGAGTGAGCCGTCGTAGCCGCGGCGGCTGAGGGAATCGAGAGTGCGGTGGTCGGCCCGTTCGCCGAGGTGCCAATCTCCTGTTCCCGCGCTGCGGGAGACGATCCGCGAGCCGAGACCCTGACGTTCCGCGAGATCGCGGAACACCACCTCCGCCATCGGAGAACGGCAGATGTTCCCCGTGCACACGAAGATCACGCGGAAGGGATCCGGGGATGTCACCGTCCTATTCTGCCGGTCGCAGCCCGATCGCGCGATGCCGGAGATCCGGGGCCGGTCGGGCGCACCCGTTCTGCACCGGTGCCGCGACCGAGCCAACTGCTCACGAGGCCCGAGATCCGAGGGTCGTCCGCACATCGCAGCGGCAGTGGATCGCGGATGCTGGGCGCATGTACTCCTTCGCACTCGCACAGACCGGCGCCGCAGACACCGCCTGGGCCCAGTCCCGCGCCGTGGCAGCGCTCCGCAGCGCGGTCGAGGCGCTCGACGACGTGCGCGCATCGCTCGCCGTCCTCACCGCCGACACCGACTGGCACTCCGACGGGGTGCGCGCGATGCAGCACTCGCTCGACGATCTCCGACGGAGGACACGCGTCGAGGCATCCGAGATGCGCAGCCGTGAGTCAGAGGCCGAACGGATCGACGTCTCATGACAGGGCTGACGATCGACCACGGGGGAGCGATCGCCGTCGACCCCGACGTGCTGCGCGATGTCGCTCACCGCATCGATGCCGTCGCCTCCCGTTATGACGATGCGCGTTCGGCCATCATGCGAGCGCATCGGATCATCGTCGACTCTCCTGGCTTCAGCGAGCACGTCGACACGGTGGGGCTGTGGGCGTCGGGCGAGCACGTAGCTCGACTCCGCTCCGAGTGCCAGGAGACCGCCGAGTCCACCCTTCTCATGGCCGATGCCTACGAATACGTCGAGCTGCGAGCGGAGGCGGAGATGCTCGCGCAGACCGATCCGAGCACGGCGCAGCGGCTGACACGACGAGCCGATCGTCTTGCTGCGTCGGACGAACGCATCTCGAAGATGGCCGACGACCTCGTCGCTCAGTGGCGCGCCAGACGATTCGAAGGCCTCACGGGCAACCTCGTGACGCCCGCCCTGTACGACCACGTCTTCGGGACCGCGGCGCTCGTCGGGGCGTTCTCGGGGTTCGGCAAGGTGCTCCCCGGCGAGAGGCTGCAGGGCACGGCCGACCCCGTCACGGTCTCGCCGGTGAAGACGTCCTCGCCCCAGGGGGCGCCCTCGGGCCTGGCCGGAGCCTTGAGGCGCATGCCGGTCGCCGTCGGAGCGCAGGTCGCCGTCGAGAAGTACTCCTTCGCCGACGGCACCACGAAGTTCGTCGCCTACCTGGAAGGAACGCAGAGCGTCGCGTGGGGAGGTGCGCAGCCGTGGGACTCCAAGTCCAACGCCGAGCTCTACACCGGGAAGAGATCCGCGTCGTATCAGGCGACGATCGAGGCGCTCGAGGCGGCGGGGGCGCAGCCGGGCGATGAGGTCGATGTCGTCGCCCATTCGCAATCGGCCATGGTCGCCGCTCACCTCGCGATGGAGAGTCCGTTCGACGTGCAGATGCAGATCACGGCGGGAAGCCCGGTCGAGCCGACCCTGGATGACGACCAGACCATCATCCAGCTGCGTCATTCCGACGACGTGGTCTCCGGGCTGGCCGGCGGAGGATCGCCCGAGGGGACCGGGTCGGATGACAGCATCACCCTGCTCACTGAAGGAACCCCGCAGGACACCCTCGGGGACCTGACGGTCGATGCGCACCACCTCGACACGTACATCGACACCGCGGAGATGGCCGATGAGCTCAGCGACCAGCGAATCGATGCGATGCACGAGTTCTGGCGCGAGCTCGACACCGCCGAGGTGGTCGAGCGCACCGAGTATCAGGCCGAGCGTGTCGGATGACGGCCGCGCGAGGTGCGCAGGCAGGCGTCAGTCCCGACGCTGCTTCTTGCTCTGCGGACGCAGGATGAAGCCGAAGACACCGTTGATCAGCGAGATGATGAGCGCGGCGAGCACGCCCCACCAGAAGCTGCCGACCGTGAGACCCCAGCCGAACCCGCTCGTGATCCACGCCGTGAGCCACAGCAGGAAGCCGTTGATCACGAAGCCGATCAGTCCGAGGGTGATGATGTACAGCGGGAACGCGACGATCTTCACCACCGTGCCGATGACGGTGTTCACGAGCGCGAAGATCGCGGCCACCGCGAGCAGGGTCAGCACGAGCTGCAGGGTCTCGCCCGGCGCGAACGCCCTGATCTGCACCTGCAGGGCGGGGATCAGCGTCACGACCCAGAGGGCGAACGCGTTGACGACGACTCGGATGATGAAGCGCATAGTCCGTCCAGTCTTCCATGTGGGGCGCGGGAGCGCCGCGGAATCTAGACTCATGACTGTGACCGACCCGATCCTTCCGCGCATCCGTCCCGCCATCGCCGCCCTGGCGCCGTACCGACAGGGCAAGCAGGCGGGCCCCGACGCATTCAAGCTCTCGAGCAACGAGAACCCGTTCGAGCCGCTTCCGTCGGTCGCCGCGGCGCTGCAGCACACGACGCCCATCAACCGATACCCGGATGCCACCGCCGGCCGCCTTCGCGTACGACTCGGTGCACGGTACGCCGTCGAGCCCGACCAGGTGCACGTGGCTGCGGGCAGCGTCTCGATCCTCCACCAGCTGATCCTCGCGACCGCCTCCGTGGGTGACGAGGTCGTCTACGCCTGGCGCTCGTTCGAGGCCTATCCGAGCCTGCCGCTCGTCGCGGGCGCGACCGGGGTGCAGGTGCCGCTGACGCCCGACTCCCGTCACGACCTCGACGCGATGGCTGAGGCGGTCACCGAGCGCACGCGTGCCGTCATCCTCTGCACCCCGAACAATCCGACCGGTCCGATCATCACGAGCGACGAGTTCGCGACGTTCGTCGAGCGCGTCCCCGCCGATGTGCTGATCGTCCTCGACGAGGCCTACGCCGAGTTCGTGACGGTGCCCGGGGCGGTCGACGGTCTCGCCGAGCGGGTGTTCGAGCGGCATCCGAACGTCGTCGTGCTGCGCACCTTCTCGAAGGCCTACGGACTCGCGGGCCTGCGCATCGGATACGCGATCGGCAACGAGAAGGTCCTCGATGCCGCGCGCACCACCGGCATCCCGCTCTCCGTCACGTCGGCAGCCGAGAACGCCGCGATCGCGAGCCTCGACGCCGAGTCCGAGCTGCTCGAGCGCGTCGCGGTGATCGTCGAGCGCCGCACGCGCCTGCTCGAGGGGCTGCGTCGGCAGGGCTGGGACGTGCCCGACTCGCAGGCCAACTTCATCTGGCTGCCCACCGGCGAGCGCACCGACGAGGTCGCCGCCGCATTCGTCGCCGCCGACCTCATCGTGCGCCCGTTCCCGGGTGACGGCATCCGCATCTCTGTGGGCGAGGAGGCATCCGTGGCGCGCGTGCTCGAGGTCGCATCGTCACTGCGCTGATCCGCGCCGTTCCGCCGTTTCTCCGGGTTCCCGGCAGATGCGAGGACGTCCTAGGTATGCGTGACCGGGCATGCGCGCGCGGGTAGCGTGGGGGTCGTGACCTCGTCAGAGACTGAACTCGTCCGCGTCCTGGATCAGGATGGCCGCTTCACGCCGAGTCCGGCTGCTGAGCAGTATCTGTCGTTGATCGAGGCGATCAGCGACGCCGAGCTCGAGCAGTTCTACCGGGACATGGTGGTCATCCGCGCGATCGACACCCAGGCCACCAACCTGCAGCGACAGGGACAGCTGGCGCTGTGGCCGCCGAGTCGTGGGCAGGAGGCCGCCCAGGTCGGTTCGGCCCGCGCCGCCCGCGCCCAGGACACGCTCTTCCCGTCGTACCGCGAGCACGCCGTGACGCGCATCCGCGGCGTCGACCCCGTCGACATCATCAAGCTGATGCGCGGTGTCTCGCACGGCGGCTGGGATCCGACAGACCCCAAGAACGGCAACACCCGCCTCTACACCCTGGTTCTCGGCTCGCAGGTGCTGCATGCAGCCGGCTACGCGATGGCGTTGAACTTCGACGGTCGATCCGGCACCGGCGACGTCGACAAGGACGAAGCCGTCATCGTCTACTACGGCGACGGGGCGTCGAGCCAGGGCGACGTGCACGAGGCGATGGTCTTCGCCGCGAGCTACCAGGCTCCCACCGTCTTCTTCCTGCAGAACAACCACTGGGCGATCTCGGTGCCGGTCGCGACGCAGTCGCGGGTGCCGCTGGTCGAGCGCAGCGCCGGCTACGGCATCCCCAGCGTCCGCGTCGACGGCAACGACGTCCTCGCCAGCTACGCCGTGTCGCGCGTCGCTCTCGACGAAGCCCGCAGCGGCCAGGGTCCCCGGGCGATCGAGGCGGTCACGTACCGTCTCGGCGCGCACACCACCAGCGACGACCCCACGAAGTACCGCGGCTCCGACGAAGAGCAGTCGTGGGCGCTGCGAGACCCGATCGACCGCATGCGCGCCTTCCTCGAGAACAGGGGAGCGGCGGGGCAGTTCTTCGCCGACGTGGATGCCGAGGCGGCCGACGCCGCCGAGGACCTGCGTTCACGCAGCGTCGAGCTCGGATCGCCGACCGCAGACAAGATCTTCGATCACGTGTACAGCGACCCGCATCCGCTCGTGGCGGAGCAGAAGGCCTGGCACACGCGCTACGAGGCATCGTTCGAAGGAGACGGCAAGTGATGGACTGCCTTCAGGATTCTCGGCCAGGAGCGACTTTCGCGGCCCGCGCTGCGCGCAGTGGCCGCCGAACGTGCGTATGGCCGCAGAAGTTCACGACGTCGAGGACGGTGCACGCATGACCCTCGAGACGATGCCCCTCAGCAAGGCGCTGAACTCGGGTTTGCGCCGGGCGCTCGAAGACGACTCCAAGGTCCTGCTCATGGGCGAGGACATCGGCAAGCTCGGCGGTGTCTTCCGGGTCACCGAGCACCTGCAGCGCGACTTCGGCGACCGCCGCGTGCTCGACACCCCCCTCGCGGAGTCGGGCATCGTCGGCACCGCGATCGGGCTCGCGATGGCCGGGTTCCGTCCGGTGATCGAGATCCAGTTCGACGGTTTCGTGTTCCCCGCGTTCGACCAGATCACGACCCAGCTCGCCAAGCTCACGAACCGCCACGAGGGCAGGATCAGCCTGCCCATCGTAATCCGCATCCCCTACGGCGGGCACATCGGAGCGGTCGAGCACCACCAGGAGAGCCCCGAGGCCTACTTCGCGCACACCCCCGGCCTGCGGGTGGTGTCGCCGTCGACGCCGAACGATGCGTACTGGATGATCCAGGAGGCCATCGCGTCGAACGACCCGGTGATCTTCATGGAGCCGAAGAGCCGCTACTGGCAGAAGGGCGAGGTCGAGCTCGACGCGTCCGCCGCCCCGCTGCACTCGTCTCGCGTCGTGCGCACGGGATCCGACGTCACGCTCGTCGGACACGGAGCCATGGTCACGACCCTGCTGCAGGCGGCCGCGCTCGCCGAGGCCGAGGGCACCAGCTGCGAGGTCGTCGACGTGCGGTCGCTGTCTCCGGTCGACTACGAGCCCATCCTGAGCTCGGTGCGCAAGACCGGACGCATGGTCTACGCCCAGGAGGCCCAGGGCTTCGTCAGCATCGGCAGCGAGATCGCCGCGACCGTCATGGAGCGCGTCTTCTACGCGCTCGAAGCTCCCGTGCTCCGCGTCTCGGGATACGACACTCCGTTCCCGCCCGCGAAGCTCGAGGGCACCTACCTCCCCGACGCCGACCGCATCCTCGAGGCCGTCGACCGTTCGCTCGCCTACTGATCTCACCCTGATCTCACCGTTCCGAAAGGACCGCACATGAGCACGCAGAACTTCAACCTCCCCGATGTGGGCGAGGGCCTGACCGAGGCCGAGATCGTGGCATGGAAGGTCGCGCCGGGTGACTCCGTCGCCATCAACGACGTCATCTGCGAGATCGAGACCGCCAAGTCGCTCGTCGAGCTGCCGTCGCCGCACGCCGGAGTCGTCGGCGAGCTGCTCGCCGCCGAGGGCGCGACCGTCGAGGTCGGCTCGCCGATCATCACCTTCGTGACCGATGCGCGCGACGACGCCGGACCCGGCAAGATCGCCACCGCGGAGGCCCCCGCGCCGGAAGAGGGCGGCGGGTCGGTTCTCGTCGGCTACGGCACGGGCGGCGGTGCGACGTCGCGGCGCAAGCGTCCGGCGGAGCGCCCGGTGCGCTCGTCGGTCGGCGTGATCGCGAAGCCGCCGATCCGCAAGCTCGCCCGCGACCTGGGTGTCGACCTCACCACGGTCACGCCCACCGGAGCCGACGGCGAGGTGACCCGCGACGACGTGATGACCCACGCCTCGCAGGCCAGCGTCTTCCGCAACATCGAGACGCCCGAGTGGGGCGCCGTGCGCGAAGAGACCGTGCCCGCACCGCAGAGCACGCCGGCGGGCCTCGCCCGTGGAGTGTCGGCAGCGCCGGCATCCGCCCCGGTGTCCGACGACCGCACCGAGTCGATCCCTGTGAAGGGCGTGCGCAAGGCGACCTCGTCGGCGATGGTGCAGAGCGCGTACTCCGCTCCGCACGTCACCGTGTGGAAGGAGATCGACGCGAGCCGCACGATGGAGCTCGTCAAGAGGCTCAAGGCATCGCCCGACTATGCCGACATCCGCGTCTCGCCGTTGCTGATCATGGCCCGCGCCGTCATCTGGGCCGCACGTCGCACCCCGATGGTGAACGCTGCGTGGATCGAGACCGAGGGCGGCGCGGAGATCGCGGTGCGTCACTACGTGAACCTCGGCATCGCCGCGGCGACGCCTCGCGGTCTGCTCGTGCCGAACATCAAGGACGCGCAGGACCTCAGCATGAAGGACCTCGCCCGCGCTCTGAACAGGCTCACCCTGACGGCGCGCGAGGGCAAGACCAGCCCCGCCGACCAGCAGGGTGGCACGATCACGATCACCAACATCGGTGTGTTCGGGATGGATGCCGGTACCCCGATCATCAACCCCGGCGAGGCGGGCATCGTGGCCATGGGCACGATCAGCCAGAAGCCGTGGGTCGTCGACGGCGAGGTGCGCCCCCGCTGGGTGACCACGGTCGCAGGCTCGTTCGACCACCGCGTGATCGACGGCGACGGTATGAGCCGCTTCATCGCCGACGTGGCATCCGTGCTCGAGGAGCCCGCACTGCTCGTGGAGTGAGGCGGACAGCGGGGATACAGTGGCGGAGAACCGTGATGACCGCCCCGACAGAACGGACTCAACGCGGATGAGGATCGAACCGACTGCCATCACCCTCGGAACCTCCGGCCTCGGCCGGCATTCGGAGCCGGGATCCGCCGAGGAGAGAGCGGCCGTCGATGTCGCCATCGACCTGCTCACGAGCAGGCACGGGTTCGTGGACACGTCGAACAACTACTCGGCCGGTCGATCCGAAGCCGTCATCGGCATCGCGCTGCGCGAGCTGGGGATGGACGGTTCGCGAGTCATCTCGAAGGTGGATCAGGACCCTGAGACGGGCGTGTTCGACCGAGACCGCGTCCTCCGCTCGTTCGAGGAGACGACCGCGCGGCTCGGGGTCGACCGGCTTCCGCTGTTGCACCTGCACGACCCGTACTCGGTGTCGTTCGAGGACACGATCTCGATCGGGGGCGCGGTGCAGGGGCTCATCGAACTGCGGAGCGCCGGCGTGGTGGACGCGATCGGTGTGGCGGCGGCTCCGGTCCCGCTGATGGCGAAGTACGTCGAGACGGGGGTGTTCGACGCCGTGCTGATCCACAACCGATTCACGCTCGTGGATCACTCGGCTGACAGTGTGTTCGCCGACGCCAAGGCACGCGGCATGGCCGTGTTCAACGCTGCGCCCTTCGGTTCGGGACTGCTCGTCAAGGGGCCGCATTCCGGTGCGCAGTACGCCTATCGACCTGCCGGCGAGGAGCTGCTGAGGTGGACCGAGCGTCTGCAGCGCGTCTGCGCCGACCATGGAACGTCGATGGCTGCCGCAGCGCTGCACTACTCGCTGCGGTCCCCGCTGGTCGACTCCACAGTCGTCGGGGTGTCGAGACCGCATCGTCGTGAGCAGCTCGACGAGCTGGAGCAGGCGGAGGTCCCGGAGGCGCTGTGGGGCGCCATCGAGAGCCTGGGGTCGGCGCCTTCCCCGGTGGACGACAGCGACTACGCCTGACGCAGCTCCGCGAGCGCAGTGATCTGCGCGGTGCCGGGGTCCCAGTGCCGCACACTGCGCGCGTGAGCGTGGATGTCGCCGCCGATGAGATCCAGCGCGTCCGCCAGATCGGTGACCCGCAACCGTCGGGCGAGGGCGACGTGCGGCATCCACTCGCCCGGCGCGGTATGCGGGGCATCGTCACCCGGCCCGACGGCGGAGAGGATCGTCTCGCGGAGGTGGATCAACTCCGCACGGGGAACGATGCTCCGCGCCAGCACACGGCGATCTCCGGAGCCGAAGAGCAGGGGAGCGCCCAGCGTGATCGGGAACGACGGGATGCCGGCGAAGACATCTGGTCCGGGCGGTGACAGGTCGACGCGTGCGACCAGCGTGATGTGAGGGCGGTTGCTCGCCGACGTGTGCCCCGCGAGGCTCGACAGGCCGCGCGCCGCGAGAGCATTCCATTCGGCCCGGACCGCGGCCTCGGCCCCTGCGTCGAGGAGCAGTTCGATCGATGACGGGGAGCGCTGCGGCTCTGGTTCTCGCACGACGTCAGCTCACCGCGCTGAGCCGCCGCTCCGCGAGCAGCGGCACGGCCACCTCGCGCGCCGCCCTGCGCGCGGTCGCGACGGCGCCGATCGAGACGACCTCGGCGCCCAGCGTCGAGGCGAGGATCTCGGGTGCCGGCAGGTGCAGCTGGGCCGGCAGCACCTCGCGCGCAGCCGTGAGAACGGGGGCGATGCTCTCGGCCACCGCCCCGCACACGATCACGCGGGAGGGGTCGTACATGCTGCCGAGCACGCCGACCACACGGGCGAGCGTCGCGCCGACGCGGGAGGTGGCCAGGAGCGCATCGGCATCGCCGGCTGCCGCCGCCGTCAGCACGGCGCGGGGGTCGATGCGCTCCTCGCGTGCGAGCCGCCCGATCGGGGATTCGAAGGAGATCTCGCCGCTCTCGACCGCCGCCCGCACCTGATCCTGCAGGGCGTAGCGCAGACCGAAGGCCGAGCCGACGCCGATGATGTGGTCGAACACGACACCCTCGCCGACTCCGCCGTGAGCGCCGTGCAGCACGTGGCCGTCGACCACGACGCCGCCGCCGAAGCGTTCGCTCGCGAGCAGGGCGACGTAGTCACGGCATCCGATGGCTGCGCCGGCCGAGCCCTCGGCGATCGCGGCGAGCTGCGCGTCGTTCTTGATCTCCACGACGGGGGCCCAGTCGGCGAGCGCCTCGGCGAGACCGGGGTTCGTGCGCTCCCAGAAGCCCTCGGGATGCGGCGGAGAGATGCCCGCCCGGTCGACGGGCGCGGCGACGCCGACGCAGATCGCGAGCACCGCCTCGCGCGAGACCTCGGCCTCGGCGAGCGCGTGCTGCATCTGGTCGAGGATCGTGGCACGGCGTGCTGCCGCGGTCTGCGTCGGGTCGAGGTCGGTGCGGTGGTGCACGAGAGTGTGGTCGGTGGGGTCGGCGACGGTCACCGCGAGGTGGGTGTCTCCGGCATCCACCCCGATGACGACGCCCAGGTCGGATGCCAGCACGAAACGTCGCGCCGGGCGTCCTGCGCGGTAGCTTCCGGCGGCGCGGGCGTTGGGCAGCTCGCGCAGCACCCCGGCGTCGACGAGGGTGTCGATCCCGTCGATCGCTGTCGAACGGGTCAGCGAGGTGCTCGCCATCGCCTCGGTCGCGGTGAACTCCCCGGCCGCCCAGGCGAAGTCGAGGATGGCGCCGACGCTGGCTCGTCCGGTGCCGAGACCTGCGGAGACTTCTGTCACGGGCCTTGACCTCACTCTCGTCCAGATGAGAGAGTACCGTTCATCAAAGTAAATTCGCTCACTAGATTTAGTCTGCGGATCTACAGGACGAAAGGACGACGGTGTCTGTGAAACCCCCACGCCCGGCGCAGCTGGTGGCCGGTGCGGCCGCGCTCGCCCTGGTCGGAGCGGCTCTGACCGGCTGCTCGACGGCCGGCGGAACCGAGACCATCCGCTTCACGTTCAGCAAACGCGAGGCGATCGAGTTCATGACAGAGCTCGTCGCCGAGTACAACTCCTCGCAGGACAAGGTGCGCGTCGAGATCGACACCTCGGGTGTCGACGTCGTGTCGGCGAGCTTCGTGCGCGGCAACCCGCCGGACATCATGCTGGCCAACTACAACTACGAGATCGCCCGGTTCGTGCAGCGCTGCGCGCTCACGGATCTCTCCGACACCGAGGCCGCCTCGACCATCCGCGACGACCTGCAGCCGCTCATGGAGCAGTACGGCTCGTGCGAGGGCCGCACCAGCGCGCTGCCGTACTCGGTGATGGGCGCGTCGGTCATCTACAACAAGCAGATCTTCGACGAGCAGGGCCTCGAGGTCCCGCAGACGTGGGACGAGCTGCTCGCGGTGTGCGACCAGCTGAAGCAGGCGGGAATCGACCCCTTCTATGCCACCTTCAAGGACGACTGGACCGTCGCGCAGGGCTGGTATGACTACACCGCCGGCGGCTCGGTCGACGTGATCGACTTCTTCGACACCCTCGCGGAGGAGGGTACCGAGGTCGGTCCCGACTCCGAGGTGTCGTTCGAGAAGGACTTCGCCGAGCCCATGGACCGCATGATGACCCTCGCGACCGAGTACACCAACGCGGATGCCGCGAGCCGCGGCTACGGCGACGGCAATCTCGCATTCGGCAAGGGCGAGGCGGCGATGTACCTGCAGGGGCCGTGGGCGTTCAGCGAGATCGAGAAGACGGCTCCCGACCTCGACCTCGGCACCTTCCCGCTGCCGATGACCGACGATCCCGCCGACCTCGGCGTGCGCGTCAACATGGACCTCGCCGCGATGATCCCCGAGGGGTCGCAGCACCAGGAGGCAGCAGGTGACTTCCTCGAGTACCTGTTCCAGCCCGAGAACATCGAGGCCTACAACGCGTCGCAGCTCGGGTTCACCCCGACGAAGGACGCACCGGCCCCGGACGACCCTCGGATCGAGGGAATGATCGAGTACTACGACAACGGCCAGATCTATCAGGGACCCTCGGTGCTCGTGCCCCGAACCCTGCCGGTCTTCAACTACGCGCAGGCGATGGTGCTGGGCGCGTCCCCGACCTCCACGTTGCGCACCATGGATGCCGACTGGGCGAGGATCGCGTTCCGCGCTCCCATCCCGTCGACCCAGGACAACGCCTCCGGTGAGGACTCAGCATCCGGCGAGACAGAGGAGTCCACGCCATGACGAACACCGCTCTGCCCAACCCGGCAGCCCCCAACCCCTCGTCGTCGAGGCCGACGGCGGGCACGATCACGAAGCCCAACACCCCCACGACCGACACCACGGCGATCATCACGGGAGGCACCCGCAAGCTCGGTCGCCGCACCCGCAAGGTCGAGCCGATCTACTACCTGTTCCTGCTGCCGACGCTGGTCATCTTCACGCTCGCGATCACCGTGCCCGGCATCATGGGCATCTTCTTCAGCTTCACCGACTCGATCGGCATCGGCGAGTGGAGCTTCAACGGGCTGACCAACTACATCGCGATGTTCAGCGACCCGGCCATCCTGCAGAGCTACCTGTTCACGTTCGGTTTCTCGATCGCCACGGTGATCGTCGTCAACGTGATCGCGTTCCTGCTGGCGGTCGGGCTGACCTCCCGCATCCGGTTCAAGACGGGGCTGCGCACGATCTTCGTGATCCCCATGGTGATCTCGGGCATCATCATCGCCTACGTCTTCAACTTCCTGTTCTCGAACTCGATCCCTGCCGCGGGCGCCGCCACCGGCATCCCGTGGCTCTCGACCAGCCTGCTCGCGAATCCCGATCTCGCGTGGGTGGCGATCGTCATCGTCACCGCGTGGCAGGCGGTTCCGGGCACACTGCTCATCTACATCGCCGGCCTGCTCTCGGTGCCGGGCGAGGTCTACGAGGCAGCCAGCATCGATGGAGCGAACAAGAGGCAGCAGCTCTTCCGCATCACGCTTCCGCTCGTCGCGGGGTACGTGGTGATCAACGTCATCCTGGGCTTCAAGGGCTTCCTCAACGCCTACGACATCATCGTCGGCCTCACCAACGGCGGTCCCGGCACCGCCACCCGCAGCGTCGCGATGACGATCATCGCGGGCTTCAACGGCGGCGACTACGCCTACCAGATGGCCAACGCGACGATCTTCTTCATCGTCGCCGTGCTCATCTCCCTGCTGCAGCTCTCGCTGACCCGCGGAAGGAACGCACTCTGATGTCGACGCAGACACTCACCACCATCCCCACCTCGGGCAAGAAGCCGCGCGTCCGCATGGAGCGCGTCAACTGGTCGGGCACGATCATCCTGATCCTGTGTGCCGTCACCGTGCTGCTGCCGCTGTACGTCACGATCTCGATGGCGTTCAAGACCACGGGTCAGGCGGTCGACGGCAACGCGTTCTCGCTGCCGGCGCCCTTCAGCATCGACGGGTTCGTCGAGGCCTGGAATCTCACGAAGTTCCCGGTCGGCGCGGGCATCTCGCTGCTGGTCACGGCCGGCACCGTGATCGCGACGATCGTGCTCGCGGCCTTCGCGTCGTACGCGATCGTCCGCAACTGGGACCACCGCCTGTTCCGCTGGTCGTTCTTCTACCTGCTCGCCGCGATGTTCATCCCGTTCCCCGTGGTGGCGCTGCCGCAGATCCAGCTGACCGGCTGGGTGGGACTCGACAACCCGTTCGGCGTGATCATCCTCGCGACGATGTTCCAGCTGAGCTTCAGCGTGCTGCTGTTCACCGCGTTCCTGCGGTCGATCCCGATCGAGCTCGAAGAGAGCGCCCGCATCGACGGCGCCACCACCTGGCAGACGTTCTGGCAGCTGATCTTCCCGCTGCTGGCGCCGATGAGCGCGACGGTCGGCATCTTCGCCTTCCTCTACGCCTGGAACGACTTCATGATGCCGTCGCTGATCATCTCCGATCCCGCGCTGCAGACGCTGCCGGTGCGGCAGAACCTCTTCCAGACCCAGTTCAGCAACAACTACAACGTGTCGTTCGCCTCGTACCTCATGGCGATGGCCCCGGCGATCCTGGCCTACCTGTTCACGCAGCGCTTCGTCATGGAGGGCGTCACACAGGGCGCCGTCAAGGGCTGACACGTCGCCCCCCCCAGACCGCAACACGAAGGAGCAACACCCCTCATGACCGATGCGCTTCTCACCGAGACCCGCGACGACACGACGGCCGCATGGTGGCGCCAGGCCGCCGTCTACCAGATCTACCCCCGCAGCTTCGCCGATGCGAACGGCGACGGCCTCGGTGACATCCCTGGCATCGTCTCGCGGGCCGACTACCTGCGCGACCTCGGCATCGACGCCGTGTGGCTCAGCCCGTTCTATCCGTCGGCCCTGGCAGACGGGGGCTACGACGTGGCCGACTACCGCGACGTCGATCCGCGCCTGGGCACGCTCGACGACTTCGACGACATGGTCGCGGCGCTGCACGAGCGCGGCATCCGCGTCGTGGTCGACATCGTGCCGAACCATTCGTCCGACCTGCACGAGTGGTTCCAGGAGGCGCTCGCCGCAGGCCGCGGCTCGGCGGCCCGCGAGCGGTACATCTTCCGTGAGGGATCCGGTCCCGACGGCGCGGAGCCGCCGACCGACTGGACCGCCGCGTTCGGCGGATCGGCGTGGGAGCGGGTCGATGACGGCCAGTGGTACCTGCACAGCTTCGCCCCCGAACAGCCCGACTTCAACTGGGACCACCCGGAGGTGCGCGAGGACTTCCTGACGACGCTGCGCTTCTGGTCGGACCGCGGGGTCGACGGCTTCCGCATCGATGTCGCCCACATGCTGACGAAGGATCTGACCGAGCCGCTGCCCAGCACCGCCGATCTCGAGTTGCTCCCGCACGACGGCAACCATCCGCTGCACGACCGCGACGACGTGCACGAGATCTACGCCGAGTGGCGCCGGGTCTTCAACGAGTACGACCCGCCCCGCACCGCCGTGGCCGAAGCCTGGGTCAGCACTCCCGAGCGCCGCGCACGGTATGCCTCGGCCGAGGGGCTCGGGCAGGCGTTCAACTTCGACCTGCTGGTCGCCGACTTCGACGCGACGCAGTTCCGCACGATCATCACCGACAACCTCGCGCAGTCCGAGGCCACGGGGTCGTCGACGACGTGGGTGCTGTCGAACCATGACGTCACCCGTCACGCGACGCGCTACGGTCTCGCGCCGCTCGAGGGGCGCACCGGAGTGAAGCAAGGGGTCGAGTGGGTCGCGGCCGGCGGGCCGGAGGATCAGCTCGATCGCGAGGCGGGTCTTCGCCGAGCGCACGCCGCGACGCTGCTGCTGCTCGGCCTCCCCGGCAGCACCTACCTGTATCAGGGGGAGGAGCTCGGCCTCCACGAGGTCGCCGACGTCGCGCCCGAGCAGCGTCAGGACCCGGCGTTCTTCCGTGGTGCCGTCTTCGACGGACTGGGACGGGACGGATGCCGCGTGCCGCTGCCCTGGACCGCATCCGGACCGTCGTTCGGCTTCGGATCCGCTGAGGCGCACCTGCCGCAGCCCGCGTGGTTCGCCGAGTCCGCGGTCGATGTCGAGGCCGCCGATCCGTCGTCGACGCTCTCGCTCTACCGGGAGGCGCTGCGGTTGCGGCACGAGCTGCAGACCGAGGAGAGCCTGGAATGGATCGAGACCGGCCGGCCCGATGTGCTGCGCTTCGCTCGCCCGAACGGCTGGCAGATCGTGACGAACTTCGGCACCGAGCCGTTCGACCTCGGAGCGGATGCCGCCGATGTCGTCCTCGGCACGGTGGTCGACGGGGCGGTCCCGGAGGACTCGACCGTGTGGATCGCGCCGGGTCTCCTCGGCTGAGCCGGTCTGATTGCAGGACGAAAGCACGGATGCAGGGCGAGAACACGGTTTCTCGTCCTGCATCCGTGCGTCGGCCCTGCAATCGATCGTGGAGCGTGCCACCCCAGCCCACCGATTTGATAATGGTTCTCATTAGCGTTTAGAGTGGGGGACATGAAGAAGCCGTTCGTCGCCCTCGCCCTCGCATCCGTCGCCGCACTCTCGCTGGCCGGATGCTCGACCACCCCCGCTGCGGGAGAGGGCGGCGACGGCGGAGCGGTGACGGTCGTCGCGAGCACCAATGTCTACGGTTCGCTCGCCGAGCAGATCGGCGGCGACCGCGTCGACGTGACCTCGATCATCACCTCGGCCACGCAGGACCCGCACTCGTACGAGGCCTCGGCCCGTGACCGCCTGACGGTGCAGAAGGCCGACCTCGTGATCGAGAACGGCGGCGGCTACGACGGCTTCATCGACACCCTGCTGCAGGATGCCCAGGACCCGCACATCGTCACCGCCGTCGAGTTCTCGCACGATTTCCCGGGCAACGAGGGTCACTCCGATGAGGAGGGCGCGACCGAGGAAGAGCACGATCACGACCACGCCGAGGGTGAAGAGGGGCATGAGGGCCACAATCACATCGAAGGCTTCAACGAGCACGTCTGGTTCGACCCGCACACGATGATCCACGTGGTCGAGGCGATCGCCGATGAGCTTGCCGAGATCGACCCCGACGGCGAGGCGGAGTTCACCGCCAACGCCGAGGACATCGTCGCCGACCTCGAGGGCTTCGAAGCCGACCTCGAGACCCTCAAGACGGATGCCGCCGGCGCCGATGTGATCATCACCGAGCCGCTGCCCGGCTACATCGCCACCGCCGCCGGACTCACCGATGTGACCCCCGAGGGATTCGCGGAGTCGGTCGAGGAGGGCAGCGATGTCGCCCCCGCGACCCTGCTCGAGACCCTGAACGTCGTCGCCAGCGGCGACGTGGCAGCCGTGCTCACCAATGCGCAGACCGGCGGGGCCGAGACGCAGCGCGTCGAGGATGCCGCGACCGCCGCCGGCATCCCTCTCGTCGCGTTCACGGAGCTGCTGCCCGAAGGATCGTCGTACTCTGAGTGGATGAGTGACGCGATCCAGAGCCTCGCCGACGCGCTCCAGTCGTGAGCGCCGCCGCCGACGCGCGGGCAGGAGCCGAGAAGTCGAACCCCGTGCTCGAGGTGCGGGGAGCCGCCCTCCAGCGCGGTGACCGGGAACTGTGGTCGGGCCTCGACCTGACCGTCGAGCCCGGGGAGTTCATCGCCGTGCTCGGACCGTCGGGTTCGGGCAAGACCACGCTGCTGCGCAGCATCCTGGGCCTGCAGCCGCTGTCGGCCGGCGAGATCTCGGTCGCCGGCGGGCCGGTGCGCAAGGGCAACCCGCGCATCGGATACATCCCGCAGCAGCGCTCGCTGGCTCCCGACACGAGCATGCGAGCCCGCGATCTCGTGGCGCTCGGCGTGCAGGGCAGCCGCTTCGGCTTCCCGATCCCGCACCGCGGCGACAAGGCCAAGGTCGATCAGCTGCTCGCCTCGGTCGGAGCCGCGCACTACGCCGACCGCCGGGTCGGCCTCCTGTCGGGCGGTGAGCAGCAGCGACTGCGCGTCGGTCAGGCGCTCGCCGACGAACCCGCCCTGCTGCTGTGCGACGAGCCGCTGTCGAACCTCGATCTCGCGAACCAGGTCGCGATCACCGACATCATCGACCGCCAGCGTCGCGATCGCCGCGCCGCTGTGCTGTTCGTCACCCACGACATCAACCCGATCCTCGGCCGCGTCGATCGCATCCTCTACATCGCCGGCGGTCGCTTCGTGCTCGGCACCCCCGAAGAGGTGCTGCAGACCCGAGTGCTCACCGAGCTCTACGGCACCCCGGTGTTCGTGCTGCGCGCCGGCGACCGACTCGTCGTCGTCGGGGTGCCGGATGCCGAGCCCCACCACCTGCACGACCACGACCACGGAGGTGCCGCATGACCGTCATCACCGGCATCGTGCCTGCGGTCGACTGGAGTGACGTGTTCTCGTTCCAGGACTACGGCGAGCTCGTCGCCCTGCTCGCGAACTCGATCATCGCGGGTGCGGTGCTCGGCATCGTCGGCGGACTGATCGGCGTCTTCGTGATGCAGCGCGACCTCGCGTTCGCGGTGCACGGCGTCAGCGAGCTCTCGTTCGCGGGTGCCGCCGCAGCGCTGCTCTTCGGGGGCAGCGTGGTCGTCGGATCTCTCGGCGGTGCGCTCGTGGCGGCGATCCTGATCGGCGTCCTGGGGGCCAAGGCCCGAGATCGCAATTCGATCGTCGGGGTGCTCATGCCGTTCGGCCTCGGCCTCGGTATCCTCTTCCTGTCGCTCTACGACGGGCGCAGCGCCAACCGCTTCAGTCTGCTGACCGGACAGATCGTCTCGGTCTCGAGCCCCGACCTCGGGTGGCTGCTCGGCATCAGCATCGTCGTGCTGCTCGGGCTGCTGCTCATGTGGAACCCGCTGCGCTTCGACTCGCTCGACCCCGAGTCGGCCGCGGCCCGCGGTGTGCCGACCCGCGCGGTGAGCCTGCTCTTCATGGTGCTGCTCGGTCTGATCGTCGCGGTCAGCGTGCACATCATCGGCGCCCTGCTCGTGATGGCGCTGCTCGTGACTCCCGCGGCGGCCGCCATGCGCGTCTCGGCCGGGCCGGTCGCGGTGCCTCTGCTCGCGGCGCTCTTCGGGTTCGTGTCGGCCGTCGGCGGCATCCTGCTCGCCCTCGCGGGCACGCTGCCGGTGAGTCCGTACATCACGACCCTGTCGTTCACGATCTACGTCGTGTGCTGGATCATCCAGCGCGCCCGAGGCGGCGTGCGCCGCGTGCGGGCCTGACGTTCCCAGGGCCCGGCAAGGGCGGCGCGCCTAGAATCGTGGGTATGGCTCAGCGGAACACCTGGCAGCGCGATCGCGTGCGCGAAGCCCTCGCCGACGCGCGAGGATTCGTCAGCGCGCAGAATCTGCATGCCTCGCTCCGCGACGACAACACCGGCATCGGCCTCGCCACGGTCTATCGGGCCCTGGCCGGACTCGCCGCAGCCGGCGACGCCGACTCGCTGCAGAGCCCCGAAGGCGAGGCGCTCTACCGCGCCTGCACGACGCAGGGCCACCACCACCACCTGATCTGTCGCAACTGCGGACTCACGGTCGAGATCGAGGCGACCGACGTCGAGCAGTGGGCGCACCGCACCGCAGCCCTCCACGGCTTCACGGATGCCGCGCACGTGGTCGACATCTTCGGGCTGTGCGCCTCCTGCACCAACAAGCGGGACGCCGAAGAGGCAGCGAACGCGTGACCACCCAGGCCGCTCCACGGACGGTGCACTCGCACCGGCCCTCCCGATCGCCGCGCTCGCCGTGGATCGGGGTCGGCCTCGGCGCCGCGATCGTGCTCGCGCTCTTCCTGATCGACCGGTTCCTTCCGTCGCTCTTCACCGCCAGCCTGCCCAGCAGGGCTCAGGACGGACTGACCCTCGCCCTGAGCGTGCTCATCGAGGCGCTGCCGTTCGTGATCCTCGGCGTGCTGCTGTCGATCGTCGTCCAGGTGTGGCTGCCCGCCGACGTCATCCACCGCTGGCTGCCGAAGCGCGCGTGGGCCCGGCGTGCGGTGCTGTCGCTGCTCGGCATGCTCATCCCGGTGTGCGAGTGCGGCAACGTGCCCTTCGCCCGCGGCCTCATGATGCGCGGGCTCGCACCGGCCGAGGCGCTGACGTTCCTGATCGCCGCCCCGATCGTGAACCCGATCGTGATCCTGACCACGCACGCGGCATTCGGCTTCGATGACGGCATCCTGGTGGCCCGTCTCATCGGCGGATACCTGATCGCCAACCTCATCGGCTGGATCTACAGCCGCCACCCCTCGCCCGACTCGCTGCTCACCCAGCGGTTCATCGACACCTGCGACCGCGTCACGCACGAGCACGGCACACCGGTGCGCCGCAGCCTCACGCAGTTCCTCGTCGAGCTGCGCGCCGTGATGCCCGCGCTCGTGATCGGGTCGGCGCTCGCCGGAGCGGTGCAGGTGCTGATCCCGCGCGAGGTGCTGCTGGCGATCGGCTCGAACCCGGTGCTGTCCATCCTGGCGATGATGGCCCTCGCGATGACCGTCGCGATCTGCTCGAACGTCGACGCCTTCTTCGCCCTGTCGTTCGCCTCCACCTTCTCGTCGGGCGCGCTCGTGGCGTTCCTGCTCGTCGGCCCGCTCGTCGACGTGAAGATGCTCGCTCTCATGCGCACGACCTTCACCACCCGCACCCTCGTCGGGATCGTCGGCGTGGTGCTGTTCGCCGCCTTCGCGATCGGGATCGGGGTGAACGTCCTTGTCTGATCACGCGCACCCCACGCAGGCCCGCTCGCGCGCCCGTGCCCTGGGCACCCGCTGGCTCGGCATCGGTCTCGCCACGGTGATCTCGGTCGTCACGCTCGGACTCGGCCTGACCGGTCGCCTGAATCTCTACATCAGCCCCGAGTCGGTGTGGTTCGCCTGCGCCGCGGCCGTCGTGACTCTTGCCGGAGCGATCTGGTCGTGCACCCTGCCGCTCGGCGAAGAAGGCGACCACGGACACGATCACGGACACGGCACGGATGCGGATGCCGAGCCGTCGCCTCGCCGCAGCCTCGCCCTCGTGGGCACGGTCACCGGAGGTGTCGTCGCCTCGGGTGTCGTCATCGCAGCACTCGTGCTGCCGCCCGCATCGCTGTCGGTCGAGCTGGCGATGTCGCGGGTCGGAGAGCAGACCGCGCTGTTCGCCGGGGCCGACGATGTGACCCTCGGGGTCGCCGACACCGCGACCTTCGGGGTGGGCGACTGGGCGAGCGTGTTCGCGACGGCGACCAACACCGCCGCCTACGACGGCAAGACGGTCACGCTGACCGGCTTCGTCACCCCCACGGATGCCGACGGCGTCAACCTCACGCGCCTCGTCATCACGCACTGCGTGATCGACGCGCAGCCGGCGACGCTGCCGGTGACGATCGACGCGGGAGAGTTCGACACCGGCCAGTGGGTCGAGGTCGAGGGCACGGTCAAGGCGGATGCCGACGGCTCGCTGCACGTCGAGCCCACCACCGTCACCGCGATCGACGAGCCTCAGGACCCGTATGAGTACTGACGACGAGCGCCCCGACCTCCCGGCGGTGCCGCGCACGCGCGCCGAGCTGCGCGCCGCCCGCGAGGCGGAAGCGGCCGCTGCTGCCGCGGATTCCCCGTCGCCGTCGGTGAGCGACGCCGGCGCAGCCGAACCCACCGCCGAATCGCCGGACGAGGGCGGCGGGGCAGAGCGAGCCGGAACGTCTCCTGCGACCGACACGCCTGTCGTCTCGCCTGCGGCTCGCGGGGCTCGCGGGGCCGGCGGCGAACGGCCGACGCGTTCGACCTTCGTCCCGCCTGATGCGGAGTCCACAACGTCGTTCGCGGCTCACTCCACGACCGACTACGCGCCCCCGGCGCCGGTGCAGCCGAAGGCCGAGAAGAAGCCGAAGGCCGAGAAGAAGCCCAAGCCGGCGAAGGCCGCCAAGCCCGCAAAGGCCGCCAGGCCCGAGAAGCCCGCCAAGCCGGAGAAGCCCGCGAAGCCCGAGAAGTCCGACACCCCGAGCGACCGCCGGTTCCTGCTGGCGCTCGGCGCTGTGCTCGGCATCCTCGTGCTGGTGGGGGCGGGACTCGGCGTCGTCAGCCTCACCCAGGGACCCCGCATCACCGAGGTGCAGGTCGACCCGACCGAGGCCATCGAGACCTCCGGCAGCCGGGTCATCCTCACCGCGAACCAGTCCCTCGCCGCGATCGACGAATCGCAGGTGACGGTCGATCCCGCCGTGCCCTTCACCCTCGACGCCGCGGGCCGCGGCATCGGCATCCGCTTCACCGTGCCGCTCGACGATGACACCGAGTACACGGTGAAGGTCGCCGATGCGGTCGGCGCCGGAGGCGGCCCGAGCGCCACGCTGTCGACGAGCTTCTCGACTCCGGCATCCCACATCTTCCTGCTGCGCCGAGACCCCGACGGGAACGACCAGATCTTCCGCACCGACCTGTCGGGTGAGAAGGCACAGCCCGTGTTCGCGGCCGACAAGATCAACGACTTCCGCGCGACGTCGTCGCAGCTCGTGGTCTCGGTCGAGGAGGACGAGGGCTCGAAGCTGCTCGTGATGGACCGCGACGGCACGGATCAGCGCGAGCTCGAGCTGCCCGGTGTCGGATACGTCGGGGCGATCCAGGTCTCCGACCGCGGGGGTCTGGTCGGCTACAGCTACTCCGACAAGGAGCTCAGCGATACGGAGGGGCGCGCCAGCGTGCTCGTCACCCAATCGCTGAGCGGCGACGACGAACCGGTGGTGACAGAGGTCGGGGGCAAGGAGGCGAACATCTTCGTCTGGCAGTTCGTGCCGGACAGCTCCGCCGTGCTCTTCATCGACTTCGACGGTGCGCTCTCGCTGGTCGACCGCTCGACCGATGCGGGAGTGCAGTCCCTCGGACTCGCGACGATCATCCAGGGCATCTCGCGGGGCACGTACACGGCGATCGTCGAGCGACTCGACGGCACGGTGGTCGAGCTGAACCTCGCTGACGGGTCGGAGGTGCCGCTCGAAGCATCGACTCCCGACTACGGCACCGCGATCACGATCACGCCGTACCCCGGCGGCACCCTCCGCCACGTGGTGTCGCGCGACGAGAACGGTCTGCCCGTCGGTCAGGCGGTCATCCGGGTCAACGACGAGGGCGCGGCGACACCGCTCGTCGAGGTCGATTCGACCGACTCGATCCTGCAGGCCTGCGCGTCGCCCAGCGGTCAGTACGCCGCGGTCGTCATAGCGCCGGAGCTCGCCGACAACCCCTACGACCAGATGCTGCTGCCGCTGCCCGAGAACCTCGAGACGCACCTGCTCGACCTGCGCACGGGTGACGAGATCGTGGCGCTCACCGGCTTCGACGCCTCGTGGTGCCAGACGGCCCCCCAGTTCTGAGCCCATGCCGACGGATGCCCTGCACCGAGCGACCCGCGCCGAGCTGAGCGGGCTGCCGGTCGAGGTCGCTCCGCTGCTGCTCGGCGGCGAGCTGCGCACCGTCGTGGCCGGCTCCGAGGTGCGACTCCGACTCACCGAGGTCGAGGCCTATCACGGGCAGGGCACGGGACCGGCGGCCGACCCCGGGTCGCACGCGCGCATGGGGCGCACCGCACGCAACGCGACGATGTGGGGCGAGCCGGGGCACCTGTACGTCTATCTGAGTCACGGCATCCACTCGTGCGTGAACGTCGTCTCGGGCCTCGAGGGTCAGGCGGGCGGGATCCTGCTGCGTGCGGGCGAGGTGGTGCACGGGGCGGATGCCGTCGCGGTGCGCCGCCGTGCGACGCCCCCTCTGACGGCGACTGCGCTGCGCGACCTCGCGCGGGGGCCCGGTCGATTCGGCCAGTCGGCGGGCCTGCGGCATCCGATCCACGACGGCATCGACGCGATCACCGGAGCGGAGTTCGCGGGCGCCCGCGCCGAGCTGTGGCTGCGTGACGAACCGGTGACCGATGTGGCGACCGGGCCGAGGGTCGGTGTGGCCGGCATCGCCGGGACCGCGGCATTCCCCTGGCGCTTCTGGATCTCCGGCGACCCGACGGTCTCGCCGTTCCGCTGGGGGAGGGGCGCTCAGGCCGAGTCTCTCCACACCACGGGCGTCGGCAGCATGATCCCTTCGCGCGGACGCTGATCGTCGCGCAGCTGCGCGAGGACGGATGCCGCGGCCGCGGCCCCGAGACCTTCGGCAGGCTGGTCGACGGTCGAGAGCAGCGGGGTGGTGCGCGTCGCCCACGTGCTGTTGTCGAAGCCGACCACGCCGACGTCATCCGGCACACGCCGTCCCGCTTCGCGCAGCGCCCACATCGCTCCGGCGGCCACTGCGTCGGACGCGGCGAAGACTCCGTCGATGTCGGGTGCTCGGTCGAGCAGTCGCCTCATGGCGGCGGCTCCGTCGGCGTAGGAGTACAGCGGCACCTCTTCGACGAGGTCCGGATCGAAGTCGTCGCCGAGAGCGTCGGTGAATCCGGCGAGTCGATCGGTGCCCGAGTCGCGGTCGAGGGCGGCGGCGATCATGCCGACCCTCGTGCGACCGGTCGCCAGCAGACGTGAGGTGACGGCCTGCGCGGCGCCGCGGTTGTCGACGCCGACCCAGGCGGCATCGACGTCGGGTGGGTGGCCGACGTAGGCGACAGGCAGGTCGAGTCGCATCACGGCCTTGGTGATCGGATCCTGCGCTCGGGCCGAGACGATCACAGCGCCGTCGACGAACCCGCCGTTGAGGTAGCGGGCGACGCGTTCGGTGTCTCGCACCGAGTCGACCACGAGGCAGACCATCTGGTAGTCCGCCTCGGAGAGAGTCTCGTTCGTGCCGAGCATGATCGCGCCGATGTTGGGGTCTTCGAGGAACAGCGCGTGCGGCTCGTGCACGATGAACGCGATGGCCTGGGTGCGCTGTCGCACGAGGTTCTGGGCGGCGGTGTTCGGCACGTAGCCGACCTCGCGGATCGCCTCTTCGATCGCGGTGCGCGCGGCGTCCGACACGTAGCCGCCGTTGATCACGCGGCTGACGGTTCCCCTGGAGACTCCGGCGACGCGCGCGACATCGTGCACGGTGCTGCGACGACGGGCCGAAGTGCTCATGATCGACAGCCTAGCGACCCGGACTTGACGGGATTCGCCACGACATGCGACGATGTGTGCACGTTCACAGAAATCCCGATCACTGTTTCGACGCAGCGAACTGTGCACGTGCACACATGATCCGCAAAGGAGCGTCACCGATGGCCGCCGCTGTGTCCGACCGCATCGCCACCCTCTCCGCAGGGCGCGGCCTCGTCTTCGGATGCGACTACAACCCGGAGCAGTGGGACCGCAGCGTCTGGCCCGACGACGTGCGGCTCATGCAGCAGGCAGGCGTGGGTCTCGTGGCGATCAACATCTTCGGCTGGTCGTCGATCAACCCCGCCAGGGGAGTGTGGGACTTCGCGGCGCTCGACGAGATCATCGCGCTGCTGCACGCCGCGGACATCCGCATCAACCTCGGCACCGGCACGGCCTCGCCCGCACCGTGGCTCACCGCGCAGCATCCCGAGATCCTGCCGGTCGGCGAAGACGGGACCGTCTTCCAGCAGGGGGGTCGTCAGGGGTACTGCCCGAGCTCGCCCCTCTTCCGCGCGTACGCCGCGGAGGTCGTCACCCGTGTCGTCGAACGCTACGGCGACCACCCGGCCGTCGCGCTCTGGCACGTGTCGAACGAGCTGGGCTGCCACAACGCGCTCTGCTACTGCGACACGAGCGCCGAGGCCTTCCGTGGCTGGCTGCGCGAGCGGTACGCCGACATCGACGCGCTGAACCGCGCGTGGGGCACGACATTCTGGAGCCAGCGCTACAGCGACTTCGACGACGTGCGGGTGCCCGCTCAGGCCCTCTCGCTGCGCAACCCGGGGCAGATCCTCGACTTCCAGCGCTTCAGTTCCGACGAGCAGCTCGCGCTCTACCGCGCCGAAGCCGCGATCCTGCGCGAGCGGAGCGACGTGCCGGTGACGACCAACTTCATGGTCACCGCGCACATCCGCAACCTCGACTACTGGTCGTGGGCGGGCGAGATGGATCTGATCGCCAACGACCACTACCTCGACCGTCGCCTCGACGACGCGCGGGGCGAGCTCTCGTTCGCCGCCGACCTCACCCGAGGCCTCGCCCAGGGTGCGCCGTGGCTGCTCATGGAGACGTCGACCGGCGCAGTGAACTGGCAGCCCTACAACCTCGCCAAGGCTCCCGGTGAGCTGCAGCGCAACATCGCCGCCCACATCGCGCGCGGCGCCGACGGCATCTGCTTCTTCCAGTGGCGGGCGTCGACCCAGGGCGCCGAGAAGTACCACACGGCACTCGTGCCGCACGCGGGCGAGGACTCCGACCAGTGGCGCGAGGTCGTCGCGCTCGGCGGACTCCTCGATCGCCTGGGCGAGGTCGCCGGGACGCGCGTCGTCGCCGACGCCGCACTGTTCTTCTCCTGGGAGAGCTGGTGGGCCGCCGAGAACGAGGGCCGTCCGAGCGAGGCGCTGACCTACCTCGGCCAGGTGCATGCCGCGCATGCCGCGCTGGCGGATGCCGGCATCACGACAGACGTCGTGCGCCCCGGCGCCGACCTCGACGGCCACCGCCTGCTGATCGTCCCCGCGCTGCACCTCATCGGCGATGCGGATGCCGCGGCGATCGCCCGCGCGGTCGAGAACGGCGCGACAGCACTGATCACCTTCTTCAGCGGCATCGTCGACGAAGAAGACAGAGTGCGCACCGGCGGCTATCCCGGCGCGTTCCGCGACCTGCTCGGCATCCGCTCGGAGGAGTTCACGCCCCTGCGTCCCGACGAGACCGTCACCCTGACCGACGGCACGACCGCGACAGTGTGGAGCGAGCGCCTGAAGGCCACGGATGCCGAGGTCATCGCGTCGTTCGTCGACGGCCCCGCCGCCGGACGCCCCGCGATCACGCGGCGCGCGACGGGAGCGGGCGAGGCCTGGTTCCTCGGCACCCAGCCCGCTCGCGAGGACTACCGCGCACTGATCGCACGGCTCGCCGTATCCGCGGGTGTCGCGCCCGTCCCCGGCGCCGGACCCGACGTCGAGATCGTGCGCCGCACCGGCGATGCCGGCTCGTTCCTGTTCGTCATCAACCACGGATCCACGGATGCCGAGGTCGCGGCCGCAGGTCACGACCTCGTCACCGACGCCCGTGCCACCGGCCTGGTGCCGGCCGGTGCGGTCCGCATCATCAAGGAGGATGTATGACCACCACGCTCGCCGCTCCGGCGGTCGCCTCAGCGCCGAAGGCGCCGGGCCGCCGCCGACGGATCCCGCACAAGGGCGCCATCGCGTTCCTCATCGTGCCCTTCGGCGTGCTGTTCGCGCTGTTCTACGTCGTCCCCATCGCCTACGCGTTCTGGCAGTCCCTGCTCGTGGTCGAGCGCGACGGCACCTTCGGCAAGGCCGAGCAGGTGTTCGGCGGCTTCACGCAGTACGTGCTCGTCTTCCAGAACGAGGCCTTCTGGGCATCGATGGGGCGGATGCTGACCTTCGGCGTCGTGCAGGTGCCGGTCATGCTCGGCCTGGCCCTGCTGTTCGCGCTGCTGCTGGACTCGCCGCTCGTCCGCGGCAAGCGCTTCTTCCGCCTCGCGTTCTTCGTGCCGTATGCGGTGCCCGGTGTCATCGCCGCGATCATGTGGGGCTCGCTGTTCTCGCCGAACCTCTCGCCGTTCACCGCGATCACCAAGAACATCGACTTCCTCGGGGCAGACCTCGTGCTGTGGTCGATCGCGAACGTCGTGACGTGGGTCTACGTCGGCTACAACATGCTGATCATCTACTCGGCGCTGCTCTCGATCCCGCAGGAGCTCTACGAGGCGGCCATCCTCGACGGCGCCGGACAGTGGCGCATCGCCTGGTCGATCAAGATCCCGCTGGTGCGCCCGGCGATCGTGATGACCGCGATCTTCTCGATCATCGGCACGCTGCAGCTGCTCGCCGAACCACAGGTCTTCCGTTCGTTCAGCTCGGCGGTCACGAGCACGTTCACCCCGAACATGACCGTCTACGCCACGGCATCCATCCCGAACACCAACCTCGCGGCCGCGTTCTCGGTCGTGCTGGCCGTGACGACGTTCGTGCTGTCGTTCGGATTCATGAAGTACATGCAGCGCAAGGAGCAGAACGCATGAGCACCATGACGATCGTCGCCCCCGGTCGGGGCTCGCGCGCACAGGCCCCGCGCGGAAAGGGTGCTCGCGAATCGGGCATCTCCCGCACCGGCGCCATGCTGATCATGGCCGTGTTCACGGTCTACTTCCTGCTGCCGCTGTGGTGGCTGCTCGTCGCGTCGAGCAAGGAGACCGGCGACATCCTGACCACCGCCCCGCTGTGGTTCGCCGACTTCCACCTGCTCGACAACATCGCCGAGCTGTTCGCCTACCGCGACGGCGTCTACCTGCGCTGGCTGCTGAACTCGGTGCTCTACGCCGCGCTCGGCGGTGCCATCGCGACCCTGCTCGCCGCCATGGCCGGCTACGCCCTCGCGAAGTACCGGTTCCCGGGCCGCGACCTGATGTTCGACATCGTGCTCGGCGGAGTGCTGGTTCCGGCCACGGCCCTCGCGCTGCCGCTGTTCCTCATCTTCAGCCAGGCGCAGCTGACCAACACGTTCTGGTCGGTGTTCCTGCCGTCGATCGTGAGTCCGTTCGGCGTCTACCTGGCGCGGATCTTCGCGGCCTCCTCCGTTCCCGACGAACTGCTCGAGGCGAGTCGGCTCGACGGCGCGGGGGAGATCCGCACGTTCTTCACGGTCAGCATCCGACTGATGACGCCCGCGCTGGTGACGATGTTCCTCTTCCAGTTCGTCGCCATCTGGAACAACTTCTTCCTGCCGATGATCATGCTGCGATCCGAAGACCTCTTCCCGGTCGTCTTCGGTCTCTACAACTGGAACAACCAGCTGAACCAGCTGCCGGAACTCCGTGGTCTCGTGCTGATCGGCGCTCTGCTGTCGGTCATCCCGCTGATCGTCACCTTCCTCCTGCTCCAGCGCTTCTGGCGCAACGGACTGGGCGCCGGCGCCCTGAAGTGAGCAGGCGGCCGCCCGGACCGACCGGGCGGCCCGCACCACCGCACCATCCCTACCGCACCACCCCCATCGCATCCACGAAAGGATCGAAATGCAGCATTCGAAGATGAAGGCAGCCGCTGTCATCGCCATCTCGGCACTCGCGCTCGCCGGTTGCTCGGCGTCCGGCGGAGACAGCTCCGGCACCGGCGGCGAAGCCGCCGCGTGCACCCCGGCGGACGGCGACGTCACGCTCGAGTTCACCTCCTGGATCCCCGGCATCGAAGACGTCGTCGAGATCTGGAACGAGGCCAACCCCGAGATCCAGGTCGACGTGCAGACCGGCCCGAACGGCAACGGCGGCACGTACCAGAACTTCTTCAACCAGATCAAGGCCGGCGATGCGCCCGACCTCGGTCAGATCGAGTACGACGCGCTGCCGAACTTCCTCGTGCAGGACGGCCTCGAAGACCTCAGCGGCTGTGAGGACGTCGTCGCCGCGGAGGACCAGTTCGTCGACTGGGCCTGGGGACAGGTCACCCTCGGCACCGAGGGCGTCTACGGCGTTCCGCAGGACACCGGCCCCATGGCGCTGTTCTACCGCGCCGACCTGTTCGAGCAGAACGGCATCGCGATCCCCACCACGTGGGACGAGTACCGCGAGGCGGCCGTGAAGATCCGTGACCTCGGCGGATACATCACCAACTTCTCGCAGTCGGACATCAACCAGTTCGCCGGCTTCGCCTGGCAGGACGGCGCTCAGTGGTTCTCGAGCGACGACGAGGGCTGGACGGTGTCGCTGGCCGACGACGCGACCACCACGGTCGCCGACTTCTGGCAGAGCATGCTCGACGACGACCTCGTCGCCACGGTTCCCGCCTGGACCGACGAGTGGAACAACGCCTACAACTCCGGTCAGGTCTGGACCTGGAACTCCGCCGTCTGGGGCGCCAACTCGATCTCCAGCGGAGCCCCCGACACCGCCGGCTCCTGGGCTGTCGCACCGCTGCCGCAGTGGGAGGCCGGCGGCACCGCGGCCGGCAACTGGGGCGGGTCGTCGACCGCTGTCCTCAAGGGCAGCGAGCACGTCTACGAGGCGACGAAGTTCGCGCTGTGGCTCAACACGTCGGATGAGGCGCTGACCGCGCTCGCCGAGGCCGCCAACCTCTACCCGGCCACGACAGCCGGTCTCGAGCTGCCGGTCTACGCCGAGGGCGTCGAGTTCTACGGCGGACAGAAGATCTACGACGTCTTCGCCGACGCCGCCACCCAGGTCTCGCCCGACTTCGCGTGGGGCCCGACCATGACCCAGACCTACTCGGACGTGTCCGACGGCTTCAAGGCCGCGGTCTCGGGCAACGGCACTCTGCTCGACGCGATCGAGAAGGGCCAGACGGCGACCATCGACGCGCTCAAGGCCGCATCGATCCCCGTCACGGAGTAACACCTCTCGGAGGCCCGCCCGTATGCTCACGGGCGGGCCTCCCCCTTTTCGTCTGGAGCGGCAATGAGCGAACTCGTCCACCTGACCTCGGCCGGCGTCAGCGTCGTCATCGACACGACGAGTGCGCGACTGCTGCACTGGGGCGCGGCGCTCGACACCGCCGACCTCGACGCACTCGCGGTGTCGTCGACCGGGGCTGTGACGTTCAGCTCGTTCGACGCCTCGCGCACCGTCCCGCTGCTGGCCGTCGAAGCCGACGGATGGTCCGGCGCCCCGGCGCTCGCCTGGCACCGCGGCGGGCTGCACAGCGCTCCGCTGCTGCGCTCGACCGGGTGGAAGGCGACGGAGTCATCGCTGCGCGGGGAGTTCGCGGATCCCGCGGCCGGCGCATCCGTCGTCCTCGATCTCGAGCTGGATGCCGTCGGCGTGCTCACCGCCCAGGTGTCGGTGACGAGCACGGCGGATGCTGCCGAGCCGCTCGACCTGCTCGCCGCGCGCATCCTGCTGCCGATCCCCGCGCATGCGACAGAGGTGCTCGATCACACCGGACGCTGGACGGGCGAGCGGCGACCACAGCGAGGCGCCCTGCGCCACGGAGCGCACCTGCGTCAGGTGCGCCGCGGTCGCGGTGGCCACGACGCCCCGTACCTGACCGCGATCGGCACCGACGGGTTCGGCTTCCGCCGAGGGGAACTGTGGACCGCGCACGTCGCGTGGAGCGGGGACCTCGAAGTCGGCGTCGAGCGTCTTCCCGAGGGTGCCGGCGTTCACGGGGCGGTGCTCGGCGGGGGAGAACTGCTGCTGCCCGGCGAGATCCGGCTCGGCGCGGGGGAGACCTACGTCTCGCCGCAGGTGTTCCTCGCCTACGGCGAGAGCGGGCTCGACTCCGTGTCGGCCCGCCTGCATCAGACCGTCCGCGCGTTCTCCGCACACCCCACGACGCCGCGCCCCCTCGTGCTCAACACCTGGGAGGCCGTGTACTTCGACCACGACCCCGCGAAGATCATAGAGCTGGCCGAGGCTGCGGCATCCGTCGGCGTCGAGCGGTTCGTGCTCGACGACGGATGGTTCCGCGGACGGCCCGACGACCGATCAGGACTCGGCGACTGGTTCATCGACGACGCCAAGTGGCCGGAGGGGCTGCGGCCGCTCGCCGATCAGGTGCACGGTCTCGGGATGCAGTTCGGTCTCTGGTTCGAGCCCGAGATGGTGAACCCGGTCTCCGACCTCGCCGCGCAGCATCCGGACTGGGTGCTGCAGGCCGCGCCCGACGCGCCTACCTGGCGGCATCAGAAGGTGCTCGACCTGGCGAACCCGGATGCTGCGGCCCACCTGCTGGAGCGCATCGACGCCCTGGTCTCCGAGATCGGCATCGACTTCATCAAGTGGGACCACAACCGCGACCTGCACGCCGCGGTGTCGCCGCACACCGGCCGCGCGTCCGTGCATGCTCAGACGGCCGCCTTCTACGCCCTGGTCGACGCGCTGCGCGAGCGGCATCCCTCTCTCGAGATCGAGTCGTGCGCGAGCGGCGGAGCCCGCGTCGACCTCGGGGTGCTCCAGCGCACCCAGCGCGTCTGGGGCTCGGACTCGAACGATCCGATCGAACGGCAGCAGATCCAGCGCTGGACAGGCACTCTCGTGCCCCCGGAGGTCGTGGGGTCTCACGTCGGTCCGCCGGTCGCCGAGACGACGCATCGCGCGGCATCCTTGCCGTTCCGCATGGCCACCGCGCTGTTCGGGCACGCCGGCATCGAGTGGGACATCACGCGGTGCACGGATGACGAGCGGGAAGCGCTGACCCGCTGGACGGCGCTCTATCGCGAGCTGCGGCCGCTGCTGCACTCCGGGGTCACCGTGCGCAGCGACGAGGTCGACGACGAGACGCTGCTGCACGGCGTCGTCGCGGTCGACGGCTCGCGCGGTGTGTTCGCGTGGGTGCGGCAGGGTGCGTCGGTCGACGCGTTCACGCCGCGCACCCGCATCCCCGGACTGCAGCCCGGCGGGCGCTACCGGCTGCGGGTGCGGGACGAGCTGGGCACCGCGACGCGGCACCAGGTCTCGGATCCCGCCTGGCTGGATGCCGGGATCGGGGCGACCGGCGCGTTTTTCGAGACGGTCGGGGTGCCCCTGCCCCTGCTCGCGCCGGGGGCGGCGCTGCTGCTCGAGGTCGTTCGGGTCTGACTCGGGGTCGTGCTAAACTGACTCTTTGTCTGCGCACACTCCTGTGCGTAGTTCGCGTGCTTCCCCTTCTTCGGCCGAGAGATCGGCGATGCGGGGTGGCGCGCAGACAAGGGATCTTGGGTGAGACCGTCCGGTCTCACGGTATAGAAGGAGTCACATCATGGCAGCAGTGTGCCAGGTGACAGGAGCTGTTCCCGGCTTCGGTCACAACGTCTCGCACTCGCACCGCCGGACGAAGCGTCGCTTCGACCCGAACGTGCAGAAGAAGACCTATTTCGTCGCTTCGCTCGGTCGTAAGATCACGCTCAACGTGTCCGCCAAGGGCATCAAGGTGATCGACGTCCGCGGCATCGAGAACGTGGTCAAGGACCTCCAGGCGAAGGGTGTGAAGCTCTAATGGCCAAGAAGGCTCAGGACGTACGTCCGATCATCAAGCTGCGCTCCACGGCAGGTACGGGCTACACGTACGTGACCAAGAAGAACCGCCGCAACACCCCCGACCGCCTCGTGCTCAAGAAGTACGACCCGGTCATCCGTCAGCACGTCGAATTCCGAGAGGAGCGTTGATCAATGGCTAAGAAGAGCAAGATCGCTCGCAACGAGCAGCGCAAGGTCATCGTCGAGCGTTACGCAGAGCGTCGCGCCGAGCTGAAGAAGACCCTGGTCGACCCGAACGCCACCGACGAGGCCCGCGAGGCCGCACGCGTCGGCCTGCAGAAGCTGCCGCGCAACGCGTCGCCGGCTCGCGTGCGTTCGCGCGACGTCATCGACGGCCGCCCCCGCGGTGTCCTCACGAAGTTCGGCGTCTCGCGCGTCCGCTTCCGTGACATGGCACACCGTGGCGAGCTGCCCGGTGTCACCAAGTCCAGCTGGTAAGTCTCAGCAGACAAGCCGAAAGGGGCGAGGATCTTCGGATCCTCGCCCCTTTCGCTATGCCCGGGCCTGCGGCGCTCGCTGCGAAGGGGATCTCTCGCTGAGAAGGGGATGCTGCGCCATTCGCTCCTTCGTTGCATGAGATCTCCTTCGCGGCAGTCGCTCTGCACCGAGGGGCCGAGTTCACGGTTCTCTACAGGGCCCGGGTGCGCGGCCTCCTCGGAAGCCGAAAACGGGGGAGTATCGCCTGATGGATGCGGTCACCGAGCTCGAACGTCAGGGTGGGGTCGCGCGCGTCGAGCGACTTCGGTCACTCGGGGTGAGCGCTCACACACTGCGCCGTGCGAAGGAGCTCGGTGCGGTGAGATCGATCCGTCGAGGATGGATTGCGCTGCCCGACGCCGACCCGATCGTCGTGGGCGCCGCGACTCGCGGGGTCGTCATCACCTGCGTCACCGCAGCCGAGCGCATGGGGTTGTGGGTGCCGAACGCATCGTCCGTCCACGTGGCTGCCCGTCCGAATGCCGCCCGCGTGCGGGTGCCGTCGCAGGTCGTCGTCCACTGGTCGCGCCCGGTGGTTCAGCGCGACCCCGACTCCACCGTCGACGGGCTCGTCAACACCCTCGCCGTGGTGGCGCGCTGCCAGCGGAGAGAGACCGCCCTGGTGATCTGGGAGTCGGCTCTGAACAAGGGGCTCGTCGACGAGCGTGTGCTGTCGCGATTCGAGCTGCCGCCCGCCGCCCGGGAGCTGCTCGAATCCGCCAGGCCGTTCTCGGACTCGGGTCTCGATACGATCTTCGTGTCGAGGCTGCGGTGGTTGGGTCTTGCGATGGTGCAGCAGGCGTGGCTGCACGGACACCGTGTCGACCTCCTGATCGGCGAGCGCCTAGTGATTCAGATCGACGGAGCGACACACGTCGGAGCACAGCGGACGGCTGACATCGAGCATGACGCACAGCTCATGCTCCGTGGCTATCACGTGCTGCGGTTCGGATACGAGCAGATCATGGCTCGCTGGCCAGAAGTGCAGGCGATCATCATGGATGCTGTCGCTCAGGGCAGGCATCTCGGCTGATGTCCTCGCTTGCAGAGAAGGAGATCTCACCCAGCGAAGGACCGAATGCCTCATCCAGTCCTTCGCTGCGCGAGATCTCCTTCGCACATCGAGGCGCTCTCCGTATCGCAGATGCCCTCCGAGGCGCCGCAGCGCCCCGCATCAGGCGACGGATGCTGTCGCGTGCTCCACCGCCCAGCTGAGCGCGTAGTCGGCGATCTCCTCCCAGCCGTCCTGGCTGACGAGACGGTGGGTGCGGCCCGCATACTCCTTGTACTCGACGATGGCGGTGCTGCCGGACGAGTGGTACTTCTTCACGATCGCGCGTCCGATGGCCGGGGGCACGACGTGGTCGATCTCGCCGGTGATGACGAGCAGCGGGGCGCGGTCGGCGCGTGCGTAGTCGACGTGGGTGACTCCGCCCTTCTCGTTGAGCACCGAGGTCACGCCCTCGAAGAAGACCTTGTTGTAGGAGTTCACGGCGTACTCCTCCCAGAGGGCGTCGGATGCTGCGCGGGGGAGGTCGTTGCCGAACGTGAAGTGGAAGTGGCGCTTCGACAGCGGCTTGGCTCCGTTGATGCCGAAGGGGTTGGAGAGGATCGGCGTTCCGGTCCACAGGGTCGAGAGGGGCAGTGCGGTGACGCCGGCGGTCTGTCCCGGGGCCACGCCCACGTAGACGGCGCCGAGGCCGCGGTCGGCGAGCATCTGGGTGAGCACGCCGCCGAACGAGTGGCCCATGATGATCGGCTTGACCGGAAGCGCACGGATGATGCGCTCGTAGTTGTCGGCGATCTGCTTCAGGCCGATCCCCTTGAGGGCCGACGGGTCGCGGCGGATGTCCTCGACGGAGCGGTCATCGATCCCGGGCCATCCCGGGATGATCACCTCGTGGCCCTGCGCGCGGAACCGCTCGGCCCACGTGTCCCAGCTCTTCGGCGTCATCCAGAGTCCGTGGATCAGGACGATCGGGGTCTTGTCAGTGCTGTTCATCGTTTCTTCTCCTGCGTCTGCCCCGCCCGGTGCGAGTGTGTTACGCTGATAGTAGACCGAACGTTCTATCTAGCACAACCTATTCCCGAAAACCCGAATCGGATGACACGATGAGAGGGATCATCATGAAGACCACGACTTCCAGCTCCGCTCCGACGACGGCTCCTAAGCGGCCCAGCGCAGCCCGCACCCGGCTGATCGACACCGCCACCAGGCTCTTCTACGAAGAGGGGATCCATGCGGTCGGCGTCGACCGCATCATCGATGAGGCCGCGGTCACCAGGGCGACGCTCTACAACCAGTTCGGCGGCAAGGAGAACCTCGTCCTCGCGTACCTGCGCAACGAAGACGAGATGCTCCGCGCGATGTTCGCCGACGCGGGCGAGGCGGTGACGGATCCTGCGCAGCTGGTCGACGCCGTGATCGACGGCATCGCCGCCGACATCCGCCTCCGGCACACGCGTGGCTGCCCGTTCATCAACGCGGCAGCGGAGTATCCGGATGCCGACGGTGCCGTCCGTCTGCTGATCGACGAGCACCGGGAGTGGTTCCGCTCGACGCTCCAGGCCGTCGCCGAGCAGGCCGGCCTCGAGAGCCCCGTCGATGTCGCGGCGTCCCTCGTGCTGCTGCGCGACGCCGCGCTCGTCGGCGGGTACCTCGACGGAGACGAGCGGGTCACGCCGGCGTTCGAGCGCACCGCACGCTCGGTGGTCGCCGCCCACCGCCCGCTCTGACGCGGCGACGGGGCGGCGGATGGCGGCGGGTCGATGGCGGCCAGCTGGCGGCTGACTGGCGGCTCGGTGGCGTGGTGGCGGATCGGGGCCGCTGGAGAGCATGGAGGACATGAACACGACACGAATCACAGAACTGCGCCAGGCGCAGGGGTGGACTCAGGAACGACTGGCGACCGAGAGCGGCGTGGGACTCAGGACCGTGCAGCGCCTGGAAGCCGGACAGGATGCGAGCCTGGAGACGCTGTCTCTGGTCGCGGATGCGCTGCAGGTGCCGGTGCGGGACCTCTTCGCCACGATCGACGATGAGGCACTCAGCAGCCGGGTCGATTCGCTGCAGCAGCGCACGGATGACCAGCAGGCCGCGCGTGATCGCATCGCCCACGCCTGGACCTGGCTCTATGTCGGCATCGGCATCGTGTGCACGCTGCTGAGCTTCACGTTCTCGTATGGACTCGTGCTGTTCCTGTCCTACTGGGTGGGCGGGTACGTGATCCTCACTGCGCTGCGTCGGATCGTCCTCGAGCCACGGCTGGACGCCCGGTATCCGTTGTCGAAGGAGACCCGCACCCGTCGTGCGAAGCGCCGCGCCGCGATGGCCTCCGCCGCGGCCGACGACGCATCCCCGACCGCCACGACGACGGCCGAACCGACCTGAGACGCGTCGTCGCCCGGGCTGATCTGCGCGCGCCGAGCGAAGGAGATCTCTCTCACGCAAGGATCGAACGGTGATTCCGCCCCTTCGCGGCAAGAGATCTCCTTCCCACGATGAGGCCGACGGGCGCGCTGAAATCGATGCCCCACGAGTCACATTCGTCACTTCTGCCCCACGACACGCCGCCGAAAAGCCCAAAACCCGCGAAATGACGCGGAAATGTGGGTGGTGGTTGGTACATTCAAGGCGGTCACTCGACCAACGGAGGGCAGCAGCCCTCTGAACCACAACGATGCGACGGGAACCTCGTCGCTGGAGGATGACATGGCTGACAAGTCCATCACCAAGACCGAGCTCGTCGCGAGCATCGCTTCTGCCACCGGCCAGAGCCAGGCCACCGTCTCGGGTGTCCTCGACGCGCTGTTCTCCTCGGTCTCCGACGCTGTTGCCAAGGGCAGCAAGGTCTCGATCCCGGGCTGGATCTCGTTCGAGCAGGTCGCGACCGCAGCTCGCACGGGCCGCAACCCGCAGACCGGCGCCGAGATCAAGATCCCGGCCGGCCACCGCGTCAAGGTGACCGCTGGTTCCAAGCTCAAGGCTGCCGTCAAGTAAGACCGCACCTCTTCGAAGGCCGCTCCCGATCCGTCGGGGGCGGCCTTCGTGCGTCCTCCCCGGATCCGCGGCTTAGGCTGGAGGGGTGAGTGCCCGCGCCGTGCAGACCCCGACCCGCTCCGCGTATCGCGCGGCCGGAATCGGCATCCTGCTCGCGACCGGACTGATCGGCGTGATCTTCGCCCTCGTGATCGGCGGAGGCGCGGCTCCGCTGCTTCTGCAGGATCCGGGTCCCTTCGTGCGCTGGGCCACCCCCATCGTCAAGCTCGTGATGAACATCGCGGCCGCGGCGATGCTGGGCTCGCTCGTGCTGGCGCTGTTCGCCCTGCGCAGCGAGGAGAAGTCATTCGACACGGCGCTCAACACGGCCTCGGCCGGCGCTGCCGTCTTCACGGTCACCGCCGGCATCAGCGGATTCTTCACCTTCATGGCGGCCTTCAACCCGCAGCTGAGCGCCGAGCGCGAGTTCGGTGAGCAGCTCGGACGATTCCTGCTGCAACTGCCGCTCGGTCAGTCATGGCTGATCACCACCATCATGGGTTCGGTGATCACCGTGCTCGCGTTCGCGTGGCGCACGTGGACGCCGACGCTCATCACGGCGATCCTCGCCGCGGCATCCTTCCTCCCGCTGGCGACGCAGGGTCACTCCGGGGAGCTCGCCGGTCACAACATCGCGGTGAACTCGATCCTGCTGCACACGATCGGCGCGGCCGTGTGGCTCGGCGGCCTGCTGCTCGTCGTGATCCTGCGCGACCGCTCGGGCGTGGGCGCGGCGCAGCTGGTGAGCCGCTATTCGAGTCTCGCGATCGCCGCGTTCGCCGTCGTCGCGATCTCGGGTCTCGCCCGCTCCGTCGTCTCGTTCGGCGACATCTCGCAGCTCTGGACGCCGTACGGCACCATCCTGCTCGCGAAGGTCGTGCTCCTCGTCGGTATGGGAATGCTGGGCGCCTGGTATCGCACCCGCCTGATCCCTCGGCTCGAGGACGACGGAGCCGCGCGCTGGTTCTGGATGCTGGTGCTGTGCGAGGTCGCTCTGATGGGTCTGGCCTCGGGAGCTGCCGCCGCGCTCGCGCGCACGCCCCCGCCCACCGGCGAGGAGGCGGCGTTCGTGCAGACCCCCGCCGAGAACCTCACCCGCTCCCCGCTGCCGCCGGAGTTCACGATCGACCGCTGGTTCACGGCGTGGGACATCGACGTGCTCTGGCTGGTGGCCGCCGGGTTCGGCCTCTTCCTCTACCTCGCCGGCGTGCGCCGACTGCGGCTCCGTGGTGACCGCTGGCCGATCCACCGCACCGTGTTCTGGGTGCTGGGAATGCTGATGCTGCTCTGGGTCACGGGCGGCCCGATCAACGCGTATCAGGAGTATCTCTTCAGCGTGCACATGCTGGGGCACATGATGCTGTCGATGGCGATCCCGCTGCTGCTGGTCTCGGGGGCGCCGGTCACGCTGGCCCTTCGAGCGATCCACAAGCGCGACGACGGCACCCGCGGTGGTCGCGAATGGATCATGTGGGCCGTGCACTCGCCGTTCTCGAAGGTCGTCACCCACCCGTTCGTGGCGGCGGGCATCTTCATCCTGTCGCTGTGGGCGTTCTACTTCACCGACCTGGTGCGCTGGTCGATGTTCGAGCACCTCGGCCACGAGTGGATGGTCGCGCATTTCCTCATCTCCGGCTACCTGTTCGTGCTGAGCCTGGTCGGCGCCGACCCGGTGCCCTACCGTCTGCCCTACCCGGGGCGCCTCATCACCCTGATCGCCATCATGGCCATGCACGCCTTCTTCGGCGTCGCGATCATGATGCAGGAGGGGCTGATGGTCGCCGACTGGTTCGGGTCGATGGGGCGCACCTGGGGCCCGACGCCCATCGAGGATCAGTACATCGGCGGCGGCATCGCGTGGTCGATCGGAGAGATCCCGACTCTGATCCTCGCGATCACCGTGGCGATCCAGTGGAGCCGCAGCGACACCAAGCTGCAGAAGCGCCGCGACCGTCATGCAGACCGCACGGGCGAGGCGGAGCTCGAGGAGTACAACCAGAAACTCGCGGCTCTCGCCGAGCGCGACCTGCGTCAGGCGGAGCGCGACGCGCGGTGACCGTGCTCCCGGCGGGCGTCAGCCCGTGGACTCCTCGTCGGGGGATCCGACCCGGATCGACACCTTGCCGTCGGGGAGGATCGTGATCGATCCGTTCACCTGGAACGGGACGTCTTCCGACCGCTCCTGAACCGAGCCGTCGAAGAGCGAGCGGATCTCGACGTCGACGTGCGCGACGGCATCCGTCGGGGGGATCTTCCAGTGTCCGCCGTCGGGCACGACGCTCACCTGTGGTTGTGCGGCGATCGACCACTTCGGCAGCGAGGCGAGGCGGTTGGAGACCTCGAGGCCGAACGGGCAGGCGGTCGGCTGCAGCACCTCCTGCGTCGTGCAGGCGGTGAGGAACTCTTCGACCCGCTGCTGCACCACCGCGACGAAGTCCGAGGTGGGCTCGGTCTGCACGTCGACGGGCGTGGTGGCGAGCGGGGTGTCGGCGAGGACACCGATGCCCTCGGACTCCGCGATCGCAGTGTCGACGGTGACCGAGTACAGCCCCGGCGTGAAGACCAGCAGTGGAAGGGGATCGAGGGGTGCGGCCTCCGCCCCGGCGGGTGAGACCTGGCGGCGATCCATCTCGAAGCCGTTGACGGCGAACTGATCGGCACCGCGCACCGTGAGCTCGACCACGGCCAGCGGGCTCGTCGTGAAGCGCCAGTTGGGGGTGACCCCCGCCCAGCCGTCCTGCTCGACGGTGAAGGTGGTGGTGCCGGCGTGCCCGCTCGCCTCGTACGACACGGTCACCTCGGTCTTGCCGGACTCGTCGGCCTGTTCCGACTGCACCTCCACGTCGGTGAGCGGCGCGAGTGCCGAGTGACGCAGCAGCGCCTCCGACGCCGTGGCTCCGATGCCGGCGATCTCGAGGGTCTCCCGATCGATCGCGACGCCGGGCACGCGCAGAGCGTCAGCCGCTCGTCCTTCCGAGAGCAGGTCGAGGTAGCGCACGACGAACGCCGACGGCCCGTAGAACTGCCGGTACAGGGTGGCCCCACCTGCACCGAGAGCGGCGACGAGCACGAGGCCGACGACCGCGAGGAGCGCGAGATCGGCAGCGAGGCGCGAGCGCCGGGGCGCCTTCGTCTCGACCTGCTGCATGGCGTCAGTCTAGAAGCGTGGCCTGGGACGACGCCGTGCGTGAGTCGGGGTGCGTCGGCCGCGATCGCTGTGTTCCTCGGATGCCGGGCGGCGCCGCCACGTAGCATGGGGAGGCACGGTCTCGCCGTGCATTCCCGCCTCCGTCCGTGTGAGAGAACCGTGTCGCTTCCCGCCCTGTCCGAAGAGCAGCAAGAGCTGTTCCGGTTGATCGAGGACACCAGCGAGCACGTCTTCATCACCGGTCGAGCGGGCACCGGCAAGTCGACGCTGCTGCAGTACTTCTCGTGGAACACGAAGAAGCAGATCGCCATCTGCGCGCCGACCGGCGTCGCCGCGCTCAACGTCGAGGGTCAGACGATCCACTCCCTGTTCCGGCTGCCGATCGGACTGATCGGCGACTCGGACATCGATCAGAACGACAACACGCGACGGATCCTCAATGCGATCGAGACGCTCGTGATCGACGAGATCTCGATGGTCAACGCCGACCTGATGGATGCGATTGACCGTTCGCTCCGTCAGGCGCGGGGCAAGCGGGGCATCCCGTTCGGCGGAGTGCAGATCGTGATGTTCGGCGATCCGTATCAGCTGGCTCCCGTGCCGCCGCGCGGCGACGAGCTGCGCTACGTCAAGGACCACTACCGCTCGTTCTGGTTCTTCGACGCCAAGGTCTGGGCGGGTCCGGCCGGCGGTGAGGGTGACGATGACGACGGGGGACTGTTCGCCGTCGACACCCGGGCCGAGCTGCACGTGCGCGAGCTCGTGCAGATCCACCGGCAGTCGGATGACGGTTTCAAGGCGATGCTGAACGCGGTGCGGTACGGGCGGGTCACCGCGGAGATCGCGGGAGTGCTGAACACGCAGGGCGCGCGCACACCGCCGGACCCGGAGCCGGGAGAGGTGCCGATGATCACCCTCGCCACCCGCAACGACATCGTGAACACCATCAACAGCCGCCACCTCGCAGCGCTGCCCGGCAAGGAGCAGACGGCGCGTGCCGAGGTCAGCGGCGAGTTCGGCAAGGGCGAGGCGTCGCTGCCGGCCGAGTCGGAGCTCAAGCTCAAGATCGGCGCGCAGGTGATGTTCCTCCGCAACGACACCTCGATGTCGGGCGAGCCGCCGCGGTGGGTGAACGGCACGATCGGCACGGTCGTGCGGATCCTCGGAGAGACCGTGCGCGTCGAGATCGACGGCGAAGAGGTCGACGTCGAGCCCGCGGTCTGGGAGCGGTTCCGATACTCCTACGAGCCGAGCACCAAGAAGCTGAGCCGTGACGTCGTGGCGGAGTTCACCCAGTTCCCGCTGCGCCTCGCGTGGGCCGTCACGATCCACAAGTCGCAGGGCAAGACCTACGACCGCGCGATCATCGACCTCGGCTCAGGCGCCTTCGCTCCAGGGCAGACCTATGTGGCGCTGTCTCGGCTCACGTCCCTCGACGGGCTCTACCTGTCGAGGGCGCTGCGCCCGAGCGACATCCGCGTCGACGAGGATGTGCGCCGCTTCATGCGCGACGCGTGGCTCGCGGCATCCACTCCCGAGGTCGGGAAGGGCTGAGCCCGTTCGTCGTCAGGCGGCGACGCGTGCGCGGTCGAGGTCTTCGAAGAGCTCGGTGTTGAACCGGTAGGCGAGCAGGACCTCGTCGATCACGCGCTCGCGCTCGGCGTCGTCCCAGGGGGCGGAGTCGAGCTGCTCGCGGTAGACGTCCTTGAACGCCGACGGGTCGGCGATGTCGTCGAACAGATAGAAGCCGATGCCGTTGGTCTCGAAGCCGAAGCGGCGTGCCATGACGCGTCCGATGAAGATGCCGCCCGACAGATCGCCGAGGTAGCGCGTGTAGTGATGCGCGACGAAGCCACCGGCCCAGGTCGCCCCGACCTGGCGGATGCGCTCGACGTAGCGCTGCGTGGTCGGCAGCGCGACGATCACATCGCGCCAGTGCGCCCCGAGGAGGAACTCGAGGTCGGCCTCGAGCGCGGGCAGGCGGGTCAGCTTGTCGCTGAGGAAGACGGATGCCACGGGGTCCTGGCGCATGCGCTCGCCCGCGCCCTCGAGGGCTTCGTAGATGAAGTAGTGCTGCGCGACGAGCGCGATGTAGTCCTCGCGCGATCCTTCGCCCTTGAGCAGGTCGGACATGAAGCCGGCACCCTCGCTGCGCGAGTGCGAACCGGAGGAGCGCTCACGGAGGGCTGCGGAGAAGGAGAGGATCTCGGACATGTGCCCAGTGTAAGGGTCGCCTAACCTGAAAGGAAACCCCTCGGTGAGCCGAGCGTCATGCGTGCGGACGCGGCTCGACCCCGAGCTTCTCGCAGGCGAGATCATAGAGCGCGACGACCTCGCGGCGCACGGCGGGGCGCTCCGTGATCGGACCGGAAGGCCAGGGGATGCGCAGCTCTGAGGCCTCGCCGGAGCGGGTGACCTTCCAGACTCCGCCGTCGCCGTCGAGGTCCGTCATCACGGCGTCGGTGATCTCGTCCGACTGAGACCCTCCGGCCGGCGCGAAGGCGCGCGTGATGAGCAGATTGTCATCGGTGTGGTCGCCGTTCATGTGGCGGAGGATCGCGGAGACGACGTCGGCATCGAACGTGTGGGGCATGGTGATCACCCTAAACGGCGTTCGGTGATGCCTTTCTTTCAGGATGAGCGTTCTAGACTCGGGAGACACGTCTTCCGGGGGTCCCCTTTCATGCAGCTTCTCTCGTCGCGCACGTTCCGCGCAGCAGTGGCCGGCGCAGCCGCGCTCGGGCTCTTCCTCACCGGCTGCACGGCCGAACCGGAGTTCAGCTACCAGCCTCCGTCCCAGGTCGACGGCCCTCTGCCTGACGACACGGTCGCCGCCATGGAGGCGGCCATCACCAACGCGCTCGCCGCATCGGGTGCCTCGGGCGCCGTCGTGGGCGTGTGGGCTCCGTGGAGCGGCAGCTGGGTCGCCGGTCTCGGCACCCAGACCCCCGGCGGCGACGAAGAGATCAGCACCGACATGTCCTTCCGGATCGCGGACATGACGCGTCTCATGACGTGCGACGTGCTCTACGGTCTGGCCGATGACGGCGTGGTCGATCTCGACGACCCCGTGCCCGACCACGTCTCGGGCGTCGCTGACATGAAGGACATCACGCTGCTCGACCTGTGCAACAGCACGAGCGGCGTCGGCTCGTCCGAGGCGACCGCGCAGGCCGCATGGCTCACCACCCCCGAGCGCGTGTGGGCACCCCTCGAGCTTGCGGCGTACGGCCTCGGCGCCCCACGCACCACTCCGAAGACGACCTACACGAACTCGGATGCCGGCTACCTGCTGCTCGGACTCGCACTCGAGCGGGCGTCCGGCCGCACGGCGTCCGAGCTGATCGCCGAGTACGTGACCCAGCCGCTCGGTCTCTCGGCGACGTCGCTGCCTTCGCCGGCCCCGGCCCCGCCCTCTGACGGACCGGTCATGAACGGGCACTACCTGACGCCCGTCGAAGGCGGGTACGACTGTGCTGCCCCGGTCGACATCACCACGCTCTCGTCGAGCACCGGCTACACCGACTCCGGCGTCGTGTCGACGATCGAGGATCTCGGTCGGTACGCCCAGGCCGAAGCCGCGCAGAAGCTGCGCACGAAGGACGAGCCGAACCGCTTCGGAGCTCCCCTGCCGCAGGGCCCCCAGGCTCCCTCCTGGCTCCAGGCCACGGGCGGCGCTCTGCTCGTCGGCTCGATGGTCGGACAGGCGGGCTGGACTCCCGGGTATCAGACGTCGGCGTTCTCCGACCCCGAGACGGGCTTCACGGTCGCGGTGTCGCTGAACAACTCGACGACCGGCGCGACGACCGCGATGTACCTGGCGTGGGAGCTCGCGGCGATCGCCTCCAAGGTGCCTGCAGCCGCGGGTGAGACCGCTCCCGAGTTCGGGCTTCCGTTCACGGCCGAGCAGTATCACCAGGCCATCACGGACTCGGCGGTCGCCTGCGTCGCACCGCCGGCCGCCTAGGGCCCGGCGCACGACCGCCGCGGCATACCGACGAAGGGAACGCCGATGGCGATCATCGACAACGCGATCTACGTCGACGGGGTCCGCACCGAGAATCCGCGGAGCCTCAGTGAGACGTTCGAGGTGCTGCGCGAGCGCGGCGGCATGAGCTGGATAGGTCTGTACCGGCCGAGCGAAGCCGAGATCCGCGAGGTCGCCGACGAGTTCGGCATCCACGCTCTCGTCGTCGAGGATGCGCTCTCGGGTCACCAGCGGTCGAAGCTCGAGCGGTACGGAGACGTGCTGTTCATGGTGCTGCGATCCGCCCGGTATCTGGATGCCGCGGAGGAGGTCGAGTTCGGAGAGATCCATGTGCTCGTGGGGCCCGACTTCGTGGTGACGATCCGCCACGCGGAGTCTCCCGACCTGGCGAGGGTGCGACGCCGACTCGAAGACGACCCCGGTCTGCTGAAGCTCGGTCCGGAGGCGGTGCTCTATGCGATCCTCGACGAGGTCGTCGACGAGTACGCACCCGTGCTGTCGGGACTCGAGAACGACATCGACGAGATCGAGAGCCAGCTCTTCGAGGACGAGGTCGACGCGACGCAGCGCATCTACGAACTCGGTCGTGAGGTGATCGACTTCCAGCGCGCGGTGCAGCCTCTCGCGGGCATGCTCGACTCGCTGCTGCGAGGTTCGACGAAGTACGAGGTCGACGAGGAGCTGCAGCGGTACCTGCGCGACGTGCTCGACCACACTCTGCGCGTGTCGGAGCGCGCGAACACCTTCCGCACGGTGCTCGACAACGCGCTGACCGTCGAGTCCACGATCGTGGCGCGGCGGCAGAACGAGGAGATGCGGCGGATGACCGAGCTGAGCATCCGCCAGAACGACGAGGTCAAGAAGATCTCGGGCTGGGCGGCGATCCTGTTCGCCCCGACGCTCGTCGGCACGGTGTACGGCATGAACTTCGACCATATGCCCGAGCTGCATTGGACGCTCGGATACCCCATGGCGGTCGCTCTGATGCTGGCGATGGGCGTCGGGCTCTACTGGGCGTTCAAGCGCAAGGGCTGGCTGTAGGCCCCCACACGGGTGCGGAAGGGAATGCGGGTGGGACTGGGGAGCAGCCCCACCCGCGAGTGCCGCGTCCGTAGGGGAACGCGAGCTCTCGGACACGAAGTCGACTCAGGTCCCCAGGGCCGGCTTCTCGTCCCACTATCAAGACGCTGACGACGCCCGTTCCTGACGCCGCAACCAATATTCCGGTCGGATCCGTGCCCGGACGTCACTTGCCGCCCGGGGTGACGACGACCGCGTAGTCGGCTCCAGGACCGGTGACGCCCGACTCCGCATCGACGTATCGCAGGGTGAGCAGGTGGAATCCGAGGTGGATGTCGGGGATGTAGTCGTCGGAGGTCACCTCGTCGATGGCGATGAGGTGGGGCACCACGACGCCGTCGACGGCGACCTGCACCCAGCCGCCCGGGATGCCCTCGAGAGTGACGAGCGCGTCGTCCTGCTCGCCGTCGGCGTCAGCATCCCCCCGCTCGAGGTGGGGGCGGGGCTGATCGCCAGAGATGACCGGCACGGGGAATGCGAGGGGTCCGACCGGCTCGCTGAGGTCCACGTCGCCGGAGGGTGAGGTGTGCTGGGCCGTGAGCGTCATGCCCTGCCTCAGTTCGCCTCCCGCGACGGAGAGCGTGAACTCACCGTCGCCGTCGACCGTCGCCTGGGCGAGGACGGAGCCGAGCTCGTCGATGACGGCGACCGTGCTGCCGGGGATGCCGGTGCCGCTCACCGAGACAGCGAGGGGACTGCTGGTGTCCCACCCGTCCGGACCGATCGCGAACACGGGCGGGGTCTCGACCGGCGGGACCTCGACCGGCGGGGTCGCTACGGGGGGTCTGGTCGCCGGAGGGCCCGCCGCCGGCGGTGCGGCCACCGGGGCGCTCGGCGGCTCCGGAACGGCGCGCACAGGTGTGTCCTGCCGAGTCGTCTCGACGACCGGCTGCACTGGCGGCTCCACCGGAGCAGGAATGAGCGGTGCGACAGGTGGGGGCGTCGGTGACGTGTCGTCGTCCGTCGCGGGTGTGGCACCGGGAGTCGGGGCGATTGGTCGGGCGGCGGGCCCGGACGCCTCACCACGGTCGCCGTCTGCCGCGGGTTGCGACCAGGGGCCGACCATCGCCACGGCGACCGTCGCCGCAAGGGCGACCGCGCTTCCCGCGGCGATCCCGATGGTGAGCACGCGGCGGGTCCGCAGGGCGGCGGACGGTCCGATGACGGATGCGCTCGCTGCCGCGCCGGGCTCGAGAGCGGCGTAGGCGGCGGCGCCGGCACTGCCGAGTGCGAGGGGCAGCAGCACGGCTCGCAGCTTCGACGAGGCCGTGTCGATGTCTCGCGCGATGATCGTGCAGCCGGCGCACCCTTCGAGATGGGATTCGAGGCGGGGGCGCTCGTGCCGACTCACCGGGCGGCGAGAGCGGCGCACGAGCCGCCCGCACGCCCAGCGACACTCCTCGGGACGGGAAGGGTCGGCGATGAGCGCATCCAGCCAGGCATGGCGGAATCCGTCGCGAGCGCGGAGAGCCAGCGCCGACACGGCATTCGGAGTCAGTCCCATCAGCGGAGCGATCTCGCGCGGCTTCATGCCCTCGACCTCGAGGTACCAGAGCAGGGTGCGGTGGTTCTCGGGCAGATTCTTGAACGCCGCCGCGAGCATCGTCTTGTCCGACAGCTGCTCGATCGCGTCGGGGGCCTCATCGGGGATCTCCTCGATGAACTCGATCGGGATGTCCTTCTGCTTGCCGCCCCACGTCGCGGCGGCGTTGCGGATGGCGGCGTAGAGATACGCCCGGAAGCCATCGGTCGGTCCGCCGCCGTTCTGCATCGCGCTGAACGTCTTCGTGAAGGCCTCGCTGACGAGGTCGTCAGGGTCGATGGAACGCGTCACTGCCCGGGCCGCGCGGAGCCCCGCCTCGGAATGGCGCTGCCACAGCACGGCGAACGCTCGGGCGTCTCCGCTGCGCGTCGCGTCGGCGAGCTCGGCATCCGACCGCGTGTCGGTGCTCGGATCTGTGGTGATGCTCATGGCGTCCCCCCGATCGTGGTGACGGGGTCCGGGTCACCGACTCCGAGACCGCGGAGGCGGTCTCGGAGTCAGCATACGCTCAGAGCTTGCTTTCGAGGGGTGAGTCGTGATATATCGGAACGCTGAAGTATCGCGGGGGCAATCCCGCGCGCGTTATCGCCGCCGCTCCGGCTACTGCTCGGGCTCGTCGTCGACCTCGACCCCGGGTCCGGGTCCCGGCCGCACGGCGGCATCGGGGAGGATGTCGATGCGGGTGTTCCCGTCGTGCTCCGAGACCTCGATGCGCGGGGCGGCATCGGCCTCGGTGGCATCAGGGGCCGCGGTCAGCTGGTCGTGGCGCTTCTCCTCGCTCGTCATGGCGTCATCGGCGTCGGGGGTGAGATCAGGCGTGCTCATCGTTCTCCTTCGTGGTGGTGGATGACGGGGCTCCGTCGTGGTCGCGACGGTCGGAGCGGTTGCGGCCCCAGCGGGCGAGCAGGTACAGCACGGCGCCGACCGCCAGCAGGATCGCGCCGAACAGCCAGACGACCCCTCGCTGCTGGGTGAGCAGCAGGATGCACGAGGCGATGCCCAGCACCGGGATGACCGTCCAGATGCGGAAGTGATCGTGCTCGACGCGGTCACGTCGCAGCACCAGCACCGAGACGTTGACGCTGAGGAAGACGAAGAGCAGCAGCAGCACGACGGTCTCGGCGAGCGTCGCCAGATCGCCGACGAGCGTGAGTCCCATCGCGACGAGGGTCGTGGTGAGGATCGCCACCCACGGGGTCTTTCGATTCGGCAGCACGCGGCCGAGCACGGCGGGCAGCAGGTTCTGCTCGGCCATCCCGTAGGTCAGGCGGCTCACCATGATCATCGTGAGCAGTGCACCGTTCGCCACCGCGATCAGGGCGATCAGGCTGAACAGCCAGGAGGGGATGCTGGCACCCGCGGCCTCGACGACCGACAGCAGCGGTCCGCTCGACTCCTGCAACTCGGACGCCGGCAGTGCGATGGAACTCGCGACCCCCACGAGCACGTACACCGCACCGGCGGTGAAGAGCGCGCCGAAGAGGGCTCGCGGATAGGTGCGCCGCGGATTCTTGACCTCTTCGATCATGTTCGCCGAGGTCTCGAAGCCGACGAAGGAGTAGTAGGCGATCACCGCTCCCGACAGGACCGCCAGGGCGACGGGCGTCCCCTCGGGCGTCTGAGTCAGCCGCGAGGCGTCGCCGCCGCCGCCGACCACGAACATCCCGACCGCGACGATCACGATCACGAGACCGCTCAGCTCGATCGCCGTCATCACCAGATTCGCGCCGAGCGACTCACGGATGCCGCGGGCGTTGAGTGCTCCGACGATCGCGAGGAAGACGATCGCGACGGGAATGGTCGGCAGGTCGAAGAACGTGCCGAGGTAGTCGCCGGCGAACGCGATCGCCAGGCCCGCGGCGCTCGTCACGCCGGCCGCGAGCATGCTGAACCCGACCAGGAACGACACGACGGGGCTGTGGAAGGCGCGCTCCGCGAAGACGGATGCCCCGCCGGCGCGCGGGTACTTGGTGACCAGCTCGGCGTACGACCCCGCGGTCAGCAGCGCGAGCAGGAGAGCGAGAAGCAGCGGTGCCCACAGCATCCCGCCGACCTTCTCGGACAGCACACCCATCAGGGCGTAGATGCCGGCGCCGAGCACGTCGCCCAGGATGAAGGCGAACAGCAGGGGGCCGGTGATGGCGCGACGCAGGCGAGTGGGCTCCTCCGGCGTCGTGGCGGTGTCGGAAGTCATCCCGGAACAGTACGGACAAGCGTGCCGATGTGGCGACGGGGTTGACATGCCGTCGCATCGCATTCAGGTATTTCACAGGCGCCAGCGCGGCGTACGCCCGGACTCCGACTGCCGTCGCTAGATTCGGGGGCGTTATCGGAGGGTGCGTCGGCTGGAGTGCGCAGGCGGACGGGGGTCGCCTTCCCTCACCTCTCAGAAACGAGCACTTCTCATGTCCGGTACTCCCCGAAAGGCGCTCGCCGAAGCGATCGCCACGTTCCTCTTCGTCCTCACGATCATCGCGGCGATCAACAGCGAGAGCCCGCTGACTCCGCTCGCGATCGGCTTCACGCTCGCCGTGCTCGTCTTCTCGACCGGCCACATCTCGGGCGCTCACCTCAACCCGGCGGTCTCCGTCGGCGTCTTCATCCGTGGCGGCCTCAGCGTCGTCGACTTCATCGCCTACCTCGTGGCGCAGTTCGTCGGTGGCGCGCTCGCCGCGCTGGTCAGCTTCGCCGTGTGGCCCGCCGGTGGCGAGGCTCTGGTCGTCGAGGTGGGACCCGCCTTCTTCGTCGAGGCGCTGTTCACGCTGATCCTCGTCTGGGTCGTGCTCAACACCGCGACCTCGAAGGACACCGAGGGCAACTCGTTCTACGGCCTCGCGATCGGGGCGACGGTGTTCGTCGGCGCAGCGACCGTCGGTTCGATCTCGGGCGGCGGCTTCAACCCGGCGGTGGCCCTCGGCCTCTCGGTCGGCGGGTACTTCGACTGGGCCTCACTGTGGCTCTACATCGTCGCCCCCGTGGTCGGCGCGGTCATCGCGGCTCTGCTCTTCCGCGTGCTCAACGCGGACGATGCCAAGAAGATCGGCGCGTAACCACTCTTCATCGAACGCCGCGTCCTCTCCGGAGGGCGCGGCGTTCGTGCGTGTGGGGGTGTTCCGGAATCATCCGTCCGGGGGATGCCGCCGTGAGGTGGCCCGTCATAGCGTGGATGCATGCTGATCGTCGAGGAACTCCACATGCTGCTTCTCCGGCCTGATGGCCGCGTCGAGAGCGCGGTGAGCGTGAACCGCCTGTACGGCGAGGTCGCGGCCGTGATCGTCGACCTCGCCCTGCACGGACGCATCGCGGTGTCGGACGAGAAGAACCCGGTCATCGAGATCGTGTCGACCGACCCGACGGGCAACCCGATCCTCGATACGACACTGCAGCGCCTCGTGCCGTTGCGCGGCAAGCGGCTGCAGTCGCTCGTGGTGCGCCCCAAGCTCGATCCGCTCGAGATCGTGGTCGAGTCGCTCATCGTGCAGGGCGTGCTCGTCAAAGGGGAGGGCGGATTCTTCGGCTGGGGGTCGGCACGCACTCCCGAATCCGATTCGACGCCCGAGCAGGCGCTGAGGGCGCGGCTCGCCGCGGTGCTCGCCGGAACGGGTGCTCCGACGCAGGCCGACCTGGCGCTGCTTGCGATCCTGCAGAACCTCAACGCGGCGCACGCGATCCTGCGCGAGGAGTGCGGCGGGCTGTCCTCGCGCGACCTCAAGAAGCGGATCGAGCAGCTCACGGCAGGATCGCGGGCAGGGGATGCCGTCGCCAAGGCGGTCAACGATGCGATCACGGCCGCGATGGTGGCGATCATGACGCCGACGATCGTGGCGGCGACCATCACCTGACACCGGTCAGCGCAGCACCGGCATGCCCTCTGCGAGATCGCCGATGACCGGGTTCGCGTCCTGAGGGTCGACCACGAGACCGGTGATGGCGTCGACGTTCAGAACCGGGAAGCGCGAGATGGCGCCGATCTTCTCCTCGCTGCCCAGGACGTAGGTCTGCGCACAGCGCGCGGCGATCGCGCGTTTGGTGGCGGCGTCGTCGAGGTTGCCGGTGGTCAGGCCGTGGACGGGATCGACGCCCGTCACGCCCAGGAAGAACAGGTCTGCGGCGAGATGCTGCACGGCCTCCATGGCGAGGGGGCCGCTCGCGACCATCGAGAAGCGGGCGAGTTCGCCGCCGATGATCACGACGCGGGCGTCGGAGTGCTCGGCGACGGCGAGGGCGATCGCCGGGCTGGGGGTGATGACGGTCAGGTCGGCGCCGTACGGCAGCATGCGGGCCATCGCGAGCGTCGTGGTTCCGGCATCCAGCACGATCGTCGAGCCCGGCAGGATCAGCTCGACGGCGCGGCGGGCGACCCGCTCCTTGCTCTCGGTGGCCAGCGACGAGCGCTCGTCGACGGGCCGATCGGCCGGCGGAACCGGCAGAGCGCCGCCATAGACGCGGACGAGTTCGCCCGTGTCGGCGAGCTCGCGCAGATCGCGACGGATCGAGTCCTCGGAGACGCCGAGATCGGTGGCGACGTCCTTCGCCACCACGCGACCGTCTCTGCGCAGGATCTCGCGCAGATGATCCTTTCGCTGCGCACTCAGCATCCGAAGCTCCCATCCCGTTCATTCACGAAGTTGCACGTTCCTGCACGGTTAACGTTACAGTCTTCTCCATGAACACACCACTGCTGATTCTCATCGCCGGCCCCTACCGCTCCGGCACGGGCGGCGACCCCGCCCTGATCGCCCGCAACCTCGAGGTCCTCGAAGAGGTCGCGGCCCCCATCCACCGTCTCGGCCATGTGCCGATGATCGGCGAATGGGTCGCCCTGCCGATCCTCCGAGGCATGGACGAGACGGATGCCGCCGAGGGCGACGTCATGTACGAGACGGCCCACCGACTGCTGCAGCACTGCGACGCGGTGCTGCGCCTGCCGGGAGACTCCGCCGGCGCCGACAAGGACGTCGAGATCGCGCTCGAGCGCGGGCTGCCCGTGTATCGATCGATCGACGAGATCCCGTCGAGGGATGCCGAAGCCGCCTGAGCGCGGCTCATCGGGAGGGGGCCGTGGCCAGCCGGTGGCTAGGCTCGTGAGCATGACAGACGATGTGCGCAACGTCCACGACGCCCTCTCGACGATCACCGAGCACTGGCAGCCGCACCGGCTCACCAGCGTCAACGACTACGACGTCAAGGTCGTCAAGCTCCAGGGCGAATTCGTCTGGCACACCCACCCCGACACCGATGAGCTGTTCATGGTGGTGAGCGGCCAGCTCACCATCCAGCTCCGCGACCGTGACGTGATTCTGCACCCGAACGACGTCTTCGTCGTGCCGCGCGGGGTCGAGCACTGCCCGAAGGCGACGGACGAGGTGCACGCGATCCTGTTCGAGCCGAAGGGAACGGTCAACACCGGGGATGCCGGAGGCGACATGACCGCGACACTCCAGGAGCTCGCCTGATCCGCTGTCAGATCGTCAGATCGTGAAGCGCACGCCCGAGAGGTGCTCGGCGACCGACCACAGTTCCGCGCCGACGTCGACCGACCGCACCTGGGCGCTCGCGGCGACCCGCTTGGGCGCCCCGCGGAACTCGAGCAGCCCGCCCGGACCCCAATAATCGCCGCCGGTGGCATCGGCCGCGACGGCAGCATGCAGGATCGGCGCCGCCCCGGCATCCTTGCCCTGCACGAGCGGGCGGCTGACCGACGCGAGGGCGCGCGTCAGAGGTGAGACCGCGGCGAGTCCGTCGCGGTGCGGAGTCAGCGGATCGACGGCGTAACCGGGGTGAGCACACAGCGCAGACCGCGCCGTGCCCCGCCACCGGCGGTTCAGCTCGAAGGCGAGGGCCATCAGGGCGGCCTTCGAGCGGCCGTACTGACGCAGCGACGCACCCGTCCACGGCTGAGATAGCGTGCCGGGGTCGATCTCGGCGAAGCGATGCGCCAGCGATCCGACGGCCACGACCCGAGCGTCGTCGGCGAGCAGACGGTCGAGCTGGGCGACCAGGGCGAAGTGTCCGATCGCGTTGGTGCCGACCATGAGGTCCAGTCCGTCCGCGGTGCGGGCGCTGCGATCCGCCGCCTTGACCCCGGCATTGCAGATCACCGCATCGAGCCGCTCGTCGAGCGATGCCGTCGCCGAGGCGACGCTCGCCAACGACCCGAGATCGACCGGCACGATGTCGAGGTCGGCACCCGGAACCTGCGCGCGGATCGACGACACGGCCACCTGTGCGCGCTCTGCCGACCGGCATCCGAGCAGCACCCTGGCACCCTGCGTGGCCAGGATCTCCGCGCACCAGTATCCGATGCCCGCGTTCGCCCCGGTGACGAGGATCGTGCGGCCGGTGAGGTCGGGGAGCGCGAGCGGCGAGGGCATGTCCTCCAACCTAGGCGGAGACACCCACCCGGTCGGCCGTGCGGACGATCGTCGCGAATCCGCGCGCCGCCAGGATGCTCTCGGTCCGCTGCATGATCTCGTCACCCGAGACGGCCGCGAGCCCGTCCGTCGCCTCGATCGCCGAGGTCGTCGTCGCATCCGTCACGAACTCCACCGTGAAGCCGAGGTCGGCCGCCATCCGGGCCGTCGTCTCGCAGCACTGCTCGGTGCGGATGCCGCAGACGACCACCCGGCCGACGCTGCGGCGCCGGAGCTGATCTTCGAGATCGGTCGATGTGAACGCGTTGACGGTGGTCTTCGTCACGGCGATCTCGTCGCTCTGCGGGTCGAGGTCGGAGACCACCCGGACGAAGCCGTTGGCCGGATCGAAGACTCCTCCGCTGCCCGGCTCGGAGTGCGTGACCCACACGACGGCGTCTCCCGACCGACGCGCGTACGCGACGAGCTGGGAGATGTTGTCGATGACGCCCGGGTTGGCGGTGGCCGCCCACTCGTCGGGTCGCTGGCGGAAGGATTCCTGCGCGTCGATCACGAGCAGGGCGGTGGCGGGGGAGTCGTGGCTCATCCGATCATCCTCGCGGTCCCGGCCCGCGACGGCCAGTGCCTGCACGGCCAGCGACCGCGTGTTCTCTGCCGTCGATCGCCGCTCGGGCGCCTGTCTCGCAGATTCTCCCGACGAATCTGTGACGAATCCCGCTCGGCGCCCGTCCTATCTGTGAGCGACCCACACACGCTCCCGGCGAAGCCACCACGGCCCGGCCGGCACATCGTGAGACGAAGGAATGGTCATGGCAACTCAGGATCAGAACACCCCCACCAGCCCCGCCGACAAGGAGCTCGCTCAGACGCCGACCGCGCCGAAGCCGGCTGCCTCGGGTTCGCGCGTCGACCGCACGTCGGCCTTCTCGACGTCGCGCGTCCCCGCCGACTCGGATGCCGCGGGCAAGACGGTCATCGCCGACGGCGTCGTCGCCAAGGTCGCCGGCATCGCCGCCCGTGAGGTCGCCGGTGTCTACGCGCTCGGTGGTGGCGGAGCACGTGCCTTCGGCGCCATCCGTGACGCCGTCAACGCCACCGACCTGACGCAGGGCGTCAAGGTCGAGGTCGGCGAGACGCAGGCCGCCGCAGACCTGACCATCGTCGTCGAGTACCCCGCCCCGATCCAGGAGGTCGCGAGCAACGTGCGCGCCGCCGTCGCCGGTGCGATCAGCCGCCTGGTCGGTCTCGAGGTCGTCGAGGTCAACGTCGAGGTCAACGACGTGCACGTCCCCGGTGACGACAACCAGGAGAACGAGGAGTCGCGAGTCTCATGACCCCCACCACCACAGGCGCCCTGATCGGCGCACTCCTGGCCCTGGCCGCTCTGCTGTTCGGGTTCTGGGGATTCCTCCTCATGGCCCTGTTCGCCGGCGTCGGAGCCGTCATCGGCCGGATCGCCTCCGGCAAGCTCGACGTCCGCGGTCTCGCCGACGCCTTCACAGGGCGGCGCACCTCCTGATGCGCGTCGACCAGCACCTCGTCGCCGGTGGCGGCCCCGCGCGGGCCGCCACCGCAGAGGCCACCGTCCCTGGGCGCATCGACGTGAAGGAACGCGTCTACCGCACGGTCACCGAGAAGGCGTCCGCAACCCTGATCGGTGTGCCGCGCGGTGACGTGAAGGTCGACGTCGCCGAGCACCCGGGCGGGATCGCCGTGCGCATAGCGACCCCGCTTCCCGTCCCCGATCTCGACGACACCGTCGCGATCTCCCAGAGCGTCCCCGTCCTCGACCGAGCTCGTCAGCTGCAGGAGCAGCTGCAGGAGAGTCTCAGTGGTCTTCTCGGACGTGACGTGACCCGCATCACCCTCACCATCACCGGTGCCACCATCCCAGAGAGGAGACGAGTGCGATGAGCACCCCGGTTCTTCGTCGCGTCGTCCGACGCGAGACGCATTCGCCGCGCACCGTCGCGATGTTCGTCGCGGTCATCCTCCTCATCCTCGCCCTCGCCTACATCGGGCTCGAGATCGTGCTGAGCCTCGCGGCGCAGCCCGCTCTCCTGCTGGGTCCCGCCGCGGCGGGCGGATGGCTGGTCGGCCTGCCCACGGCACAGCCGGCCGGACTCGTGATCGCGGGCAGCGTCGTGCTCGCCCTGATCGGCGTCGTGCTCGTCGTGCTGGCCGTCACTCCGGGTCGCCTGTCACGGCACACCCTCGAGGCGGGCGACAGGGCGGTCGTCGTCGACAACGGCGTGATCGCCAGCGCGCTCGCCCAGCACCTCTCGGAGGAGACGGGCCTGGCTCGCGAGAGCATCACCGTCGGAGTCGGCCACCGCAGTGTCGACGTCACCGTGCGCCCCGGCGCCGGCATCCCCCTCGACAAGGGCGCCGTGCAGTCGGCCACGGAGGCAGAGCTGCAGACCTACCGGCTGACCCGCAGCGTCCGCACTCGCGTGCGCATCGAGCGCCCCCACGAGAAGGAAGACGAGCTGTGAACAACACCAACCGTGCGCTGAACCGCACCCTGCTGCTCCTCATCGGCCTGCTCTTCCTCGGACTGGGCGCTCTCGGCATCGCCATCATGAGCTGGCCGACCGCCACCGACATCTGGACGTCGGCCGGCACGGACGCCCGCTCGTGGCTCGACCAGGCGATCGCCGCCACGGCCATCGCCGGCGGCAGCCTCTCGTGGATCGGCATCGGCGCAGTGGCCGCGATCGTCATCGTGATCGTGCTGCTCATCGTCGCCCTCACCAGCATCTCGGGCCGCCGGTCGAAGACCGCCTTCCGCTCGAGCGGAGCACAGAACCCGCTCGGACGTGTCACGGTCACCGAGTCGTTCGTGTCGGATGCCGTCAAGAACTCCCTCGCCGGGAGAGCGGAGATCCTGTCGTCGCAGGTCACCGCGAACGACATCCGTCGAGAGCCGGTGCTGCATGTGGCCGTCACGCCCCGGCAGAACACCGATCCGCGTGAGCTGGTCGACCACATCGACAAGCTGCTCACCAACCTCGCCACCCTGACCGGCCGCGAGAGCGCGACCTTCGTCTCGATCCACACCGGCCTCCGGGCGCGGCTCGCGCACGACCAGCGACGTCTGTCGTGAACCTCGGACCTCGCCCCCACCACCCCAGGAAGCAGGACAGCACCATGCGAAACAAGATCCTCCTCATCGGCGCCATCGCCTTCGTCGCCTACGTCGTGGGCAGTCGGGCAGCGACCGTGCAGGTGAACAAGGGCGAGTCCGTGCGGCACCAGCTGGTGCGCATGTGGAACGACCCGAAGGCGAAGAAGGAACGCGCCAAGGCAGCCAAGAAGGCGGCGAAGGCGGCCGAGAAGGCACTCGACAAGGTCCGCCGCTGACCCCCCTCCACAGACTTATCGTCGGTCGCGACACGCAACGGCGATAAGACGACGGGAATCCTCCCGCCGTCACGATCACCCTCACGAAAGGAGCTCCTCATGGGACTCGATGACAAGATCAAGAACGCCGCTCAGGACATCGCCGGCAAGGCGAAGGAAGCGATCGGCAACGCGACCGACAACGACAAGCTCGCCGCCGAAGGCAAGGCCGACCAGGTCAAGGCCGACGCGAAGAAGGCCGGCGAGGACGTCAAGGACGCATTCAAGAAGTAAGACCCCCGGCGCGGGCGGATGGAGCGGTGTCACGCTCCATCCGCCCGTTGCTGTGCGCGGCGAGGATGCCGTGAGACGATGCCGGGGATGGATGCTGCCGCTGATGACGAGCTTCGCGAGCTACGGGCTCGTGCCTACGGTCCGCGTGCTGACATCGCGAGCGACCCGTCCGCGGTCCGCCGACTCGAGGAGCTCGAATCCTCGCGCAGCGCGGCGTCGACCGGGGGCGCGGCGGCATCCCAGGCCGCTGGCTCAGCGCCCGTTCTGGACTCCGTTGCCGACTCGGAGCGCGCCGAGCTGCGGGTGGTGCATCCCTCGGCCGATGCATCGCGCGAGAGCGGTGACCTGTTCGACCGACTGGACGACGAGTCCACGTGGGACGAATCGGTCGCACCCGCGGCCCCGCACGGGGTGACCGGGTGGCCGGGGCGCCTGGCGAGGTGGCGAGCACCGCTGTGGGTGGCCTCCGTGGCGGCGTCGGCCGCGCTCGCGGCGTCGATCGCCTACGCCTTCGCCGTGGTCCCTCCCGTGTCGTCGTCTGCCGGTGCGCCGCAGATCGAGACGCTCGAGCTCACGCGATCCGGCGTGATCGCGCCGGGGTGGTTCGGCGCGGAGAAGGATGCCGCATCGGCCGAGTTCTCCGGCCTGACGGTCTTCCTGACGCCCGGGTGGTACGCCGACTCGGGAGAGCGTTCCTCGGAGAACGTCTGTCTCAATGTCGTCAGGAACGACCAGCTGCCCGATGTGCGTGACTTCACCGAGACGTCCTGGAGTTTCGAGGGCCAACGGTACGCGGCGTGCGGCGTGGGTGCATTCCCGCCGACCGTCGCGGTGCCGTTCGACTCCGAGACCCCCGACGAGCTCGCCGAGCGCTTCCCGTCAGGCGTGGCGCTGCAGTTCGTGCTCGACGGCGGCCGTGTCGGAGTATTCCTCGACAGCGGCGAGGAGTAGCGGGTCAACGCCGGATCGGCAGCGACAAGTGGACGCCCGCGAGTTCTTCGAGCTGGTCCCATACGCTCTGCACGAGTTCAGCAGGAGGGGTGTGGGTGCGGGCGAGCGGCTCGACTCGCAGGGGAAGTCCGCGAAGCCGCCCCGCGGGCGCGTAGTACTCGCCGCCCTGCGCGGCGGGATCCGCGAGCGCGCGCACCGCAGCCCAGGCGGCGGTGTCCTTTCCCTGAGCCCAGGGCGTGTAGGGGTTGCGCCGGTACGGGGTCGAGGCGTCGTGGATGCCGGTGCGCTCGGGCGTCTTGGCGTCGACGCCCACTCCGGGACGCACCACGAGCGAGGCGACGGGAAGGTCAGCGGCGCGCAGGCGGCGGTCGAGCTCGAAGGCGAACACCTCGGTCACCGTCTTGGCCTTCGTGTAGGCCGCGATGGCGCTGCGCGGGGTCGCCCTGACGTCATCCACGTCGAGCCGGAACTGCGACACGAAGCCGGTCGACGTGTGCACGATGCGGCTGGCGACGCCCTCCGCCTCTCCGGTGGCGATCAAGGACGGCAGGATGCCGGCGAGCAGCCGGACGTTCGAGATCACGTGCGTTCCCAGAATCGGGGGGAGGCCGTCGGACGTGGGGGCACCGCGCCAGCCCGTCATAGCGCCGCCGTTGAGGAGGACTCCGTCGAGGCGGGGCAGCTCGCGCAGCTCGTCGGCCGCGCGAGACACCGAGTCGAGCGAGGCGAGGTCGATCAGCACGCTCCGCACGGAGGCTCCGGGCACCTGGCCGCGGATGGATGCCTCGGCGAGGTGCAGCTTCGATTCGGATCGCGACGCGAGCACCACGTCGGCGCCCGCCGCGGCGAGCTGCTCCGCCGCGAAGTAGCCGATGCCCGCGGTCGCGCCCGTGACGACGATCGTGCGTCCGGTCTGCTCTCACCCGACGATGAGGAACAGTCCGTGCGCGACATGAAGATCGAGATCTTCGCCGCATTCGACGGGGTGCTTCAGAGGGCGCGCGACGAGAAGATCATCCGACCCGATCTGTCCATCGTGCAGATCGAGCATCTCGTGTGCGGAATCGAGCACGCGGTGCGCATCGGGGAGGCGGGAGACAGGCAGCTCTTCCTCGACATCATGCTCGCCGGCATCCGTCCGACCGTCTAGACCCGGCCCGCCCCCACCGTCGCACCCACCCGCGGCACCGCGGCATATCCCGGGCGGATGAACCACGACGGCAGCGCTCGCCGCAGGTCGCTCGGGCCGGTCGCGGTGGCGTCCTCGGCGAGCAGCAGCGTCGTCCATTCGATGTCCCCGCGCCAGAACCGGGTCAGCGCTCGGAGCGTGCAGCGCACCTCGACCGACACGTCGTACCCGGGGTCGGCGTCGCACACGTCGGCCTCGCCGTCGTGGATCACCAGCCACCACCGGCGCTGCGCCGGACTCGCGTCCGTGAAATGCAGTGCGATCACCGTGCGCGCATCGGGGACGCTGCCGTGATCGACATTGCGGTGCATGTCCCACAGCAGCAGCTTGGGGTCGAGGTCGGCGTCTCCGAGCTCGCCGATCCAGCGCACCCCCCACGCCGAGAGCTGCTCGACGACCGGACGCAATTCGGCACCCGCGACGGTGAGCACGTAGCGGACGTCAGCACCCTGGGCGATCCGCTCGATGAGGCCGGCACGCTGCAGCTGGTCGAGTCGATGGGACAGCAGCGTCGGCGACATGCGGGGGAGGCCGCGGCGCAGCTCGTTGAAGTGCTCGGTGCCGAGCAGAAGCTCACGCAGCAGGAGCATCGTCCACCGCTCGTCCAGCAGCTCCATCGCCTTGGCGACGGGGCAGAACTGATAGTAGGGGGCGCCCACGGACCTCACGATAGACCCGGTACAGATCGGATACTAGAGCGGTCTGCGCGGGGTTCGTAGCGTGAGGATCACAAGGCAGAGGAGCCCACCATGAACACCACCACCGACCTCCAGGCCGACGCCGACCGCGCGCTGAAGGCGAAGCACAGAGTCGTCTGGGCGCTCGGCGACTATTCGGCCGTCGCGCGCGAAGTGATCCCCGAACTCGGTCGGGTGCTCGTCGCCGAGAGCCGCATCGGGCCGGGCGATCGCGTGCTCGACGTCGCCGCCGGCACCGGCAACGCGTCGATCGAAGCTGCGCGCACCGGCGCATCCGTGGTCGCGAGCGACCTCACGCCCGAGCTGCTCGAGATCGGCAGGCAGGATGCTGCACGGCAGGGCGTCGAACTCGCCTTCGAGGAGGCGGATGCCGAGGCGCTGCCCTATGCAGACGACTCTTTCGATGCCGTGCTCTCGTGCGTCGGCGTCATGTTCGCGCCGCATCACGAGGTGGCGGCCGGCGAGCTGACGCGGGTGGTGCGCGCCGATGGACGGCTGGCGTTGATCAACTGGACGCCGGAGGGGTTCGTCGGACAGCTGTTCGCCACGCTCAAGCAGTTCGTCCCCGCGCCGCCTGCCGGTGTGCAGCCGCCGCCGCTCTGGGGTGACGAGGAGCACGTGCGCGCCCTCCTCGGAGACCGCGTAGCCGAGCTGTCGACGCAGCGTCGGCAGCTGTCGGTCGACAGGTTCGCGTCGGGTGCGGAGTTCCGGGACTTCTTCCGGGACTTCTACGGCCCGACCGCGGCGGCGTACCGAGGTATCGGCGACGACCAACAGCGGCGAGCAGAGCTGGATGATGCGCTCGCCGACCTCGGCGATCGTCACCTCGAGGACGGTCGGATGCCGTGGGAGTACCTGCTCGTGACGGCCCGCGTCGTCTAGAGCGGCGCCGTCGGGGCGTTCGACGCACGAAGGGGCCGACCGGGCATCGCCGGTCGGCCCCTCTCTGTGCGGTCGTCAGCTGATCGCGGCGCGCAGCTCGGCGGCGGCGTCTCCGACGTTCTCGGCGCTGTAGATCGCGCTGCCCGCGACGGCGACCTGCGCCCCGGATGCCTGGACGGCGGCGATGCTCGAGGCGTTGACGCCGCCCGCGACGGAGAAGGCGACGCCGGATGCGGTGCCGTCGGTGAGCAGGCTGTCGAGCGAGTAGCCGTCCTGCGCCTGCTCGTCGAGACCCGCGTGCATCTCGACGAACTCGGCACCGAGGCCGATGACCTGCTGCGCGCGGGCGGGCTTGTCGGCGACGCCGATCAGATCCACGACGATGCCCTTGCCGTGCTTCTTCGCGGCCTTCACCGCGCCGGTGATCGTGCTGTCGTCGGCCACGCCGAGCACCGTCACGAGATCCGCACCCGCGCCGAAGGCGATGTCGGCCTCGAGTTCACCGGCATCCATGGTCTTGAGGTCGGCGAAGATCACCTTGTCGGGGTGGGCGCTCTTCAGGGCGGTGATCGCCGAGAGGCCTTCGCTCTTGATCAGCGGGGTGCCGAGCTCGAGGATGTCGACGTGCGCGGCCGCGGCGGCGGCGAGCTCGAGGGCCTTCTCGGTGCTGAGCGTGTCGATGGCGAACTGCAGTTTCATGGGTGTTCCGTTCGTTCTGCGGGGTGGATGGTGGGGCGGCAGCCGCTCATTCGAGGTTCGCGTGGCGCGGCCAGAGGTCGTCGGCGCTGGTGCCCTGGCGCTGCCAGAGGGCGTGGAAGAGCCCGTCGCCGATGACGACGACCGCCTGCTCGAACAGGCTCGCCGCGTACTGGTGCGAGGCGTCGGCCGTGCGGTCCTGCTTCTGGGCGGCAGGCACCCGCACGACGACGTCGGCGAGCTCTGACAGGGGCGACGTCGCGGCGGTCGTGAGCGCGCCGATGCGCGCCCCGACCGACGAGGCGCGCTGCGCGGCTCGCACGATCGATTCCGTCGTTCCCGACCCGCTCGCCGTCAGCAGCAGGTCGTCGGCCTCGATTGCCGGAGTGGTGGTGTCGCCCACCACGTGCACGTCGAGTCCCAGGTGCATGAGGCGCATCGCGGTCATTCGCAGGGCGAGCCCTGAGCGGCCGGCTCCGAGCACGAAGACGCGCCGGGCATCGACGACGAGGTCTGCCAGATCGATGAGCTGATGCGCGTTCGCGACGCTGGTGCGCTCCGCGACGCGGAGCAGCTCGTTGGCGATGAGGGAGATGGCGGCGCCGGGCGACATCGTGGCGGTGAGAGGCATGTCTCCACTCTTGCGATCGCGCGACCTTCGGGCGCTCCCGCCTCGGGACCGTTCCACCTACCCGAAGGGAGAGGGGCGAATAGAGTAGGTGATCATGAGCATCGAAGAGCATGCTGGGCCGGCGGGATCACGCCGACTGGCCGCAGACCACGCGCTCGCCCTCGCCGAGCAGCGGGACCGCTACGCCCTCACCCTCGAATCCCTGCTCGCGACGCTGCGCTCGCAGCGGCTCGACGACCGGGCGGCACGCACGATCGCGGTCGATGTCGCCGCCGGTGCACTGGTCGGACTGCGGACGCACAACGATGAGCAGGGAGCAGGACTCGAGCCGGTGACGGGCGCCTTCGAGCGTCTGCGCGGCGATCTGCGCCCGCTCGTGCGATACAGCGAACTCGACGTGCAGTTCGTCGAGCCCCCGGCCAACGGTCGCGCGCTCCCCGGGGTGATCGCCCACTCTGCGCGCTCGATCGTGAGAAGCACCGTGCTGGCGATCGTCGACCGCGGAGAGACGCGACGCGTGCGCATCCAATGGGACTGCGACGGATTGAACCTGCTGATCGCGATCCGCGACGACGGCCGAGGAGACCTGACGACGCACGACGACGCACTTCGCCCGATCGCCGAGCAGGTCTCTGCGCTGTCAGGCGACCTGTCGGTGGCCTCGACACCCGGATGGGGGTCGGAGGTCGGCATCCGCCTTCCTCTCGATCCACCGGCCGAGCCGGGCGATCTGCCGGATGCGATCGACGCCAGCCCGCGAGAGCGCGATGTGCTGCGACTGGTGTCGGCGGGGCGCCGCAACCGCGAGATAGCCGAGACGCTGAACGTGAGCGAGAACACGGTGAAGTTCCACGTGTCGAACCTGCTGCGCAAATCCGGGGCGGCGTCACGCGCCGAGCTCGCGGCCATCGTGCGCGGCTGACCACCCCTTCGGGTGGGGCTGTGCCTGCTCGGAAGGATAGGTGGGGAAGTCGTCGGTCCGATGCCTCTTGACTCCGGCGCTCAGCGCTCTACCCTGGCAGGCATGTGCCGCAACATCGTTCCTCTGAACAACCTCGCCCCACCGGCCACCGATGACGAATGCCATGAGGCCGCAGTGCAGTTCGTGCGCAAGATCTCGGGTGCCAACGCCCCCTCCCGCGCCAACAGGGAGGTGTTCGACCGTGCTGTCGCTGAGATCGAGAAGTCGGTGCGACATCTGCTCGATGACCTCGTCACGACCGCACCCCCGAAGGACCGCGACGAGCAGCGCGAGAAGCGACAGGCTCGCTCAGCCGAGCGGTACGAGGCGATCCGGGTCTTCCAAGAGGCCAAGCGCGCGGCGAAGGCGGCAGCGGACTGAGCCCTCGCTAGTCGTCGCGGAACACGGCATCGACCGCCATCGTGAGCGTGTTCGTCTCGGATTCGAGGATCGACTCGTCCGAGGGGAGCGCCCGTTCGAGGGCCAGGCCGGCGAGGACGGAGTTGAGGAAACGCGCGCGCGTGGCGTTGTCTCCTGCCGGGAGTGAGCCTTCGTCTTCGAGGACGGACAGCCAGTGCTCGACCCTCCGCTGCCCTTCGCGCTCGATGGCCAGGTAGGCATCACGGAGTTCGTCCGTGAGCTCGGGTTCGATGAAGGTCCGGTGCAGGATCGTGGCTGCCTCGCGTGCCTGCGCCCCGACGCCTGACGGAGCGAGCACCTGCCTCAGACATGCGAGGAGCCGCCCCTTCGCCGTCAGCGACTCGTCATGGATCGGGTCGTCCGGTGCGATCACCTCGTAGACCACGCGGAGGACCTCGTCGAGCAGCGCCCGCTGCGTCGGGAAATGGAACCGCAACGACCCGGTGCTCACACCGGCCCGCGCTGCGACCGCGCGGACGCTGAGCTTCGCGCCGCGTGATTCGCCGAACATCGTGAGTGCCGCGTGCAGGATGCGGTCCTTCGTCGGCAGCATGCTCGGGTCGGCGGTCATCATCCCATTCTCCACGACCCCCGGTGACACAGTGTGTTAGCGTGGCGTGCGTCCCTCACTAACACACCGTGTTAGTCCATCGACGGGAGCACCCATGACACTCATCCGCAGGCCTTTCCAGATCATCCGCTCGAACCTCCGCGTCTACGCGCTTCTCAATGCGCTCGCCTACGGCACCTTCGCGATCGGATTCATCCTCGGGCTGCTCTTCCCCGACCTGGTCGCCGGCCGCGCCCAGGCGCTGGAGGACGACGGCACAGCGAGCCTCGTCACCTCTCTGCTCAGCAGCCCCTGGCTCTTCGCGCTGACGATCCTGGCGGTCAACACCCTGCGGCTCGGCGCCCTCACGATCCTGCTGCCCTCGCTCGTCGTGCCGTTCCTCGGACTCGCGACGTTCGCGGTCTGGTCGGTGACGACCGGAGTGACCCTCGTGCCGACGACGCCGGAGGGGTGGGTCGCGCTGATCCCGCATTCGCTGACTCTCGTGATCGAGCTGCAGGCCTACATCCTCCTGCTGCTGGGCGCGTTCCTGCTGGGCCGGTACTGGGTTCGCCCACAGGCGATCGGTGCGCGGAATCGACGCGCGGCCTACCTGCGCGGACTCCAGCACATCGGCTGGCTGAGCCTCCCCGCCCTCGCGCTGCTCATCATCGGGGCGCTCTACGAGGCCTTCTCGCTGCTCTACTTCGTGTACCCCCTGCAGCAGTGGCTGCTCGGATAGCCGGAACGGACATCGACATGGCGATCTGAGAAATCTTCATCCAGGTGCATCCAAACCCGGCGCTCCCGGAGAACAACTCCTATGAAGGGCCGCACAGGGCGGTCCGGGTACAGGAGGAACAGATGCGCAAGACAGTCGCCGCCGGCCTCGCCGTCGGAATGATCACCGCTCTCGGTCTGGCCATGCCGGCCGGCGCCGCCACCACCCAGGCCGCACAGCTCTCGGTGCTGCACGCGATCCCCGACACCCCCGTCGACGTGTACGTGAACGGCGAGCTCACCCTCGACGACTTCGCGCCGGGAGACCTCGCCGGACCGCTCGAGCTGCCCGCCGGTTCGTACGAGGTGGCGCTCACCGCTCCCGATGCCGCCGACGCCAGCGCGCCCATCCTCGGCCCGGCGACCCTCGCTCTCGAAGCGGGCGGGAACTACACCGCCGTGGCCCACCTGACCGAAGCGGGCGAACCCGGTCTCAACCTCTTCACCAACGACATCTCGCAGACGGCTCCCGGCCAGGGGCGACTCACCGTGCGCCACACCGCCGCGGCGCCCGCGGTCGACATCCTCGCGGGCGGATCGCCCGTGATCGAGAACCTCACGAACCCGAACGAGGCCAAGCTCGACCTCCCCGCGGGCACCGTGTCGGCGGCCGTCGCTCTGACCGGCACGACCGACCCGGTCATCGGTCCGGCAGACGTCGCGATCGAAGAGGGCGTCAACACGATCGTCTACGCGTGGGGCAGTGCCGAAGACGGCAACCTCGCGATCGCCGCACAGACGATCTCGGGACTCCACTCGAACCCCGACGGAGTGCCCTCCGGCACCGCGGGCTACCTCGCTGAGCAGGATGCCTCGGCGAACGCCCTCCTCTCGGCGGGTCTCGTCGCCCTCGCGATCGCGACCGCCGTGGGTGCGGGCCTGATCGTCCGTCGCCGCCAGACGGTGCGCTGATGCTCCGAGGCACGCTGCGGACGGCCCGTCTGCGCCGCGTCATCATGACGCTCGGCGCCCTGGTCACCGCGGCGTGCCTCGTGGCATGCACACCGGGAGGGGCGGGCGCGGATCTCCCTCCTTCCACGGAGTCGCCCCCCACGACTCCATCGCCCGTCCCTCCCACTCCCACGAGAGACGTCGCCGTGCGGCCGGGTGCTCTCCCCACCCCGACCGCATCCGTCGCTCCCGTGGGTCTGGCCATCCCGTCGCTCGCCATCGACATGCCGGTGACGGACGTCGGGGTGGCCGACACCGGACAGATGGAACTGCCCGTCGACCCGGCCATCGCCGGCTGGTATCGATACGGAGCGGATGCCACGAGCACGAGCGGCCGGATTCTGATCGCAGCGCACGTCGACGCGATCGACTATCCGATCGGACCGCTCGCTCGTCTGCGGGACGTGCCCGCCGGCGAGACCATCCGCATCACGGCGGCCGACGGCACCAGCCGCGAGTTCGTGGTGCAGTCGCTGACCTACTACGAGAAGGCGGCACTGCCGACCGACGAGCTCTTCCAGCGTGGTGGCCCCTCGGCCCTGGTGCTGGTCACGTGCGGCGGACCTTTCGACAGCCAGACCGGGCACTACCGCGATAACGTGGTCGCGGTGGCGGTCCCGCGATGAGGCGGGGTGATCACCATGGAGAGGAGACTCCGGGTGGATGAGACCACCGAAGCCGAAGCGGCGCTCGACCGGCGCTTCGTCGCGGGCGACGAGCAGGCGCTCGCGGAGCTCTACCGGCGGTGGTCGCCGGTCGTCTTCACCCTGGCACTGCGCTCGCTCGGCGATCGGGGGGATGCCGAGGACGTCACCCAGCGCACCTTCGTGTCGGCGTGGAACTCGCGTGCCGGATACGACTCGTCGAAGGCGCGACTGTCGACCTGGCTGATCACGATCGCGCGGCGCCGGATCGCCGACACGTTCGAGGCGCGCGCCAAGGTGCAGCAGCTGCAGGCCGAGATGGAACGACTCACTCCGCCCGACGCCCTCGTCTCCGAATCGATCGATCTGTCCGAGACGCTGCTGCTCTCGAGCGAGCTCCAGCAGCTCGCGCCGGATGCACAGGCCGTCATGCGACTGGCCTTCTACGATGACCTGACCCACGAAGAGATCTCACGCAGAATGGGGATGCCGCTCGGCACCGTGAAGAGCCATATCCGCCGAAGCCTTGCCCGCATGCGCGACCGATTGGAGGTGAACCGTGTCACATCTCGATGACGAGAAGATCGCCCTGATCGCGATGGGCGAACCGGCCGGATCCGACGCCGACATGGAACACCTCGTCGAGTGCGAGAACTGTGCCGCCGAGGTCGCTGCGATGTCGCGGGTGGCGCTCGTGGCGCGCTCCAGCGTCGTCGAGGGCGACCTGGAATCCCCGCCCGCCGACGTCTGGTCGAGGATCCACGGCGAACTCGGGCTGACCTCGGCGGTTGCTGCCGACCCGGCATCCGACGTCCACCCGCCGGAGTCGGAGTCCGCATCGGCACCGGCTGCATCGGCACCGGTCCCGGCGGCCGGTCCGGCGACAGCGATTGAGGCGGATGCTGCGGAAGCGGTTGCGCCGCGACACCGGTCTCGTGTCCGTCCACGCCGCCGCTCGTCGGCCACCATGTGGATCCTCGCCGCGTCGATGGCGCTCGTCGTCGCGATCGGCGCCGGAGTCTGGATCGCCCGCACCCTCACGCCCTCCTCTGCCGTGATCGCCTCGGCCGAGCTCGCCGCGTTCCCCGACCACCCCGATGCGGAGGGACAGGCCCGGATCGACGACGACGGCGACGGCCGGCGCACGTTGACGGTGACCCTCGACGGCGACGAGCTCGTCGCCGGCGACTACCGCGAGGTGTGGCTGATCCGCGAGGACGGACAGGCGCTGATCAGCCTCGGGGTGCTCGACGACTCGTCGGGCACGTTCCGCGTCCCCGACAGTGTGGACCTCGACGAGTACCGCCTGGTCGACATCTCCTTCGAGCCGGTCGACGGCGATCCTGCGCACTCGGGCGACTCGATCGTGCGCGGCGAGCTCGACTTCGCGTGAGAGGCGCTCGCGAGCGCCCCTCGCGCGACGGCGCTCTTACGCCGCGTGCTCGCGGACCACGGGCCGCGTGAGCCGCGGGATCAGCGAGGGCGTGCTCTCGCGGTACTCGATGTAGTCGGCGCGGTCGCCCCACTTCTTCTCGGCGCGAGCCTCGAGCAGCGGGATGCCGCTCACGCGCGTGAGCAGCAGGATGACGAAGAGCGGCGAGAGGATCGCGACCCACTGCCATCCGCCGAGCACGGGCGCGGCGGTGAGGAAGACGCCGACCCAGATCACGATCTCGCCGAAGTAGTTGGGGTGGCGCGAACGCGACCACAGTCCGGTGCGGATGAACTCGTCCTTGTGACGCGGGTCGGCGCGGAAAGCGGACTTCTGCGCGTCGGCGACGATCTCGACGGTCATCCCGGCCACCCACACGATGATGCCCACGACGGTCAGCCATCCGATGGGCGCTCGCGAGGCGGCATCCGTGCTGATCGCGATCCACGCCGCTGCCGCCGTGATCGACACCCACGCGCCCTGGATCACCCACACCTGCAGGAAGCGCACCGGCGATCCCTTGATCTCGTCGAAGCGGCCGTCGGATCCGGCCTTGTGCACGCGCATCGCGAGGAACGATCCGAGGCGTGCCGCCCACAGGATCACCATCGCCGCGAGAATCCAGCTGCGGGCATCGGGCATGGGCGTCATCAGCACGAGGGCCACGGAGATGGCGAGGAAGGTGAGGCTGCCGGTGAGGTCGAAGAACCGCTCGGTGCGCAGCAGCATCGCGGGGATGAAGGCGAGGATCTGGATCGCGAAGGCCGCGGCGACGGCGATGGCGAACAGCGGGATGCCGCCGACGGTCGCGCCGCCCTGGCTGCCGGCGAGTGCGACGAGGGCGCCGATGACGAGGGCGACGATGATCGCGATCAGCGAGGACCGGGATGACTTCGGTGCGGAGGAAGTGGGGGAGGACATGGTGTTCTTTCCGGTTGTCAGAGGTAGAGGTCTTCGACGGTGAGGGCTGCGCGATGCAGCACGACGCTCCGCTTGAGCTTCATGGTCGGGGTGACGAGTCCGCGGTCGTCGAGGTCGGCGAACACGACGCTGAAACGGCGCACCTGCTCGCTGCGAGCGACGAGCGCGTTGGCGGCGTCGACGGTGCGCTGCAGGCGGGCGCGCAGCGTCGGTTCGGTCACGGCGCGGATGTCGGTCTCGGCGAGGAGAGGGATGCTGAGGCCTTCGGCATCCGCCCATGCCCGGGTCTGCTCGGGGTCGAGCACGAGGAGCGCCGAGAGATACGGCTTCCCCTCGCCGACCATCACCGCGTGCGAGACCAGCGGATCCGCCTCGACGACGCTCTCCCAGCGGGTCGGCACGATCGTCTTGCCGTTCGACGTCACGATCACGTCCTTGAGGCGGCCGTCGAGGATCAACCTGCCCTGGTTGTCGAGGCGCCCGAGGTCGCCCGTCCGGAAGAATCCGTCGATGAAGGCGCCGTCGTCGTGCGCGGGGTTGCGGTAGCCGCTGAAGACGCCGAGCCCGCGGGCCAGCACCTCTCCTTCGTCGCTGATGCGCACCGTGAGTCCCGGAAGCGGCGAGCCGACGCTGCCCGACGCGATGCGACCGGGCAGGTTGCCGGTGAGGGGCGCGGTCGTCTCGGTCAGGCCGTAGCCCTCGATGACAGGGACGCCGATGCCGCGGAAGAAGAGCGACAGCTCCGAGTCGAGCGCTGCTCCGCCGGAGAGGATGTAGTCGACCCGCCCGCCCATCACAGCGCGGAGGCGGCGGTAGAAGACGGCGTCGTAGAGGCGGTGACGCAGGCGCAGCCCGAGGCTCGTTCCGGGGGTGAGGCCCGCGTCGACCCGCTCGGCACGCCGGCCCCACGCGATCGCCGTCGCCCGAGCCTTCTCCCACACGGCGGTGAGACCCTTATCGGACGCCTTGGCGGCGGCTGCCGCCTCGATCTTCTGCAGCACGCGCGGCACGACGACGAGGAACGTCGGGCGCAGTGTGTCAAGGGTCGCGACGACGGTCGACGGGTCGGACAGATGCGCGATGCGCATCCCGCTGGCGAGGCAGATCAGCTGCAGGCCGCGCGCGAGCACGTGGGCCAGGGGCAGGAAGATGACGGTGTTGCCCTGCTCGTTCACGATCTCGCGGTAGGCGGCGGCGATGTTGAGCACCTGCCCGAGGAAGTTCCGGTGCGTGAGCACGACCCCCTTCGGCTCGCCCGTGGTGCCCGAGGTGTAGACGATGGTGGCGGGGTCGTCCTGCGTGGCGGACGCCCTGCGGGCCTCGAGCTCCTCGTCGGTGACGGCGGTGCCCCGCGCCACCAGATCGGAGAGCGTGCCGGACACTGCGGCATCCATCGTCCAGGCGCCGAGCGTGATCCGCTCCGTGTGGGTGAGGGCGGACTGCAGCAGCACCGCGTGCATCGAGGTGCCGCCGATGGCCAGACGCACATCCGCGTCCGCGATGATCGCGTTCACCTGCGTGGGCGAGGACGTCTCGTAGATCGGCACGACGACAGCGCCGGCGTACCAGGCGGCGAGGTCGGCGACGGCCCACTCGTAACGAGTCGGAGCCATGATCGCGATGGCATCACCGGCCCGCACGCCCTGGGCGATGAAGCCCTTGGCCAGAGCGCGCACCTGGCCGAGGAACTCACGGGTCGTGATCGGGCGCCACGCGTCACCGACATTCGCTCCCTTGACCTCGAAGGCGACGTGGTCGGGAGCTGCGGTGACTCGCGCGACCAGCAGGTCGGTGACGTTGCGGTACCCGTCGAGGTCGGCGAGCGGCGGGGTCGACGATTCGAGCATCGGAACTCCTCTCGGGCGCACGAGAACGGGCCCATCTGCTCCTGTTCGGAGCGGAGGAGGAAACGGATGGCAAGAGAAAACCCCCGGGCGAGCCGGGGGTCCTGTGGAGGGGCTGACGGGAATCGAACCCGCGCTATCTGCTTGGGAAGCAGAAGTTCTGCCATTGAACTACAGCCCCGCACCTGCATTCGAGAAGCAGGTGAACGCAAGCCTACCCGCCTGATCCGTCATGGCCAAAGTGTCGGCGGCGTGTGCCAACTAGGCTGGGGCCGTGCTTCTCAGCGACCGCGACATCAGAGCAGAACTCGCCTCCGGCCACATCGGTCTGGATCCGCACGAGCCGGAGATGATCCAGCCGTCGAGCATCGACGTGCGCCTCGACCGCTACTTCCGTCTCTTCGACAATCACAAGTACCCGTTCATCGACCCGTCGGTCGATCAGCCGGAGCTGACTCGGCTGATCGAGGTCGACCCCGACGAGCCGTTCATCCTGCACCCGGGCGAGTTCGCGCTCGGTGCCACGTTCGAGCAGGTCTCCCTGGCCGATGACATCGCGGCTCGCCTCGAGGGCAAGTCGTCGCTCGGTCGCCTGGGGCTGATCACGCACTCGACCGCCGGCTTCATCGACCCCGGGTTCACGGGGCACGTGACGCTCGAGCTCGCGAATGTCGCGACGCTGCCCATCAAGCTGTGGCCCGGAATGAAGATCGGTCAGCTGTGCTTCTTCCGGCTGACGTCGCCGGCCGAGAACCCGTACGGTTCGGGCCCGTACGGCAACCGCTACCAGGGGCAGCGCGGGCCGACCGCATCCCGCTCGTTCCAGAACTTCCACAAGACGGACGTCGGCACGACCGACGTCGGAGCCGTAGGGGGCTGAGATGAGCAGTGACAGCAGAGATCCGTACATCCGACCGGAGGATGCTGTCATTCCGCTGCCTCCGCCCGAGTCCGAGTTTCCGGATGCGGTGATCTCGCCGCCTCCCGCGGAGTCCGAGATTCCGGATGCCGTCATTCCGCCGCCTCCGCCCGAGGCGATGCTTCCCAGCACTCGCCGGTCGCGGCCCAAGCCGGCGATCCTCACGGGCGATCAGCCGGCGCCGGTGGCCGACGACTGGGCGCAGCCGTCGGTGGCACCTGAGGTGCCGACATCCGGGGGATACCGCGCGCTGTCGGCGGTGATCTTCGGATTCCTCATCGTGCTGCTCGCGGCGGCGATCGCCGGTGCGGTCTACCTCGGCACGACGGTGTCGTTCGCGCAGTCGGCGGGTGCCCCGGATGTCGCCGCCGCCGCCGCGACTCTGTGGCGTGGGTGAGCTGCGACGCGACCCTGAGGTCGACGCCGCGTACGTGACGGTGGGCGCGGCGATCGCGGATGGCGAGGTCGCGAGAACCGTCGCGGTGAACCTGCCTGACGACATCTCCGGTGAGCTGTTTCTCGACTTCGATCGCGACGGCCACCTGCTCGGCATCGAGATTCTCGGTGCCTCCCGGTTGCTCCACCCGGAAGAACCGGGCGCCTGACCTTCGCGCGGCGTTCGGCAGCGTCAGCCTGCGGCGGCGCGCACTCGAATCGGATGCGGTGGTGCAGCTCGTCGACGAGGTCGTTCTGCCCGCTCTGCGCTAGGCGCCTCTCCGCGGCTCGCGACGGGGTCGGCGCTGTTCTCCTGGCGTGAGCTGCCTCGGGGTGCGGTTCCGACGCGCGGGAACGCCCCGTGCGCCGAAGCGAACGGGGCGTTCTGGGTGCAGCGGATGCGGGTGTGACGCCTCAGGCGTCGCGGCCGCGGGAGAAGCCGGCGTCGAAGCCGCGCTCGTAGGCGTGCTGCGCCGCGCGGGCGACGCGGTGCTCGCCGTGGCGTACGTCTCCGAAGCCACCGTGACCGTGACCACCAGGGCGGTGGTCACGGTCTTCCGCGATGTCACGCGGGTGGCCGTGGTGGCCGCGGTGTGAGCGGCGTGCGTCCGCGAAGCGGTCGTGGCCCGGGTGTCCGCGGTGACCGCACTCGCGGCGGCGGAACTCGGCATCCGATTCGTGGTCGTGCTCGTGCTCGGACGCGAAGTCGGGTGCGACACCGTGATCGCGTCCGAACGAGTGTCGGTGGTGGCGGCCGAAACCGCGCCCCGGGGCGAATCCGGGTCCGAAACCGTGGCGGCCGAAGCCGCGGCGACGGCCGCGTCCACGAGGAAGCGGCGTCTGCTCGTCCCAACCGAACGCGCGAGCGATCTGCTCGAGCGTGGCCAGTGTGGTCTCGAGGTCTTCGGGCCCGACCGCGTCGGTGACCTTGGCGCGGATGCCGTCGACGACGGCACTGAGGCGGTCTTTCGCCGCGCGGCCGTCGTCGGTGAGCGTCCAGCCGCGGTCGCTGTCGGTGTCGGCGACGACCCAGCCGCGCTCGACCAGGCTGTGCAGCTTGTGTGCGTTGAGGGGGCGGCGGGCCGGCGCGGTGCCGTCGATGATGTTCAGCATCCGCCAGTCGCGGCGGCTTGCATGCTCGCCGTCGAAAGCGGAGTCGAACTCGGCCGCCATCAGGCGGTCGACGGCCTTCAGCCAATAGCCGAAGGGGCGGGAGGTGCTGTCTGTGTTCTGAGTGTCAGAGGTGTTCATGGGTGGAGTCCTTAGATGTCATGGAGCATGTGCTTGTCACTATGCATGTATATGTAGTGTGACATGTAGTGCAGATCCATGTCAAGTCGCATGTAAAATCGATCTGTGAGCGCCGCAGAGAACGACCCCGCCGAGGCCATCGCCCGCGCCCTGTCGCGCCTTCGCGGAAGGCGCCCCGGCGACCGTGGTCGCGGATCGCGAGGGATGGGCGGGCCGCACGGCTGGCACGGCGGACCCCACCCTGACCACTTCGAGCAGGGGAGTCACGGACGCGGGCACCCTGTGCACCCCGGCATGCCGCCGTGGGCGAACGACCCGTCCGGACGCTTCGGCGGCCCGGCGCGGATGCGGATGCTCGAGGCGCTCGCCGCGGCATCCGCTCCTCTCAGCGTCAGTGATCTCGGCGCGGCGATCGGAGTCGATCAGCCCCGGGCCTCGCGGCTCGTGCAACAGGGGGTCGCTCACGGTTTCGTGCGCCGCGAGGCCGACCCCGACGACGCGCGGCGCACGCGCATCGCGTTGACGGACGAAGGGCGCAAGGTCGCTCGGGGCATGCGCGGCGAGCGGCGGGAGGCGCTCGGCAAGGCGCTCGCCGCATTCACGGATGAGGAGCGCGATCAGCTCGCGACGCTGCTGAACAAGCTCGCCGACAACTGGGAGAACTGACTGGCGCGTGGCGGTACTGGCGGTCGGTGTGGGTAGGCGCTCGCCGGTGTCCCGGAATGCATGTCCAGTGTTCCGGAATATGCTTCTGACCTGGCCGAAAAGAGGCTGACTTCAGGGCTCGAATGTCGGTGGCCCCGTGTGTGATGGAGTCATGTCATCCCGCACTCGTGCCCTTCTCGATCAGGTCGTCTCCGACCTCGATCAGGTGCTGTCCGACGACGCGCTCGCGGGGCTTACGGATGCAGAACGGGTCGAGGTGCTGCAGGCTGCGAGCGCGGCGTTCCGGCGGGTCGAAGCCGTGGTGGTCGAGACGATCGCCGCAGGGGATGCGGTGGACTTCCCGCATGCCACGGGGTGCCGCACTCAGAACGAACTGCTGCAGCGCACCCTGCTGACAGACGTGCGAGAGGCGACGCGCGTCGGCAAGGTGGTCGCTCTGGTCCGCCGGGACGTGAATCTGGTGTCCGGCGATCGGCTGCCTGCTCGCTGGCCGGCGCTGCGGGAGGCGCTGCTCGATGGGGTGATCGGAGTCGCGGGGATGCTCGCCGCGACAGAGCCGATCGAGAAGGTGTCGCATCGCATCGGTGCCGCTGATCGGCTCGACGCCGACACGTGTCTCGCTCGCGCGGCTCGCGGCATCAGACCTGACGCCGAGGCGGGCCCCGACGGGGAGGTCCGTGGCCCGGCGCCCACACTCGATGAGCTGAAGCTGCTTGCTGAGACGCTGGTCGCGCTGCTCGACCCTGATGGAGACGGGCCGGGTGATGAGCCTGCCCGGCGTCGGGGGATAACCCTCGGGCGGGTGCGAGACGGGCTGCGGTCGATCAAGGGATACCTGACGCCCGAGGTCGCCGCGCAGTTGGAGCTGATCCTCGATGCGCTGAACAACCCCAAAGGGGACGGGCCGCCGATGCCCGGCGTCGCGTTCACGCCCGCGGCCGATCGCGGTGACGCGGAAGACGGCGATGCGGCAGACGGCGACGAGGATCCGTACAACTCCGATCCGCGTGCCGTCATCGATGACCGCACGCCGGCGCAGAAGCGTCATGATGCTCTCGCCGCGGCATTGGCGATCGCCGCCCGTCATCGAGACATGCCCGCACTCGGAGGCGCCGCACCGGTGCTGGTCGTGACGGTGGATGCGAACGACCTCGTGAACGGCACCGGGCGTGCGAGCGTCAGCGGTGCGCGGGGCCAACTGCCTCTAAGTGTCGCCTCCCACGTCGGATGCTCCGGCACCATCCAGCGAGTTCTCCTCGACGAGGGTCGGATCGTCGGGATCACGACGACCGATCGGGTGTTCACCGTGCATCAACGTCGCGCGATCATCGCCCGCGACAGAGAATGCCTCATCCCCGGGTGCCATGTCCCGGCATCCTGGTGCGAGATCCAACACGTCACCGAACACGCCAGGGGCGGGCCGACGCACACCGACAACGGGGTGCCGTTGTGCTGGTGGCACCACCGGAGTCTGGGAACGTCCGGGTGGGAGATCCGGATGAATGACGGCATTCCGCAGGTGCGAGGGCCGAGGTGGTGGGACCCCGCACAGCAATGGCGCACCCCAAGACTCAGCGCCTCGGCGCAGGGCAGAACGCGGCGGCCGCCCGTCTTCGCGCGTGCCGGATGAACTCTTCGCGTGTGCCGGATGAACTCAGACAGCTGCCCCGAACTCGAGAGACTCCTCGTCGTCGACCGATAGAGACAGCACCACCGTCTCGACGACGTCGTGCGCCTCGATCTGCTGCTCGATCGCGCGCAGGCTTCGAGCCACATCGTGCTCGCGCGCGTCACCGGTCAGGTCGACCTCGGCGACGATGAACAGGCGGTTCGGGCCCACGTACTCGATGTGCAGATACGTGAGCCGCTGGATCTGCGGAGACGAGAGCAGCGCCCGCCCGACTCGATCACGCAGCGCGGGCGACGCGTTGGAGCCCACCAGAAACGCGATGTTGCGCCTGATGAGGATGACCGCCACGACACCCAGCAGGATGCCGACGAGGATCGACCCGATCGCATCCCATGCGGCGACGCCGGTGACCTGGTGCATCGCGATCGCGCCGGCCGCGATCACGAGGCCGATCAGAGCCGCCAGGTCCTCGAAGAACACCGCCCGCAGCGTCGTGTCGCTGGTGTCGAGCACGTAGTCCCACGTCGACGATCCGCGCTCGCGTGCCAACCGCCGAGACTTCACCATCGCCTGCGTGAACGACGCGCCCTCGAGCACGAATGCGATGCCGAGCACGGTGTACGCGACGGTCGGGCTCTCGACCGGGCCGGTCTCGGACAGCTCTTGGACACCATGCATGATCGACACGATCGAGCCGGCGGTGAAGATGCCGAACGCCGCGATCAACGACCAGACGAACGCCGCGCGCCCGTAGCCCAGCGGATGCCGGGCATCCTTCGCCCGCGCACCGCGACGGTCGGCGATCAGGAGGAAGACCTCGTTGCCGGCATCCGCCCACGAGTGCGCGGCTTCGGCGACCATCGACGCGGAAGAGGTGATCACGGCCGCGACCGTCTTGGCGATCGCGACGAGGATGTTGGCGAGGAAAGCGATGATGACCGTCACGCGGTCAGGCTACTCCCGGGGCTGCGACGTCCGCGGGCCATCGGATCAGGCCCGCTGTGTCGCCTTCACCGGCAGCAGCAGGAGGAACCCGGCGATCAGCACCAGCACGATGCCCAGGATGCCGTACGACGTCGACCCCGAGAGCACGATCAGCAGCGTCCACGCACCGGATGCCATCCAGCTCGCCGCCCGCCCGGTCGTGGCGTAGAGGCCGAAGATCTCGCCCTCGCGCCCGGCCGGGGTGATGCGGGCGAGGAACGACCGGGATGCCGCCTGCGCGGGACCGACGAATGCGCAGAGCAACAGGCCGCCGATCCAGAACACGACCGTGCCCGCATCCACGAGGAAGAAGACGGCGAGCCCCGCGATCACCATCGAGGCGAGCGAGATGAGGATGATGCGCTTCGGCCCGAAGCGGTCGTCGTAGCGGCCGGCGATGATCGTCGAGACGCCCGCGATGAGGTTCGCGGCGATGCCGAAGATCACGAGATCGAGGAAGGCGAAGTCGAACACCTGGCTGGCGATGACGGCTCCGAAGGCGAAGACGCCGCCGAGTCCGTCGCGGAACACCGCGCTCGACAGCAGGAACCAGAACGTCTGACGGGTCTCGGGGTTGCGGTAGAGGCCGACGACGTCCTTCACGAGAAGTCCGTAGGAGGCGAAGAAGCCGACCTTGCGCTCGGGGCGCCCGAGCGACGGCTCCGGCACGTTGAGGAAGATCGGGATCGAGAAGACGATCGCCCAGATCGCGCAGCCGACGGCGATGATGCGGAAGGGCAGCCCGCCGTCCTCCGGCAGGCCGAACCAGTCGAGCATATAGAAGATGACGACCAGGACGAGAGCGATGATCCCGCCGATGTAGCCGAACCCCCATCCGAGCCCCGAGATGCGGCCCACGGTCTTGGGGTTCGCGATGCCGACGAGCATCGCGTTCGAGTTCACGGCAGCGATCTCGCCGAACACGGAGCCGGCCGAGATCAGTGCGACGCCCAGCCAGAACAGCGCGGGCGTCGGCTCGACGAACCACAGGCCGAACATGCAGGCGACGAGCGCGCCGGTGCCGATCCCGAGCCAGAGCTTCTGGCGCCCCGCGGCATCCGCTCGCTGACCGAGCACCGGCGCGATCAGGAGGATCGCGATGCCGGCGATCGTCGACCCGAGGCCGAGCCCCGAGGCGAGATCGGCCTCAGCGGCTTCGCGGATCGGATCCTTGGCGTCGAGGCCCGCGATCGACGCCGGCAGGAAAGCCTCGGTCGTGAGGTACAGGGCCGTGAAGATGAAGGTCAGGATGACGGTGTTGAAAGGCTGCGTCGCCCAATCCCACAGCGCCCACGAGTAGACCTGCTTCTTCGGGGCCGGTGTCTCGCCGCGCAGGTCGAGGCCGATCACGCCGACCGCGCCGCTGTTGGCCGTCGCAGCGGGCTCGGGCACCGCGCCGCTCTGCGGGGAATCGCTCATGCTCGAAGTCTGGCGGCGCGGGGTGAACGGACGGTGACGGCGCGCCGGGTGCCGGTGCGAGGCGCGCCGCCCTCACGCGTAGGACGCGGCGAGCAGCTCGGCGAACAGCTCTTCGGGGTCGCGTTCGACACGGCGGCGGGTGAACCAGTCGCAGATGTTGACGCAGTCGCGGTGCAGGAGATCCAGGCCTCGCGGGTTCGCGATGATGTCCACGATCTGCGGCAGGTCGATCACCCGCACCCGGCCGTCGTGCACGAGCAGGTTGTACGCCGAGAGGTCGCCGTGGGCGAAGCCCGCCGCAGCGAAGATCCGCATCAGGTCGACGATCTGGTCGTACAGACCGGCCAGCTCGCCCCGGTCGCTGCGCACCGCCGCCAGGCGAGGTGCCGCGACCCCGCTCGCGTCGCCGATGAACTCCATCAGCAGCTCGGTGCCGTTGACCTGCACGGGGTAGGGGACCGGCGCGCCGAGCTCCCACATGCGGCACAGCGCATCGAACTCCGCGAACGACCACTGCAGGGCGGCGACCGCCCGGCCGTGATCGCTCTTCTTCGCGAGCGCCCTGGTGTCGCGGGTGTTCCTGGTGCTGCGGCCCTCGGTGTAGACGCCCGAGCGGTGGAAGCTGCTGTGATCGGTGTCGCGGTAGCGCTTGGCGGCGAGCAATGTGCGCTGGGCGGGGTCATCCGGCACCGCCCGTTCGAGCAGGAACACGTCGGCCTCCTTGCCGGTCTTCAGGATGCCGAGTTCGGTGTCGAGCGCGCCCGCGCTCGTCACCACCCAGGCCGGCCACGGCAGCGGCCCACGTTCAGAGGGGGTGATCGCCGGCCAGGTGGTCCAGCGCTGGCCGTCGCCGGGCTCGACATCGGCGAACGTCGGGACGGATTCGAAGGGGGAGGCGTCGAAGGTCGACGCACCGGAGAGACGGGAAGAGGATGCTTCGGAAGAAGCGAACAGATCAGACACGGTGTGGCTCCTGAAGAGGGAGGCCACGCGCGGATCAGGAGCGGGAGGCCTCGAGAGGAAGGATGTCGGCGAAGGGCACGACAGAGACGGTGGTCATGTCATCCACTCCTCTCGCTCTGGCCTTCCGGGAGAACCCCGGTGCGTCGTCAAGCCTAGGGTGCGGAGCCGACCGGTGTCCAGACCCGATCCGGACGAATGGTCGGATGCCGTGGACGCCGCGTCGGGCGGAGGGGCCGCAGCGCTGCGAGTGTGGAGCCATGACGACGACCGCGCCCGTGCCCGTGACGACCGCCCGCACCGAGAGCATCCGCTACGGCGGGCTCATCGTGCTCATGCTGATGGGCTTCCTGCTCGTCACGGCGGAGTTCCTGCCGAACGGCGTGCTCACCGAGATGGCCGATGCGCTCGGCGTGACCCCCGGTCAGGCGGGACAGACCGTCACGGTCACCGCTCTCGTCGGCCTGATCGTCGCACCGACGGTGGGACTCATCTTCCCCCGCCTCGACCGTCGATCGCTGCTCGTCTGGATGGCGCTCGCCGCAGCGGTGTCGAACCTCATCGTCGCCGTCGCGCCCAACCTGATCATCGTCCTCCTCGCCCGATTCCTGCTCGGGGCCGCGATCAGCGCGTTCTGGGCGATGTCGATCACGGTCGCCGTGCGCCTCGCCGGCCCGGAGCACCTCGGCAGGGGGGTCATGTTCACGTCCGCGGGCGTCTCGCTCGCGACCGTCGCCGGAGTGCCGCTGGGCGTGATGCTCAGCGAGATCGTCGACTGGCAGACGGTGTTCGCGATCGCCGGTGTGCTCATGGTGCTGCTGGCCGTCGCGCTGAGATTCGTGCTGCCCTCGGTGCCGGCTGAGCAGGCGTCCAGCATCCGACTCCTGGTCGACACGGTTCGCCGCCCCGGCATCGCGCTCGGCATGGTCGGACACGTGCTCGTGGTGCTCGGGCACTTCCTTGCCTACACGTACGTGCGACTGGCTCTCGAGCGCATCCCCGAGGTCGACGGCTCGACGATCATCCTGCTGCTCGCGCTCTTCGGCGTCGGCGGTCTCGCCGGCAACCTCGGTCTCGGGTTCTTCATCGACCGCACGTTCGCCTTCTTCGCCGTCTTCGCGCCGCTCGTGATCGCGGCCTCGGTGCTGTCGATGATCTTCCTGTCGGGATCGGTCCTCGGCATCGCGATCGTCGTGCTCGTCTGGGGGTTCTTCTTCTCGTCCTGGCTGCTCGTGATCAACACCTGGGTCGGCCACCGCACCCCCGATCGCCTCGAGGCCGGGGGCAGCCTCGTGGTCGTCGGGTTCCAGGGGGCCATCACGATCGCCGCCGGTGTCGGCGGCCTGCTCGTCGACACGCTGAGCGTCGAGGTCGTCTACGTCGTGGGCGCGGCGGCTCTGCTGCTCGGCGCCGTGCTGTTCGGTGCGTCGAACCGGATGAGCACCGCGGCGGCGCGGCTCTGAGCCGTCTCGCCGTGCCCGGCAGGGCGGTCGCCGGGCTCAGGCCGGAACGGCGGTGAGCTGCGATGCCCGCCAGGCGGAGGGGGGCATCCCCGTGCGGCGGCGGAACGCACGGCTGAAACCCTCATCCGAGGCGTAGCCCAACTCGCGAGAGATCTCGCTGATCGACCGGCCCTCGCTCAGCATCCGCTTCGCCGCGTCGACGCGCACCTCGGTGACGTAGTCGGCGGGTGAGCGTCCGATCGCGCTGCGGAACCGCTCGGCGAACACCGACCGAGACATCGCGCCGACGTTCGCGAGGCGCTCGACCGTCCAGTCGCGTCCGGGCTGCTCGTGGATCGCCTCGACCACCCGGTCGAGGAACGGATCGTTCGACACCGAGGGCCAGCCGGCGGGCGCGCAGCCGTTCGCCGCCCAGGCACGGATGACCGAGAGCAGAACGGTCTGAGCCATCATCCGGCAGATCACGGGATCGCCCTGACGCGAGGGGCAGGCGGCGGGGTCGGAGGGGCCCATGCTGCCGGCGAGCGCGGCCGCCGCCGGCTCGAGCGCGGCGAACGACATGACGGTGATCGGATCGGGAAGAAGCGCGGCGATCATCGAGGCGCTGTCCGAGAACTCCAGGTCGACGACCACCAGGTCGGCCGTCCCGTCGGCTTCGAGGGCGATCGCGGCGCGGCCGAGCGTCAGGAACGCGTCTCCGGCGACCAGGTTCGCGCTCAGCGGGCGATCGTCCACCGCGACGAGCTGGGCCGCGTCGTCGACGTCGAGGCGGCATCCGGTGGTCAGCGGGGGGTGCCCGTGCACCGAACCCGATGCGATGTACACGAGGGTGGCGGCACCTGAGGGGATCGGCAGGATGCCGCCGGTGGCGAGTGCGACGCGACGGGCGACACCGACGCGGAGGTCGACGGCGTCGAGCACCTGCCCGAGGGCTGCGGAGTCGACGGTCACCATGCCTTCGGCAACGCCCGGGCCCTCATAGCTATTCCGGATACGCTGAAGGAACCCCCCACCCGAGGAGTCCCGTGTTCCGCACACCCGACCGCCTGTTCCGAGTTCTCGCGATCGCGGAGGCGATCACCTGGACCCTTCTGATCTCGGCGATCATCGCCCGTGCCGCCGGTGCGCCGGGCATCGTCGTGACGGTGGGCGGTGGCATCCACGGGTTCGTGTTCCTCGCCTATGCGGCGACGGCCGTGCTCGTCGCGCTCAACCAGCGCTGGCACCTCGGCGTCGCGATCCTCGCCGTGGCGAGTGCGATCGTGCCCTACGCGACCATCCCGATGGAGATCTGGCTGCACCGCACCGGGCGGCTGGCCGGCGACTGGCGCCTGGAGCAGGCCGACGACCCGCGCGACGCGCGCTGGTACGACCGCCTCATGCGCTGGTTCCTGCGTCGCCCGTGGGTGCTCGCGATCCTGCTCGCCGTCGGCATCGTCGCGCTGTACGTGATCCTGCTGCTGGTCGGCCCGCCCGGCGGCAAGTGAGCCGAGGCCCGGCTCACGAGATGACGACGGCGTTCTTGTCGATCACCTCGGCCATCGTCGCGTCGATGTCGCCACCGGTGCAGTCGACGATGACGTAGAGTCCGACCCCGGTCGCGGTGAAGGCGCGCGCCGCCATCGCCCACTGACGGTCGGCCTCCTGCCCGAGGACCTGCCGGTTCTCGACCTCGGCATTGCCGCCGACCTGGTAGCTGAAGCCTCCGGTGGTCGACAGCGGGGTGATCGCGGCGGCATCCGCCTCGCCCAGGATGACGGCGAGCATCGCATCGGAGCTCACGCTGTCATCGCCGGCCACGGTCGGCACGTCGGGGATGAGCCCCTGCCAGAACTGCGCGGTGCACGTGTCGTCGACCGTGCCGTAGGTCCAGCCTCCGTTGCCGTCGTCCGGCTTGACGATCTTCCAGCCGTCGTCGACGACGAAGCCGTCTCCCCACTGGATGTAGGCGCTCGCCGGGATGTCTGCGCCGTCTGCGAAGGTCATCGACGACGGCAGATCGCCGGAGGGCTCGTCGGAGGGCTGCTCGGACGGGATCGCGGTCGGGGAGGGATCGGGTCCGTCGCCGTCGGGGACGTTCACCGGGATCTGCGCATACAGGCACCCGCTGAGCGGCAGCACGGCCAGCGCGACCACCGAGGCGGCGGCGAGGCGGACGAGCGGCGAGACCTGCGAGATGCGCGTCATGCCGGTCAGCCTAGCCCTCGCTGCGGGCACCGAGTCAGTGCGCTGTCGCGATCCCGACCGCGTCATGCACGATCACGGACGCGACCCTCGCGCCCGCCCCCGCGGCGACGATCAGCTGCTGAGGGCCGGGGATCGCCGCATCGCCGGCGGCGTAGAGCCCCGGGACGTCGGTGCGCCCCGACCGGTCGGTGACGAGGTGCCCGTCGTGGTCGATGGCAGGTGCGAAGCCGCGGAGGAACGACAGATCGGTCTCCCACTCGGGGCGCACGAAGCCGCCCTCGACCGCGACGACGGTGCCGTCGGTCAGTCTGATCGCCTCGATGCGGCCGCGGTCGCCGACGAGCTCGGCGATGGGATGCCGCTGCACGGCCACTCCGGAGGCGGCGAGCTCGGCCTCTTCGGCGGGGCTGACGGTGTCGGCTCCGAGGGTGAAGATCGTGAGATCCTCGGTCCAGCGCGCGATGAGGCGGGCTCGCTCGGCGATGTCGGGGGTCTCGCCGATGAGAGCGAGTCGTCGGCCGCGCAGCTCCCACGCGTCGCAGGCGGCGCAGCTGAACAGGCTGATGCCGTAGAACCCGCGGAGGTTGGGGACGTCGGGGAGGGTCTCGCGCAGGCCCGTCGCGAGCAGCACGGTCCGGGCGGTCACCACGTCGGTGGGATCCTTGCGCCCCACGGATGCCGCGAACCCGCCGGCCGCATCGGCATCCGCATCTGCATCCGTCCTGCGGAGTTCGAGCACCCTGACGCGTGTCCGCACCTCGATGTTCGGGTAGGCGGAGAGCTCTTCGCGGGCCATGCGACGCAGCTCGTGCGGGGCGACTCCGTCACGGGTGAGGAAGCCGTGGGAGTTCAGCGTGGCGGCGTTGCGCGGGCGATCGGCGTCGACCACGAGCACCCGCATGAGCGAACGGCCGAGATTCAGGGCGGCGGAGAGGCCGGCGGGGCCACCGCCGATCACGAGCACGTCGTAGGTGTCCGCCTCAGCAATTCGCACGTCTTCAGTCTGCCACCTCGGAGCTGAGGGTCGCCTAACTCGCGGGGGCCTCGGCGTGCGGGCCGAGCATGACGACGTCGCCGACGACCACGACCGCGGGGGAGCGCACCTGCCGCTCGGCGGCGAGATGCGCGATCGTCGCGAGCGTGCCGACGGTGACGCGCTGACGTGCGCCGAACCCGTCCTCGATGATCGCCACGGGGCAGTCCCCGCCGCGCTCGCCGGCCGCGAGCACGTGCGCGGAATGGCCGAGCGTGTTCACGCCCATCAGCAGCACGACGGTGTGGTCGCGTCCGCCACCGAGGGCGACGATCTGATCATGTGCGCTCGCGACGGTGAACGTCTCGGCGATTCCGCGCTGCGTCAGCGGGATGCCGGCGAGGCCGGGCACCGCGACCGCGCTCGTCACGCCGGCGACCACCTCGACGGGAATGCCGGCCGCCTCGCAGAACAGCTGCTCCTCGCGACCGCGGCCGAAGACGAACGGATCGCCGCCCTTGAGCCGCACCACGCGGCGCCCGTCCCTGGCCAGCGAGACGAGCAGTGCGTTGATGCCGTCCTGCGGCACCGGGTGGTGACCGGGGAGCTTGCCGACGTCGACCACCTCGGCATCCAGCAGGACTCCGTCCTCGGCGAGCTGCGCGAGCACGGCCCGGGCTCCGAGACGGTCGGCCACGATCACATCGGCCTGCTGCAGCGCACGCAGACCGCGCAGAGTCAGCAGGCCCGCGTCGCCGGGTCCGGCACCGACCAGCGTGACCGTGCCGACCCGGGAGGGCGTGTCCGGGGTCATGCCCGTGCGGCAGTGGCGGGCAGTCGAGCCGCCGCCTCGTCGTATCGGGCGATGACGAGGTCGATCAGCGGCTGCGGCACCGTCACGCCGTCGAGCAGGGGCGCGGTGACGGAGCGTCCTGCGGTCTGCCTGATCGTGAGGTCGAAGAAGAAGCCCTGCGCGAGCAGATAGGTCGAGACGACCGCGTCGGGGTGCGCGGCGATCGATGAGGGCAGGTCGGGCTGCCGGGCCGCGAGATAGGCGAGCTCGACCTTCGCGCCGAGTCGCAGCGAGAGCAGGGAGGCCATGGCCTCGGCATCCGTCACCGACGCGGGGTCGCGAGAGCCCGCCACCGCGAGGATCACCGGCTCGAGCCGTGCCGCGTCGGCGGACGTGGCGGAGGCCGCACCTGCTGCCGCGAGTCGATCCGCGAGCACCTCGGCGAGCCGGGGGTCGGGTCCCATCGCGTCGCTGACGACGGCGTCCGGCTTCTTCGCCGCCATCCCGTGCAGGTCGTGGTGCACGTGGAAGCCGCGCGACAGCAGCAGCGGCACGATCACGACCGGCCCCTCGATCGTCGGAAGGAGGTCGGCGGCATCGGGCTGCTGCACGTCGACGAAGGCGCTGCGCACCTCGACGTCGGGAAGCGCGGCGGCGACCGCATCGACCAGGTCGGCGATCGCCCGGGCACCCTCGGCATCCGAGGTGCCGTGCGAGACGGCGAGCAGGATGGGGCGGCTCATGGTGAGACTGTAGGCGAGCCGTGTGACGACGGTGTTTCGAGGATCTCGCGGCGCCTCGGGCGCGAATGTGCGCGCCTGGTCGCAAAGTTGAGCCGGGTCGTATCAACTTCATTTGACAGCCTCGGGAGGTCGGAGTACAGTTGAGTCATCGCGACTCAGGTTTCCCTGATCGCCCCGGATTTCCAGACCCACATCAACCTCAGCAACAAAGGAGAATCACATGGCACGTGCTGTTGGAATCGACCTCGGTACGACGAACTCCGTCGTCAGTGTCCTCGAAGGTGGCGAGCCCAAGGTCATCGCCAACGCCGAGGGCTTCCGCACCACCCCCTCGGTCGTCGCATTCACGAAGGACGGCGAGGTGCTCGTCGGCGAGACCGCGAAGCGCCAGGCCGTCACGAACGTCGATCGCACCATCGCATCCGTCAAGCGTCACGTCGGCACCGACTGGACGTTCGACGTCGACGGCAAGAAGTGGACGCCGCAGGAGATCTCCGCGCGCATCCTCCAGAAGCTCAAGCGCGACGCCGAGTCCTACCTGGGCGACACGGTGACGGATGCCGTCATCACCGTCCCCGCGTACTTCAACGACGCCGAGCGTCAGGCCACCAAGGAGGCCGGTGAGATCGCGGGCCTCAACGTCCTGCGCATCATCAACGAGCCGACCGCCGCAGCCCTCGCCTACGGCCTCGACAAGGGCAAGGAAGACGAGCTCATCCTGGTCTTCGACCTGGGTGGCGGAACCTTCGACGTCTCGCTCCTCGAGGTGGGCAAGGACGACGACTTCTCGACGATCCAGGTGCGCTCCACCGCGGGTGACAACCGCCTCGGCGGTGACGACTGGGACCAGCGTCTCGTCGACCACCTGATCAAGCAGTTCAAGGAGACCACGGGCGTCGACGTCTCGGGCGACAAGATCGCGCTGCAGCGTCTCAAGGAGGCGGCTGAGCAGGCCAAGAAGGAGCTCTCCTCCTCGACCAGCACCAGCATCAACCTGCCCTACCTGTCGCTGACCGAGTCGGGTCCCGTCTCGCTCTCCGAGACCATCACCCGCGCGAAGTTCGAGGACCTCACCAAGGACCTCCTCGACCGCACCAAGAAGCCGTTCGAGGATGTCATCCGCGAAGCCGGCATCAAGGTCGCCGACATCGATCACATCGTGCTCGTGGGTGGATCGACCCGTATGCCCGCCGTCGCCGAGCTCGTCAAGCGCGAGACCGGCAAGGAGGCCAACAAGGGCGTCAACCCCGATGAGGTCGTCGCCGTGGGCGCAGCCCTCCAGGCCGGTGTCCTCAAGGGTGAGCGCAAGGACGTGCTGCTCATCGACGTCACGCCCCTCAGCCTCGGAATCGAGACCAAGGGCGGCATGATGACCAAGCTCATCGAGCGCAACACGGCCATCCCGACCAAGCGCAGCGAGACCTTCACCACGGCAGACGACAACCAGCCGTCCGTCGCGATCCAGGTCTTCCAGGGCGAGCGCGACTTCACCCGCGACAACAAGCCGCTGGGAACGTTCGAGCTCACCGGGATCGCCCCGGCTCCCCGCGGCATCCCGCAGATCGAGGTGACGTTCGACATCGACGCCAACGGCATCGTGCACGTGTCCGCCAAGGACAAGGGCACGGGCACGGAGAAGTCGATCGTCATCTCCGGCGGCTCGTCGCTGTCGAAGGAGGACATCGAGCGCATGGTGCGCGAGGCCGAGGAGCACGCGGCTGAAGACAAGGCACGCCGCGAGGCCGCCGAGGTCCGCAACCAGGCCGAGACGCTCGCGTACTCGATCGACAAGCTGATCACCGAGAACGACGAGAAGCTGCCCGAAGATGTCAAGACCGAGGTCAAGGCCGACGTCGACGCTCTGAAGACGGCTCTGGCCGGCGACGACGACGAGGCCGTGAAGACCGCGTTCGACAAGCTGAACCAGTCGCAGGGCAAGATCGGCGAGGCCATCTACGCACAGTCCCAGGCAGAGGGCGCTCCGAGCGCCGACGCCGCGGGCGAGGCTCCGGCCGATGACACCTCCTCCGACGAGGACGTCATCGACGCCGAGGTCGTCGACGACGAGGACGAGAAGAAGTAATCATGACGGACAAGAACTTCGAAGGTGACGACGAGGTTCGCAGCGAGGGGTCGGATGCTCAGGCATCCGGCCCCGCGCCGCAGAATCCCGACTCGCGCGAGGCCGCGGCCGCAGAAGGATCCGACGAGACGCCGGTCGACGGCGCCCCCGACGATCTGACGGTCGATGACATCCTCGGCGCCACCCAGACCGGCGAGGCCGCAGCAGAGGATGCTGTGCTCGCCGACCTGGAGTCGACGCTGCTGAACGACCTCAAGCGCCTCCAGGCCGAATACGCCAACTACCGCCGCCGCACCGAAGAGCAGCGCCAGGTCGAGATCGAGCGAGCGAAGGGCGAGGCCGCCAAGGGCCTCATCCCCGTGCTCGACGATCTCGACCGCGCCGCGCAGCACGGTGACCTGGTCGAGGGGACTCCCTTCGCCGTCATCGCCGGCAAGGTGCGCGCGGTCGTCGAGCGTCTCGGTGTCGTCTCGTACGGCGAGAAGGGCGAGGAATTCGACCCGCAGCGTCACGAGGCGATCTTCCAGCAGCCCACCCCGGGCGCCGACAAGACCACGGTGCTCGAGGTCGTCGAGGTGGGTTACCGCCTCGGTGACGTCGAGCTGCGTCCCGCGAAGGTCGTCGTCGCCGTACCCGCAGAGTAGGTGATCGATGGCTAGCCAGGACTGGTTCGACAAGGACTTCTACAAGACCCTCGGGGTCACGAAGGACGTCAGCGACGCTGATCTCAAGAAGACGTACCGCAAGCTCGCTCGCAAGTATCACCCCGATTCCAATCAGGGTGATGAGAAGGCGGAGGCGAAGTTCAAAGAGGTCAGCGAGGCGTACTCCGTGCTCTCTGACGCCGAACAGCGCAAGGAGTACGACGAGATCCGCGCGATGGGCTCGGGCGCACGCTTCACGGCGAGCGGCGCGGGCGCGGGCGGCTTCGAAGACGTCTTCAGCCGGTTCGGGCAGCAGGGGCGCGGGCAGCAGCAGTCCGCCGACTTCGAGGACATCTTCGCGATGTTCAACCAGGGTCAGGGCGGCTCGTTCGGCTCCGGTCGGTTCGGGCAGACCTCCGGCGGATACCGCGGTTTCGGCGGACCCCAGAAGGGGGCCGACGTCACGGCGCGCACCACGCTCGACTTCGTGACGGCCGTGCAGGGCGAGACGATCACCCTGCAGGGCGAAGACGGCAAGCCGTTCAAGGTCAAGATCCCCGCGGGCGTCGCCGACGGTCAGAAGATCAGGCTGCGCGGCCGCGGGCGTCCCTCGCCCGACGGTGGCGAGAGCGGCGACGTGGTGGTCCAGATCGCTGTGCGACCGCATCCCGTCTTCACCCGTGAGGGGCTGAACCTGCGCGTCATCGTGCCGGTGACCTTTACGGAGGCCGCCCTCGGCGCGACCATCGAGGTTCCCACTCTGAGCGGCGACACGGTCAAGCTCCGTGTCGCGCCCGGTACGCCGTCCGGACGCGTTCTGCGCGTCAAGGGGCGTGGGGTCACGACCTCGAAGGGCACCGGCGACCTGCTCGCCGAGCTGCAGATCGCGGTGCCGTCGCACCTCGATGAAGCCGCTCGGGAGGCGCTGGAGAAGTTCCAGGCGCTCGAGCCCTCGGAGAATCCGCGGGCAGACCTGATGGCCAAGGCCCGCCGCTAGAGAACCGCAACACCTGATGATGACGAACGCGAACACCGAGGAAGAGGTGAGGGAACATGGCTGACCAGCACATGGATGCCGACACCCCGGTGTTCGCGATCGCCGTCGCCGCCCAGCTCTCGGGGCTGCACCCGCAGACCCTGCGACAGTACGACCGCATCGGGCTCGTCGTGCCCGGCCGGACGTCCGGCGGCTCACGCCGATATTCGACCCGCAACATCGAGCAGCTCCGCGAAGTCGCTCAGCTGTCGTCGGAAGGCGTCAGCCTTCCTGCGATCGCACGCCTTCTCGACCTCGAAGACGAGAACCGGATGCTGCGCCGCCGCGTCGCCGAACTCGACGCCGCTCTGCGCGCCGAGCGTGAGAACCGCCCGGGCATGCGCGTCTTCGCAGCAGGATCCGCCGGTGTCATCCCGATGCCCAGTGGTCGCCGCATGCGTCGATCGGCCGAGGTCGTGCTCTGGCATCCGGGCAGCGGCCGGGGCTGACAGCTCGCGGCTCGCAGGGTGCAGCCGGCACGCGTCGTCCACCCGCGCGCGGTATCGTTGCGACACGATGAGGATGACGCGTCGCACACTGCTGATCGGCGCCGGAGCCGGTGTCCTGGGAGTCCTGCTGGCCTCCTGCACGCCCGAGCCGGCGCCGTCTCCCACGCCCGATCGCTCGCCGACTCCGAAGCCGACCGCCGGGTCGATCACGCCCGCGGCGTTCGCCCGCAGCTCCTGGACGACCGACCCGTTCGCGCTGGGCGCCGCGAGCTTCACTCCCGTCGGCACGCAGGCCAGTGCCCGCGAGGCGCTGGCCGAGCCGATCGACGACCGCCTGTTCATCTCCGGCGAGGCGACGGATGTCGACGCGCCGGGCACGATCGCGGCTGCGCTCCGATCTGGAGACCGGGCCGCCGATCAGCTCCTCCGCGCGGCCGACAGCGGTGAGCGTGTGGCGATCGTCGGTGCAGGACTCGCGGGTGCGGCCGCCGCAGCTCGCCTCGTCGCCGAGGGGCTGCAGGTCACGGTGTTCGAGGCCCGCGACCGCGTCGGCGGACGCGTCCAGTCCGTGGTCGACGACAAGGCCTGGCCGTTCCCCGCTCAGCTGGGCGGCTGGCTGCTCGGGTCCTCCGACGACGTCCTGCTCGACGCTCTCAACGCCCTCGACATCCGCACGGTTCCGGTCACCGGCTCGCTGTGGCGGTCGACCGACGGCGACGTCGAGCCGGTGCCGATCGAGCCGGTGCAGGCCGCCATAGCGACTACCCAGCAGGGCCTGACCGACGCGTCTCTCGACGACGCGCTCGCGGCGGCGGGTGCCGACCTCGAGGAGCCGGGGCTGGCAGCACTGCTCGCCTCGGTGGCCGCCAGTGCCGGCGCCGATGCGTCCGATGTCTCGACGTGGTTCCCCCCGCGACTGCCGGTCGACGAGATGCTGGCGCCACTCGGCGACCTCACCCCGGCGATCGAGGGGCTGCTCGAGGGTGCGAAGCTGAGCCTCTCGTCGCCGGTCAGTCGCGTCGCCTACGACGAAGCGGGAGTCAGCCTCGGCATCGCCTCGGGCGAATCGCTGTCGTTCGACCGCGTGCTGATCACGGTGCCGCTCGGTGTGCTGAAGAGCGAGGGCCTGCAGTTCTCTCCCGCATTGCCCTTCGGTCACCGCGGAGCGATCGCCGAACTCGGCATGGGGCGCATCGAGACGGTGTGGCTGCGCTTCGAGGATCCGTTGATCGTGGCCGAGCCCGAGCCCGAGCCCGAGCCCGAGCCCGAGGACGGCGCCGATGCAGCGGGTGCCTCCGCCGCCACGCTCTGGCATGTGGTCGGCGGCGATGCGCTGATCCGCACGTGGATCAACCTCGCACCGGCCACCGGCGAGAACGTCGTGGTGGGCATCGTCGGCGGAGAAGCGGCGGGCACATTCGCCGAGCTGAACGACCAGAAGGCGGTCGAGGCCGCGATCGCCTCGCTCGCGCCCTTCCTCAGCGCCCCTGCCTGATCGCACGAGCCTGCTCGCCCCCTGCCTGATCACGCGAGCCTGATCCTGCCGGCACGAGCGCGCTCAGACCTCCGGCCGCTCGTGGCCGCGCCGTCGCATCCTGCTGACGAGCACGATCACCGTCGCGACGAGAGCGAAGATCGCCAGGGCCACTGCGCTGGTGATCAGGAACTCGGGCGGGCCGGACACCTGCCGCGGGTCGAGGAAGTAATACGGGTACCAGCCCACCGACGGTCCGCGCCACATGGTGACGCCGCCCCAGGCGAGCGGGAAGGTGAGTGCCGTCGGCACCACCCACCACGGCACCCCGCGGTGCCCGGGGGTGAGCACCCAGGCGAGGGCGGTGCAGGCCGGCAGGTAGAAGTGCAGCACCTGGTCCGACCAGGGCACGTCGACGCGGATGCCGCGCAGACCCGCCTGCCAGACGATGAGCGCGAAGGCGAGCCCTGCCGTGATGGTCCAGGTGAGCACGAGGGCCAGAGCCACGGTGAACCAGCGGGGGTCCGTCGCCCGGATGAAGGCGAGCACCGTGCCGATCAGCAGCACGACCACGAGGGCGCAGTTGGACTGCACGGTGAGATAGGCGAAGAAGTTCTCGCCGGCGATCGTCCGCGAGCTCAGACCCCAGAAGAGGCGGTGCACGAGGGCGACGGTGCAGACGGCTGCTGTCGTCAGGCGCAGCACGCCGAACACCGATCGTGCCCTCACCTTCGCCTCTGCCCCTTTCCGGCTGTGCCCGATGTTCCCGTATATCGCGCATCATGCCATCCGGCGAGTCTACGGAAGAGAACGCGGCGGCAGTCTGCCCCGCGACTCGTACAGGAGACGGAAAAGTCGTCTTCATAGCGTGGATGCAGGGATCGCCCCTGCTCCGCGCCTGGCGCGCGGTGTCCTGCCACGAAGGAACACCTCCTCATGACGAACACCACCCGCCCCTCTGCCGCCGCCTCGCTGGGACTGCTCGTCCTCCGCGTCGTGGTCGGCGCCGTCTTCGCCGCTCACGGAGCGCAGAAGATCTTCGAGTACACCCTCCCCGGAACCATCGGCAGCTTCGCGGGCATGGGCATCCCTCTGCCCGAGATCGCGGCTCCGGTCGTCGCCTTCATCGAGCTGATCGGCGGCATCCTGCTGGCGCTGGGACTCTTCACGCGCCCCGTCGGCATCCTGCTCGCGATCGACATGATCGTGGCCCTGTTCGCGGTGCACCTTCCGGCGGGCCTCTGGGTCGGCGAGGGCGGCTACGAGTTCGTCGCGGTTCTCGGCGTCGCGGCCCTTGCGCTCGCGTTCACCGGTGCGGGCCGCTTCTCGCTCGACGGCGCCCTCCTGCGCGGTCGGGTTCCCGCCTGGCTCAGCTGAGCGTGCGGGGGAGCGCCCCACGGGGCGTTCCCCCGTCGGTGTGTATCCTGTCAACAGTTAACAGGAGGTCACCGTGACACAGACCGTCAAGCGCGGAGAGTCCCTCGGCGCGCAGGTGGCGCAGGTCCTGCGTCAGCGCATCGTGCGCGGCGAGCTCTCGCCCGGCGCGCGCATCACCGAGGAGGCCCTCGCCGAGGAGTTCTCGGTGAGCAGGGGGCCGATCCGCGACGCCCTCACCCAGCTCAGCTTCGAGAAGCTCGTCGAAGTGCAGCGCCCTCGGGGCGTGTACATCACCGGGCTCTCGCAGGACGACGTGGATCAGCTCTACAGTCTGCGCGGCGCCCTCGAGCAGCTCGCGCTGTCGCGCGCCATGAGGGTGGAGGACGACGAGCGCTGGGCATCGATGGCGGCTGCGGTCGATCGCATGAGTCAGGCCGCAGACAGGGGCGATCACGCCGCCTTCGTCGCCGCCGACCTCGAGTTCCACTCCGAGATCTACGTCCTCGCCGACCATCCGCGTCTGCAGGGCGCGTGGAGTCAGTACCTGCCGACCTTCGCGTCGCTCCTCGAGGTGACCATCAACCACGACGACGACCTCCACGAGTCGTCCGACGACCACATGAAGCTCATGGAGGTGATGCGCTCCGGCAGCCCCGACGAGGCTGCGGCGGTGCTCACGGCCCACCTCGACGGCGCACGCGACCGGATGCTCAGCGAGCTCGCCGACCGACCCGCCTGACGGCGCCTGCGCGTCGGATCTCTGACGGTCTCCGACAGATCTCCGTCCGGATCAGGCGGGAGGCGTCAGGCGACGACGCAGCACCCAGGTGTTGCCGGTCGCATCGCCGCTGTGCTCGAAATCGTCGAGCACAGCGCTCGACAGGGCGAGGCCGCGTCCGCTCTCGCTGTCGACGCCGGGCATCGTGACCGCATCCCAGTCGATCCTGGCCGGATCGGCCGTGTCGACGAAGGTCGCGACGAGGTCGTCGGCGCCGACCTCGATGTCGACCTCGACGGTGATGCCGACATCCGGCTCGCCCTGCGCGTCAGCGTGCGTGGCGATGTTCGTCGACACCTCGCTGACCGCCAGTGCGAACAGCGTGCGGTCCTCGGGCGCCACATGCGGGGCGGACTCCCAGAGGGCGTCCAGGGCGTCGAGGACGTGCTCGACGAAGGCGGGGCCGGCGAGGCCCGCGACGTGCGCCCGGCGCTCCTCAACGCCCATCGAACGCCGTCTCGGGTGTCGGGTGGTCGAGCAGCACGCGGTCGAGATTCGTCAGGTGCAGCACCGTCCGCACCGCCTCGGGCACTGCCGCGATGCGCAGATCGCCGCCGGCGACCCTGGCGCTCTTCAGACCGCCGACGAGGGCTCCCAGCCCCGACGAATCGACGAACTGCAGGTCGGCCATGTCGATCACGATCCTCGACTCGCCTCCGGCCACGAGGTCGTTCACCGCCTTGCGGAGCAGCGGTGCTCCCGTCGCCGTGAGGCGTCCGGACAGGGAGATCACGGCGAAGCCGTCCCTGATGTCAGTGCTGAGATCCATGGTTCTCCTCCTCGAGGGTTCGGGCCGGTCCGCGGTAGCGGGCGGCTTGGATGATGGCGCTGAGCACGACGAGGTCGTACAGCACCCACACCGTGTTGACCAGGGTGCCGGTGCCGTCGCCCGTTCCGATGACGACGCGGGTGATGCCGATCACGAGCGCCACGCTGAGCACGACCATCGCGGTCAGCTGCGGCCAGATCTCGCGCCACGGCACTCCTCGCGGATCCCGTCCGTCCTTGCGCGTCACGGCGAACGACAGGGGGCGGCCGAAGACCACGTTCGCGAACGCCGTCCAGCATGCGCGGATCCAGACCGGGAACAGCGCGAGCGAATACTGCTGCCCGCGCCAGGTTCTCAGCCCCTTGGCGACCACGAGGAACAGCAGCTGGTTGACGAGGAAGTAGGGCAGGAACCGCACGAAGAAGTCGACCGACCAGGCGGTCACGGGAAGCACGCCGAACACCAGGTAGACGACCGGCGCCGTGAGATAGATCACGGCGGCGAACCCCGAGAGATAGCTCCACATCGTGGCGAAGTACATCAGCCGCTGCCCGATCGACAGTCCGCGCTTCGCGAGCGGGTTGTCGCGCAGCATCACCTGCAGCGTGCCCTGTGCCCAGCGCAGGCGCTGCGTCAGCATCGTCCGCAGATCCTCGGGCGCGAGGCCCTTCGCCAGGATCTCGTGGTGGTAGACGCTGCGCCAGCCGAGCGAGTGCAGCTGCATCGCGGTGGCCATGTCCTCCGTGACCGAGATCGTGGCGAGCGGAAGGATCGGCTGCGCCTCGTCGCCGCGGTCGAGGCGGAGAGCGTCGAGCAGCGCTCGTACGGCGTCGAGAGCAGTGATCGGCGACAGATCCGACTGGGCGAGCGCCGTCAGGCCCGCCTCGTCGACGACGATCGCGTCGAGTTGCGCATCGTGGGCGATCGGCAGGGAGCCCAGCTCCGCGAGGTCGGATCTGATGCCGGCGAGATCCTTGGCGACCAGGATCACCGAGGCGTTGTGCACCGCAGCCAGCACCGCGTCGGCGACCTCGCGCACGGGCGCCCCGCCGGCGAGATCACGACGGCTCTGGCCGATCGTCACGTGCAGTGCGAAAAGCTCGCGACGGAGTTCGGGATCGGATGCCGAGCGCATCTCCTTCTCGACCAGGGTCTCGGAGGTGCGTAGCGCGCGAGCCGCGGTGTCCGTCACCTCGCGCACGTAGCCGATGATGCCGAGCTGCATCAGGGCGTCGCGACGGAGCACGGCGTTCGATCCGCAGAAGAACGCCGCGTTCCAGCCGTCCTTGCCCTGCTGGATCGGGCCGTAGAACAGCGGCGCCTGGCTGCCGAGCGGATCGGCCTCGTCGACGTTGACGAACCACTGCGGGGTCTGCACCACGGCGACCTCCGGGTCGTCGGCGAAGTACCCGAGCGTGCGGTGCAGGATCAGCGGATCGGGGATCTGATCCGCGTCGAGGATGAGGAGGAACTCTCCGTCGGTCTCGAAGAGCGCGCTGTTGAGGTTGCCCGCCTTCGCGTGACGGGGCTTGCCCATCCAGTCGTCGGAGCGGGTGAGGTAGCCGATGTCGGCGTCGCGGGCGGCCCGCTCGAGCTCGGGTCGGGCACCGTCGTCGAGGATCCAGGTGGTGTGCGGATAGGCGATCCCGCGCGCTGCTCGGGCGGTCGTCATCACGAGCTCGATCGGCTCGTTGTACGTCGCGATGAACACGTCGACCGTGCCCTGAGGCGGCGACACGGGAGCCGGCCGCTCTTTGGCCCGCCACATCGTGAGACAGAAGAGGAAGGTGTCGATCAGGCTGTAGGTCTCTGCGATCACCAGGGGCACGGCGATCCACCACGCCGACCAGTTCACCGATTCGAGCCAGCGCCACGCGACGTAGTTCACACCGAGCAGCACCGACAGCACCGCGATGATGCGGATCGCGGCGAAGCGGGCGGTCATGCGTCGCGCCGCACCACGACCACGGTGATGTCGTCGGTCGCTCGATCGTCCGAGATGAGCTGCAGCGCCTCGTTGATCGCCCCATCGGGACCGAGCGCGTCGAGCACGCGGGCCACGTGGGCGAACGGGTCATCGGCGTCGAGCACGTCGAGCAGGCCGTCGCTGCAGCACACGAAGGCGTCTCCGGGTTCGAGGCGCGTGCTCCGGGACTCCCGAGCATCCTGGTCCGGAAGGGCGGCGCCCATCCCCAGGGGGAGGCCGGTCGAGCGAAGGTGCTCCCACGAGCCGTCGGCTCGGAGGATGAACGCGAGGCTGTGCCCGGCGTCGATCACCTCGAGATCGCCGGTCTCGGGCTGCAGCTCGGCGTGGACCGCCGTCACGAACATCGTCGTATCGGAGAGGTCCTCCTCGAGCAGCCGGTCGGCGTCGGCGACGGCCTCGGCGATGCTGCGCTCGGGAGCGGTGCGCAGTGAGGCGCGCACGCCCGCGGCGACGATGGCGGGACCCGTGCCCTTGCCCATCGCGTCGGCGAGGGTGATGCGCAGCGCGCCGCCGTGGAGGCGGAGGTCGTAGAAGTCACCCGCCAGGCGGCCACGCGAGGCGCCCCCGCCCGCGATCGTGTAGCCGGCGATGGTGGGGAGCGAGTGCGGTCGCAGCGCGCTCTGGATCAGAGTGGCCTGATCGAGCTCGGCGTCGGCCGCGAGCTCGGTCTGCACCCAGAAGGCGAGGTCGCGCAGCAGGTCGCGCTGCGCCTCCGAGAAGGTGTGCGGCTCGGTGTCGAGGACGCACAGCGTTCCCACCGGTTCGCCGCCGGGTGCGTGCAGCGGGTGCCCGGCGTAGAACCGGAGGTGCGGATCACCGACCACGAACGGATTCGCCGCGAAGTTCTCGGTCGCGCTGGCATCCTCGATCACCACCGTGCGGTCCTGGCCGACCGTGTAGTCGCAGAACGAATCCTGTCGGGGCGCCTCTCGCCCGCCGAGTCCGATCTCCGACTTGCGCCACTGGCGGTCGCCGTCCAGGAGCGAGACGCTCACCATCGGCATACCGAACATCTGCTGAGCCAGCCTGGCGACCCGATCCACTCGTTCATCCCGTGGTGTGTCCAGGATCCCGAGTTCCTCCAGTGCCTGCTGGCGTCTGCGTTCATCGAACATTGCTCCGCTCCCCTCGTAGCTGCTCTCATACTCGCACCTGCCGGGGCGCGGATGACAGGCGGTGGCGGAGAGTTGTATACCGGTATCAGTGTTGACTGTTAACAGTCAACACTGATACGGTCAGGGGGTCGACAACAAGGTCGACCCACGTAGAGGAGCAAAGATGCCCCGCAAGCGCATCACCCGGGCCGCCGCCGCTCTCGCGGCCGTCGCCGCCACCGCTCTCGTCCTGTCGGCCTGCACGAAGGTCGAAGAGGGTGAAGACGCGGAATCCGCCTTTCCCGAGAATGACATCCGTCTGATCATCCAGGCGAACCCGGGCGGTGGATCCGACCTGTCGTCGCGTGCCCTCGCGACCGAGCTCGAGGGCATCCTCGGCGTCAGCGTGATCCCCGAGAACATGCCGGGTGCGGCAGGAGCTCTCGCGATGGAATACGTCGGATCGCAGGATCCGGACGGCTACGTCATCGGGTTCGCCCCGGTCGAGATCGCGATGCTCAACACCACGCAGAGCGCGAACGTGCTGCCCGAGGACTTCGACCTGCTGGGCCAGATCATGCTCGCCCCCGGTGTCGTCACGGTCGGCGCGAACAGCGGCATCGAGACTCTGGAAGACCTGGTCGCCCAGGCCGAGGCCGGCGCCGTGACCGTCGCCAACTCCGGCGCGGGTTCCATCTGGGAGGCCGCGACGATCGGCCTCGGCGACGCGACCGGCGCCGCGTTCACGCCGGTTCCCTACGACGGTGGAGCGACGGCCGTCGCCGCCGCCGCCTCCGGTGAGACCGTCGCCGCCGTGTCCGGCCTGGGCGAGGCTCTCGCGCAGGGCGAGGCCGTGCGCATCCTCGCAGTCCTCAACGACGAGCGTCACCCCGACGCCGAGGACGTGCCGACAGCCGACGAGGCAATCGGCGAAGACGTGGTCTTCGGCGGCTGGGGCGGCATCTACGCCCCGAAGGGCCTGCCGGATGACGTGAAGAGCGAGCTCGAGGCCGCCGTCAAGGAGGCCGTCGAGTCCGACACCTACCAGCAGTTCCAGAAGGATGCCGGCAACCTCGTGGTCTACCGCGACTCGGCCGAGTGGACGACGTTCGTGAACGAGCAGTTCGACCTGTTCAAGGACCTCCTGGGCTGACCGGCTCCGACTGCGGGGTCGGCCGCACGCCGGCCCCGCAGTCCGTCGCCGCACGTCAGACCAGGGAAGGAGCACCATGTCCCACGCCGATGTCACTCCTGCGATCGAGCAGGACGCGCACCAGGGGGCACCGCCCTCGCGACCGCTCGAGATCGTCTTCGGCGCCGTCGCCCTGGCGTTCAGCGCCGGCTATCTCTTCCTGGCCACGCAGATCCCGCTGCGCCGAGAGGCACTGCCCGGACAGATCGACGCGCGCTTCTGGCCCATGGTCCTCGCGGTCACGGCGGTCGTCGTCTCGCTCGTGATCCTGGCTCTGGCGATCACCCGTCCCGCTCCCGGCCGCGAAGACCTCGACCGCATCCAGCCGGGCGGCGTGGTCCGCGTCATCGCCACCCTGCTGATCGCCGGGGCCTTCATCGCGGTGTGGTCGCTCGGATCCGTCATCCTCTTCGGCTACCGCATCGAGGTCTTCCCGATCGCCGCCGCCGTGCTGATGGCCGCTCTCATGCTCCTCTACGGGCACCGCCGGTGGTTGAGCCTGATCATCTACTCCGTCTCCGTCACCGCGTTCGTCTACGTGGTGTTCGGCATGCTCCTGAGGATCCCGCTGTGAACGCGCTCATGGAGGGGCTGAACTCGCTCCTCGACATCTCGATCCTGCTGTACATGCTCGTCGGGCTGCTGCTCGGCTTCATGGTCGGCGCCTTCCCCGGCATCACCGCGACCATGGCGGTCGCTCTCGCCGCAGGATTCACGCTCACGCTGGAGCCCGTGCAGGGCCTCGCGGTGCTGCTGACGATCTACGTCGCCGCGAACTTCGGCGACCGCGTGCCGTCGATCCTCATCAACACCCCCGGCACTCCCGCGTCGATCGCGACGACTCTCGACGGCTATCCGATGGCGAAGCAGGGGCGAGCCGGTCTCGCGCTGACGATCTCGGCGATCGTCTCGGCCGTCGGCATCCTCGCCTCCCTCGTGCTCTTCGCCGTCGCCGCCGTGCCGATCGCCAGCTTCGCCCGCGACTACTTCAAGTCGCCCGAGCTGTTCGCGCTCGTCGTCTTCGGCATCGCGATCATGATCGGGATCTCGTCGAAGTCGATGCTCAAGGGCATCCTCGCGGGTCTCTTCGGCCTCATGCTCGGCACCGTCGGAACGTATGCCGCCACGGCGGACCAGCGATTCACCTTCGGAGTGCTCGAGCTGGTCGAGGGCGTCAACTTCATCGCCGTGATCATCGGACTCTTCGGCATCGCCGAGCTCTTCGACCAGCTGCTCACGTATCGCAAGTCGCACGTGCGCCCGATCTCGAGCCTCGGCCGCTGGTGGCCGAATCGCGCCGAGCTGAAGCAGAGCGGTCGAGCCACCGCGGTCGGCGGCGCCGTCGGTCTCGGGGTCGGGCTCATCCCGGCAGCCGGTGGCGACATCGCCGGTCTGATCGGATGGGAACGAGCCCGCAAGGCATCGAAGCACCCCGAGATGTTCGGCAAGGGCTCGATCGAGGGCGTCGCGGCATCCGACACCGCGTCCAGCGCCACGCTCGGCGGCTCCCTCACGACCACGATGGCCCTCGGCATCCCCGGCGACTCGGTGATGGCGGTGATGATCGGGTCGATGATCATCTGGGGCATCACCCCCGGACCCACGCTGTTCACCAACCGCCCCGACCTCGTCGTCTCGATCGTGGGCATCATGCTCGTCGCGACCCTGCTCTCCCTCGGGCTGAGCCTCGTGCGCATGAAGGGCATGGTGAAGCTGCTCGATGTGCCGCAGCCCTACCTGTGGAGCGGCATCCTGATCTTCTGCATCATCGGCACATACGCCACCTCGAACAGCCTGTCGACCGTCGTCACGATGCTCGTGTTCGGTGTCATCGGAGTGCTGCTCAAGCGGGTGCAGGTGCCGGCCGGGCCGATCGTGCTCGGCCTGCTGCTCGGCCCCCTGGCCGAGGAGAACCTGGCTCGCACGCTGGCGATCCTGCCCACGCGGCCGTTCTTCGAGGTCGTCAGTCCGATCGCGATCGTGCTGCTCGCGCTCGCCGTGCTCTCGATCGTCATGCCGGCGATCCGCGCGGCCCGCACACCCCGTGCCGAGCGCGGCTCACTCGAGGACTCGATCCTCGATGCCGAGAGCCGGGAGCAGATCGAGAAGGCGCACGGCGAGCTCGCCGCCGACCCCGACCTGCTCACGTCGACCGTCCGCAGCGTCCCGGCCGCCACGAGGCGCCCGCGCAAGACCCGTAAGAACTCCAAGGAGAACGAGAAGTGACCCGCTACGACATCCTCACCGCCGTGCCCACAGCCTTCCACAGCGACGGCGCACTCGACCTCGAGGGATCGCGAGCGATCTTCCGCTTCGTCGCCGAATCGGGCAACGAGGGCGCCTTCGTCCTCGGCACCACGGGCGAGTTCCCTGCCGTCGACGCGACCGAGTTCGCGGCGATCGTCGAGGCCGCGCTGGCCGAGCTGAAGGACCGCATGCGCGTCGTCGTGCACGTCGGCCAGCCGAGCACCTTCGAGGCGCTGCGTCTCGTCGAGATCGCGAAGGGACTGGGTGCGACCGAATTCGCCGCCCTCACCCCTTACTACCTCAAGGCCACGGACGAGTCGATCTTCGAGTACTACGAGGCCCTGTCGAGCGCGATCGGCGATGGTCGTCTCTACGTCTACATCTATCCCGCGCGCAGCGGGAATCCGGTGTCGGTCGAGCTGCTGACGCGGCTTGCCGCGCTGCCGAACATCGTGGGCGCGAAGATCAGCGAGCTGTCGCTCGACGACATCGCCGCCTACAGGGCCGCGGTGCCCGCCGACTTCGACCTCTACACCGGCGCCGACCGCGACCTGATCGCGGCCGTGCAGGTGGGTGCCCAGGGTGTCGTCTCGGGCGTCTCCTCGGTCACCCCGAAGCCCTTCCGTGCCCTGGCCGACGCCGGCCGTTCCGGCGATGCCGACGCCATCGCGGTCGCGCAGGCCGCGGTCGACGATGTCGTGTCGCTCATCGGCGGCGACATGGCGCGGATGAAAGAGGCCTACCGCGTGCTCGATGTGGTCGACACCCACTGCCGCATGGCGATCGCCGAGCCGACGGACGACGAGCGTCGCGCCGTCGCGCAGGTGGTGGCGGCGCACAGCTAGCCGCTCGCATCTCGCGCCGCGTGGGGCGGGCCGGCTCACAGCCGGTCGGGGCAGGATGGACCCATGTCCGACTCCCCGTATGAATCCCGGCCATGGCTCGACTCCTACGCGGACGGTGTGCCCGCCGAGATCGACGCTCCGACGCAGACGCTGCCGGAGATGATGTCGGCGAGCATCGCCGCTTTCGCTCGTCGACCGGCGCTCGAGTTCTTCGGTGCGGTCACGACCTACCGCGAGCTCGGCGACCAGATCGCACGCGCTGCCGAGGGGCTGAGGCGCCTGGGCGTGCACAAGGGCGACCGGGTCGCCCTCGTCCTGCCGAACTGCCCGCAGCACGTCGTGGCGTTCTACGCGGCGCTGCGCCTGGGAGCGATCGTCGTCGAGCACAACCCGCTCTACACGGCGAGGGAGCTGCGGCACCAGTTCGAGGATCACGGAGCGAAGGTCGCGATCGTCTGGGACAAGACGGTCGACACGATCGCCGAGTTCCCCTCCGATCTGCGAGTCGAGCACATCGTGAGCGTCGACCTCACCGAGGCGATGCCCGCCGCTCAGCGGATGCTGCTGCGCCTGCCCATCCCGAAGGCGCGCGCGGCGCGCGCGAAGCTGACGGCCACCCCGCGGACACGGCGAGCAGAGGCCTGGAAGAAGCTGGTCGACCATCGGCCGCTCTCGCGCAAGGTCGCCGGCCCGACGCTCGACGACACAGCCCTGCTGCAGTACACGAGCGGAACCACGGGCACGCCCAAAGGCGCGGTCCTCACTCACGCGAACCTGCGCGCCAACGCGATGCAGGGCCAGGCATGGGTGCCCGGTCTGGTCGACGGCGAGGAGACGTTCTACGGCGTGCTGCCGCTGTTCCACGCCTACGGCATGACGCTGTGCCTGACCTTCGCGATGAGCATCGGCGCGAAGCTGGTGCTCTTCCCGACGTTCGACCTCGGCCTGGTCACGAAGGCGGCCCGCACCAGTCCGCCCACGTTCCTGCCCGCGGTCCCGCCGATCTATGACCAGCTCGCCCGAGCCGCATCGCGGGGGACCATCGACCTCTCGACCGTCCGATTCGCCATCTCCGGGGCGATGAGCCTTCCCGTCGCGACAGTGCAGCGGTGGGAGGAGGCCACCGGCGGTCTGCTCGTCGAGGGCTATGGCATGACCGAGAGCTCGCCCGTCGCGCTCGGCAACCCGATGGGCAGGAGCAGGCGCCCTGGCACGGTCGGAGTGCCCTTCCCGAGCACCGAGATCCGCGTCGTCGACCCCGCCGACACCGACGTCGACCTGCCCGTCGGCGAACGAGGCGAGCTGCTCATCCGCGGCCCGCAGGTCTTCCAGGGGTACTGGCGCCGTCCCGGCGACACCGCCGATGTCCTGCTGTCTGACGGATGGCTGCGCACAGGCGACATCGCCGAGGTCTCGGTCGACGGCTTCGTCACGATCGTCGACCGCCTCAAGGAGCTCATCATCACGGGCGGCTTCAACGTGTCGCCCAGTGAGGTCGAGGACGCGCTCGAAGCGCACCCGGACGTGGTCGCGGCCGCGGTCGTCGGCCTTCCGCGGTCGAGCGGGGGAGAGGAGATCGCCGCTGCGGTCGTGCTCCGCGAGGGAGCTGTGCTCGACACCGGTGCGCTGCGCGACTTCTGCCGCACGCGGCTGACGCCCTACAAGGTGCCCAAGCGCATCACGGTCGTCGACGAGCTGCCCCGCTCGCTCATCGGAAAGGTCCTGCGCAGGCAGGTGCGGGATCGGATGCTGGCCGACTGACGCGCCGGCGCAGACGAACTCTCCGTGCCGACCTGAAACCGGTTACAGTGTGCCGATGGCCACGATCTACGATGTCGCTCGACTCGCGCAGGTCTCGCCCGCCACCGTCTCGCGGGTGTTCAACGGCACCAGCGTCTCCGCCGCGAAGGTCGAGGCGGTGCGCCGGGCCGCCGAGCAGCTGCGTTTCACGCCCAACCGCACGGCTCGCAATCTGCGGCGGCAGAGGTCCGAGGTCATCGGGTTGGTGATCCCCGACATCGAGAACCCCTACTTCACCGAGATGGCCAGAGGCGTCGAGGACGTCGCGTCCGAGGCCGGATACTCGGTCGTGCTCTGCAACTCCGACTCGCAGCCCGAGAAGGAGACGACCTACCTCCAGATCGCGGTCTCCGAGCACATGTCGGGCGTGATCATCGCCCCCGCGTCCGAACGCACGAGGCTCGACGGCATCCTCGACACGGGGCGCCCCGTCGTCGCCGTCGATCGGCATACGGTCTACGACGTCGACGGTGTGGTCATGGCCAATCGCGAGGCCGGGGCATCGGCCACCGAGGCGCTGCTCGCCGCCGGATTCCGGAGGGTCGCGTACATCGGCGGTCCGGAGGGGATCGACACGGCCGCAGAGCGCGCTGCCGGCTGGCGGTCTGCGCTCGCGGCGCGCGCCCCCGAGGTCGATGCCGATGAGCTGCTGCGCTTCGCGACCTTCCGCGTCGACGGAGGCAGGGGCGCCATGGAAGAGCTGCTCGCGCTCCCGGAGCCGCCGGACGCGGTGGTGGCGGGGAACAACCTGATCGGCGTCGGTGCGATCCAGGTGCTGACGGAGCACGGCCTGACCCCGCCGCGGGTCGGCGTGGCGGTGATCGGCTCGCTGCCGTTCACCACCCTCTCGCCCACAGCGGTGACCGTCGTGCGCCTCCCGGCACGCGAGATGGGAGTCCGGGCGGCGCGGATGCTGCTCGAGCGCATCGGTGGGGCCGGTGGTCCGTCGCGCACCGTGGTGCTGCCGGCCGAGGTCCAGCCCGCCCGCGCGGGCGCGACCGCGACCGCCACACACTGACGCAGACGACGCTCGGTCCTACTGCTTGCGTGCTGAAACCGATTTCACGTACAGTTGCAGGACACGTGCGATCAAGGAGGACGCGAGTCATGACCTATACCCTGCCGACGACGGCATCCCGACCGGTGTCCGCGCCGAAGACCGCGTACCTGATCGCCTCCGGCGACCTGCGCGAAGCCGCGAACACGGGCGGCTGGCCCGTGCAGGTCGAACTCGAAGCGGGCGTCACCGGCGTCTTCGAACAGCTCGGCTGGAGCGTCGTCCGAGCCAACGACGTCGATCCCGAGACCGGCCACGGCTTCATCTCGAGCCAGCGCATGGGCCTCGAGGTCTTCAAGAACATCCCGACGGATGCTCCGCTGATCGTCGCCGAGGCCGTGTGGCAGTACTCGCACCACGTGCTCGCAGGACTGCGCACCCACGAGGGGCCGATCCTCACGGTCGCGAACTTCGCCGGGGACTGGCCCGGCCTGGTCGGACTCCTCGGCCTCAACGCCGGCCTCACCAAGATGGGCAAGCCCTATTCCACGATCTGGTCGGTCGACTTCACCGACGACTGGTTCACGAGCGGCATCAGGGAGTGGACGGAGACCGGGTCGATCACCCATGACGCCTCGCATGTGCGTCCTCTGCCCGAGCTGCCGGACAGCCCCGAGAAGCAGCTGGGTGAGGCGCTCGCCGCCGAGCTGCGCGCCGAGAAGGCCATCATCGGCGTCTTCGACGAGGGCTGCATGGGCATGTACAACGCGATCTTCGACGACGAGCTGCTCAACCAGACGGGCATCTACAAGGAGCGCCTCTCGCAGTCCGCACTGTACGCCGAGATGCTCGAGGTCGGCGAGGATGAGGCGGATGCCGCCTACGACTGGCTGATCGACGCCGGCATGACCTTCCGCTACGGCGAGGATGCCGCCACCGAGCTGACCCGTGAGCAGGTGCAGTGGCAGCTGAAGATGTATATCGCCGCACTCCGCATCGCCGACGATTTCGGGCTCGACGCTGTCGGCATCCAGTACCAGCAGGGCCTGAAGGACCTCGTCCCTGCATCGGACCTCGCCGAGGGCATCCTGAATTCGACCGAGCGCCCTCCCGTCACCTCTCGCGACGGTTCGCGCGTGCTGCACGACGGCCGGGCCTTCCCGCACTTCAACGAGGCTGACGAGGGGGTGGCAGTCGACGCCCTCGTCACCGACCGCGTCTGGCGCGCCATGGGTCTGGTGCCCGACAACACCCTGCACGACGTGCGCTGGGGCGAGGACTTCGACGGAGAGTTCGTCTGGGTCTACGAGATCTCGGGCTCGGTGCCCGCCTCGCATCTCGGCGGATGGCAGAACGCCGAGGGCTGGCGACAGGGCCACGTCTTCTTCCCTGCGGGCGGCGCCACGATCAACGGCGTCTCGAAGCCGGGCGAGATCGTGCTGTCGCGCGTGTTCATCGCCGACGGCATCCTGCAGGCCGACATCTTCCGCGCCTCCGTGGTGGAGCTGCCTGCGGAGGAGACGCAGCGACGCAAGGATGCCACGAACCCGGAGTGGCCGATCGCGCACGTCGTGCTGCACGGCATCTCGCGCGACCAGTTCATGGCCCGCCACAAGGCCAACCACGCGCAGCTCGTCTACGCGCCCGACGCCGAGACGGCCGACAAGGCGCTGATCGCGAAGGCCGCGATGTTCGCGGGCATGGGCATCCAGGTCAATCTCGTCGGAGATGTGACCATCTGAGCGAGGGGTCCAGGCGGTCGAGAAGGGGCGGATGCTGCGGCATCCGCCCCTTCTTCTCTGCCTTCCCGTCACATCACTTAAGCGCTATAGTCGGCGACAGGTCGCGACGGCGCGACCGGATTCGACAACGACGCCGAAGGAGACGATCAGTCATGAACCAGAACGTCAGGAATCACCGGTTCCGAAAGGGCATCGCCGGTCTCGGAGTGCTCGCCACCGCTGCTGCCGGCATGCTCGCCGGAACCACGGGTGCCGCCGCCGACACGACCGAGCCGGTCGACCCACAGCTCGCCGTGTACGTCGAGGTGAACTCGAACGATTTAGCCAACGTCGCCGACTACACCCTTGCCGAGTCCGGAGACGCCGCCATCGACATGGCCATGATCTTCGCCGCCAACATCAACTACGACGGCGAGAAGGCGTACCTGCACCTCAACGAGCGGGTCACCGAGACGCTCGACGACGCCGAGACGCAGATCCGTCCGGTGCAGGAGAACGGCACCAAGGTGCTGCTCTCGGTGCTCGGCAACCATCAGGGTGCGGGATTCGCGAACTTCACCTCCTATGCGCAGGCGGATGCATTCGCCGCGCAGCTCGCCGACGCCGTGACGACCTATGGTCTCGACGGCATCGACTTCGACGACGAGTGGACCGAATACGGGGCGAACGGCACCCCGCAGCCCAACCCGCAGTCGTTCGGATGGCTGGCCACGGCGCTGCGCGACCGTCTCGGACCCGACAAGATCATCAGCCTGTATGCGATCGGTCCGAGCTACACGACGACCGACTTCACGCTGTTCGACGCGGCCGGCGTGCTCGACTACGCCTGGAACCCGTACTACCCGACCTATGACGCGCCCACCGTCCCTGGGCTGGAGGACCGCACCCGACTCGGGGCAGCGGCGATCGACCTCTCGAACACGAGCGCCGCGACGGCGGAGGACTTCGCGACCCGCACGGTCGCCGACGGCTACGGCGTCTATGTCGCCTACAATCTCACCGCGACCGATCAGTCGGCCTATCTCTCGGGCATCACCGAGGCGCTGAAGGGCGAGGCGACGGAGTACCGGGCGGCGCCTCGCGACACCACCTCGCCGACCGTCACGATCAAGGACGGCGCGCGATTCACCAAGGTCGAGACCCACGGCAGCTACCAGCGCGTGAGCTACAAGCTCTTCGACGAAGGCAAGATCGACCGGCTCTCCGTGAACGGGGTCGTCAAGGACCTCTCGGACGACGCGTGGAGCGACCTGAACTTCGTGAAGCCCGGTGTCTTCGGTGCGGTCGTGGGGGAGAACACGCTGCAGGTGGTCGACGTCGCCGGCAACGTCACCGAGCTCTCGTTCGTCCTGTCGAAGTGACGACGCGCGCTCGAGGCCATCACCCGAGGTCGAAGACCTCGATCTGACGGATCGTGACCTCGGCATCCGCTCGCAGGCGGATCGCCGGGGTCACGACGCGCGACACCAGCTCGAACGGGGTCGTGCGATCGGCCGGGAGTTCCGCGTCGTAGGTGGTCGGAGCCGCCGCCCAGCATCCGTCCGCGTCGAGGACCTCCCATCGCAGCCGAGACGAGGGGGCGCCGGTGGCCATCGTCACTGTGAGATCGGAGACCGCGCGCGGCTCGGCGAAACGCCATCCTGCCCATTCGCCCGCCGCCAGGACGACGCCGCTTGAACCGCTCGGGTCGCCGTCGTCGAACAGGCGGTCCGCATCGATGACGGATGCCGACGCGATGACGTCTCCTGTGTCTGCCGTGAGATCGCGGCACCAGGGCGCGATCTCGTCCGTCATCCGCTCACCCGTCTCGAGAGCATCAGCGGGCTCGGTTCCGAAGACCAGTTCGAGCTCGACGTCCCCGACGAGGGCGTCCCCGGCGAGCGCATCCCCGGCGAGGGCGTCGACGCGAAGTTCGGCCCTGGGCAGGTCGACCCCGTCGAGTCGGGCACGCTGCAGCACGTGCGCTCCCGGCTCGCGGCGATGAGAGCGGATGCGCAGCGAGCGGCCGTCCGCGCGATCGACGCGGATGTCGTCGAAGAGGGGCGAGCCGATCCTCAGCACGCCGGACGCGAGCTCGAGCGGATAGAGACCGAGCGCGGCCCACAGCCACCAGGCGCTCATCTCGCCGTTGTCCTCGTCGCCGGGGAAGCCCTGTCCGATGTGGGCGCCTGCGAAGAGACGCCCGGCCAGCTCGTGCACGATCGCGCCGGCTCGCCGCGGCCGGTCGCTGAACGCGTACATGAAGGGGATGTGATGGGCGGGCTGATTCGAGATCGCGCACATGCCCGAACGCAGGGCCCGCGCCTCCCGCTGCTCGTGGATGACGGTGCCGTACGCCCCGCCGAATCGCTCGTCGGCGGTCTCCGGCTCGGCGAAGAGCGCGTCGAGGTGCTGTGCGAATGCCCCACGTCCGCCGTGCAGCGCGGCGAGGGCGGCGCCGTCGTGCACGGCGCCCACCGACATGCCCCAGGCGTTCGTCTCGACGTTGTCGCCTCCCCAGGTGCGCGGGTCGAACTCGGGGGCGTGGTCGCCGTCGGCATCCCTGCCGCGGAGGAACCCGGATTCCGAGTCGAAGAGTGTGCGATACGACCGTGCTCGGTTGGCGAAATAGCGGGCGAACGAGCGGTAGCGAGCGGCATCGCGGTCGGAGCCGGGAGCGGCTGCGCGTTCGGCCTCGAGGGCCAGCTGCTCGGCGAACCGGCCCAGCGCCGCGTCGCTCACCGCGTTCTCGACGGTCCAGCTCATGCCCTCCGGCACCTCGGACGAGATGTAGCCGGTGAAGCGTCCGCGTGCGATGCCCTTGCGGCCGCGCCGAGCATCGGGCCCGGGTTCGCAGGCGTTGCGCCATCCGCTCTCGAACGCCTCTTCCCGGTCGAACGCCACGCCCCACCGGGCGGCATCGGCGAAGATCTGGTCGCTGGAGGTGCCGACCATGCTGTCGACATATCCGGGCGCGCTCCACCGCGCCATCCACCCTCCGCGACGGTACTGCTCGAGCTGGCCGTCGAGCAGTCTGCCGGTCAGCGAGGGATCGAGCAGCGCGAGCGCCGGCCACTCGGTGCGATAGGTGTCCCAATAGCCGTTGTTCACGATGAGCTCGCCGTCGACGATCGGCGCGCTCGTCTCACTCTCCCCGAACGGCGCGCGTGGGGCGAACACGTCGGCGAAGCGATGCCGCGGCGCCTCTGCAGTGCCGGCATTCTCGGCGGCGGAGTTCGGATACAGATGCATCCGATGCAATGCGGCGGCGATCCGGTTCCGATTCTCCTCGTCGGCCAATCGGCGATACGGGGTCTCGGATGCGTCGAGCGGCGGGATCGTCACGCGGCCCAGCACCCGGTTCCAGGAGGCTGCGGCTTCCGCTCGCAACTCGTCATATGCGATGCCTAGAGGACACTCGATCTCGAGACTGCGCCTGGCCTGCTCCACCGACAGGAATGACACGGCCACGCGCACCTCGAGCGACCCGTCGCCGGCGACGTAGCCCGCGACCCGCGCCCGTCCGTCGTCGTCGAGGGCGCCGCGCAGACTCGTCGCAGGGTCGCCCTCGCCATGAAGCACGGCGCCCGCGAAGTAGCAGCGGGGAGAGTTGCCCCAGTCCTCGGAGCCCTCGGGCGTCCACCCCTCGAAGCCACCGCCGTCGGTCCAGTGCAGTTCGCCGTCATCGGTGGGCTGATCGATCACGAAGCCGACGATCGCGTCAGTGTCTGCGCCATGCACGCGGAAGGCGGCAGTGTGCGACGTCGCGGTCATCTCCACGCGCAGACCATCACCGAGATCGGCGGCGTACTCGTGGGGGCGGGCTCGCTCGGTGCCCGGGGCGATCCACCGGCGGCGCGCGGCGCGCTCGGAGGCCGGATGCCCGTCGAACGGCATGAGCTGGAGCACCGAGCGGTCGCCGATCCACGGACTCGGCTGGTGCGAGAACTGCAGGGCCTCGAGGCGTCGCCCGGGTGGATCGTCGTGGATGCTCGGCCGATACGGCCAGCGCGTGTCCGAGGCATCGGTCGCCGCGGTGACGAAGGTGAAGCCGTGCGGCACGGCGACGGCGGGGATGGTGTTGCCACGCGAGAAGCGCGGGCCCGAGTGGCTGCCGCGACGAGTGTCCACTCGCTCGACCGGTGGCGGGTCGGCGACGGCATGCTGCTGCTCGACCTGCTCCTCGACCATGACCTGCACGAATCCCGTGACGAGCGGCGGCAGTCCGCTCATCCCCGCCAGGGATCCGCTGCCGAGCACCAGCTCGACGGTGGCGGAGGTGCGCGGGGCCGAGCCGGAGAGCATCGGCGCCAGCGACACGGTGTCGGCGTTCCACTGCTCGGGCATGCTCCAGCGCGCCGCGAACTGGGCATCGGCGGTCATGGCGAAGTCGTACCGGTCACGCACGGCGGCTGTCTCGCCGAGCCGCGCGCCGCCGTCCCCGCGGACATCGACGGTCACCGCGAGGGCGGCATGCGGAGCCAGGGTCGCCGCATCGCCGGCTGCGTAGAACGCCCAGTGCAGCAGAGTGTCGGGGCTGATCGCGACGTCCGCGAATCCGGGAACATCGATCCGCTGTTCGCCCGCTGACGGATCGAACGAGTAGGCGAACACGTCACCGCGGAACACGCCGGAGTGAGGGCGGGACGACGGAGGATCAGCGGGTCCGTCGGCGGGCGTGAGCTGGGCGTCGCTCACCCCTTGACCGCGCCCTCCTGCACGCCCTTGAAGAAGAACCGCTGCGTGAACGAGAACATGATGACGATCGGCACGAGGGCGATCATGGTGCCCGCCGCGATGAGGCGCGGATCGACCGAGAAGCTGCTGTTGAGGTAGGCCATGCCGACGGTGAGCGTGTACTTCGACGGATCGGAGAGCACGATGAGGGGCCAGAGGTAGTCGTCCCAGGCGCCGATGAAGGCGAAGATCGCGACCACCGAGACCATGCCGCGGATGTTGGGCCACACGATGTGACGGATGCGCTGCCAGGTCGTCGCTCCGTCGACCGTCGCGGCGTCCAGCACGTCCTTCGGGATCATGCGGCAGGCGGTGGCGACGAGCAGCACGTTCATCGCGCTGATGGCGCCGGGCAGGAACACGCCCCACAGGGTGTCGGCGAGGCCGAGCGAGCGGATGGTGAGGAAGTTGCTCGTCACCGTGACCTCGCCGGGGAAGAGCAGGGTCGAGAGCAGGATGGCCATGACGATCCACTTGCCGCGGAACCGCATGCATCCGAGGGCGTAGCCGGCGAAGGTCGAAAGCACCACGTTGCTGACGACGGTGCCCACCGAGACGAGCAGCGAGTGCCAGGCGTAGAGGTACACCGGCACGATCTCGGCGACCGTGGCGTAGTTCTGCAGCGTCGGCTCGCGGGGGATCAGGTTGGGCGGGAACGAGTAGATGTTCTCCTGCGGACCCTTGAACGACGTCGAGAGCTGCCAGAGGAACGGGCCGATGACGAGCACCAGCACGAGCAGCAGCAGCGCATAGCGGCCGATGAGCCCGCCGAGCGTCGGCTTGCTGAAGTCGCCGGAACCGCGGCGGCGGAAGATGGGTTCGCGCGTGGTCGCAGCCGGCTGATCGTCAGGGCGACGGTCGTCGTCGATGCGGGGCGGAGTGAGGGTGCTCATGCGGAGACCTTCGCCTTCTTCTCGCGATTCATGAAGGCGATCGCGGCCAGCGGGATGAGGGTGAGGAGGAACAGCGCGACGCTGATCGCCGAGGCGTAGCCGATGTTGCCGTTCAGGCCGGAGCCGACCTGGCGGATCAGCATGACCAGCGACATGTCGTATCCACCGGGACCTCCCGTGCTCTTGGAGAGCACGTCGAGCTCGGCGAACACTCTCATCGCCGAGACGGCGATGAGCACCGCGATGAGGAGCATCGCTCCGCGCACCGACGGGATCGTCACCGACAGGAAGCGACGGAACGAGCCGGCGCCGTCGAGCATGGCCGCCTCGTGCAGCTCCTTGCCGACATTGCCGAGCGCGGCGAGGTACACGACCATGTAGTAGCCCAGACCCTTCCACACCGTGAGCAGGATCGCGCAGCCGAGCAGCAGCCACCGGTCGACGAGGAACGCCATGGGCTTGTCGACGAGGCCGAGGAACTCGAGCGTCTGGTTGATGATGCCGCGGCTGTCGAACAGCCAGGTCCAGATCAGCGCGACGACGACGACCGATGCGATGACGGGGAAGTAGAAGGTGGTGCGGAAGAACGCGATGCCCGGCAGCTTCTTCTGCACGAGCAGGGCGAGCAGCAGGGGAAGGATCGTGAGCAGCGGCACGCAGACGACCACGTAGATGATGCACGTGGTGAGGGCGTTCCAGAACATCTCGTCGCCGAACATCCGCTCGTAGTTCGCGGCGCCGACGAACTCGGGGGTCCGCAGAGGACGTGCGTCCGTGAAGCTCAGGAAGACGGTGTTGAGGAACGGCCAGAGCGCGAACACCAGCACCCAGACGACGGCGGGGCCGAGGAGCAGCCAGGGTGTGAACCACCGGTGCGATCGCATGGTCGTCCTCCGGCTCCGGATGCTGGTGTGCGCGCTCATGGCTTACTGGTCCACGCGGTTCGCGTTGGCGTACTCGACGATCTTGTCGAGCTGCTCCTGCGCGTCGGCCTCGCCGTTGACGGCGAGCGCGATCTGCTGGGTCATGTACGTCGCCATGTCGGAGGTCCACTGGAACGGGATCGCCTTGGCGTCTTCCATGGCCGTGAACACGGTGTCGATCGCGGAGAGCTGCTTCTCGTCGGTGATCGACGAGGAGATGTTCTCGACGACGGCGTCGCCGCCCGCGGAGGTGCCGGGAGCGGTGCCGACCGCGAGAGATGAGAACGCGACCTGGTTCTCCTCGTTCGTCGCGAACTCGGCGAACGCGAGGGCGGCCTCCTTGTTGTCGGAGTCGGCCGAGACGTTCAGTCCCTGCACGTAGAGCGGCGGGATGCCCAGTCGCTGCGTGGCGACCGTGTTCTCGAGCAGCGCGGGCGCGTCCTTCGCGAGGTCGGTCGTGAAACCAGTGCCACCGGTCGTGAAGGCCACCTTCTCCTGGATGTACGCCTCGGCGTTTCCGCCGTAGTCGCCGGTCAGCGCCTCGGCCGGCATGGCTCCGGCCGCGTACGCGTCGGCGTACTTCTCGATGATGGCCGCGGCCTCGTCGGTGTTGAAGTCGAACTCGCCGTCGTCGTTGATGACCTCCATGCCGGCCGACGTGAACGTGTCGAGTGCCGGGATCGATGACAGCAGCTGGACCTTGCCGCCGGACTCGGTCGCGACGTCCTTCGCGAGGGTGAGCAGCTCGTCGACCGTCGTCGGGAGGTTCTCCTCGGTGACGCCGTAGGGGGCGAGCTGAGCGAGGTTCCACCATGATGCGTCGCTGGACAGGTACCAGGGCAGACCGTACGTGCCCTCGACACCCGGGTACTGGCTGTAGGCGTCCCATGCGCCGGTGTTGTATGCCGACTTCAGGTCGGGGTCGGCCGTCTCGAGGTCGACGAGCTTGCCGGCGGCGACGAGCGGGTAGGCGATGTCCGGCGGCAGGTTCAGCACGTCGGGCAGCGTGTCGGCGTTCGCCTGGCTCAGGATCTTCTCCTGGTAGCCGTCGCCCGGCTGGTCGAGCCACTCGACCGTGACGTCCGGGTGCTCCTTCTCGAACGCGTCGATCAGGTCTTCGAAGTAGGGCGTGAACTTCTCGTTCTTCAGCGACCAGGTCTGGAACTGGATCGTCCCGCTCAGCTCGCCGGAGGTGTCGATCGGTCCGTCGGCACCGGATGTGGCACCGCCTCCGGTGCAGCCGGCGAGCGCCATGGCGCCGATCGTGAATGTTGCCAGAGCGACAATGCGTGCGGGAACTTTCATCGTGCTTCTTCCTCGAGGCGGGCGATTGGCGGTGTCCGTCCAGCGGACTACAACGCTTTAGCAGATGAAACCATCCGATCCCGTCGCTGTCAAGGTCTCGGGACTGCGTGCATCGGCGGGCCGCGGTATTCCGGGTAGCGGTCCGTTGCTCAAGCGTTATAGTGGTGCGACCACGTCCTCGTCGGAGGGCTCTGTCGGAAAGGTCCGGACACATGACGCAGCGCCGCGCTCTCGATGCTCGCCTGAGATTCGGGGCGAACTACACGCCGTCGAAGGACTGGATGCACTCCTGGCTCGACTTCACCCCCGACGATGTGCGCAGGGACTTCGCGGCGCTCGCCGAGCTCGGTCTCGATCACGTCCGGGTCTTCCCGTTGTGGACGGTGCTGCAGCCGAACCGTACTCTGATCCGCCCGAAGGCGATCGACGACGTCCGCTCGATGGTCGACATCGGCGCCGAGTTCGGGCTCGACGTCAGCGTCGACGTGATCCAGGGGCACCTGTCGAGCTTCGACTTCGTCCCGTCATGGTTGTACACCTGGCACGACCGCAACATGTTCACCGATCCGAAGGCGCTCAGCGGGCAGGTCGACCTCGTTCAGACGCTGGCCGGTGCGCTGCGCGATGCGCCGAACTTCCTCGGCCTGACGCTCGGCAACGAGACGAATCAGTTCTCGGCGCACACGCACCCGTCCCCGTGGCCCGTGACGATCGACGAGGCAGGGCACTGGATCGAGTCGCTGCTCTCCGCGGCCGAGGGTGCGGCCCCCGGTCTCTCGCACGTGCACAGCGAGTACGACGCGGTCTGGTACATGGACGGGCACGGCTTCACCCCCGCGCACGCGTCTCGGCTGGGCGAGATGACCACCATCCACTCCTGGATCTTCAACGGCACGGCTCAGCGCTACGGCGGCCGTTCGGTCGCCTCCGACCGCCACGCCGAGTACCTCATCGAGCTCTCGCGCGCCTTCGCGACGGATCGGGATCGACCGGTCTGGCTGCAGGAGGTCGGCGCTCCGTCGAACTGCCTCGACGAGCGCGAGATGCCCGGATTCCTCGAGGCGACCCTGCGATCCGCGGTGCGCACCGAGAACCTCTGGGGCGTGACCTGGTGGTGCTCGCACGATGTGAGCCGGGAGCTCGGCGACTTCCCCGAACTGGAGTACTCGCTGGGCCTGGTCGATCAGAGCGGTGCGGCCAAGCCGATCGGCCGCCGGTTCGCCGAGCTGATCCCCGAACTGCGCGAACGGGCGGCCACGCCGGAGCGGGAGACGGCCATCGTCGTCGACGTCGACGAGCGCGAGGTGCCGGTGAGCCGGGCGGCGCTGAGCCCGGGCGGTGCCGTGTTCCAGGCGTGGGTGGATGCCTGCGAGCGCGGGCTCGACCCCGCCTTCGTGACGTCTCAGACGGTGCGCGACGACGCGGCGCTCGCCGCGCGCGGCATCCGTCACCTCATCCGTCCTGATCTGTCGACGAGCGGTGTCGACCCCTACGGCTCCGTCAACACCGTCGTCAGCGGCTGAGCGCGACGCCGTAGCGGCCGAAGGGCTCCGTCAGGACGCGGCCGTCGGCGGGGCGGTGCTCTCGCGGGCGGTGAGCGTCGGCGTCGGGCCCTGCGCGCTCGGGAGGTTGGTCCCGGCGACGATCTGCTGCAGCAGCAGTGTCGCGGCCTGCTCGCCGAGCTCGAACGTGTCGCGGGTCATCGCGGTGATCGACGGATTGATCAGGCCGGCGATGACGGAGTCGTCGAAGGAGGCGATCGACACGTCGCGGGGCACCGCGCGGCCCATCTCCTGAGCGACGCGGAGGCCGGCGACGGCCATCACATCGTTGTCGTACACGATCGCCGTCGGGCGGGGCCTCGCGGAGAGCAGCGATCGCGTGACCGCGGATGCGCGTGCGGGGGAGAAGTCCGTCGTGATCACTTCGCTCGAGACGCCGTCCGCAGCCATGCGATCGAGCACCTCGGCACGCAGCCGGGTGTGCTCGAGTTCGGCGGGACCCGCCACGTAGGCGATGCGGGTGTGTCCGAGCGCGGCGAGGTACGAGAAGAGGGTCTCGGCCACCTCGTCGTCGGCGATCCAGACGCTCGGCACCGCTCCGTCGGGTGAGGGCTTGGAGCCGATCAACACGGCGCGGGCGTCGAGGGCTGCGATCCGGTCGCTGCGCGGGTCGTCGTCGCGGGGGTCGATGAGGATGATGCCGTCGACCTGGTTCGACGAGCGCCACTGCCGATGCACCTCCATCTCCTCGGCGATGTCGGTGACCAGCCGCAGCTGCAGGCTGACCTTGCTCTCCGACAGCCGGGATTCGATGCCCGCGATGAGGTCGGTGAAGAAAGCCTCGGAGCCCAGCGAACGGGCGGGGCGTGCGAGCGCGAAGCCGACCGTGTTGGCACGGGCTCCCACGAGGGCGCGTGCCGCCGAGCTCGGCTGCCAGTGGTTCTCCTCGACGATCGCGAGGATCCGCTGGCGCGTCTCGTCGCTCACCCCCGGGCGTCCGTTGAGCGCGAACGAGACTGCTCCGGGCGAGACTCCGGCCATGCGCGCGATGTCCGCGATGGTGACGCGTTTGGCCGAGGTCATGGGCCTCACACTACTTGATCGGTTTAGCCGCTCGGTAGCCGCACGACAGGGGTCTGACACGCTCGGTGCGAGATTCACTAGATCGCTTTAGTAAATCCGATAGCATTGTCGGCACCTGCCCGAGAATCGGGCTCCAGTCGCGCACAACGCATATGCACCACTCACCGTCGAGCCCGGAGAACCAGATACATGCATGACGACACCTCGCTCACCGTCGGCCGCGTCAAGAGGGTGCTCGACGAGCGCATCCGCCCGGCCGTCCACTCGGCCGCCGTCCCCCTCACCGTCGAGGTCAACCAGATCCCCGGAGAGCCGATCAGTCCCGCCGACGGGCTCGCACTGGACTTCGCCCCGGCATCCGTGCCGAGCATGTGGGGTCCTGCCTGGTCGACGACCTGGTTCAAGATCACCGGCGCAGTCCCCGCCGACTGGGCGGGCCGTCGGGTCGAGGCCGTCATCGACCTCGGGTTCGACATCAACATGCCCGGCTTCCAGTGCGAGGCGCTCGTCTACCGGCCGGACGGAACGCCGGTGAAGAGCATCAACCCACGCAATCAGTGGCTGCCGATCACCGAGACCGCGCACGGCGACGAGCCGGTCGAGCTCTACCTCGAGGCGGCCGCCAACCCGGTTCTGCTCGACTACCACCCCTTCCTGCCGACGCAGGAGGGCGACATCCGCACGTCCTCCCGCGAACCGCTCTATCGCACCCGCCGCATCGACCTCGCCGTCTTCGAACAGGAGGTGTTCGAGCTGTCCCTCGACCTCGAGGTCCTGTTCGAGCTCCAGGCCGAGCTGCCGGCGACCTCGCCGCGACGGATGCAGATCCTGCAGGCGATGGACGACGCCCTCGACGTGCTCGACCTGCAGCACATCGTCGAGACCGCAGCCGATGCCCGAGCTCGACTGGCGCCCGCGCTCGCGGCGCCCGCCGAGGCCAGCGCCCACCGCATCTCGGCGATCGGACATGCGCACATCGACTCGGCCTGGCTGTGGCCGGTGCGCGAGACGATCCGCAAGGTCGCCCGCACCACGTCGTCGATGGCGACGCTGATCGACGAGCAGCCCGACTTCCTCTACGGGATGTCGAGCGCGCAGCAGTACGCATGGCTCAAGGAGCACCGGCCCGAGGTCTACTCCCGGGTCAAGGCCGCGGTCGCGGACGGGCGATTCCTGCCGCTCGGCGGCATGTGGGTCGAATCCGACACCGTGATGCCGTCCGGCGAGTCGCTCGTGCGCCAGTTCTCGTTCGGTCAGCGGTTCTTCGAACGCGAGTTCGGCATCCGCTCGAAGGGCGTCTGGCTGCCGGACAGCTTCGGATACTCGCCCGCGCTGCCGCAGCTCATGCGCCGGGCCGGGTTCGAGTGGTTCTTCACGCAGAAGATCTCGTGGAATCAGCAGAACGTGTTCCCGCACCACAGCTTCCTCTGGGAGGGCATCGACGGCTCGCAGGTGTTCACGCACTTCCCGTCGATGGACACGTACAACTCGCAGCTGAGCGGCATGGAAGTCGCCAAGGCATCTCGTCAGTTCAAGGAGAACCGCGTGACGTCGCGGTCGATCGCACCGGTGGGCTGGGGCGACGGGGGCGGTGGCACCACGCGCGAGATGACCGGCAAGGCGAAGCGCCTCGAGAACCTCGAAGGCAGCGCGCGGGTCGTCTGGGAGCACCCCGACACCTTCTTCGAGGCGGCCAGGGCCGAGCTGCCGAACCCGGCCGTATGGGTCGGCGAGCTCTATCTCGAACTCCACCGCGGAACGCTCACCAGCCAGCACGCCACCAAGGCGCTGCACCGGTGGTGCGAGCACGCACTCGTCGAGGCGGAGCTGTGGGCGGCGACGGATGCCGTGCGCACCGGCGCCGCATATCCCCAGGCCGAATTCGACCGCCTGTGGGAGACGGTGCTGCTGCACGAGTTCCACGACATCCTGCCCGGCACCTCGATCGCCTGGGTGCATCGTGAGGCCGTCGAGGTCCTCTCGCGCGTGCTCGCCGATGCGCAGGCGCTCGCCGACGCCGCGCGCCGCTCCCTCGCGGGAGAAGGCGAGCGCGAGCTGCGGTTCGTGCCGACCTCGGTCGGCGGCGGTCGTGCCCTCGGCGCCGGCTTCGTCGAGGCGCCGGCCCCGGCATCCGTCCTGCTCGCAGGAGAAGACGGCGGCTGGCGGCTCGAGAACGAGCTGGTCTCCGTGCTGATCTCCGCCGAGGGACTCATCGTCTCGGCGGTGGACAAGGCGTCGGGCCGAGAGGCGGTGGCCGAGGGGCGGGCGGCGAACCTGTTCCAGCTGCACCAGGACTTCCCGAACATGTGGGACGCCTGGGACATCGATCGCTACTACCGCAACAGCGTCGACGACCTCACCGCGGTCGCGTCGATCTCGGCATCCGTCGTCGACGGGGTCGCGACCGTCATCGTGACCCGGGCGTTCTCGGAGTCGACGATCGAGCAGACCATCACGCTCGCGCCGGGCGAGCGCACCGTGCTGTTGCGCAACGACGTGGACTGGCACGAGACCGAGAAGCTGCTCAAGCTGGCGTTCCCGCTCGACATCCAGGCCACGCACACCGAGGCCGAGACGCAGTTCGGCTACCAGTCGCGGGTGACGCACACGAACACCAGCTGGGAGGCTGCGAAGTTCGAGACCTCGATGCACCGTTTCGTGCTGGTGCGCGAGCAGGACTTCGGCGTAGCGCTCGTGAACGACTCGATCTACGGGTACGACACCTCGCGCGAGGTCTCGGACGACGCGGTCGCGACCACCGTGCGGCTCTCGCTGTTGCGCGCACCGCGGTTTCCCGATCCCGACACCGATCACGGGCACCACGAGATCACGATCGGCTTGGTGATCGGAGCGGATGCGGCGATCGCGACGACCGAGGGCATCCGACTCAACACCGCGCCCACGGTCGTGCACGGCGAGCGCGAAGTCGCGCCTCTCGTATCCGTCGACGGCGACGGCATCGTGGTGTCGGGCGTGAAGCTCGCGGACGATGGCTCCGGTGACGTCATCGTCCGTCTCTACGAGGCGCTCGGTCGCCGCGCCGTCGGTTCGCTGGTCGCCGACTTCGAGCACAGGGAGATCCGTGAGGTCTCGCTGATCGAGGATGCGATCGACGACCCGCGCGTCGGCGGAGAGCTGCGCCTGCGGCCGTTCGAGGTGCGGACGCTGCGCATCGTGCGGTGAGGCAGCCGTGAGGATGTCCTCCGACCGGCGTCCTCCGCGCAAGAACCCATGGCGGGCGGGGATCCCCGAGCGGATACTCGGTTACACGAGTGGCCGATGGGGAGCCCCGACCGAAGGAGTACGACATGGATCAGTACCTGTGGGTTCTGAAGGACAAGGAGCGCGACCTCATCCGCGAGCTCGAGCCTGAGCGACTGGCGGAACTCGACGAGGACGGCCTGCTCGCCCTGCACAAACGGGTCAGGCGGGCCCGCAACAAGCACACGACGAACTATCGGCGCGGTGCGGCGGAGCGCGTCGAGCAGGCGGGCGGTCGAGGTGCCGCAGCCGCCGGGTCGGACAAGGCCCGCGGCCGGGCCTATGTGTTCGAGGAGGCGCTCTCGATCGTCAGCGCAGAACTCGCTCGCGTGGCTCATGAGCAGGCGGAGGAGCTCAAGGACGAGAGGCTGGCCCGCGCCCGTGAGGGCAGATGGAGTGGACCGGGCTCCGAGGCGCCCTTCGATGAGGGCGCAGGAGCGGGGCGGATGCGGGAGCACCAGCAGACCACCGGTGGTGTGAAGCGAGACGCCTCGAGTCGCGCCCAGGGTGCGCGTCGACAGGCGAAGCGCGACTCGCGCTGAACGCCACCCGAGGGGCGGCGAGCGGATGCGGCCATTGTGGCGGCCGCCTCACGGGAGGACGATGGGCGGATGGCGACCGTCGATGATGTCCGTGAGATCGCTCTCGCGCTCCCCGGTGTGACCGAGCGTGTGGGTGGACACACCGGCGAGCCCTCCTGGCGCCTGGCGAGCGGTCAGATCGCCTGGGTGCGTGGGCCGAGCAAGGTCGATCTGCGGCAGCTCGCCGACCTCGGGCTCGAATGGCCGGAGGGGCCCGTGCTGGGCGTGCGAGTCGGCAGCCTCGATGAGAAGGCGGCATTGCTCGCCGCAGAGCCCGAAGGGCTGTTCTCCATTCCGCACTTCGACGGGTACCCCGGTGTGCTGGTGAAGCTCGATGCGGTCGAGCGCGACCGGCTGGCGGAGATCATCGCGGACGCCTGGCTGGTGCGGGCTCCGGTACTCGTCGCGAAGCAGTGGCTCGCGGACCGCGGGTTGGACTGACCGCGCCGCGATCAGGCCTCGTTCAGGCCGCGACGAGGAACGGGCGGGCGGCGTCGAGGAACGCGCGCGGGTCGTCGGCCCACAGGCGGATGCGGTCGACCTGATGAGTCCCGCCCTTCGGCGCGAGGCCGGGGAGCCGGATCGCGACGGGGCGTTCGAGTTCGATCTCGATGTTGGTCTCGTCCTGCATCCGCTCGGCGTACTCCGAACCGATGACCCGCGGCTGCTTGGGCTCATCGACGCGACGACTGATCGCGATCGACGCGATGTCGGCCCAGCCGATCGGCACGTCCAGCTCGAGTCCGCTGCGCACCCGGACGCCGTCGGGCCCCACGGCGTGCGGGCGCATGAGCATCGCGCACAGTAGACCGACCATCCAGGTGACGCCCCAGATCCCGAGCACCAGCAGAGTGCTCCGCACGGCGGGCCACTGATGCACGATCAGGTCGAGGATCGGGATCTCGACAGCGGAGAGGCCGATGAAGATGAACAGCACGGTGAGCACGGGACGGTGATAGCCGATCCCCGTGCCGCCCTTCGGGACTGCGGGACGGCGGGCGATCGCCCGCGCGATGCTCGAGTAGACGCGAAGCTCGGCGACCCATGCGCGATGGAGGAAGGTGAGGATGCGCGCGATCGGGGTCGGGCTCGGAGCGGTCGTCTGCAGATGCTCGGTCATGGCGTGCCCTCCGGTGTCGGTGTCGGTGTCGGTGTCGGTGTCGGTGCCGGCACCGGTGTGGGTGTGGGTGCGGGTGCGGGGGCGTGCGCGCTCGCCGCGGAGGTGACGAGGTTCTCGAGATGCGCGGCGACGGCTGTCAGGCCACGCTCGACCGCGGCGCGGTCGTCGGGGGCGATCGCGTTCAGCAGCGTCTCATTGAGCTGCGCGTGCTCCTCCTGCATCTGCGACATGGTCTCGAGGGCGGTCGAGGTGAGCTCGACCAGCACGGCGCGGCGGTCGGAGGGATGGGGGGTGCGACGGACGTGACCTGAGCCCTCGAGTGCGTCCACGAGAGCGGTGATGTTGCGGGGTGTCACCCCGCAGAGGGTGGCGAGGGTCTGCTGCGTCGACGGACCGGTGTGCTGCAGGACCCACAGGAGGTGCACACGGGTCGGTGTGAGATCCGTGCCGGCGAACGCGCGGGCCATGTCCTTCTGGAACAGGTCGGCGATCTGAAGGAGGCGGTCGACGAAGAGGGGTTCCATGTGGTTACCCAATTACATTGTTACCTTTGTTCACAATAGGCGTTGCCTGATGGCGTGCACCCTGCGCTGTGCCATTCCGGGAGATTGGAATACGGATCTGATCTGGGGTAATTCGAGGTGGTTTCGGGTCTCGAATGTCGGTGGCCCGGGGTTGACTGGGGGTATGAACAGCACTGCGGAGCTTCTGGATCGGGTCATCGCCGACCTCGACACGGTGCTGTCCGATGACGCGCTGGCGGGGTTGTCCGATGCGGATCGGGTGACTGTTCTGCAGGGTGCGGGTGCTGTCTTCCGCCGCGCGGAGGCCGTGATCGTGGAGACGATCGCGACGGGCGACGCGGCGGATTTTCCGCATTCGGCGGGGTGTCGTGGGCTGAATGAGCTGTTGCAGCGGACGGTGTCGGTGGATGTGCGGGGCGCGTCCCGGGTCGACAGGGTCGTCGATCTGGTGCGGAGGCCGGTGAGTCTGGCGGGGGAGAGGATGCCGGCCCGGTGGTCGGAGTTGCGTCTCGCGTTGCTGGATGGGGTGGTCGGGGTGGCCGGGTTTCTCGCGGCGACGGGGCCGATCGAGAAGGTGTGGGATCGGCTGACGGTGGATCAGCGGTTGGCGGCGGATGTCGCGTTGGCGGGGTGTGCTCGCGGCCACGGCGTCGTGGTCGACGCTGATGATGAGGGCCTGGAGGCTGATGAGCCGGGTCCGGCGCCGACCCCGCAGGACTTGAAAGCTCTTGCCGAGGATCTCGCGTCGATGTTCGACCCCGATGGGGAAGAACCCAAGGATGAGGACTCCCGGCGCCGGCGGGGCATCACGATCGGTCGTCTCACGGACGGCGTGCACGCGATCCGCGGGTATCTGACCCCAGAGGTCGCGGCGCAGCTGCAGCTGATCCTGGACGCGATCCTCAACCCCAAAGGTGATGGCCCGCCCATGCCCGGAGTGCACTTCGCCCCGAGCGAGGGCGCCGACGCTGGTGCGGGTGCGGGTGCGGGTGCGGGTGCGGGTGCTGGTGCGGGTGCTGGTGCAGACGGTGACGATACGGATCCGTTCAACTCGGATCCGCGGCGTGTGCTCGATGACCGCACCGCGGCGCAGAAGCGTCACGACGCTCTCGCGATGGTGTTCGGGATCGCCGCGCGACACAGCGACATGCCCACCCTCGGGGGTTCCGCGCCGGTCCTGGTCGTGAACGTCGACGCGAAGGATCTCGTGGGCGGAATGGGCGGAAACGGTGGGTGGGCGACGGTCGCCGGATCCGGTGCCCACGTCCCGGTCTCCGTCGCCGCGCACGTCGGATGCGCGGGGACGATTCAACGGGTGCTGGTGGATGAGGGCAGGATCATCGGGATCACGACCACCGACCGGGTGTTCACGGTGCACCAACGCCGGGCGATCATCGCCCGCGACAAAGAATGCCTCATCCCCGGGTGCCACGTTCCGGCATCGTGGTGCGAGATCCACCATGTCGTGGAGCATGCCAGGCATGGTCCGACTCACACGGATAACGGGGTCCCGTTGTGCTGGTGGCACCACCGAAGCCTCGGCGCGTCCGGGTGGGAGATCCGCATGGACGACGGGGTCCCGCAGGTGCGGGGACCGGGATGGTGGGATCCCGACGAACGATGGCGCACACCGAGGCTCAGCGTCCTGCGGAACGTGCACGTTCGAGCTGCCCTTATGCGGGTCTGACCTGACGGCGTTGACCGGAGAAGAACAGCCGAATGCGGCACCTTCGCCCACATCCACGACCGGGGAAGGTCCCGCGATCGAACTCTGGCAACCGCCGCTCGGGCGGGAGAATCGAGCTCAGGCGGGTCCGAGGCGGAGCACCTCGGGAGATTCGCCGCCCGTGACCTCATCGGCGACCCGGATGCTGCGCGCGAGGTCATCGAGCGCACCGTCGAGCGTGCCGAAGCGTTCGCGGTCGCTGCACATCGCGGTCAACGTCACCAGGTGCGTGCCGGTGTCCCAGGTGTAGGTGACGAACGGCGGAGATGCAGGGGACGGCGGCATCGCCACGACGAGCTTCTCTCCCGTGCCCAGCCAGCGGCTCGAGAAGGACTGGGTGTCGTCGTAGTCCATCGGCATCGAGGCGCGGGCGATCCGGACTTCGGGAGTCAGCGCCTGCGCGGTCGCCATCGCCACGACCAGCTCAGGGTCCGCCTTCCAGGTCCAGACGAGCACGCGCCCGTCCGCCCGGCGCATCAGCATCGGCGCCGCCTGGCTCATCGCCCAGGCGCCGAGCCGCGAGCCCGGACGCTGCGTGGCGCCGATCGCCGAGTTCACCTGCCCCAACAGCATCCGGATTGCCGCCTTGCGGTGCCGGCGACCCCTCCATCCGAGCGAATCCGTCACGGGGATCCACAGTTGCGGGTCGGCGTCGGCAGTCAGTCGCATGCCTCCACGGTAGGGGGTGAGGCTGAGGGATGCCGGTATGCCTCAGCAGCTCGAACAAGCCCCTCGGGTAGAGTGGCGAGCGCCCGATCGGGCTCCCCTGGCCGCCGTACCGTAAGGCAGAATGTCCTCCTCTACCTCCGATCCGACGAGTGCTTCCGACGTCGCTCCCCACACGGGACCCCGTCCACTGCGCATCCTGATCGGATGCGACACCTTCGCGCCCGACATCAACGGCGCCGCGCGCTTCGCCGAGCGCCTCGCCGCCGGTCTCGTGCAGCGCGGCCATGACGTGCATGTCGTCGCCCCGAACCTGGTCTACCGCCGCACGCCCGCGCGGACGGAGGTCATCGAGGGCGAGCCGATGACTCTTCACCGACTGCCCTCGGTGCGCTGGGCTCCGCACGACTGGCTCCGCTTCGTCTGGCCGTGGCGCGTGAAGCACTACGCCCGCAAGATCATCGACGACGTGCAGCCCGACGTCGTGCACATCCAGTCGCACATCGTGATCGGTCGCGGCCTCTCGCGCATCGCCCACGAGCGGGGCATCCCGGTGATCGCGACGAACCATGTGATGGCCGAGAACATCCTCGACCACACCACGATGCCGAAGTTCATCGACGATCTCGTGCTGCGGTGGGCGTGGGGAGACGCGAAGCGCACCTTCGCGCTGACCCGCGCGATCACGACGCCGACGCGTCGAGCAGCCGACTTCCTCGAGCGCACCGTCGCCGTCGAGAACGTCATTCCCGTCAGCTGCGGCATCGACCGCACCCAGTACACGCCGGTCGTCGCACCCCGTGACGCGAATCGCATCATCTTCGTCGGCCGACTGACCGCCGAGAAGCAGGTCGAGGTCATCCTGCAGGCGATGACGAAGCTCGACCCCGCACTGCACGCCACGTTCGACATCGTCGGCGGCGGGGACCAGCGCAAGCAGCTCGAGAATCTCTCGCACCAGCTCGGCCTCGCCGACCGCGTGACGTTCCACGGACGCACCAGCGATGAGGAACTGCGGGCGCTGCTCTCGCGTGCCTCCGTCTTCACGATCGCCTCGATCGCCGAGCTGCAGTCGATCGCGACGATGGAAGCCATGGCCTCCGCGCTCCCGATCGTCGCAGCGGATGCCGTCGCACTGCCGCACCTCGTGCACGACGGCGAGAACGGCTACCTGTTCGAACCGGGCAATGCCGATGCCCTGGCGGCGCGGCTCACCGATGTGCTGACCGCGTCACCCGGGGAGTACGCCCGCATGCAGCAGGCATCTCTCGACGGCGTCGCGATCCACGACATCAACCGCACGCTCGACACCTTCGAGGCGCTGTACCGCGACGAGCCCCTGCCCGAGTGACGGCACCCGCCATGCACATCGTCTTCTTCGGCGATCAGCACCTCGACTCGCTCGGCGGGGCGCAGGTGTCGATGCGGCTGCAGCGCGAGTTCCTCGAGCGCGCAGGCCACACCGTGACCGTCGTGGCACCGAAGATGCACGGATCGCGGGCTGCACGCGGCACCGATCCCTCGAACCTCGACCTGCCGTCGGTGCCGATCACCGTCGACCGCGAGTATTCGATGAGCTGGCCCGGACGCCGCACGGATCGCTTCCTCGATCGGGCGCTGACGCATCGACCGCCCGTGGATCTCGTGCATGTCCAGGCGGACTTCTGGGGTGCGTTCATCGGGCACCGATATGCGGCTCGACACGGCATTCCCGTCGTGCACACCATGCACAACCGCGTGGACGTGGGGATCGCCGCGGTCACCCCGCTGCATGGACCGGTGCTCTCTGCATTGAACATCTGGCGGCGCCGGGCGCTCGCGGGGGTGGTGCCGACGATCGGCGGCAGTGACGGCTGGGCGTTCCTGCGTGGAATCGCCGGCGGCGCGTCAGCGGTCACAGCACCGTCGACCCACTTCGCCCGACGCCTCGAAGAGCATGGGGTATTCAGTCCGGTCGATGTGGTGTGGAACGGCATCGACGACGACATCCGCGACGCGACCCTCGCCGCCGCGCCCGGCGAGCGTGAACCGGGGCGCCCCCGTTTCGTCTGGCTCGGGCGCATGAGCCCCGAGAAGCGACTGCTCCCCTTCCTCGAGGCCTTCGTCGAATCGGGAGTCGATGCCGATCTCGAGATCATCGGCGGAGGCGCCCAGCGAGCCGCGGCCGAGAAGATCGTCGAGGACCTGCCGACGGTCCGATTCGCCGGCAAGCTCAGCTACCCCGACACGCTGGCGCGAATCGCCGCCGCTGACGCGCTCGTGCAGACCTCGATCGGCTTCGAGACGCAGGGGATGACGCCGTTCGAAGCGGCGACGCTCGGCACGCCGTCTGTGATCAGCGACCCCGACATCGCCGCAGAACTGGGTGGCGGTCTCTGGGCTGTCCCGGGTGCGTCAGGCACCGAGGACCAGCGACGGGCGGGTCTCGTCGAGACGCTGCGCCGCGCGGCATCCGACATCGCTGCCGGCACCGCACCTCAGCCCATGCGCGAAGTCTCGGAGTCGTTCCGTCAGTCGTCGCGCACCGCCGCGATGATCGAGGTCTACGACCGCGTGCTCGCGGCCGAGTCTCGCACTCAGAACCCGAAGTAGTAGAACAGGTTCGACACCCACGAGACGAGGGTGCCGACGACGGCGCTGCCGCCCACGCCGATCGCGATCGCCGCGAGCAGGTGAGGTGCCGGGCGCCGAAGCGTGATGAGTCCCAGCACCAGACCGGCACCCGCGCCGGCCAGCACGATGAGATTCACGAGGTTCGACAGCAGATCGACGAACTGGTAGCCGACGCTCATGTACATGAACGGGGTGACGATCTGGAAGAAGAGCCCCACGGCCGCGGCACTCACCGCCACGATCAACGCGGTGCGACCGAGGCTCCCGGGCCGCGGTGCTGTCTGCCCTGATGCGTACGGCGGCGTCGCGACTCCGTAGGGCTGGGCGGGCTGTCCGGAGGGCTGGCCGGGTTGCGCGTAGGGCTGGCCGGGTTGCGCATAGGGCTGGCCGGGTTGCGCGTGCGGCTGGCCTGGCTGCGTGTACGGCCTGCCCGAATCCTGGGGGGCGTCTGGGTTCTGCTGCTGGTCGCTCATCGATTCTCCGGACGGTCAGAAGGGAAGTGCGTAGAAGAGATTCGACACCCACGAGATGACGATTCCGACGAGCTGCGATGCGGTGACGCCGATCGCGATGCCGGCGAGGATCTTCGGCCCCGGTCGTCGCACCGACATCAGACCGAGGATGAGTCCGACGACGGCGACGACCAGCACGAGTCCGTTGCCGATCGCCGAGAACGCGCCGATCGCGAAGGGGTCGCCCGTCATCCGGAACATCAGAGGGTACGACAGCGTGACGACAAGCCCGATCGTGAGCGAGACCAGAGCGAGGAGGAAGGCGGTGCGCCCGAGGCCTGCTCCTGGCTGGGACGGACGCTGCTCGCCCGGGTACGGCTGTCCGGCATATGTTTGTCCGGCATAGGGCTGTCCGGCATGCTGCTGTCCGGGGTAGGGCTGTCCGGCGTGCGGCTGGCCGTCGTGCGGCGCGTGCTGCGGTTGCGGCGGCTGCGGTGTCGGCTGCGGTGTCGGCTGCGGTACCGGCTGCGCCGGATAGTGCGAGCCCGCGTAGTCCGGGGGAGTTCCGTGTGGCTGCGCGGGAGGCTGCTGGGGCTCGCTCATGCACACGAGCGTAGCCGCGCATGCCGGCGCGCGGGGAGATTCCGCTCCGGTTCAGCGATAGACGCGCCCGGTCTCCGCTCGGTCGAGCGCGTCTCGATCGGCGACGCGGGACCAGTCGGTGGGAACGCGTCGGTATCCGTCGCGGCGGAGTTCGATGACCGTGGACACGAGAGCCCACACGGCGAGGGCTATGAGTGCGATGATGAGGAACATGGCAGAAACGCTACGATCACTGTTGATCTGCCACGAGTGGCAGAATAGACTCTGCACGTAGGAAAACTGCCAAACCGGGAGAGCGCCATGATGAAGACCGTCGCCTGCGTCGTCCAAGACGGATTCGCGCCGTTCGAGTTCGGCCTCGCCTGCGAGGCGTTCGGACTGGACCGGTCGAACGACGGGGTCCCGAACTTCGACTTCCGGGTCGTCGCTCCGCACCCCGGTGTCGTGCAGTCGAAGCTCGGCTTCTCGATCAACGTCGAGCACGACCTGTCGTTCGCCTACGAAGCGGACCTCGTCATCCTGTGTCCGGTTCCCCGGGAGTACTGGACGCAGATCGACCCGCTGCTCCTCGAGGTCGCCCGCGACGCGGTCGCGCGCGGCGCCTGGGTGCTGACGATCTGCAGCGGATCCTTCATCCTCGGCGCCGCCGGAGTGCTCGACGGGCGTCGGGCGACCACGCACTGGATGTACTCCGACGTGATGGCCGAGATGTATCCCGAGATCGACATCGACCCCGACGTGCTCTTCGTGCAGGACGACCGCATCATCACGAGCGCAGGCACGGCGGCGGGCATCGACGCCTGCCTGCACCTGCTGCGGATCGAGCTCGGGGCCGAGCTCACCAACCGCATCGCCCGTCGCATGGTCGTGCCGCCGCAGCGCGACGGAGGCCAGGCGCAGTTCATCGACCGTCCGATCCCCGTCGCGCAGAACGATTCGCTCGCCGCCGTCGCGGACTGGGCCGTCGCGCACATCCGCGACGACCTCGGCGTCGACCAGCTCGCGGCCCGCGCGCTCATGTCTCCCCGCACGTTCGCCCGACGGTTCAAGGCGGAGTACGGCGCGACTCCGGCGGCCTGGCTGGCGCGGCAGCGTGTGCTGCACGCCCAGCGGATGCTCGAGCGCAGCGATCTGTCGCTCGAGCAGATCGCCGACGAGTGCGGCTTCGGGTCGGCGGCCGTGCTGCGGCAGAACTTCTCGCGGGTGCTCGGCACCACTCCGACGGCCTACCGTGCGCGCTTCTCGTGCGCCGACGACGGCGAGTCGTCTGCGGCCTGAGCGCGGCACCGTGCGACGCAGCTGCGCCGCACGCTGCGCTCAGCGCCGCACGCTGCTCAGTGGTCCCAGTGGCCGGGGCTGGGAAGCGCGCGATAGTCGACGTCGACGCTGTCGGGGGTGACCGCGGCGGAGCAGTACAGCAGCGACTGGGTCGGGTAGCCGTGCGGACGGTTGTTGCGGATGATCGCCCGATCGTCCTCCGGGTCCAACCGCGCCGACGAGGCGAGCAGGGTCGTCCAGTCGCCGGTCCAGTCGCCGCTGTCGGCCGCGGGCCCGAGCGCCCGGAACTCCGGCAGCCACGCCGCGATCCGGGGAGTGCCGAGGTCGTCGAGGTCGTCGTGCGCGATCATGTGGATGCCGTCGCCGAGCGGTGTCTCGCGCAGCTCCGCGCCGTCCCAGCTCAGCACGCGCGCTCCCTCCGGCCGAACCTCGAGCAGGTTGAAGCCGTGCATGGGAAGCGGAGCCACCGGGGACCGCCCCATGACCGATTCGAGGGCGAGCGAACCGCGAGAGACGGCGACGTCTGCCGCGAGATCCACGACGTCGGCGCGGTTCAGCAGCACCGCGAGTCGTCTGTCCGCCGCATTCACCGCGAGCCACGCGCCACCGGCACGCCGGTCGCGGATGCCCGAGACCCCGGGGTAGGCGTCCGGCCACCATTCACCGAGGGCATCCCACTCCCGTTGCGGGTCTTCATCGCGCACCGCGAGCAGTCGCGCGGTCTCGGATCCGGCCACATCGATCACCACGGTGCACACGGGATCCAGTCTAGAAGCGCGTCGCAGCCCCGGGCCCGCGACGTCGGATGCTGGGGCAGAATCGAACCGTGAACATCGTCGTCGGGGTTACGGGTGGCATCGCCGCATACAAGACAGTGCACCTGGTGCGTCTGCTGACGAAGGCCGGACACGAGGTGACCGTCGTTCCGACCGAGGACGCCCTGCGATTCGTCGGCACCCCGACGTGGGAGGCTCTGAGCCGGCATCCGGTCACGACGAGCGTGCATGACGACGTCGCGCGGGTGCGTCATGTCGCACTGGGCCAGAACGCCGACCTGGTGATCGTCGCCCCCGCGACGGCGAACTCGATCGCGAAGATCACCGCGGGCATCGCGGACGATCTGCTCGGCACCACGCTGCTCGCAACCGAGGCTCCGGTGCTCATCGCGCCGGCCATGCACGCCGAGATGTGGCGCAACGCCGCCACGCAGGCGAACATCGCGACCCTGAGGTCGCGCGGAGTGCATCTGGTCGGCCCGTCCGACGGCGAGCTCGCCGGGGGCGACAGCGGGCCCGGCCGCATGTCGGAGCCGGAGCAGATCTTCGAGGCGGCCGTCGCGCTCCTCGCGCCGCGTGACCTCGACGGGCTGGCGGTGGTCGTGTCCGCGGGCGGCACCAGGGAGCCGATCGATCCCGTGCGCTTCCTCGGCAACCGGTCGAGCGGCCGACAGGGCATCGCGCTCGCGGTGGACGCCGCAGCCCGCGGCGCGAACGTCACGCTGGTCGCCGCCAACATCTCAGCGGATGTGCTGGCCGATGCCCGGCATCCGTCCGTCAGGGTCGTCCCGGTCGGGACCGCGGCCGAGCTCGCCGACGCGATGAAGGATGCCGCCGGGGCTGCCGACATCGTGATCATGGCCGCCGCCGTCGCCGACTACCGCCCCGCGACGGTGTCGGAGCACAAGCTCACGAAGGAGCAGGGCGTTCTCACGCACCTCGACCTGGTCGAGAACGAGGACGTGGTCGCCGCGCTCGCGGCATCCCGCGCCGACGGCCGTGCGCCGCAGGGGCAGACCATCGTCGCCTTCGCGGCCGAGACGTCGGAGGACGCGGACGAACGTCGCGAGCGCGCTCGCCGCAAGCGTGAGCGCAAGGGCGTCGACCTGCTCGCGGTGAACCTCGCGAACGCCGATCACGGCTTCGAGAAGCGCGACAACGCGCTCGAGATCGTCGGGGCGGGAGGTGAGGTCGTGGCATCCGCCGCGGGGTCGAAGCGCGAGGTCGCCCGCGTGATCCTGGATGCCGCGCGCAGAATGCGCTAAACTTGAGTCACATCCACTCAACTTTGTGGATGCCGACCCGAAGGAGTCCCCCCAGGAGGAACACATGCCAAGCCCGCAGAGCAGTCCCCAGAACGATGACCAGCAGTCCGCCCTCCAGCAGTTCGGTATCAATCTGACCGACCGTGCCCGACAGGGCAAGCTCGACCCCGTGATCGGGCGAGACAGCGAGATCCGTCGAGTCAGCCAGGTGCTCACCCGTCGCACGAAGAACAACCCCGTGCTGATCGGCGAGCCCGGCGTCGGCAAGACGGCCGTCGTCGAGGGGCTCGCCCAGCGCATCGTGGCGGGTGACGTCGCCGAGTCGCTCAAGGACAAGGAGCTCGTGTCGCTCGACATCTCGGCCCTCGTCGCCGGGGCGATGTACCGTGGCCAGTTCGAGGAGCGGCTGAAGAGCGTCCTCAAGGAGATCACCGAATCCGACGGGCAGATCATCACCTTCATCGACGAGTTGCACGTGCTCATGGGCGCGGGCGGCGGCGAAGGCTCGGTCGCGGCGTCGAACATGCTCAAGCCGATGCTGGCCAGGGGCGAGTTGCGGCTGATCGGCGCGACGACTCTCAACGAGTACCGCGAGTTCATCGAGAAGGACGCCGCTCTCGAGCGTCGCTTCCAGCAGGTCTACGTCGGCGAGCCCACGGTCGAGGACACCATCGCGATCCTCCGGGGGCTCAAGGGCCGCTACGAAGCGCACCACGGGGTGACGATCGCCGACAGCGCGCTGGTCGCCGCCGCGGCACTGTCGAACCGGTACCTGCCGGCCAGGCAGCTTCCCGACAAGGCGATCGACCTGATCGACGAGTCGATGTCGCGGCTCAAGATGGAGATCGATTCGTCGCCGGTCGAGATCGACCAGCTGAAGCGTCAGGTCGACCGCATGAAGCTCGAAGAGCTGGCGCTCAAGCGCGAGAAGGACGCCGCGTCGAAAGAGCGGCTCGCGGCCCTCCGCGAGCAGCTCGTGGGCATGGAGGCGCAGCTCGCCGAGCTCGAAGCCCGCTGGGCGCGCGAGCGCCAGGGCCTCAACCGTGTCGGCGACCTGAAGAAGCAGCTCGACGATGCGATCACCCAGCGCGACCTCGCGATGCGGGAGGCCGACTACACGCGCGCCTCGAAGCTCGAGTACGAGACGATCAAGCGCCTCGAACGCGACATCGCCGAGGCCGAGCAGGCCGAGGCGACGGTGTCGACCGAGGGTCGTATGGTCAACGAGCAGGTCACCGACGAGGACATCGCCGCCGTGATCGCCGCATGGACCGGCATCCCCGTCGGACGACTGCTGCAGGGTGAGAGCGAGCGACTGCTGCACCTCGAATCCGAGCTCGGCAAGCGCCTGATCGGACAGAAGGATGCCGTGAAGGCCGTCTCCGATGCCGTACGGCGCTCGCGTGCGGGCATCAGCGACCCCGGTCGCCCGACCGGATCGTTCCTGTTCCTCGGCCCGACCGGTGTCGGAAAGACCGAGCTGGCGAAGGCCCTGGCCGACTTCCTGTTCGACGACGAGCGCGCCATGGTGCGCATCGACATGTCGGAGTACGGCGAGAAGCACTCCGTCTCCCGGCTCGTCGGAGCCCCTCCCGGGTACGTGGGCTATGAGCAGGGCGGTCAGCTGACCGAGGCGGTGCGACGGCGTCCCTACAGCGTCGTACTGCTCGACGAGGTCGAGAAGGCGCACCCCGAGGTCTTCGACGTGCTGCTGCAGGTTCTCGACGACGGTCGACTGACCGACGGACAGGGCCGCACGGTCGACTTCTCGAACGTCATCCTGATCCTCACCTCGAACCTCGGTTCGCCGATCCTCATCGATCCGACGCTGTCGCCCGTTGAGAAGCGCGAGCAGGTGATGGCGCTCGTGCACCAGGCGTTCCGGCCCGAGTTCCTCAACCGTCTCGACGACATCGTGATGTTCTCCGCGCTCAGTCAGGACGACCTGGCGCAGATCGTCGAGCTGTCGATCGACCAGCTGCACGACCGCCTGCGCGATCGGCGACTCACTCTGGCGGTCACGCCCGACGCGCGGTCGTGGCTCGCCGAGCGCGGCTACGACCCGATGTTCGGCGCCCGGCCGCTGCGGCGTCTCATCCAGACCGAGGTGCAGAACAAGCTGGCCACGGCGTTGCTCTCGGGCGGCGTGCACGACGGCGACCTGGTCAGGGTCGACGTCGCGGTCGACGGCAGCGGGCTCATGCTCACGTCGACGTCACCCGAACCCGAGCCCGATCTCGGATCCGACGACGACGATGTGATCGACGCCGAGCTGCTCGACGAGTAGGACCCGGCCATGTGCCTCGGTCACCCCCGGGCATGACAAGAGGGGCGGATGCCATGGCATCCGCCCCTCTTGTGTGTCGCCCGTGGGCGATGCGTCAGGCGCTGAGGATGACGGTCTCGTCGATCGGGCGACGCACGCGCGGGGCGACCTCGCCCTGCTGGAGTCCTTCAGGAAGACCGGCGGCGTCACCGAGCTCACCGACAGCGATGACGGTGAGGGCGGAGAATCGCGGCGACAGGTCGGCGAACTCGCGGATGACCTCGGGGTCGAAGCCGCTCATCTGGTGCACGAGAAGACCCTCGTGGTGGGCCTGCACCGAGAAGTGCGCGACGGCCTGGCCGAGGTCGTAGACCGCGTGGCTGATCGCCTTGCCCTCTTCGGACTCGGTCTCGGCGATCGCGACGACGAGCGCCGAGGCCTTCGAGGCCCAGAGCTGGTTGAACTCGACCAGCGAGTCGACGACCTGGTCGAACAGTGCGGTGCCGCGGCGAGCGACGATGAACCGCCACGGCTGCAGGTTGTAGGCCGACGGCGACCAGCGTGCGGCCTCGAGGGCGGCGTTCAGCTTGGCGTCGTCGATCGTGGTCTCGGCGTCGTAGGCGCGGGGGCTCCAGCGCCCGGCGAGGACGTCGAGGACGGGGTGCTCGGTGGGGGCGGTGCGGTCGATCACGGGAGTGCTCACGGAAGTGCCTTTCGAAAAGGAGTCGATCGGACTCCTTCGTCCGGGTACGAGGGTCTCAACAGATGTATGTGAACGCATATTCCCGATGACGCGAGATGACGTCGGGGGACGATCCGCGCTCAGTCCAGCAGGTTGCGGGATGCGGCGGAGGCGAGAGCTCGCCGCACCGCACGGATCGACGGCGCTGCGGCCGATACCCGACGAGCGGAGGAGAAGATCTCCCGACGTGGCTCATCGGGCAGCGGCGTGAGCGCGACGGTCGGTGCCTCGCCGGCCCACACGAGCTCGGGAAGGAGTCCGACGGCGAGACCGGCGCGGATCAGACGCACGTGCGCCGTGAGATCGGCGACCTCGAAGCGCACGTCGGGCTCGAAGCCGGCGGTGCGGCACAGCTGCTCGGCCCAGGCTCGCGACGCCGTGCCTGCGGGTTCGAGCACCCACGGCGCATCCCTGGTCGACCAGAGCGCGGCGACGGCGTCCTCGGCATCCCGGGTCCCCGGCTTCCTGGCCAGCGTGATGGAGTCGTGCACGAGCACCACCCGATCGAGATCGGCGTGGATCGGGCGGGTGCGACCGGGGTACTGCTCGGCGAGGATCAGGTCGAAGTCGCGGCTCGAGACGCCGACGAGCCCGGTCTCGGGATCGCTCTCGGTGACCTCGACGCGCAGGGCCGGATGCTGCTCGCGCAGCGCGTTGAGCGCCCCGGGGAGCAGGGAGTGCGCCGTCGATTGGAAGACCGCGATGTGCACGGTGCCGGTCACCTCGGTGAGCGACTCGGCGACCGCCACCTCGGCGTGTTCGAGCTGATCGAGGATGCCGATCGCCTCGGCCACGAGCACGGTGCCCTGCGGGGTGAACTGCACGCCGCGCCCCACCCGGCGGAGCAGCGGGACGCCGACGTCTCGTTCGAGGGCGCTGAGCTGCTGCGACACCGAAGCCTTGCTGTACGAGAGCGCATCGGCGACGGCCGAGAGCGTGCCGCGACGAGACAGTTCGACCAGCATCCGCAGTCGGTTGACGTCGAGCATCCTGAGCCTTTCGGAGTCGTCCCCATCGTTCACTCCGACTGAACAGAATGGTCCCGAATCGGTTGATAGACGTAGCCTACCAGCGAGGCTGACAATGATCGAGCCGCACACGTTCCCGGGTGTGCGATCCCCCTGGAAGGCTCACCCCGATGACTGTCGTCGCCGACACCACCACCCCCGACACCACGCCGAGCACCGACGAGGTCGCCGCCCTCGTGCAGCGTTGGCTCACCGAGAGCGAGACGCACCCCGTCGAGCCCGCAGCGCAGCGTCTCTCCGAGGTTCTCAAGGACCCGAACGGACTCGCCTTCACGGTCGGCTTCGTCGACGGCGTGATGCGCCCGGAAGACCTCAGTGTCGCCGGCCGCGCTCTCGCCGACCTCTCGGACATCACGCCCTCGCTGCTGCCCGGCTACCTCCGCGCCGCGATCAAGACCGGCGGCTTCTGGGCGCCGAAGCTGCCCGGCGTCGTCGTGCCGATCTCGCGCCGCGTGCTGCGCGCGATGGTCGGGCACCTCGTGCTCGACGCGACGCCGTCGAAGCTCGGCCCGGCGATCGCGAAGCTGCGCAAGAGCGGCAACCGCCTGAACCTCAACCTCCTCGGCGAGGCGGTGCTCGGCGAGCGTGAGGCCGGCCGCCGCCTGCAGGGCACCTACGACTTCCTCGCCCGCAAGGACGTGGACTACGTGTCGATCAAGGTGTCGAGCGTCGTCAGCCAGCTGTCGATGTGGTCGTTCGACGAGGCCGTGGCCGACGTCGTCGAGAAGCTCACCCCGCTGTACGAGCTCGCCGCGACCTCGGAGGCCGCCGGCAAGACCAAGTTCATCAACCTCGACATGGAGGAGTTCCGCGACCTCGACCTGACGATCGCGGCGTTCACCAGCATCCTCGACCAGCCCGGGCTCGAGAAGCTCGAGGCCGGGATCGTGCTGCAGGCCTACCTGCCCGATGCGCTCGGCGCGATGCAGCATCTCCAGGAGTGGGCCTCGGCTCGCCGCGCGAAGGGCGGTGCGCCGATCAAGGTGCGCGTCGTCAAGGGCGCGAACCTCGCCATGGAGCACGTCGACTCGGCGGTGCACGGCTGGCCGCTCGCCACCTACGGCACCAAGCAGGATTCCGACACGAACTACAAGCGGGTGCTCGACTGGTCGATGACGCCCGAGCGACTGGATGCCGTGCGCATCGGCGTCGCGGGACACAACCTCTTCGACATCGCATACACCTGGCTGCTGGCGCAGGCCCGCGGGGTGACGGATGCCGTCGAGTACGAGATGCTCCTCGGCATGGCGACGGGTCAGGCCGAGGCCGTCCGCAAGGACGTCGGTCAGCTGCTGCTCTACACGCCCGTGGTGAACCCGGCCGAGTTCGACGTGGCCATCGCGTACCTCGTGCGCCGCCTCGAGGAGAACGCGAGCCCGGAGAACTTCATGTCGGCCGTGTTCGAGCTGGCATCGGACCCCGCACTGCTCACTCGCGAGCGTGAGCGCTTCGAGCGCTCCCTGGCCGGTCTCGAGGCCGACCGCTCCGTGCCCTCGTCGAACCGCGTGCAGGACCGTGCGGCCGAGGCCGCCGCGGGTGCCGGCGGTGAGGTGACCACCGGTTTCGAGAACCAGCCCGACAGCGACCCGGCGATCGCCGCGAACCGCACCTGGGGTCGCGAGATCCTGGCGCGGTCGCTGGAGTCGACACTGGGTCTCGACTCGATCGCTCTCGCCAAGGTCGAGACGACCGACGAGCTCGACGGCATCTTCGCCGCCGCATCCGCCGCCGCCGTGCGGTGGGCCGCCCTGCCGGCCGCCGAGCGGGCGGCCGTGCTGCACCGCGCGGGCGACGAGCTCGCAGCCCGTCGCGGCCAGCTGATCGAGATCATGGCCCACGAGGCGGGCAAGACCATCGCCGAGGCCGACCCGGAGGTCTCGGAGGCGATCGACTTCGCGCACTACTACGCCGAGCGTGCCCTCGACCTCGAGAACGTCTCGGGTGCGGAGTTCGTCCCGTCCAAGGTCACCGTCGTGACGCCGCCGTGGAACTTCCCGGTCGCGATCCCCGCCGGTGGAGTGCTCGCCGGTCTCGCCTCGGGCTCCGGTGTGATCATCAAGCCCGCCAAGCTCACGCAGCGCTGCGGCGCGGTCATGGTGGAGGCGCTGTGGGCGGCCGGTGTGCCGCGTGACCTGCTCGCCCTCGTCGATCTCGCGAACCGCGATCTCGGAACGCGTCTCGTCGCCAGCCCCGAGGTCGACCGGGTCATCCTCACCGGTGCCTACGAGACGGCGCAGCTGTTCCGCTCGTTCCGCTCCGACCTGCCGCTGCTCGCCGAGACCAGCGGCAAGAACGCGATCATCGTGACGCCGTCGGCCGACCTCGACCTCGCGGCCGCCGACGTCGCCCGCAGTGCGTTCGGCCACGCGGGGCAGAAGTGCTCGGCGGCATCGCTCGCGATCCTCGTGGGCTCGGTCGCCGACTCGCAGCGCTTCGAGCGTCAGCTGGTCGACGCCGTCACCTCGATGCGCGTCGGCCTGCCCGACGACCCGGCGACTCAGATGGGACCGATCATCGAGCCGGCGAACGGCAAGCTGCTCACGGCGCTGACGACTCTCGAAAAGGGCGAGCGCTGGCTCGTCGAGCCGAAGAAGCTCGACGACGAGGGGCGTCAGTGGACTCCCGGCGTCAAGATCGGCGTCGCTCCGAGTTCGACCACGCACCTGACGGAGTTCTTCGGACCCGTGCTCGGCATCATGCGCGCGAAGGACCTCGACGAGGCGATCCGTCTGCAGAATGCCGTCGACTACGGCCTCACCGCCGGCATCCACTCGCTCGACTCCGATGAGGTCGCCACCTGGCTCGACGAGGTCGAGGCCGGCAACCTCTACGTCAACCGCGGCATCACCGGCGCGATCGTGCAGCGTCAGCCGTTCGGCGGCTGGAAGCGCTCCGCGGTCGGTGCCGGCGCGAAGGCCGGTGGCCCGAACTACCTGTTCGGCCTCGGAGACTGGGCCCCGGCCGAACTTCCCGCCGCAGCGCCCGGCGCCGCCGTGAACTCGGCCGTCGAGGGCGTGCTCGCCGCTGCGGGTGCAGACCTCGGCGCCGTCGAGATCGAGTGGCTGCATCGCGCCGCCGCGTCCGACGAGCGTGCCTGGGTCGACGAGTTCGGCGCCGTGAGCGACAAGTCCGGTCTCGGTGTCGAGCGCAACGTGTTCCGGTACCGCCCGGTCGCCGTCGACGTGCGCATCGCCGAGGCGGCGTCGCTCGCCGACGGCATCCGCGTGATCGCCTCTGCGCTGCGCAGCGGCAGCCCGTTCACGGTGTCGGCATCCGCTCTGCCGTCTCGCGTCGAGAAGGCGCTGCGCGCGCAGGGCGTGACTCCGAAGATCGAGAACGACGCCGCCTGGGTCAAGCGCTACGCGAAGGCCGCGGCGAAGGCCGAGCACACCTGGCAGCGCGTGCGCCTGGTGGGCGGCGATGCGTCGGCCCTGTTCGAGGCCCTCGGTGGCACGCCTGATGTCGCCGTCTGGTCGCACGCCGTGACGGGTGCGGGTCGCGTCGAGATGCTGCCGTTCCTGCACGAGCAGGCCGTCTCGATCACGAACCACCGGTTCGGCAACCCGACGACCCTGTCGGAGGGCCTGATCTAATCCCGGACTGTGACCGTCTGAACGACGAGGCCCCACCCTGCAGACGTCTGCGGGGTGGGGCCTCGTCGATGGAGGGGCGTCCGAGCGACCTCAGCCGCGCAGCGCCTCGCCGAGCTTGACCCGCGACCCCATGCGCAGCAGCGAGTTCTCGTAGATCTTCGCGCCGATCATGATCGCCGCGACGCAGCTGGCGAGCAGGATCACGAGGCTGAGCAGCGGCTCCCACCACTGCGCCTCGCCGACGAACAGCCGCATCGGCATGCCGACCGGAGCCGAGAACGGCACGTACGACATGATCGTCAGCACCAGCGGGTTGTCGTTGAAGAAGATGACCAGGATGTACGGCGCCATGATCAGCATCGTGATCGGGGTGGTGGTCGAGCCGATGTCCTCCTGACGCGAGACCATCGATGCGGCAGCGGCGAACAGAGCCGCCAGCAGGATGAAGCCGAAGAGGAAGAACACGGCGAACCAGATGATCGGGGCGCCGAGGGTCGACAGCACCTCGCGTTGACCCGTCGCTATGAGACCGATGGTGGCGACCGCGGCGAGGGCGAGGATCTGACCCATCGCGAGGATCGTGTTGCCGATCACCTTGCCCGCCAGCAGCGTGCGGGCCGAGATGGTCGACAGCAGGATCTCGACCACGCGGGTCTGCTTCTCCTCCACGACGCTCTGCGCGATGGTGCCGCCGAAGGTCGCCGCCGCACCCATGAAGACGACTCCGAACGCGATCGCGATGAAGTACCGCAGCAGCGGGTTCGTCGTGGCCGGTTCGAGGATCTCGATGTCGGGTGCCTGCGACAGCGCCGACACGAGGCTGGTCGGGGCGTCCTTGAGAGCGATGATCGTCACCCCGGTCGGTCCGTCGCCGGGGAGCACCGCGGCGTCGACCTTCTCCGATCGCACGAGCTCTTCGGCCGAGGCCTGGTCGGCGACCTCGGTGATCTCGACCGCGGGGAGAGCCGACACCTCGGATGCCGTCTCGGAGGTCACTGCGACGGGCATCGCATCGGTGTTCTTGCTCGCGAAGCCCCCGATCACGATCCCGGCGAGGGCGAGCAACAGCAGGATTCCGGTGGAGATCAGGAACGCCTTGCTGCGCAGCTTCGACCCGATCTCCCGCTCGGCGACGAGCCAGATCATCGATGCCTGCGAGGGCGAGCCTGCAGACCCGGTGGTGTTCGAGGTGCTCACTGGATGACCTCCTTGAAGATCTGGGCGAGGGACGGATGCTTGGGGGCGAAGCTCGCGACGTCTCCGCGTTCGACGGCGGTGCGCAGCACGCGCTGCGCGGTGTCGGCGTCTTCGGCGTCGAACAGGGCGTAGCCGCCCTCGAAATCGATCACGGTCACGCCGGGCTCGGCGCGCAGCCAGCCGGCATCCCCGGCGGAGACCAGCTCGTAGCGGTCGCCGGCGTGCTGAGCGCGCAGCCCGTCGCGCGAGCCGGCCGCGCGGATCGTGCCGCCGGCGAGGATCACCAGGTCGTCGCAGAGCCGCTCGACCACATCGAGCTGGTGCGAGGAGAACAGGATCGACGCGCCCTTGGCGGCGCTCGCCTGGAGCACCGACGCGACGACGTCGACCGCGAGCGGGTCGAGGCCCGAGAACGGCTCGTCGAGGATGAGCACCTCGGGGTCGTGCACGAGGGCGGCGGCGATCTGCGCGCGCTGCTGGTTGCCGAGCGACAGCGACTCGATCGTGTCTCCCAGGCGCTCGCCGAGTCCCAGCTCGGTGAGCAGCGCGGTCGCGCGCGACTCGGCATCCGCCTTGCTGAAGCCGTGCAGGCGGGCGAGGTAGACGATCTGCTCGAGCACCTTCATCTTCGGGTAGAGGCCGCGCTCTTCGGGCATGTAGCCGAAGTGGCGCCGGTCGGCGCTCGACAGCGGCCGACCGTCGAGTGCGACGGTGCCCCCGTCGGAGCCGAGCAGCCCGAGGACGATGCGCATGGTCGTGGTCTTGCCGGCGCCGTTGCCGCCGACGAACCCGGTGAGGCGCCCCGGCGCCACCTCGAACGAGACGTCGTCGAGCACGCGCCGAGAGCCGTAGCTCTTGGTGATGCCGGTGAGTACGAGCTTTCCTGTGGTCATGCCCTCACGCTATGGCGCGGTGCGGGACCGCGGCATCCCCCGCGTGACGGATCTGCGGGTGGAGTTGCGCAGCGCGGGAGGCGACGGCGGTCCGCCGTGCGGGGGAGAGCCCGCGTCAACGCAGGAAGAGCACCGAGAGGATACCGAGGGCGAACGGGGCCATGGTCACGACGAACATGACGCCGACGATGATCCCGACGATCAGCCAGGGGCTGCGTCGCCGGAGGCGCTGACCGGGCAGGGCGACGCCCGGCGGCGGGGGAGTGAGCAGCCCCGCGGGCGCAGCGAACGGCAGGGCGGGAGCTCCCGGATAGGGGCCCGGATGCTGCCCTGGAATCTGCCCGGGACTCTGCAGTGCTGCCGGGGATCCCGGATGCTGCGTGAGCCGCAGCCGGTCATCGCGCCAGCGCGCCCACTGGTCGAGCTTCGTGAGAAGCGCCCCGACGGCTCCGAACAGCCATGCCCAGGTGGCCGGGTCGAGGGTCGAGACATCGCGTCGTGCATAGAGGAAGAGCCAGTCGTCGACGATCTCGACGTCGAGCTGCGCGGCGTGGTCGATGAAGCGCGCCATCACATCGGGGGTGAACAGGTAGAGCGCATCGACCTCATAGCCCGTCGGGCAGTAGAGCGAGAAGTAGCGGTCGAAGTCGCCCTCTAGTGAGAGGCGCTGGTCGCTACTGAAGGCGCCAGCGAGCGTGCTGCCGAGCGTGTTGTTGCCGAGCGCGTCGAGCACGATGTTCGGCAGCGGCACGTCGAGTTTGACCGCGACGTATCCCCAGCGATGCGTCGTCGACTGCTTGCCGTTGCTGGTCGTGTACTGGTAGTTGCCGAACTCGACGAAACGCGGCTCCACGCCGCGCAGCACGTCGGTCGACATCCGACTCGAGCCCGACGAGAAGATCATGCCGGGCAGGGGCGGCTCGTCGATGCGGTCGAGATAGCTCATGGCATTGGCCCGGGCGAATCGCGCGAGGCGGAAGCGAGTGATGTTGCGCAGGCGGATGCTGCGGCGCACGAGCATCACGACGCCGACGACGATGCCGGCGAGAAGCACGAGCCCGATGAGCGCGGCGACGGCGACCCCCGCCTCCTGACCGACCGCATAGCCGAGGCCGAGGATCATGATCCCGAAGATGGGAACGATGCAGAGCAGCGCGAATCCGACGCCGACCCAGGCGATGATCCGTGCGGCCGACGTGGGATGAGCGGTGCGCTGGTCGCGTGCGAACGCGTCGACCTCGGCGGGATTCACCGGATCGAGCAGGGCGCGGGCGTCGAAGGACCCGGCGGGAGCACCGGCCGACGGCACAGGAGCGGGCGTGGGAACTGTCACGCGTCCACGGTAGCCGAGCGCCTTCTCCGCAGCGTCAGCGACGGCCGGCGTGCAGAGCGGTGCGCACGAGGAGTCCGGCCACGAGAGCCCAGAATGCGGCGCTGACGCCCAGCACCGCGATGCCGGATGCCGCCACCAGGAAGGTCACCACGGCGGGGATGCGCTCGCCGTGGTCGTCGATCGCCTGCTGCACCGACGACCCGAAGGCGGCGAACAGCGCGAGCCCCGCGACAGCCGGGATGACTGCGTCGGGAGCGAGCAGCACCAGCGCGGCGAACGCTGCCGAGAAGCCGCCGAGCACGAGGTACGAGACGCCGGTCGAGACACCGGCGACCCACCGGCGCCGTGGGTCGGGATCGGCGTCGGGTGAAGCGGCGAGGGCCGCGCTGATCGCCGCGAGGTTGATCGCATGGCCGCCTGCCGTCGCGCCGATCGCGGTGCCGACACCCGTGACGAGCATCGCCGGACGCCAGGGGACCTCGTAGCCGAAGCTGCGCATGATGGCGATGCCCGGCACGTTCTGCGAGGCCATCGTCACGATGAACAGCGGCAGCGCCACCCCGACCAGAGCGCCGACCGTGAACGTGGGGGCGGTCAGCTCGATCCGGGGGACGAGGAGTCCGGCATCCACTGCCGTGCTCTCCTGCACCAACGAGACGGCCACCACGACTGCTGCCGCGACGAAGGCGAGCGGCACGGCCCACCGCGGCGCGAGACGCGCGAAGGCCAACCACGTGATCACCACGGGAACCACGCCCCACGGATTCGCGACGAGTCCGGTGATCGGTGCGAGACAGAGGGGCAGGAGCACTCCGGCGAGCATGGCCTGCGCGATGGACGGAGGGATGCGGGCGATCAGGGTGCCGAGAGCGGGCCACAGCGCCGTGAGCAGGATGAGCGCGGCCGTGACGAGGAACGCGCCGACCGCTGCCGACCATCCGCCGTCCACTGCTCCGGTGGCGGCGAGGAGGGCGGCGCCGGGAGTCGACCAGGCGACGGTGATCGGCATCCGATATCGCCAGGCGAGGACGACGCAGGCGAGCCCCATCGTGAGACTGACCGCGAGCAGCCCGCTGGCGGCCTGCTCGGGGGTCGCTCCGACGGCGCTGAGGCCCGTGAGCACCACGGCGAACGAGCTCGTGAACCCGACCAGCGCGGTGACCACCCCGGCCAGGATCGGTCGGGAGAGGGGCGCGGCGGTCGGCATGGGTCAGAGGCTATCGCGTGTCGAGGTCACGCCAATCCCATCCGGTGCGCGAGGACGACGGCCTGCACGCGGTCGCGCGCGCCGAGCTTCTGCAGGATGCGCGACACGTGCGTCTTCACCGTCGCCTCTCCGATGAACAGGGCGCTCGCGATCTCGGCGTTGCTGCGCGCATCGGCCAGCAGCACGAGCACCTCCGCCTCACGGTCGGTGAGCGGGTCGGCGAGCACGGTCGCTGCGACCTGCGACGGCACGGAGGCGGATGCCGGTGCGGATGCCGGTCCGGGGGCCGTCGTGAACCGAGCCAGTACGCGTCGTGTGACCTCGGGTGCCAGCATCCCGTCGCCCGCGGCGAGGGCCCGCACCGCGGCGATGAGATCCTCGGCGCCGGCGTTCTTGAGCAGGAAGCCACTCGCACCGGCGTCCAGCGCCTGATAGAGGTAGTCGTCGCGATCGAACGTCGTGACGATCGCGATGGCCGCGCCGACCTCCGGGTCGGCGACGATCCGCCGAGTGGCCTCGATGCCGTCCATGTCGGGCATCTGCACGTCCATCGTGATGACGTCGGGGCGCAGAGCGGATGCCTGCGCCACGGCGTCGGCGCCGGTCGCCGCCTCGCCGACCACCGTGATGTCGGGTTGCGTGTCGAGGATCGTCCGGAATCCGGCGCGCAGCATCGCGTGATCGTCGACGAGCAGGACGCGGATGGGTGCGTCGGACCCGCTCATGAGGAGACACCCGTCTCGATCGGCGACGCGGCCTGCGCGCCGCCGGCGCCGGTGAGCGGAACTCGAGCCCGCACCCGCAGACCTCCCGCCGCGCGAGGAGCGACGTCGAGCGTGCCACCGGATGCCGCGGCGCGTTCGCGCATGCCCAGCTGACCGAGTCCGGGGCGAAGCACGGCCACGGCGCGACCGGTGTTGACGATCTCGACCTCGACCCCGTCATCGTCGTAGCGCACGCGCACATCGGCGGTCGCGCCGACGCCGGCATGACGCCGAGCATTCGTGAGCGACTCCTGGGTGATGCGATACAGGTTCACGGACACGACCGAGGGCACGGGCCTCGGGGTGCCGATCACCGCATAGTCGGTGGGCAGCCCCGCCTCCGACGACGCGTCGACCAACGAGCGGATGTCGTCGAGCGTCACGGTCGACGCGGCATCCGCCGTCTCGCCACCGGGTGTGCGCAGCGTCTCGAGCAACTGCCGCAGCTCGTGGATCGCATCGCGCGCGGAGTCCTCGATGCCGCTGAGGATGCTCGTGGTCTTCGCAGGGTCCTGATCGATCACGAGACGAGCGGCGCCCGCCTGCACGCCCATGACCGACACGTGATGGGCGACCACGTCATGCAGCTCTCGGGCGATGCGCACGCGGTCGAGGGCGACGGCCTGCGCCGCGGTCACCTCGCGCTCCTGCTCGAGTTCGGCCGTGCGCTGCTCGAGCACCGCGCGTTCGCGTGCGGCGTGCCAGGAGCGCTCGCCGAAGTAGTAGGCGCCGCCGAAGTACAGCACGTTCAGCAGCAGCTGGATGAGCATGAACGCGAGGTACGGAGACAGGAGTCCCGCCGCGACCTCGGCCTTCGCCGCCTCTTCGATGGCTTCGCGGTACATCGTGATGATCAGCCAGACGAACATGCCCAGGATGATGCCGATGCGCACGATCATCGCGGCCCGGCGGTTGTTCATCCAGGCGCCGACCGTATACAGCGACACGAACATGGCGATGTTGCCGACATAGATCTCGGGCACCTGGAACGAGATGGCGAGGAAGTATGCCAGCGACACGGCGATCGCGACCGGGGCCGGCCAGCGCCGACGCACCGCCAGCGGTGCGGTGACCGCGACCGCGTAGACGAGAGCCGTCCACGGTTCTGCCCGGGTGTCGCCGTAGATGTCGGCCACGGTCGAGAGAGCGGCGCTGAGGACGGCGCCGACGAACATGACCGCCGCGAGCACGAGGTCGCTGCGCTGCTCGCGGACGCTGGGGATGCGGGTGAACGGCGCTGCAGGCATCCTCTTACCGTAGAGCCGGGGCGGATGCGGCGGCATCCCCCGCACGGGGGATCGTGGCGGGGCCGTGGTGACGTGCAGACACGCGATCCTGCGAGAATCGAGCGTGACCTCGACTCCGCACACCGCGAAGCCCCGCCTCGCCCCGCTGTACCTCGCCGGATTCACCACCGCTTTCGGGGCCCACGGCATCGCGGCGGCGCTGGGCGCGGAGACCGAGGACATCGGGTGGACGCTGCTCGCGTTCGGGCTCACGCTGGCGCTCTACGACCTCGCCGAGGTGCTGCTCAAGCCGCTGTTCGGCGCGCTGAGCGACCGGGTGGGCGTGCGCCCTGTCATCATCGGCGGCCTCCTCGCGTTCTCGGCGTTCTCGGTCGTCGGCGCCGTGGTTCCCGGCATGCTCGGACTCGTCATCGGTCGATTCGGGCAGGGTGCGGCGGCATCAGCCTTCTCGCCGTCGTCGTCGGCTGCCGTCGCCCGGCTCACCGACGATGCCACCCGCGGGAAGTACTTCGGTCGCTACGGCTCGTGGAAGAGTCTCGGCTACGCGCTCGGTCCGCTGATCGGCGCCGTGCTCGTGGTCTGGGGCGGCCTGCCCGCGCTGTTCTGGGCGCTCGCCGTGCTCGGTCTCGGCGCTGCACTGTGGGTCGCTGCAGCGGTGCCACGGGTCGCCGTGCTGCCCCGCAAGCGAGTCACGCTCGTCGATCTCGGTCGAGAGCTGATCGCGCCCGGATTCCTCGTCCCGACCCTGGTGCTGGCGGCGACGACCGGCGCCCTGGCGGTCGCCGTCGGATTCCTCCCGCTGCTCGGGCGGCAGGCCGGGCTCGACATCGTCTGGAGCATGGCCATCGTGACCGTGCTCGCGATCGCGTCGAGCGTGGCTCAGCCGTTCGTGGGCGCCGCGCATGACCGCGGGCGCATCTCGGTGCGCACAGGCGCCGTCGGCGGCCTGGCGCTGATCGCGGCCGGCATCGCGCTCGCCGCGGTCACTCGGACTCCGGCCGCGCTCGTCGTCACCGCGCTGCTGGTCGGCATCGGCGTCGGGGTCGCGACGCCGATCGCGTTCTCGCACCTGGCCGCATCGACCCCGCCGGAGCGGATGGGCCGCACGATGGGCAGCGCCGAACTCGGACGCGAGCTGGGAGATGCGGGTGGTCCTCTCGTGGCGGGCGCCGTGGCGACGGCATCCGTCCCCGGCGTCGGTCTCGCGGCGGTGGCCGCGCTCACGGCCGGAGCCGGAGTGCTCGCGCTGGTGGGATTGCGGCGGGACCGCAGAAGCTCTTGACGCGTCACTTGTATTTTGCAAGTGTTGGTGCATGAGCCTCTTCATCACCTGCCCCGTCGAGAGCGTCGACCGGGCCACCGCGTTCTACACCGCTCTCGGCTGGACCCTCAACGCCGAGATGTCCGATCACAATGTGTCGTGCTTCATGATCGCGCCCGAGCAGTACGTGATGCTCGGCAGCCGCGAGATGTATGCGAGCGTCGGCGGCACGGAAGACGTGATCGGCGGCCCTGACACCCCCTCGAAGGTCACTGTCTCGTTCGACCTCGACAGTCGTGAGGCGGTCGACGAACTCGTCGACCGCGCGGCTGCCGCTGGCGGTCGGATCGGCGACACCGACGACTACCCCTTCATGTATCAGCGCCAGTTCGACGATCCGGACGGCTATCACTACTCGCCGTTCTGGATGAAGCCGGACGCCGATCCGGGCGCGTGAGCGACCTCGCCGCAGCCCTCGACGTCGTCGGTGCCCGCTGGGCCCTTCTCATCGTCGAGAAGCTGCTCGACGGGCCGCAGAGATACGGCGATCTGCAGCGTGAGCTCGGAGCTCCGACGAACATCCTCGCGACACGTCTGCGCGAGCTCGAAGCGGCCGGAGTGCTGCGGCGACTGCCCCTGCGGCACAACACGCGCGCCTATGCCCTCACCGAGCGAGGCGTCGCATTGCGGGAGGCGATCGAGGCTCTCGGCCGCTGGGGCGCGGAGGTGCCGGCACCCGCCGAGCAGAACGAGCGCATACTGTGAACATCGCCGCCCTCTCGTGCGAAGGAGCACTCTGATGACCGGACGCATTCTGATCGACCTCTTCATGACCCTCGACGGCGTCGCGCAAGGGCCGGGCGGCATCGACGAGGATCCGTCCGGAGGCTTCGAGTTCAGCGGTTGGCAGGCAGGGTATCCGTCGTCGGGGATGGGGCCCCAGGTGCAGCGGGGGATGCAGGGACTCGATGCGCTGCTGCTCGGGCGCCGCACGTACGACATCTTCGCCGCGTACTGGCCACATCACACCGACGGTCCGTCGGGGGAGATCGGCAGGCTCTTCGATCGGGTCCCGAAGTATGTGGCGACACGGGATGCCGACCTCGATCTGTCATGGAAGGGCAGCGAGCGCGTCGGTGACGATCTCGCCGCGGAGATCGCCGCGATGCGCGAGCGGCACGACGAGGTGCACGTGATCGGCAGCATCGACCTCGCGCACTCGCTGCTGGCCGAGGGTCTGTTCGACGAGCTCAACCTATGGGTGTATCCGATCCTCCTCGGCACGGGCAAGAAGGTCTTCGACGACGGCACTGAGCCGGCGGTGCTGCGGCTGCTCGAGGCGCCGGTCGCCGACGACAGCGGAGTGCTGCTGCTGCGCTACGGGCGGACGGATCGGGTGCCCGAGGTCGGCACCTTCGAGGACTGAAACGGTAGCAGAGGGGCGACTTCCGTCCCCGCGCGGGATCCTCTATGTTCGGAGACACAAGATCGCGGTGTTGTTTCGGCTAACTGTTGGGGGCAGGTCTCGTGAGTCAGTTTCATGTGAGCCAGATAGAGACATATATTCGTGATATCCACGAGGAGGACCACTGGGATTCTTCTATCACGAATGTCAATAACCTGTCTCGTCTGCTGGCCTACTGGTCGATCGAACTGATTCTCGGAGAAGCCGACGGAGCTTCCGCAATCGTCGAAGTCACCGATGGTGGCGAAGATCGCGGTATCGACGCGGTTGGGGTCAACACTGCCACCAAGGAGGTCGTCTTCGTGCAATCTAAGTGGCGACAGGATGGCACCGGATCGATGGCGCTCGGCGATGTACTTAAGTTTCTTCAGGGAGTGCGCGCCTTGTTGGGAATGAAGGTCGAAGATCAGCCTGTTCATGCAACGGAGTCCACGCGTAACGCGATTCAGACGCTACTCAAGACGCCTGGCGCAAGAATTCGCCTCGTTACGGCGACGACGGCGTCTGAGTCGCTCAGCGCAGAAGTGACTCAACCTATAACGGAGCTTCTGGAGTCTCTCAACGATCTGCCAGGCACTGAGCCGATGGCATCACACAAGCATCTCGGCCAGTCCGATTTGTTCAATGCGATCGCTGATGGAGACCGACCCACAGTGGACCTCGAGCTTCAGATCCTTGACTGGGGCAAGGCCGCCGAGCCTCAGAAGATGTACTACGGCCGTGTCAGTGCGGCACAGGTGGCGGCCTGGTTTGACGAGCACGGCACGGATTTGTTCGCCGACAATATTCGCGTAGTCATTCCACGATCAGATATCAATGATGGGATCCTGACAACGATTCAGGATGAGCCCGAAAACTTCTCGTACTACAACAACGGAATCACGATTCTGGCTCGATCGATCGACCTCGCGCTTGGCGGCGCCTTGAGCCGAGACGTTGGCTACTTCAAGCTCACCGGAGCTAGCGTCGTCAACGGAGCACAAACTGTTTCAACCCTCGGTTCGGCGCTCAATACCGACGCGGAAGCGAACCTGGGAGCTGCATACGTAATTGTCCGCTGTATCGAAGTTCCGGAGACTGAGCAGGGCCTCGCTCAGCAGGTAACTCGCTTCGCTAACACCCAGAATGAAGTGTCGAGCCAAGACTTCGCGTTTCTCGACGAGCAACAGCATAGGCTCGCCCGAGAACTGCAGGTTCTGGGTTTTGAGTACATCGTACGCTCAGCAGAGGTACCGCGGTCCAATGACCGTTCTAAAGTCATCGAGATTCGTGATGCGGCTGTGGCGCTAGCATGTGCGCACCCCAAGCTAAGCTACGCGATTATCGCCAAGCGAGAGGTCTCTCGTCTTTTCTCCGAAGGCCCGGTCTATTCGGCGCTGTTCAATCCTTCGACCGACCCGCTGGTGCTCTCGCGCGCGGTGGCCATTACCGCTGAGGTTGACCGCGTTCTGGACTCGATGCAGTCCGACGCTGAAGGTGTTGAGGCAGGAGTTGCCGTTCACGCAAGGCGTGTTATCGCCCACATCGTGATGCGCGGGATCGGAACGAAAGCGCTCGCGGACCCGGCCACGGAACTTTCAACAATCATCGACGGGATCGCGGAAACGGCTGAGCTACTGCTGGCAGCGCTCGTAGTGGTGTTCCCAGCAAACGCGTACCCGGGTAACGTCTTCAAGAATCAGGCCCGAGTGCAGGAGCTTCTTCAGGCGAGTCAAGAGATGATTGGTCAGAAAATGGAGGCCAGATCGTCCTCGACTTCTTAGGTTCGACTTCGAGTCATAGCCGTTGCGCAGCCGAGGGGGGCGAGAAGGTCAGATCAGCCGATCCCGAGCACCCGCTCGATCACCCTCGCCACCCCGTCGTCGTCGTTCGAGGTGGTCGTCTCATCCGCGGCGTCCTGCACGACGTCCGTCGCGCCGGCCATCGCCACACCGTGGCCGGCCCAGCGCAGCATCTCGACGTCGTTGAGGGCGTCGCCGAAAGCGATCACATCGCGGCGGTCGATCTCGAGGTGCTCGCAGAGGCGCGCGAGCCCGGTGGCTTTGGTCACGCCCTCGGCCGTGACCTCGACGAACGGGGCGCCTGAGAGCGTCGCCTCGAAACCGGTCAGCCCGAGGTCGCGCAGCGCGTCGAACAACGCCGTCGGGGTGAGTTCTGGGTGCCGGATCACGAGCTTGAGGCTGGGTGCGGCCAGCACATGATCGAGTTCGACGCCGCCCATCGTGCGTGGATCGCGTTTGTGGTCGGCGAGATCGGCGATCTCGGCATAGCCGTGCTGCGCGACGAACGTCTCGCCGCCCTCACGCACGCTCGCGAACAGCAGTCCGGGGATGCTGGCGCGCAGCGCCTCGGCCAGGGTGCGGATCGTCTCTGCCGGAAGCTCTTCCGCGAACAGCATCCGTCCATCGACGAGATGCGTCGCGTAGGCGCCGTTGCTGCACAGCGCCCAGCCGTCGAAGCCCGCGCCGTCCGCGAGCGCGCGTAGACCTATCGGCTGGCGAGCGGTCACCGGGACGACGTGGATGCCACGGGCGCGCGCCGCGTCGAGGGCCGCGCGGGTGCGCCGCGTGACCGATGCCGAGGAGTCGAGCAGTGTCCCGTCGAGATCGGTCGCGATCAGGCGGACGGTCACAGTCTCAGGAGAAGATCATCGGCAGGTCGTCGTCTTCCTCGGCCCCGCCGAGGTCGAACTCGACGACCACGGGAACGTGGTCACTGGGCTGCTCGCCCTTGCGCTCTTCGCGGTGGATCGACGCTCCGGTGACCGCCTCGGCGAGTGTCTTCGAGCCGAGGATGAAGTCGATGCGGATGCCCTCGTTGCGAGGGAACTTCAGACGCTGGTAGTCCCAGTAGGTGTAGCCCTCGGGAAGCAGTGGGCGGACGACATCGGTCAGGCCCGCGTCGGCGAGAGCGAAGAAGGCCTGACGCTCCTGCGGCGAGACGTGCGTCGAGACGCCCTCGACGATGTCGGGGTCGCCGTTGTCGGCGTCGAACGGGATGATGTTGAAGTCGCCCACCAGAGCGAGCGGCAGTTCGGGGTTCGCCGAGAGCTCTGCCGCCGTGGACTTCTTCAGCTCCTCGAGCCAGTGCAGCTTGTAGGCGTAGTGCGGGTCGTCGAGCGAGCGGCCGTTCGGCACGTACAGGCTCCACACGCGCACACCGTCGACGAGCACGCCGAGCGCACGTGCTTCGAGCGGTGCATCCGGTCCCTCGTGTCCTTTGGCGAAGCCCGGCATGCCGTCGAAAGACGTGCGGACGTCGGTGATCGGCAGGCGGCTGGCGATCGCGACGCCGTTCCATTGATTCAGGCCGTGGACCTCGACGTGGTAGCCGGCCTCTTCGAACGGCCCGTAGGGGAACTGCTCGGGTTTGCACTTGATCTCCTGCATCGCCAGCACGTCGATGTCCTCTCGGACGGCGAACTCGACGGTGCGGGTGACACGGGTGCGGATGGAGTTGACGTTCCAGGTAGCCAAGCGCATGCGTCAAGCCTAGGCCTTGCCTCCTACACTGGATGCCGTGACCGCACTCGACGCAGACCGCCAGACCCTTCTCGACCTGATCAAGGACGAGGCGGTGTTCCACGGAGACTTCACGCTCTCGAGCGGCAAGAAGGCGACGTACTACGTCGACATGCGCAAGCTCACGCTCGACCACCGCGCGGCACCGGCGATCGGTCGCATCATGCTCGACCTCATCGGCGACCTCGACGTCGTGGCGGTCGGCGGCCTGACCCTCGGCGCCGACCCCATCGCGAACTCGGTGCTGCACGCCTCGGTCGCCGCCGACAAGCCGCTCGACGCGTTCGTCGTGCGCAAGGAGCCGAAGGACCACGGCCGCGGTCGCCAGATCGAGGGTGCAGACGTCGCCGGCAAGCGCGTCGTCGTGCTCGAAGACACCTCGACCACCGGGCAGTCCGCGCTCAAGGCCGTCGAGGCGCTGCGCAAGGAAGGGGCCGAGATCGTCGCTGTCGCCGTGATCGTCGACCGCAAGACGGGCGCCCAGGCCGCGATCGAAGCCGAGGGCCTCGAATGGCGTGCCGCCTTCGACCTCGACGACCTCGGACTCGACCCCCAGTGACCCGCTACGCGCTGGCCGTCGACGTCGGCGGCACGAAGATGGAGGCCGCGCTCGTGGACGAGCACGGTGTGCTCGTCGGCGGCAGCCGCTCGCGACAGGCGACCGGGCGCCAGGCGACGCTCGAGTCGCTGAACGACGCGGTGATCTCGATCGTGACCCACGCTTTGGCCGCTGTGCCGGCGGATGCCGACCTCGTGGGCGCCGGTGCCGGAAGCGCCGGACCCATCGACCGTGCCGCCGGAGCGATCATGCCGGTGAACATGCCGCTCGCGCGGGGCTTCGGTCTTGCGGAGTCGGTGCGCTCGGCGGCATCCGCTGCGCTCGGCCGCGAGGTTCCGACCGTCCTCGGCCATGACGGTGGCGCGCTCGCCCTGGCGGAATCCTGGCTCGGCGCCACGCAGGATGCCGGCGCCTCGCTGTCGATCGTCGTCTCGACCGGCGTCGGCGGAGGGTTCGTCGTCAACGGCGCGTACATTCCCGGAGCCACCGGCAATGCCGGGCATCTCGGACAGGTGCGTCGCGAAGGCGGGCTCACCCTCGAGGAGATCGCCTCGGGGCCCGCGAGCGCCGCCTGGGCTCAGCAACAGGGCTGGACCGGAGCCACCGGCGAGGACCTGGCTCGGGATGCCGCCGCGGGCGACGCCGTCGCCCGCGCGGCCATCGAGCGGTCGGCGAAGGCGGTCGGAGAAGCGCTCGCGGATGCCGCGACCCTCGTCGACCTCGACATGGTCGCGATCGGCGGCGGGTTCTCTCGCGTGTCCGCCGACTACATCGACCTCGTGCAGCAGGCGCTCACGGCCAGTGCCGCGCACGAGTACTCGCGGCGTACCCGGGTCGTGCGCTCGGGACTCGGCGACGAGGGGCCGCTCATCGGCGCCGCGGCGCTCGTCCTACGCTGACCTGTCGGTCACCGGGGAATCAGCGCCCCGCGACGATCAGGTGACGCTGCGGCCCTTCGAGTCGGGCCACCGCGACCTTGAGTTCGGTGACGTCGGCGGCGATTCCGTCGATGCGTGCGGTGAGTTTCTCTTCGACGCCGTCGATGCGTGCCGTGAGCCTCTGTTCGACTCCGTCGATGCGTGCGGTGAGTTTCTCTTCGACGCCGTCGATGCGTGCCGTGAGCCTCTGTTCCACTCCGTCGATACGCGTACCGAGCGACGTCTCGACGCCGACGAGATCGGTGCGGAGGGAGTCGGATCGGCGGATGCACCAGGCGAAGCCCGCGAACATGGTGCCGCCCAGAGCCAGCAGGAGGCCGACGGCGCTGATGACGATCGTGATGATCTCGGCGGACACGAACATGCTCCCATTCTGGGGGTGGCGGGTGGGGTCTCGCAGAATGCTACGCGGGCGACGACCGGAGCCGTCGGCGGTGCGGGTCATCCTTCGGGCACGGGGGAGAACGCGGTCCAGAAGATGATCGTGCAGAAAAGATCGATGCTTTCCGTTCGCCCCCCTAACAAAACCGGCCTACGCTCGTAGCAGGCGACGGAAGGAACACGCATGCGCGTACTCGGACTGCTCTCGGGCACCTCACACGACGGCATCGACGTCACGGTCGTGGACTTCGCAGAGAGCGACGGAGCGCTGCGCGGCACGGTGCTGCACGAAGACAGCGTGCCGTACGCCCCCGACCTGCGGGCCCGACTCGTCGCGGCGCTGCCTCCGGCGCCCACGACGTTCGCCGAGGTCTGCGAGCTCGACACCCTGATCGGCCAGGCCTTCGCCGAGGTCGCCGCCACGGCATCCGACGTCGTCGGGGGAGTGGATGCCGTGTGCACGCACGGCCAGACCGTCTTCCACTGGGTCGCCGACGGCCACGCGCTCGGCACCCTGCAGATCGGGCAGCCGGCGTGGATCGCCGAGCGGGTCGGCGCACCCGTGGTGTCGGACGTGCGCATCCGTGACATCACTGCGGGCGGCCACGGTGCACCGCTCGTGTCGTTCCTCGATGAGCTGCTGCTGCGCGGTCGGGCGGGAGTCTCGGCGGCGGTGAACCTCGGCGGCATCGCGAACGTGACCGTGGTCGGTCCCGACGGTCTGTCGGCCTACGACATCGGCCCGGCGAATGCACTGGTCGACGCGGTGGTCGTCGCCGAGGGGCTGAACGACCGAGGCTACGACGCGGATGCCGCGATCGCTCGCACCGGCACCGTCGACGACGTGCTGCTCGCCGAGCTGCTCGCCGACCCGTACTACGCCCTGCCCGCGCCCAAGAGCACGGGCAAGGAGCATTTTCACCTCGACTATGTGCGTGCGCACGTCGACCGCATGCGACCCGGCATCGCGCCGGCCGACCTGATCCGCACGCTCACCGAGCTCACGGTCCGCACCGTCGCACACGACATCCGCACCGCCGGCATCCGCTTCCTGGCTGTCTCGGGTGGCGGGTGCCACAACCCGCTCATCATGCAGGGTCTGCGTGAGGCGCTCCCCGACATCGAGGTGGTGCTCGCCGACGAGCTCGGCGCCCCGGTCGACAGCAAGGAGGCGATCCTGTTCGCGCTGATCGGATGGTGCACGTTGCATGGCGTCGCGGCCGTGACGCCCGGCGGCACCGGAGCGCGGGAAGCCCGAATCCTCGGCACCATCACACCCGGTGCGGGTCCGCTGCGGATGCCGGAGCCCGTGGATAGAGTGCGCAGCCTGACGCTGCGCTGATCGAGGGATCGGGGGCGCTCAGCGCTTGCGGTCGTCGTCGTCCCAGGGGCCTTCCCACCAGCCGGCGCGCCCATCGCCCCCGCCGCCTCCACGACGTCGTGAGCGGAAGAACTGCACCACCCACACGGTCAGCGTGCTGAGGAGGATCAGGAAGATCACCAGGAACAGCAGGTCGGACTGGTTCATGGGCGTTTCCCCTCCGCGGCATCCGCCACGATCTTGGCGATCCGAGCGGACCGCGTCTCGGCACGCTTCGCCATCGCGATGTGCGTCAGGCCGAACTTCTTGACCGACTTCGGAAAGGCGTCCCAGTGGGCCCGCGCGGCGGGCAGGGCATCCAGCGCCTCCGTCAGTTCGGGCGGCTCGATCCCGGCTTCCGGGCCGTCGAGCAAGGTCCACGACCCGTCCGCCTTCGCGGACTCGAGTACGCGGATGCCGGCCGGTGCGAGCTGTCCGGCGGCCTCGAGGTCGATCAGTCTCGCCTTGTTCGTCGCTGCCCATCCGCTGCCGCGTCGTCGGGGTGAGAACCACTGGCCCACCGTCTGGTCGTCGAAGGTGCGCACCGGACCGTCGATCCATCCGAAGCACAGAGCCTGACGCACGGCATCGTCGTATCCGACACCTCCGGCCCGGTTGCCGCGAACGCTCAGCAGCCAGACTCCCGCGATGCGCTCATGATGCTCCTCGAGCCAGGCGCGCCACGCGGACGCATCCGCTGCGACGACCCGCTCTCCTTCGTCGAGCGCGCCCACGTCAGTCCTCGTCGAGCGTCGGAATCGACTCGGTGACGGTGGGCAGCAGGTCGGCGACCGAGTCGACGATCTCGTCGGGCCGGAACGGATACTTCTCGACCTCGGCCTCGTCGCTGATGCCGGTCATCACGAGCACGGTGTGCAGCCCCGCCTCGATGCCGGCGATGATGTCGGTGTCCATCCGGTCGCCGATCATGCCGGTCTTCTTCGAGTGCGCGCCGATCTTGTTGAGCGCCGAGCGGAACATCATCGGATTCGGCTTGCCGACGACATACGGCTCCTTGCCCGTCGCCTTGGTGATGAGCGCCGCGATCGCGCCGGTCGCCGGCATGACTCCGTCGGCCGAGGGGCCCGTCGCATCGGGGTTCGTCACGATGAAGCGCGCGCCCTTGATGATGAGTCGGATCGCCTTGGTGATCGCCTCGAACGAGTAGTTGCGAGTCTCGCCGACGACCACGAAGTCGGGATTCGTCTCGGTCATGATGAACCCGGCCTCGTGCAGGGCCGTGAGGATGCCCGCCTCGCCGATCACGAAAGCTGAACCGCCCGGCAGCTGCTGCGCGAGGAAGTCCGCGGTGGCCAGCGCCGAGGTCCAGATCCGTTCCTCGGGCACGACGAGTCCGCTGGCGCGGAGGCGGGCCGACAGGTCTCGTGCCGTGAAGATCGAGTTGTTCGTCAGCACGAGGTACGGGATGTCGTTCTGCTCCCACCCGGCGAGCAGCTCGGACGCGCCGGGAATGGCGTCGTTCTCATGCACGAGCACGCCGTCCATGTCGGTCAGCCAGCATTCGATGTTGTCGCGGTGTGCCATGAGCACAGCTTATGGGGCGGCGATTACGGGCAGGTGTCAGGTTGTGGCGAGGCTGTCAGGCGCTGAGCCAGACCACCTCTGCGGCGCCGTCAGGAAGCGTCGTCTCGACGCCGTCGAGCTCGATGCCCCGGTCCGTGGTCGTGATGCTCGCCGCGACGGCGACGCCAGCCGCCTCGAGGGCGCGCAGCAGCTCGGGGTCGCGGTCGTCGACGCGCAGCACGCGGCCGACGTGACCCACCGGCGCGTCGGCGAGAAGGATGAAGGGCTCGCGTTCGACGACGCCCGCGGCATCCGGGATCGCGTCGCCGTGCGGGTCGAATCGTGGCCGGCCGAGGCGTGCGTCGATGCCCTCGAGAAGGCGGTCGCTGATCGTGTGCTCGAGCACTTCGGCCTCGTCGTGCACCTCGTCCCAGCCGTAGCCGAACTCCTGCACCAGCCAGGTCTCGATCAGGCGGTGGCGTCGCACCATGGCCAGGGCGCGCTGCGTGCCGGCATCGGTCAGCCGAACCGCACCGTAGGGCACGTGCGAGACGAGGCCCGCGGCGGCGAGCTTCTTGACCATCTCGGTCACCGAAGACGGAGCGATGCCGAGCTTCGCCGCGAGCACCGACGGGGTGATCGGCGCGTCCTGCCACTCGGTGTGCGCGTAGACGGTCTTCAGGTAGTCGTCTGCTGCGGGGGATGCCACTCGTCCAGCCTAGATCAGGGGTTCGCGACGTCGACGAGGATGCCGAAGGCGACCTGGCCGGCGAAGAACACGATGAGGAAGCCGAGCAGAGCGGCGAAGAGCGAGAGGCGGCCGTCGAACCCCTCGATCTCGGCGATGCCGATCTTGCGGGCGCGGAAGGCCAGCACCAGCGTCGCGATGCCCAGCGCCAGCTGCACCCACGGGCCGCCGAACGGAAGCACGGTCGGGAAGGCGACGAGGAGGCCTCCGATCACGCCGGTCGCGATGCCGGTCCACGTGAGGATGCGGACGGTGCGGCGCGCGGGTTCGGCAGACATCCTTCGAGCCTAATCGCCTGGCGAGGGCGCCGTGGACGCTGTGAATCGTGTCAATCGGGCCCGATTCCTTGACGCGAGAGGAGCGCGGCGGGTAGCTTCGACCGGGCACGGGAAAACGCTATCCGAGCGGGCTGCAGGCCCAGAGATGGATTTCGATGATGAACATCCGACACCGATCATTCCGCGCCGTCGTGGCGGTGGCCGCCGCCGGCTGCCTCGTCGCGGGTGGTGCGCAGAGCGCGGCAGCGGCGTCACCCGCAGCCCCGGCCGCGGGTCGCCACGATCACGGCACCCCGGCACCGCAACTCGAGTCGCTCGACCGCGGACTCGTCGCCGTCTCGACCGCCGAGGGCGTCTTCCTCAGTTGGCGACTCCTTGCGACCGAGACGACGGGCGCGACCGAGACCGGCCTCGCCGGCCCCGACTTCGCCGTCTATCGCGACGGGGCGAAGGTCGCCACGGTCACCGACAGCACGAACTACGCGGATGCCGGCGGCTCCGCCACCTCGGAGTACTCCGTCGTCCCGATCGTGAGCGGCATCGAGCTGACGGCATCCGCGTCGGCATCCGTCACCGCCTGGGCCGACGGTCACCACGACCTGCCCCTGCAGAAGCCGGCCGACGGGGTGACGCCGAAGGGCGAGGCCTACACCTACTCGGCGAACGATGTCTCGGTCGGTGACGTCGACGGCGACGGGCAGTACGAGTACGTCGTGAAGTGGGACCCCTCGAACTCGAAGGACGTCTCGCAGCGCGGCTACACCGGGCCGGTTTATCTCGACACCTACGAGCTCGACGGAACGCTGCTGAATCGCCTGGACCTCGGCGTGAACATCCGCGCCGGAGCGCACTACACGCAGTTCCTCGTCTACGACTTCGACGGCGACGGCCGGTCCGAGACCATGCTGAAGACGGCGCCCGGCACGAAGTCGGTGCAGTATGCCGACGACGGCTCGGTCGCGAGCGAGTCGTACATCACTCTCCCCAAGGACGACCGCAAGGCCGGGTACTCGAACGACGACGACTACCGCCTGAGTGCCGCGGACTACGAGCAGCGTCTGGTCGAGATGTTCCTCGGTTGGAGTGACCGCGAGGAGGTCGTGTCGGGCCAGTGGCCGGCCACTCTCGAAGAGGCGTGGGGCATGCCCGTGACGCACGACTACCCGCTCTCGCCGGAGGCCGCGCAGGAACTGGCGACCACCTTCATCGACGTGTACGCGCCGAGCCGCAGCGCGCGCAACCTGCTGCGGGAGTTCGAGGGCTTCATCGTCGACGGACCCGAGTACCTCACGGTCTTCGACAGCGCGACCGGCAAGGAGCTGCAGACCATCCCGTATCCGACCGAGCGAGGAGACGACGGACTGCTGTGGGGTGACTACGCGATGTCGCGCATCGAGCCGGCGAACCGCGTCGACCGCTTCCTCGCCGGCGTCGGATACCTCGACGGGCAGCATCCGTCGGCCGTCTTCGCTCGCGGGTACTACACGCGCACGACCGTCACGGCCTTCGACTGGGACGGCAAGCGCCTCACGGAGCGGTGGGACGTCGACAGCGGCCACGTGCCGATGACGAACCCGTTCAACGACTCCCCGCACGGCCGTGACGGCACCGACCCCGAGTTCGGCACGATCACGACGCAGGGCGATCACTCGCTGAGCTTCGCCGACGTGGATGCCGACGGAAAGCAGGAACTCGTCTACGGATCGGCGACGATCGACGACGACGGCAGCCTGCTGTACAGCTCGTTCGACGTGCTCCCCGAGGGCAGCGCCGATCCCGGGGCGACCGTGCGCCTGGGCCATGGCGACGCCATGCACGTGACCGATATCGACCCCAGCCGCCCCGGCCTCGAGATCTGGACGGCCCACGAGGGTGCGACGAGCGCACCGTACGGGTCGGTGATGCGTGATGCCGCGACCGGAGAGTCCCTGTTCGGGGCGTACTCGGGTCGCGACACCGGTCGCGCCATGATCGGCGACGTGCGTCCCGACGTGCCGGGTATCGAGGTGTGGTCGAGCATGCCAGGCGGCACCGAGGGCAGCGGACTCCTGAGCGCGACCGGCGAGGTGCTGCAGCCGGAGACGCCAGGCACCAACATGTCGATCCGCTGGGCGGGCGACCTGACGACGCAGCTCGTGAACGGCAGCGGCGCCCAGACGCCGACCATCGACGACTGGACCCGCGGGACGCTGGTCACCGCGACCGGAACGCTCACGAACAACGGCACGAAAGGCAACCCGTCGCTCGTCGCCGATGTGCTGGGGGACTGGCGTGAGGAGCTGCTCGTGCGCACCGCGGACTCGAGCGCGCTGCGGTTCTTCACGACGACCGAGCCGACGGCGCACAAGCTCACGACCCTGATGCACGACGTGCAGTACCGGGCCGAGACCGCGCGTCAGCAGACCACCTACAACCAGCCCGCGTACACCTCGTACTACCTGGCGAGCGACATCGACTGGTCGCAGGTGCCGGTGGTGACAGCGCCGACGACTCCGAAGGCTCCGACCTTCACCGACAAGCCGGGCACCTCCCGCGACGAGGTGAAGGTGCCGAAGAACGTGACAGGCATCAGCTACTACGTGAACGGCGAGAGGGGCGAGGCGCGGGGCGGCAAGGTGAAGGTGACGGGAGAGGTGACCGTCGTCGCCGTCCCCGAGCCCGGATGGCGCATCGCCGACGGCGCGACCTCGCAGTGGACCGAGACTCTCCGCTCTCGCTGACGGCGCGGTGACAGGACGCCGCCCCGAGTCGACTCTTCCCGTGCCGGCTCGGGGCGGTTCTGCGCGCAAGGGTCGTGCTGCGCGCGCGAGGCCGGTCGCTCAGGCGCCCGTCAGCACCAACCAGAGCAGGGCGCCATTGAGCGCGATGAGCAGAACGGATGCCACGATGCCCGCCGCCGTCGTCCAGGTGCGATTCGCCCAGACGCCGAGCGTGCGACGCTGCGCGGTGAGCGCGACGAGGGGGATCAGCGCGAACGGGATGCCGAATGAGAGGACGACCTGGCTGAGCACCAGCGCCAGCGTGGGATCGAAGCCGATGCCGAGGATCACCAGCGCGGGGATCAGGGTCACGAGTCGACGCGCGAGAAGCGGGATGCGCACGTGCAACAGGCCGTGCATGATCTCCGCTCCCGCGTAGGCACCGACGGATGTCGAGGCGAGACCGGAGGCCAGCAGCCCGATCGCGAAGAAGGTCGCGACGACAGGCCCGAGTCCCGCGGCGAGCGCGGCATGGGCGCCTTCGAGCGAATCCGTCCCCTCGACACCTGCCAGGTTGGCGGCCGCGAGCAGCAGGATGCCGAGGTTGACGGTGCCCGCGATCACCATCGCGATCGAGACGTCCCAGCGGGTCGCCGTGAGCAGGCGACGGATGCGCGAGGTCTCGGTTCGCGCAGTCTCCGTCGGCCCGTGCGCCGCGGCGGCACCGAACCGATCGCGAGTGAGCGAGGAGTGCGCGTAGATCGCGTGCGGCATGATCGTCGCGCCGAGGATGGAGGCGGCGAGGAGCACCGATCCGGTGCCCTCGAAACGGGGCACCAGGCCACCGACGATGCTCGCGGCATCCGGCGGTGCGATGAAGAGCCCGGCGACGAAGCCGACCGCGATGATCACCATGAGCCCGATGATCACGAACTCGAAGGGCCGAGCGCCGCGGCGGCTCTGCACCGTCAGCAGGACCATCGACACGGCGCCGGTGATGATCCCTCCGAGCAGCAGCGGGATGTCGAACAGCAGGTAGAGGGCGACCGCGCCGCCGATGACCTCGGCCAGATCTGTCGCCATCGCGACGAGCTCGGCCTGCAGCCAGTAGGCCCGACGGGCCCACGGCTTCGTGAGGCGCGCACCCAGCACCTCGGGGAGACTCTGCCCCGTGACGACGCCGAGCTTCGCCGACAGGTACTGGATCAGCCAGGCCATCACGTTGCCCGCCACCACGACCCAGACCAGCAGGTACCCATACTGCGCGCCGGCGGTCATGTTGCTCGCGACGTTGCCCGGATCGAGATACGCGACGCCGGCGACCAGCGCGGGTCCGAGGAGCCAGAGGCTGCGGGGCGCGGTGGCGCGGGTGGGCGTCGGCCCCTTCTCGACGACAGCATTTTTCGGCATGCCGAAATCGTAGCGGATATTTCGGTGTACCTAAATCGCTGTTGCGGATGCGCCGGATAGCCTGGCTGGATGGATGAGCAGGCGCCCGCGGATGCAGCGGAGACAGGCGGATCGTCGGCCCAGCCCGGATACGGGGTCGGACCCTGGCCCGGCGGCGAGGTCGAGTGGCCTGCGGGGGAGCAGTACGACCCCGAGCTGCTGGCCGTCGGAGACACGCGCAACGTGATCGATCGCTACCGCTACTGGCGGATGGACGCGATCGTCGCCGACCTCGACACAAAGCGGCATCCGTTCCACGTGGCCATCGAGAACTGGCAGCACGACATGAACATCGGCTCGATCGTGCGCAGCGCCAACGCGTTCCTCGCCGACACCGTGCACATCATCGGCCGGCGCCGGTGGAACAAGCGGGGCGCCATGGTCACCGACCGCTATCAGCACGTCGTGCACCATGAGGACGTCGAGGCCTTCACCGCCTGGGCGACCGCCGAAGGCCTGCCGATCGTCGCCGTCGACAACGTCGAGGGCGCAGTGCCCGTCGACCGCGCGGATCTGCCGCAGAGCTGCGTGCTGCTGTTCGGTCAGGAGGGACCGGGTCTCTCGGATGCCGCGCTCGCCGCGGCATCCGCGCACATCGAGATCACGCAGTACGGCTCCACCCGGTCGATCAACGCGAGCGCGGCCGCCGCGGTGATCATGTACGAGTGGTGCCGGAGGCATGCGGGCTGACGGCGGCGTCGGACCCTCTCGACACGATGCCTGCTCGGGCGTAGCGTGAGTGCCGATCTGAGGAGGTCGACATGGCAGCGATCAGTTCCATCCGCCCGTTTCTCTGGTTCGACGGGCGGGCGCAGGAGGCGATGGAGTACTACGTCTCGGTGTTCCCGAACTCGTCGATCGACCAGGTGGTCCTGTACCCCGACGAATCGCTCGATCGACATTTCGAGGGCATGAGCGGCAAGGTCCTCAACGGCGACTTCACCCTGAACGGCTCGCCGTTCGGCTGCCTCGACGGAGGCCCCGAGTTCGCGTTCAACGAGTCGATCTCCTTCGTGATCGGGTGCGAGGAGCAGGCCGAGATCGACCACTACTGGCAAGCCCTCTCGGCCGTGCCGGACTCGGAGGCCTGCGGCTGGTGCAAGGACAGGTTCGGAGTGAGCTGGCAGGTCGTGCCGGCCGGTCTGGATCTGCTCCAGCAGAGGCCAGAGCAGATTCAGGCGCTCATGCACATGAAGAAGATCGTGATCGCCGAGCTCGAGAACGCCTGATCCCTCGCGGCATCCTCAGTTCCCGAGATTCCGGGACACGTGTAGACGTCCGGAGTCGCAGCGATCGTGCAGTGCTAGACGCCGGCGGTGACCCAGCGACCCGAGCGCACGCGCCAGCCGAGAGTGCCCAGCCGAGCGAGCAGGTAGATGCCGAAGAAGGCGATGGCGAGCCAGATGAGGCCCGCTGACGCATCGACTCCGCTCGCGGCGATGATCCAGAGTGCCGGCAGGAACGGCACGAGATTGATCCCGCCGGCGATCGCGAGGTAGCGCGCGTCGTTCGCCCCCATCAGCACTCCGTCGAGCACGAACACCACCCCGGCGATCGGCTGCGCGAGCGCGAGGATCAGCAGCGCCGGCTGCACGAGCGCCGCGATCTCGGCGTCGCCGGTGAACACGACCCCGAGGACTCCGGAGAGTGCAGCGATGACAGCCCCGACCACGACGCCGAACCACGCGCCCCAGGCCACGGTGCGTTTCAGCACCCGATGCACCTGTCGCTCGTCGCCGGCACCGAGCTCTTTGCCGATCAGCGCCTGTGCCGCGATCGCCAGCGCGTCGAGCGCGAATGCCGCCGCCGAGAAGATCGTGAAGACGATCTGCCATCCGGCGAGCTCCTCGGTGCCGATGCCGGTGGCGACGGCGACCGTCGCGAGCAGAGCGACGCGCAGGCTCACGGTGCGCAGGAACAGCCAGCCGCCCGAGCGCGCTGTGCTGCCCATGCCGTCCCGTCGGGCTTTCAACGATGCGTCATGCCTCGCCGCGAGCCGCCGGATCACGAGGACGTATGCGCCGACCATGCCCCACTGGGCGACGACCGTGCCGGCCGCCGAGCCGGCGATGCCCCAGCCCAGCCCGTAGATGAACACCACGTTGAGCAGCGCGTTGGCCCCGAACCCGAGGCCGGCGATCCACAGGGGAGTCATGGTGTCCTGCATCCCGCGCAGCAGCCCGGTCGCGGCGAACACGATGAGCATGGCCGGGAGCCCCCACATCGAGACGACGAGATAGGCGTTGGCATCGGCGGCCACGGCGTCGCTCGCGCCGAACAGCGAGACCAGCCAGGGGGAGGATGCCGCGCCTGCGGCGGCGAGCACGGCCCCGATCGCGAGGGCGAGCCACATGCCGTTGATCCCGACCGAGACGGCCTCGCCCGGTCTGCCGGCGCCGAACAGTCGGGCCACCGCCGGGGTCGTCGAGTAGGCGAGGAAGACCATGAGTCCGACGATCGTCTGCAGCACCGCACCCGCGATGCCCAGGCCCGCGAGCGGCGTCGTGCCGAGATGTCCGACCAGCGCCGCGTCGACGATGAGGAACGCCGGTTCTGCGATCAGGGCGCCGAGCGCGGGGACGGCGAGGCGCAGGATCTCGCGGTTGAGAGTGCGCTCGGTCATCCTCCGAGCCTATGGGCTGGCGCGGACAGCAGGCGGTGCAGCACGCCCGCTCCGCCCTCCGGATCCGGTGCGGTCGTACCCTGGAAGGACCAGGATGCGACGGAGGTGCATCATGACGGATCCACGGGAGGCCGCGGCGCGGTACCGTGCGCGGCAGCGAAGCCGGGGGGACGGCGAGGACGACAGCGAGTCCGGTGCAGAGCCGGGCATCGCCGCAGCGACGGATCGAGCCGCCTTCATCGAGACGGCGATCCAGGTCGCGATCCGCCGGGGCGATTTCGACGATCTCCCCGGTGCGGGCAAGCCCCTCGAGGGACTCGGAACGCACCACGACCCCGACTGGTGGATCCGACGCAAGATCGAGCAGGAGAACCTGACGGGTCTCGGTCCGCCGGCGATCCTGTTGCGCACCGAGGATCGCGAGCTCGACGACCAGCTCGACCTGCTCGGTCGCGAGGCCGACGTGCGGTCGGTGCTCGAGGACTTCAACGGTCGGGTGCTCGAGGCCCGACGCCAGCTGCAGGGCGGTCCGCCTGTCGTGACGAGTCCACGCGACATCGACGCAGAGGTGGCGGCGTGGGCCGAGCGACGCGCGGCGCGCTTCGCGGCGCGTGCTGCGGAGACGCCGGAGCGGCCCCGGCGACGACGGTTCGGCCTCCGGCGCAGGGCGTGACCCATCCCCCCGAATGTCGGAGCGACGCATAGGCTGGTCGGCATGACCGACGTGCTCCCCTCTGGCCTTGAGACCTCCGAGTTCAGCTCCGACATCCGCCCGCAGGACGACCTCTACCGCCATGTCAACGGCGCCTGGCTCTCCCGCACCGAGATCCCCGGCGACAAGGCGCGGTGGGGGTCCTTCCATCTGCTGGCCGAGCAGGCGGAGAAGGACGTCAGGGCGATCATCGAGGAGTCGCAGGATGCCGAGCCCGGCACTCTCGCCCGCAAGATCGGCGACCTGTTCGCCAGCTTCATGGACACCGAGCGCATCGCCGCCGCCGGGGCGACGCCCCTCGCCGAGACGCTCGCCGAGATCGACGCGATCGACGGCGTCCCCGCGTTCCTGCGTACGGTCGGCGCCTACGATCGCGACGGCCGGGCGCACCTGATCGGGTTCTACGTCGACGGCGACCCGGGCAACCCGGAGCGCTACCTCCCGGTGGTCGTGCAGTCGGGCCTGTCGCTGCCGGACGAGAGCTACTTCCGGCTCGACACCTTCGCCGAGACCCGGGCGGCATACCGCGCGCACCTCGAGCGACTGCTCGCGCTCGCCGGAGTCGCGGATGCCGCGGGCACCGCCGACCGCTCGATCGCCCTCGAGACCGAGCTCGCCGGGCACCACTGGGACAACGTGCGCAGCCGCGATGCCGTCGCCACGTACAACCTGAAGACCTGGGCCGAGATCCAGGAGCTCGCCGGTGTCGACCTCGATCCGTGGCGCGATGCCGTCGCTCCCGGTCGCCCCGAGGCGTTCGCCGAGGTCGTGGTCTCGCAGCCGAGCTTCCTCGAAGGCCTCGGGTCGCTGCTGACCGCCGAGCGTCTCGACGAGTGGAAGGCCTGGCTGCGCGCCCAGGTCGTGCATGCCGCGGCTCCGTATCTGACCGACGACTTCGTGCAGGAGAACTTCTCGTTCTACGGCACCGAGCTCACCGGCGTCCCCTCGATCCGCGAGCGCTGGAAGCGCGGTGTCTCGGTGACCGAGAGCGCGCTGAGCGAGGCGATCGGCAAGGTCTACGTCGAGCGGCACTACCCGCCGACGGCGAAGGCCGCGATGGATGAGCTCGTCGGCAACCTCATCGAGGCCTACCGGCAGAGCATCACCGACCTCGAATGGATGACGGCCGAGACCCGCGAACGCGCACTCGCCAAGCTCGACTCCTTCACGCCGAAGATCGGGCACCCTGCCGTGTGGCGCGACTACTCGAGCCTCGAGATCGACCGCGCCGACCTGTTCGGCAACGTGCGCCGTGCGGCGATCTTCGAGCACGACCGCAACGTCGCGAAGGTCGGCAAGCCGATCGACCGTGACGAATGGCACATGCCGCCGCAGATGGTCAACGCCTACTACAACCCCTCGATGAACGAGATCGTGTTCCCGGCGGCGATCCTGCAGTACCCGTTCTTCGACGCGTCGCGCGACGCGGCCGCCAACTACGGCGGCATCGGCGCGGTCATCGGTCACGAGATCGGTCACGGATTCGACGACCAGGGCAGCCGTTACGACGGTGACGGCAAGCTCGAGGACTGGTGGACGGATGCCGATCGCTCCGCGTTCGAGCAGCGCACCAAGGCCCTCATCGCGCAGTACGACGAACTCGTGCCTGAGGGCCTCGCCGCCGAGCACCACGTCAACGGAGCGCTGACGATCGGTGAGAACATCGGCGACCTGGGCGGTCTCGGCATCGCGCTCAAGGCGTACGAGATCGCACTCGACGGCGCCGAGGCGCCGGTCATCGACGGCTACACCGGCGTGCAGCGCCTCCTGCTGTCGTGGGCGCAGGTCTGGCAGCAGAAGAGCCGCGACGCCGAGACGCTGCGCCTGCTCACGATCGATCCGCACTCTCCGAACGAGTTCCGGTGCAACCAGATCGTCCGCAACATCGATGCGTTCTACGAGGCGTTCGACGTGACCGAGACCGACGCGCTGTGGCTGCCGCAGGACTCGCGCGTGACCATCTGGTGAGCGCTCCGGCCTCGGCGATCGCGCCGGGTCGGGGTGCCCTGCTGTCTGCCGGATGACGTTCTGATGACCGTATACCGGAGTATGTAGGGCATCCTCACCTGGCGGGGTTACGATATCCGTGCTGCGGCGGATGGACACCGCAGCATCCCGCCAATCCAACCCCCTGTTAAGGATCACGCGTGGGTGCTTCCGAGCCTGCCGACGGCCCGCCACTGGCCTCGCTGCGCCGCTCTCAGCGGACCAGCCGACGCTTGCCGCGCCGTGCTGCCGCAGGGCGCAGGTCGTTCACCTCGACCTTGCGGGCGCTCGAACAGCTGGCGGATGCCGGGGCCCAGGTATCGGTGCATGTCGTCGATCTCGACAACCACACGCACGTCCTCGCGGGCGACGACCATGTGACCATGCCGGTCGCCGGACTCGGTGTCGTGCCCCTGCTGATCGAGGTGGCGGCCGCGTTCGAGGCGGGCACGCTCGATCCGCTCGAGATCGTCGAGCGCACCGCCGTCGATCCGGTGTCGACGTCGGGGCTCTGGCGCCACCTGCACGCGCCCGCCCTGCCGCTCGAAGACCTCGCCGTGCTCGCGGCCACGGCCGGCGACCCCATCGCGGTCAACGCTCTGCTGCAGCGGGTCGGTCACGACCGGGTGCGCGAGCGCATCGAGACTCTCGGACTGCGCCGCACCGCGGTTCTCGACCGATTCCGTGACGAGCGCGGCCCCGATGATGCTCCGCACGTCGCTGTGGGCTCTGCACGCGAGTTCGCGGGTCTCTTCTCGGCACTCGTGAATTCCCAGGTGGTGGGGACGTCGGTGAGCGCTCAGGTGTCCGAGTGGCTGAGCCTCAATCAGGATCTGAGCCTGGTGGCATCCGCGACCGGCCTCGACCCGTTCGCACACGACCACGACGCGCACGGCCTGCTGTTCATCAACAAGACCGGCCGCGACCGCGGCGTGCGTGCCGAAGCGGGAGTGCTCGCCGGTCCGCGCGCGGGTGTGGCCTACTCCCTGATCGTCTGCTTCGACGATCTGTCGATCACGCACCGACTCCGCGCGCACGACGCCTTCCGCGTCCTCGGGGTCGAGCTCATGGAGTACACCCACTGATCGCATTCCACGCCCGACGCGACGTCGGCCGCGGTTAGCATCGAGCAATGCCCCGTACAGACTGGACCCCGCATCGTCGTGATGACGGAGAACTGCTCGGTTGGATCCATCCGGAAGGCGAGGCCTGGGTCGCGATCGATGTGCTCGGGCGCGCGGTGTCCGGGCCGACGGAGTGGCTCGACGCCGAGGCGGCCCTGGAGGACCACGGGATCGCGTGGCTCGCCGACCCGTGGATGCTCGAGGGCGAGGCCGAGCGCCCCCTGCGCGTGCGCATCGTCGAGGTCACGCCCGATGGCGAGGGGAGATCGGGGCGCATCGTGGTGAAGGTCGACGACTTCGGCGACATCACTCGTCCCGCCACGCAGCAGTACGTGCTCTCCTGGCCCGCCCCTGATCGGCTGCGGACGCCATCGCCGACGGATCCCGATCCGCGGGCGTTCTGACCCGACCGTTCGTGGACTGCGGGCGCCGGCGTGCGCGGTGTGCGTGCGCGGTCAGCCCGGCAGCGAGGGGTGCTGCTCGGACGAGCGCTGGCGGGGGATGAACAGCGACAGGACGAGAGCGACGATTCCGGCGGCGATCGCGAGCCAGAAGCACACGTCGAACGCCGCCCTCGTCGGCACGGATACCCCGCCGACGTCGATGCTCATCGCGGCCAGCACGCCGCCCATCACGGCAGACGCGCTCGACGTGCCGACCGAGCGGAAGAGGGCGTTGAGTCCGTTCGAGGCGCCGGTCTCGTTCGCGGGCACCGACCGCATGATGATCATCGGCATGGCGGCGAATGTGAAGCCGATGCCGACGCCGATCAGCAGGTTGCCCACCAGGATGTGCCACACCTCGCTCGACCACAGGAGCACGAAGACGTAGGCGAGCACGATGGCTCCCGCGCCGACGGTGAACAGCGGACGAGGTCCGACGGTGCGCTCGAGCCATCCCGACAAGGGTGAGATCACCATCATCACGAGGCCGGCGGGCATGATGATCAGCGACGCCGAGACCATGTCGAGCCCGAAGCCCGCACCCGAGGCCGCGGGGCCCTCGAGCAGCTGCGGGAACGTCACGTTCGACGCGAACAGCGCGAAGCCCATCCCGATCGCGGCGATGTTGGTGAAGAGCACGGCGGGGCGCGCGGCGACCCGCAGATCGAGGAGCGGATCGTTTGTCCGCAGCTGGTACCAGCCCCAGACGAGCAGCACGCCCACGCCGCCGATGATGCAGGTGAGGGTCAGCGGTGCCGTCCAGCCCCACTCGGCACCGCGAGACACGAACAGCAGGATGCCGGTGAGTCCGATCGCGAGTCCGATGGCGCCGAGCACATCGAGGCGTCCGGGGAACCGCAGCACATCCTCGGGGATCACGAGCAGCACCAGTGCGAGACCCACGACGCCGAGAGCCGCGGCGAGCCAGAACAGCCAGTGCCAGTCCGCGTTCACGGCCAGCAGCGCGGCGACCGGCATCCCGATCGCGCCTCCGACGCCCATGGTCGCGCTCATCAGGGCGACGGCCGTGCCCAGGCGTTCGGGAGGCAGCACGTCGCGCATGATCGCGATGCCGAGCGGTACCACGCCCGTCACCGCGCCTTGGAGCGCTCGACCGATGATGACTCCGATGATCGAGCCCGACAGTGCGGCGATCAGGGAGCCGAGAATGAGCAGCCCGAGCAGCACGATCACCACTCGGCGCTTGCCGTACATGTCGCCGAGCCGGCCCGAGATCGGAGTAGCGACGGCGGCGACGAGCAGCGTGATCGTGACGACCCAGGTGGTGTCCTCGCGAGACGCGTTCAGCAGGCGCGGCAGCTCGGCCTGCAGGGGCACGACGAGCGTGAACATGAACGACGAGCAGAGGCCCGCGAAGGCCAGGACGGCGACGATGGCCCACTTGGGTGGTGTTCGGGAGAGTCTTCTGCGCGCGCGATCTTCGTTCTCTCCCATCGCTTCAGGCTATCGGCGTCTGCGACACCGGAGGCGCGAGGACGATGCGATCGTCAGCTCACGCCCTTCATCAGTCGCAGCACCGGCTTGACGGCGAACAGCAGACCGAGGCCGACCACGATCGCTATCGCGCCGAGGATCGAGAAGTACGGCACCTCGTTCTTCGGGTCGTAGAACTGCACGAGCCAGCCCGAGATCGCGGTGCCGAGTGCGATCGACAGGAAGAACAGCGCCACCATCTGGGTGTGGAACACCTTCGGCGCGAGCTTCGTCGTGACCGACAGCCCCACGGGAGAGATGAGCAGCTCGGCCACGGTGAACACGAAGAGGATGCCGACGATCGCGAGCAGGGGCGTGGAGTTGGCGCCGCCGCCTGCGAACGGCAGGAACAGCAGGAACGCCGCACCCATGATGATCGCTCCCAGTGCGAACTTCACCGGGGTGGAGGGCTGGCGCGGGCCGAGGCGCGTCCAGATCGCCGCGAAGACGCCGGAGAGGATGATGATGAACACGGGGTTGATCGACTGGACCCACGAGACGGGCATCTCGAATCCGAAGATGTTGCGGTCGAGGCGCTCGTCGGAATAGACCGTGAGCACGGTGAACTGCTGCTGGTACAGCGACCAGAACGCGACGCTCGTGATGAAGAGCGGCAGGAACCCCCACACGCGGGAGCGCTCGGTGCCGTCGATCCGCCGACTGCTGAGGATGACGGCGAAGTACGCGACCGTCGCGATGATGGTTCCGATGATGACGATGTCCGCCAGGTTGTCGGCCTGGATCACGCCGATGAGCACCAGCACCGCGATGAGCGCGACGGCTGCGACCGCGACGATCGCGACCAGCGGATAGCGCGACCGGGGGAGCGGGTTCGGCACGCGGCGCGCCTCGTCCGGCAGCGCCTTGCGGCCGAAGGAGTACTGCACCAACCCCAGCGTCATCCCGATCGCGGCGAGGCCGAAGCCATAGTGGAATCCGAGCGACGACTGCAGGATGCCGGTGAGGATCGGGCCCAGGAAGGCCCCGAGGTTGATGCCGAGGTAGAACAGCGAGAATCCGGCATCCCGGCGGGTGTCGTCGGCGCTGTAGAGAGTTCCGACGACCGACGTGGCGTTCGCCTTGAGGCCACCGGATCCGAGGGCGACGAGCACGAGCCCGACGCCGACTCCGATGAACCCGGGAAGCAGGGCCAGGGCGACGTGCCCGCCGACGATCACGATCGCACTGATGAACAGCACTCGCTCCGACCCCAGCATCCGGTCGGCGATCCACGCGCCGAGGATGGTCGAGAGGTAGACCGACCCTCCATAGGCGCCGACGATGCCGCCCGCGACGGCCTGCGAGAGTCCGAGGCCGCCCTCGGTGACCGAGAAGTACAGGTAGATCAGCAGGATTCCCTGCATGCCGTAGAAGCTGAAGCGCTCCCACATCTCGACTCCGAAGATGTGGACGAGCGCCCAGGGCTGCCCGAAGAACCTGGTGTCGGACTTCTCGGCGGTCGTATCGCTGGTTGACATCCCTCCACGGTACGCCCGCTCGCGGCATGGTTCCCAGACCGTTCGCGTCGCTCGATTCCGAAAACGGCGACCGGAGGGGCAGACTGGGGGCGTGCGAACCATCCGTGATCTGGACACCGTTGAACTCATCATCGACGCGCAGGGCCTGCTCGACTCCATCCGGGGCCCCGAGCGCGTGATCGACGCCGGCACGCTGCGCGCCCTGCAGCAATCCGGCAACTACGTCGTCGGCCTCTTCGACGCCGAGAGCGGCGAAGAGCGGATGGTGGGCGCGTCGATCGCGTTCTTCGGTGCACCCGGACGCCGGGCGATGCACTCGCACATCACGGCACTGCTGCCCGACTACCGCGGACGCGGGTGGGGGCGCGAGCTCAAGGAGCACCAGCGCCAGTGGGCGTTCTCGCGCGATGTCGGCCGCATCACCTGGACGTTCGATCCGCTCGTCGCCCGCAACGCGCACTTCTTCCTCACCGTTCTCGGCGCACGTGTCACCGGATACTCCGTCAACCGCTACGGCATCTTCGGCGGCGGGGATGCCGGGGACGAGAGCGACCGACTCGACGTCGAGTGGGCTCTCGCCGACATCGCCAAGCCACCGGCATCCGACGCGATCGTCGAGACGCTCGAGATCCCCTCGGACATCGAGACCATGCGCATGCAGGATCCGGAGGCGGCGCACGAGTGGCGCACGCGGCTGCGCGCGCAGATGGAGGGGCTGCTGGGCAGCGGCCTCGCTCTCTCGGGGTTCGATGTCGAGAAGGGCTACCTCTTCACGGCCTGAGCGCCGCACACCTGGCCTCGCCGGGGTCCTGACGCGAAGCGGTCGCGGATAAGATTGAGGTGCCCGTGATCACGGGCTTTCCCACCGCCGACCATTGGAGCCACCGTGGCCGAACAGTCCCGTCTAGACAAGGTCATCGCCCTTGCCCGCCACCGCGGGTTCGTCTTCCAGGCGGGTGAGATCTACGGCGGTTCGCGGTCCGCATGGGATTACGGGCCCCTCGGCACCGAGCTCAAGGAGAACATCCGCCGCCAGTGGTGGCAGACGTTCGTGCGCGGCCGCGGCGATATGGTCGGCCTCGACTCGAGCATCATCCTGCCCAAGCGCGTGTGGGAGGCGTCCGGTCACGTCGCGACCTTCACCGATCCGCTGGTCGAGTGCCTCAGCTGCCACAAGCGCTTCCGTGCCGACAACCTGATCGAGGACTTCGAGGCGCGCAAGGGCCGCAAGGCGGAGAACGGCCTCGCCGATGTGCCGTGCCCGAACTGCGGCACGAAGGGACAGTACACCGAGCCCAAGTCGTTCTCGGGTCTCGTCAAGACCTACCTGGGAGTCGTCGACGACGAGTCCGGGCTGCACTTCCTGCGCCCCGAGACGGCTCAGGGCATCTTCGTGAACTTCTCGAACGTGCTCACCGCCAGCCGCAAGAAGCCGCCGTTCGGCATCGGCCAGGTCGGCAAGGCGTTCCGCAACGAGATCACGCCCGGAAACTTCATCTTCCGCACCCGTGAGTTCGAGCAGATGGAGATCGAGTTCTTCACGCCGCCGGCAGAAGCTCAGGAGTGGTTCGACCACTGGGTCGAGGCGTGCTGGAACTGGTTCATCGATCTGGGCATCGACCCCGAGAACATGCGCCAGTTCGACGTTCCCGAAGATGACCGCGCGCACTATTCGGCCGGCACCATCGACGTCGAGTACCGCTTCGGGTTCACGGGCAAGGAGTGGGGTGAGCTCATGGGCGTCGCGAACCGCACCGATTACGACCTGTCGAGCCACAGCGAAGCCTCGGGCCAGAGCCTGACCTACTTCGACCAGGCCACCGGCGACCGTTACACGCCCTACGTGATCGAGCCCTCATTCGGCCTCACTCGCGCCATGATGGCGTTCCTCGTGGACGCGTATCGCGAAGAAGAGGTGCCGAACGCCAAGGGCGGCACCGATGTGCGCACCGTGCTCAAGCTCGACCCGCGTCTCGCCCCTGTCAAAGCCGCCGTGTTGCCGCTGAGCCGCAACGAGCGCCTGTCGCCGCTGGCGCGCGAGGTCGCTGACACACTGCGCAGCTCGTGGGCCGTCGACTTCGACGACGCGGGCGCGATCGGCCGTCGCTACCGCCGTCAGGACGAGATCGGCACACCGTTCTGCGTCACGATCGACTTCGACTCGCTCGACGACCGTGCGGTCACTGTGCGCGACCGCGACACGATGGCGCAGGAGCGCGTCTCGATCGACGATCTGCACGAGTACCTGGCCGAGCGTCTCAAGGGCGCCTGACGCGCGGACCACCGGAACGAGAGGCCCGCTGTCCGAGAGGACGGCGGGCCTCTCGCGTCAGCCGGTGACGGTCAGCTGCACCTGATCGGTGCCGCCCGCCTCTACCCAGGCGAGCGAGCGCTCGAGGATGCCGCGGAGCACGTCGAGGTCGATCTGTTCCAGGTCCTTGATGTAGAGGCATCCGACGCCGGTGCTGTGCGGGCCGAGGTTCTCGAGCGCGCCCGAGTGAGCATCGACGCCGTCGAACAGATAGATGGTGGTCGCCGCTTTGCGCGGGGCGAAGCCGAGCAGGCCGCTGTCGCCCTCGGTGCCGGTCGGGTACCGGTAGTGGCAACTTCCGAATCCGATGATCGTGCCCCAGGTCTGAGGGTCGCGGCCCGTGATCTCCTGCATGATCGCGGTCAGCGTCTCGGCATCCCGGCGGCGGACCGCCGGAGTGGAGCGGGCGATGAGACCTGCGACGTCATCGCCCGTGGGCTTCATGCGTTCGCCTTCGCCGCAGCTTTCATGGCCTTCTTGTGCTCTCGTACTCTGGTGAGCGATTCGGGCGAGACGATGTCGGCGACGCTGCGGTACGAACCCTCGGTGCCGTAGTCGCCGGCGGCCTCCCGCCATCCCGCGCCGGTGAAGCCGTACTGCTTGCCGAGCAGAGCCAGGAAGATCTTCGCCTTCTGTTCGCCGAAGCCGGGAAGGGCCTTGAGTCGCTTCCGGACTTCGGCGCCCGACGGATCACCGTCGGTCCAGATCGCCGAGGCGTCTCCGTCCCACTGATCGACGATCTCCTGGCACAGGGTCTGCACGCGTGCCGCCATCGAACCCGGGAACCGGTGCACGGCGGGCGTCGTCTTGAACGCCTCGAGGAACTCGTTCGGGTCCATGGCCGCGATCGTGGTGGCGTCGGACGCGCCTGTGCGCTGCTCGATCTTCAGGGGACCGGCGAAGGCCGTCTCCATCGGAACCTGCTGATCGAGCAGCATCCCGACCAGCAGGGCCAGCGGATTGTCGGTGAGCAGCGCGTCTGCGGCGGTGTTTCCGGTGATGTGAAGGGCCATGCATCCAGTCTGGCACCGACTCGCTCCGATGCCGGAGTCAGATGCGCTGGAGCTTGGGAAGGGGGCCCTCGAGACGCGCGACCGAGATTCGGACATCGGCGATATCGGCCTTGAGCTCTGTCTTGACGTCGTAGATGTCCTGCTTCAGTTCCGACCGGAGCTCGGCGATCTCGGTCTTGAGTTCGGTGCGGAGTTCGGCGATGTCGCCCTTGAGCTCGGTGCGGATTTCGGCGATGTCGCCCTTGAGTTCGTTGCGGAGTTCGGCGATGTCGCCTTTGAGCTCGGTGCGAAGCTCCGCGATGTCGCCTTCGACCCTCGCGAACCGTTCATCGACCCTGTCGAATCGCTCGTCGATCCTGTCGAACCGTACTTCGAGCCCTTTGGCCTGCTTTGCAAGCATCCGAGAGACGCCGCCGAGCACGGTGGCGGTGACGCCGAAGAGGGCGACGATGATGCCGATCAGGTTCGGATCCACGAGCATTCCCCCAGTCTGCGCCGCGTGATCGACGCTGTCAGGGGTTCGACGATATGAAGCATCGAAGTGGCCGCCAGGGCGACCGCCGTGCTTCTCCCGAGCGCTGTGGAAAGACCACCGCAGAGGGCTCCTGTGCAAAAGGAGCGCTGCTCAGGCGGTCGCGGCGCCGTCGGTATCGGACGACATCGCGGACTCGACCGGCTCGATGCCGTACAGCGTCGAGAGTGCAGTCGCGAAATCGTCCGCGCGGCCGGCAGCGGCCAGCTCGTGGGCGCGGGTGGTCGGCACGTGCAGCAGCACGCCGGTCAGGTGGCGAAGGGCCTGCTCGACCCTGCCGTCCTCATCGCCGCGTGCGCGAGCGCGGCCGATCTCGGCCTCGAGCAGCGCGAACATATGCGACCGCAGGGCGACGACCGACGGCGTGACGCTCTGTCGGCTGCCGACGACGTGGAACGTGTCAGCTGCTTCGCGCACCACGGTGCGTGCGGCATCCGTCGCCTGCAGCTCTTCGAGCGGTGCGTGCAGGCTGATGGTCTCGAGGTCGAGCAGCGCGACGCCTTCGAGCGCTGCGACGGCGGGGTCGACGTTGCGCGGCATGCCCAGGTCGACGACCATCTGGCTGTGCGACGCGACGGGGCATCCCTCGGGTGCGATGCCGGTCGGCGCCTGCAGGTGCTCAGGTGTCAGCACCGGAGCGGTCGCCGTCGTGCAGGTGATCAGCAGGCTCGATCGCGAGGCGACGCGCGCGTAGTCCTCTGCGGCGACCGGGCGGATGCCGTGCTTCGCGGCGAACTTCTCGGCGCGGCCCGAGGGTGAGTACACCGAGATGTTGACGGCTCCCCGTTCGCGCAGTGTCGCGAGGGTGACGGCTGCGTAGGCACCGGTGCCGACGAGCAGCACGCGCTCCGTCGACCAGTCGGCGATGCGGCTGTCAGCGAGTTCGAGGGCGAGGCGCACGAGCGAGCGGCCGGCCCGGCCGAGGGCTGTGACGTTCTTGACCTTGCGCTGCGCCTGGCTCGCGCGCTGGAAAAGCCGCTCGAGCTCGGGCGAGGTGGTGCCCTCCTTGCGCGCGGACTTGAGGGCGCGACGCACCTGACCGGCGATCTCGCCTTCGCCGGAGACGACGGATTCGAGTCCCGATGCGACGGAGAAGAGGTGCTCCGCCACTCGACGACCGGAGTGCACCTCGTAGGCGCCGTCGAGTTCGGACGCGCGGATGCCGGTCGATGCTTCGACAGCCTCGAGCACCGCCTCGACACCGATCGCACCCGCTGCCGTGACGGGCTCGTCCATCTCGACGTAGGCCTCGAAGCGGTTGCAGGTAGCAAGAACGACCGCACCCTGCACGCAGGACGCCATGTCCACGACCGTGGAGGCGACGTCATCGGGGGTGCGGCTCAGGCGTTCGAGCAATTCGAAGGAGGCGGTCTTGTGACTCGCCGTGACAACCAGCAGCACATGACGATTCTACCTGAGGCTTCATGCAGGTCGGCCCGGCGGCGGATGGGAGGATGGTCGCATGGTCCTCTCCGACGCTCCGCTGCTGCGCGCCCTCACCGGCCCCCGCCCCGAACATGCTCCCGTGTGGTTCATGCGCCAGGCCGGCAGGTCGCTGCCCGAGTACCGCGAGCTGCGCGTCGGCACGCGCATGCTGGACGCCTGCCTGACCCCCGATCTCGCGGCCGAGATCACGCTGCAGCCCGTGCGTCGTCACGGCGTGGACGCCGCCGTGTTCTTCAGTGACATCGTCATCCCGCTGCGTCTCGCCGGGGTGGACGTCGAGATCGAGCCCGGACGCGGCCCCGTGTTCGCCGACCCCGTGCGGTCTGCCGCCGATGTCGATCGCATCACAGCGATCGACCCGCTGTCGCTCGACGGCACCGCGATCGCCGAGGCCGTCGGCATCGTCACGGCCGAGCTCGGCGACACCCCCCTGATCGGATTCGCGGGTGCTCCCTTCACTCTCGCCGCGTACCTCGTCGAAGGCGGCCCGTCGAAGGAGCACCTGCGGGCGCGGGCCATGATGCACGCCGATCCGGAGTCGTGGAACCGCCTCGCGGGCTGGCTCGCGCAGGTCTCACGCCGGTTCCTCGAGATCCAGCGGGATGCCGGAGCATCCGTCGTGCAGTTGTTCGACTCCTGGGCCGGGTCGCTGAGCACCGCCGACTATCGCGCGTACGTGGCACCGCATTCGCGTGTCGCCCTCGATGCCATCGGCGTGCCGAGCATCCACTTCGGCGTGGGCACCGGGCCCTTCCTCGCCGACATGCGCCTGGACGGCATCGCCGACGGCGTCGGTGTCGACTGGCGGATGCCGCTCGACGAGGCCGCCGCGATCCTCGGCCCCGACGTCTCGGTGCAGGGCAACATCGATCCGGCACTGCTGTCGGCTCCGTGGCCGGTGCTCGAGGCGCATGTGCGCGACGTCGTCGAGCGCGGGCGTGCCGCCAGGGGACACATCGTCAACCTCGGGCACGGCGTGCCGCCCGAGGCGGACCCCGATCAGCTCACCCGTATCGTCGAGCTGGTCCGTTCGATCTGAGTCCCAGGGCGCTTCACGGCCGAGCTTCACGAGGATGCAATATAGCGTCAGTGCTAGATTGCACCCATGACAGATAGTGCGTCGGACGTCTTCGCGGCTCTGGCGCACCCGACGAGGCGCCAGATCCTGCAGGATCTGAAAGAGGGCGAGCTCGCAGCGGGTGAGATAGCCTCGCGGTTCTCGTCGAGCGGGCCGACGATCTCGCGGCACCTCGGCGTTCTCCGTCAGGCGGGTCTCGTGAGCGAGCGTCGTGATGCCAATCGCATCCTGTACTCCCTCGTCGGCGAGCGGCTGGCCCTCTCCGTAGGCGACTTCCTGTCGACCGTGTGCCCCGAGCAGATCGTGCTCCGTGAGGTGCGCAAGCGCGGCACCGGGCGGGAATCCGCGGTGCAGACCGAGGCGTGACGGGTTTGTCCGGCCGAATGCTGGAAGCCGTTTCCCCGGCGGATGGAAGGATTGACGCATGACGTCGAAGCCAGCGAACAGTGAGACGCCCCGCGCCGAACCGGCCGACCTCGCCTCGAGGGCGGCGGAGAGGCACATCGTCGTCATCGGCGGGGGCATCGGCGGCCTGATCGCTGCCCGGGAGTGCGTCAAGGTCGGCATGCGCGTCACCCTGCTCGAGGCGACGGATGCCGTCGGCGGCGCCATCCGTCGCGCTGAGCTCGACGGCGTGGTGCTGGATGCCGGCGCGGAGAGCTACGCGACGAGGGGCGGCCGTGTGCGCGCTCTGATCGAGGAGCTCGGCCTCGCCGACCGCATCGTCGCGCCCGCGGCAGGGAGCGCCTGGCTCGCTGGCATCCCCGGCATCGGCGCGGCACCGCTGCCCGTCGGCGGGATTCTCGGAATCCCCGGCAATCCGTTCCAGGAGGACGTCCGCCGCATCATCGGGTGGTCGGGCGCATGGCGTGCGTACCTGGATCGCGTTCGCCCGCCGCTGACGATCGGCCACAGTCAGAGCCTCGGCAGACTGGTGTCGTCGCGCATGGGAGCCAGGGTGCGCGATCGTCTCGTCGCCCCGGTCACGACCGGTGTGTACTCAGCCTCGCCTGACGACGTCGATGTCGACATCGCGGCCCCCGGACTCAACGCAGCTCTCACCCGCGTCGGATCGCTCTCGGGGGCGGTGCAGACGATGCGGCAGGAGAGCGCGGACAGAGCTGCGAAGGCGCGCGGAGCCGCGAGTCGCGAGGGTGCCGCGCTCGCGCCCGGCGCGGCCGTGGAAGGGCTCGACGGCGGTATGACGGTGCTGATCGAGGCGCTGGTCGCGGACATCGAGAAGCTCGGTGGCGTCGTGCACACCGGCGCGCAGGTGACGCAGGTGACGCGCACCGCCGAGGCGTGGATGGTGAAGGCTCACGCCGACGTCGCTCCCGTGGCAGACGCCGTTCTCGGCGACGCTCACGCGGAGGAGATCGAGTTCGCCGCAGATGGCGTGGTGGTCGCGACCTCCGAGGCCGCCGCGAGGCGACTTCTCGAGAAGAGCGTGCCCGCACTGGCGGAGACCGCGCCGGCGGATGCTCCGGAGATCGAGATCGTCACACTGCTGCTGGAGCCGTCGGCACTGGCGGGTGCTCCACGGGGCACCGGCGTGCTGACCGTCCCCGGCAGTCACACAGCGAAGGCGCTCACCCACTCCAGTGCGAAGTGGGACTGGGTGCGCGCCGCGGCCGGCCCCCGGCACGTCGTGCGGGTCTCGTTCGGAGCCCAGGGCGAACCCGCCGCCACCACCGCGCTCGACGACGACGCCGCGGCTCGACTGGCGCTGAGCGAAGCATCCGCTCTCCTCGGCGTGCCGCTCGCGGCGGGCGACCTCGTGGCGTCTCACCGCGCGAGGTACGTGCAGTCGCAGCCTGCATCGATCATCGGCTCCGGTGCGCGCCGAGAGGCCGCGAGGTCGGCTGTGCAGGGCGTGCACGGGCTCGCCGCCGTCGGCGCGTGGCTGGCCGGCACGGGTCTCGCCCAGGTGATCCCCGACGCGCGCGAAGAGGCGGACCGGCTTCGTCGGGCGCTGCTCTGGGACTGACGCCGTCGCACGAACCCGAAAGTCGCTCCGCTGTCAACCCTCTGCGTGACAGATGCCGAAATCGGCATACGGGGCTACGCTGGACACCTGCAGGCGGCTCCGAGTCGTCGGTTCGCCCCAGGCGTTCACACCGGAACAACGTGAGGAGACCCCATGAAGGGGAAGATCGGACTCGTCGTAGGAATCGGCGTGGGATACGTGCTCGGAACCCGCGCGGGCCGCGAGAGGTACGAGCAGATCAAGACGCAGTGGCTGAAGGTCTGGAACCTCGACCCGGTGCAGGAGCAGGTCGACAAGGTCAAGGGCTACGTCGGCGACAAGGCGGCGGCAGTGCCCGGTGCGATCTGGACCGGCGTGCAGAAGGTCGTCAAGTCGGCCGGCGGTGGCGACAAGACCGCTGGGCAGCGACTCGACTCCGCCGTGGCTGCGGGGCGCAAGGCCGCTGACGACATCGTCGACGCCACCGAGGACGCCGTCGAAGAGGTCAAGGACGCCGCGAAGAAGGACGACGCGAAGAAGCCCGCGGCCAAGAAGCCGGCAACGCCCGGCTCCACCGCCGCGAAGTCTGGCAGCTGACATGCCCCGCGGATACCGCGATCGCGCCGAGGACAGCCTGCTGTCCCTGATCGGCGATCTTCCCGAGCTCATCAGCAGCCTCGTCAAAGCCGAGATCAACGCGGCCAAGACCTGGATCTCGAAGACGGCGAAGGACGCGGGGATCGGCTCCGTCTGGTTCCTCGTCGCTCTCTTCTTCCTGTTCTGGGCCGTGCCGGTGATCCTGGTGTTCGCGATCGCCGGGCTGTCGTCGTGGTGGCCGGTCTGGCTGTCCGCCCTGGCGGTGCTCGGCATCCTGATCCTCGCCGTGCTGCTGTTCGCGCTGCTCGGCATCCTGAAGTTCCGCAAGGTGCTCGCTCGTAAGAACCCCGCGCAAGCGGTGGGCGAAGACATCAGACTCGTGAAGGAAGCCGGCAATGACGAACTCTGAGATCACGAGGCCTCTGCCCAAGACGGCGGTTCCGGCGGGCATCGTCGACCCGGTCCAGTCGGCTCGGGCGGAGCTGAAGGCCGCTCTCGCGGCGATCGAGGTCAAGGGCAACTTCCCCCGGCGCATCGACACGGCCTCCAAGCGCGCCGCGGCGAAGGCGAGGGTCTTCGCCGACCGCAACCCGGCTGCCGCGATCGCGGGAGCCGTGGGCGTCGCGGTGATCGTCGGCGGTGCCGTCTGGGCGATCGCCCGCGCGCTCTCACGCTGACCGCAGGCCGAATTCCTCGCATCCTGACTCGCGTTCGCGAGTGCTTCACAAAGGGGGCAGACTGGATCCATGTCCGATGCGCGCGAAGAGAACCCGTCCGGCTTCACCCTCTGGGCAGTCTGGCGACGAAACCCCGATGTGGCTGTCACCGAGTCCGACTCCACGGAGCTCGAGACGATCGTCTCGTACATCGAGGACTCCGGCGTCACGGTCCGCGGCTTCTACGACGTCTCGGGCCTGAAGGCGGACGCCGATCTGCTCGTGTGGCTGCACGGCGACACTGCCGAAGACCTGCAGAAGGCTCTCCGCCGCCTCCGCCGCACCGAGTTGCTGCGCACCCTGCTGCCGGTCTGGAACGTCATGGGCGTGCACCGCGATGCCGAGTTCAACCGGGCTCACGTCCCGGGATTCCTTCGCGGCGTGGAGCCGAAGGACTGGCTGTGCCTGTACCCGTTCGTCCGCACGCCGGAGTGGTATCTCGCGCCCGAAGAGGAGCGCCGGAAGATGCTCGCCGATCACGGACGCAAGGGAGCGGCGTTCACCGGGGTCATCGCGAACACGGTCGCCGCGTTCGCCCTGGGCGACTACGAGTGGATCCTGCCGCTCGAAGCCGACGAGGTCACCGAGCTGGTCGATCTCATGCGCGACCTGCGCTACACCGACGCGCGCCTGTACGTGAAGGAGGAGGTCCCGTTCTACACGGGTCGACGTCTCCGGTTCGACGAGATCGCGGACGTGCTGCAGTAGGTCGACGATGAACACTCAGAGTCAGACCTCCTCCCCGATCCGATTGGGCACCCGCCGCAGCGCGCTCGCCCAGGCGCAGTCGGGGCACGTCGCCGCCGCGCTCGAGAAGATCTCGGGGCGGCCCGTCGAGCTCGTGCCGATCACCAGTGAGGGCGACACGAATCGTGCGTCTCTGTCGGAGATCGGCGGTCAGGGCATCTTCGCCACGCGTCTGCGAGAGGCCCTGCTCGCCGGCGAGTGCGACTTCCTCGTGCATTCGCTCAAGGACCTTCCCACCGCGATCCCCGACGGTCTCGTCATCGCAGCGACCCCGGTGCGTGAGGACGCGCGCGACGTCGCGATCACTCGCGGCGGCACACCGCTGCACCAGCTCCGTTCCGGCAGCAAGGTGGGCACGGGATCCCCCCGGCGCATCGCGCAGGTGCACCGGAGGGCTCCGCACGCGGAGGTCGTGGACATCCGCGGCAACGTCGATTCTCGTCTGCAGCGAGTAGCGTCCGGCGAACTGGATGCGGTGATCCTGGCTGCGGCCGGTCTGTCGCGCCTCGGCACGGACTCCCCGCTGCGCCGCGAAGAGCTGGGCCTCTCCGAATGGCCGACAGCGCCGGGGCAGGGATCGCTCGCCGTGGAGACGCGCACGGATGCCCCCGCAGAGCTGCTCGCCGCGCTCGCCGAGCTCGACGACTTCGACACGCGTCTGGCGGTGACCGTAGAGCGTGCCGTTCTCGAGGGGCTGGATGCCGGATGCCAGGCGCCGATGGCCGCACATGCGGTCGTCGAGGGCGACGAGATCCGCATCAGGACAGTCGTCTACGCCACCGACGGTGGGCGCCGTATCGGCCTCGACGTCACCGAAGCCGTGAACGGGGAGTATATTCGTCGGAACGGCAGCGGCAATGGAGCGGATGCTGCCGGTGGTGCAGACCCGATGCACGCAGCACGCGAGATCGGGTTGTCTGTCGCCCATCGGCTGCTCGAGCAAGGGGCGGCCGACCTCGTCTCCCGAGAGCATTCCTCATCATGACCAATTCGAAGCAGGACCGACCGCTGGACGGCTGGCGCATCCTCGTACCCCGCGGAGGGCCGTGGGGCGACGGTGTCGCCGCCAGTCTGCGCTCCCGTGGCGCGGTGCCCGTCGTGGCACCGCTGATCAATTTCGCCGCCACCACCGACCAGGCAGCCCTCGACGTCGCTCTCACCCGGCTCGCGGATGGAGAGTACGACTGGCTGACGGTGACGAGTGCGACCACCGTCGACGTGATGTTCGCGCACCGCGCGATCGTCCCGCGCCGCACGAAGATCGCGGCCGTCGGCGAGACGACCGCCGCCGCCCTGCAGGCGGTCGGCTACGAAGTCGCGATGGTGCCGGACGAAGACAATTCGGCAGCGGGCATGGCCGAGCAGCTCATCGCCCTCGAGACCGAGCCTCGACGCATCCTGGCGCTGCGCAGCGAGATCGCGAAGCCCGTGCTCAGCGTCCTCCTACAGGAGGCCGGTCACGATGTCGACAGCGTTGTGGCATATCGCACGGTCGGCGTCCCGGTCACGGAGCGCATCAAGCGTGATGTCGAGAACGGACGGATCAACGCGATCCTGATCACGAGCGGTTCAGTCGCCGAACAGGTGCGCGAGCAGTTCCCGCTGATCCCGGACGACACGCTGCTGGCGGCCATCGGTCCGCGCACCGCGAAGGATGCCGATCGGGCAGGTCTGCCGATCACCGTCGTCGCCGACCGTCAGACTGTGGACGCGCTGATCGACGCGGTGTCGAGCTACACCCTCCCGCACGCGGCGGACGAGTTGGCACCGTGAGCTTCCCCGACGTACGACTGCGCCGTCTCCGCCAGTCTGCTGCAGTCCGTGGACTGGTGCGCGAGACCTCGATCGAGCCCCGTCAGCTGGTGCTTCCACTGTTCGTCCGCGAGGGACTCACCGAGGCCGCGCCCATCGGATCGATGCCGGGAGTCGCGCAGCATTCGCTCGACTCTCTGCGAGCCGCCGCGACCGAGGCGGCCGAGGCGGGTGTGGGCGGTGTGATGCTGTTCGGCGTGCCCGCCGTGCGCGACGCTCAGGGCTCGGGTGCCGACGACCCCCAGGGCATCCTCAACGTCGCGACCGAGGCGCTGGCCGCCGAGGTGGGCGATGCACTCGTGGTGCAGACGGATCTCTGCCTCGACGAGTTCACCGATCACGGTCACTGCGGCGTTCTCGCAGCTGACGGGTCGGTCGACAACGATGCGACCCTCGAGCGGTACGCCTCCATGGCGCTCTCGCAGGCCCGCGCCGGCTCGCAGCTGCTCGGTCTGTCGGGGATGATGGACGGCCAGGTCGCGGTCATCCGCGAGGCGCTCGACTCGGACGGCTACACCGACGTGCTGCTGCTCGCGTATGCCGCCAAGTACGCGAGCGCGTTCTACGGCCCGTTCCGTGAAGCCGTCGACTCGCAGCTCACGGGCGACCGTCGTACCTATCAGCTCGACCCGGGCAATCGTCGCGAGGGTGTGCGCGAGGCCGTCGTCGACGAGGAGGAAGGCGCCGACATCGTCATGGTGAAGCCGGCGATGGCGTTCCTCGATGTGCTGCGAGAGGTGCGCGACACCGTCCACATTCCTGTGTGGGCATATCAGGTCTCCGGTGAGTACGCGATGATCGAGGCGGCCGCTGCGAACGGCTGGATCGATCGTCGTGCATCGGTCCTCGAGTCGCTGCTCTCGATCCGCCGTGCTGGTGCTGACGTCGTCCTGACCTACTGGGCGACCGAGGCCGCCCGCTGGCTGCGCGACTGAGTCGCGCACACCTTCGCTGAGACCCCCGTCGATCTGAGGCCCGCCCTCAGGTCGGCGCATTAGCCTGGATGGGATGCCGGGAGAGGTCCGCGCATCGTTGAGGAGTGTGCTGTGACCGACCGCAATGACGACCTGTTCTCCGCTGCCCGCACGGTGATCCCCGGAGGTGTGAACTCGCCGGTGCGCGCGTACGGCTCGGTCGGCGGCACGCCGCGCTTCCTCGCCTCGGCGAGCGGCGCGACGGTCACGGATGCCGCAGGCAACCGCTACGTCGACCTCGTGGCATCCTGGGGGCCGGCGTTGCTCGGCCACGCGCACCCGGAGGTCGTCGCCGCCGTGCAGGAAGCGGCCACCCGAGGCCTTTCGTTCGGCGCTCCCACGGAGGGCGAAGTCGAGCTCGCTCAGTTGATCGCCGACCGCGTGCGGTTCGGGGAGGTTCGGCCGGTGGAGCGGGTGCGGCTCGTGTCGACCGGAACCGAAGCGACGATGACGGCGATCCGGCTCGCCCGCGGCGCCACCGGACGCGACCTGCTGGTGAAGTTCGCCGGGCACTATCACGGGCACTCCGACGGTCTGCTCGCTGCGGCGGGCTCCGGTGTCGCGACGCTCGCGCTTCCGGGTTCCGCAGGTGTGCCTGCGCCTATCGCGGCTCAGACGCTGGTGATCGACTACAACGATCCCGACGCTCTCGCAGCTGTGTTCGCCGAGCACGGCCCGCGCATCGCAGCGGTGATCGTCGAGGCCGCAGCGGCGAACATGGGTGTCGTTCCGCCGCTGCCGGGGTTCAACCGCCTGCTCGCCGAGACCGCTCACGCGCATGGCGCCCTGCTGATCCTCGACGAGGTGCTGACGGGCTTCCGCGTGCACCCGGCGGGCTTCTGGGGGCTCCAGGCGGCCGCCGGCGAGGACTATCTGCCCGACATCATCACCTTCGGCAAGGTCGTCGGCGGAGGGATGCCGCTGGCTGCGCTCGGAGGCCGTGCGGAGATCATGGACCTTCTCGCTCCTCTGGGACCCGTCTACCAGGCGGGCACGCTGTCGGGTAACCCGCTGTCGGTCGCCGCGGGTCTCGCGACGCTGCGCCTCGCCACGCCGGAGGTGTACGCGACCGTCGACGCGGCCGCAGCGCGAGTCTCCCGCGCCCTGGATGAGGCGCTCACGGAGGCCGGTGCGACCCACGCCGTCGCCCATGCCGGCAACCTCTTCAGCGCCTCCTTCCGCGGATCTGCACCTCGCGACTACACCGAGGCTCAGGCGCAGGAGTCGTTCCGGTACGCCCCGTTCTTCCATGCGATGCGCGAGCAGGGCGTGGCGCTCCCTCCGAGCGTGTTCGAGGCGTGGTTCCTCACCGCCGCTCACGGTGAGGAAGAGCTGCAGCGCATCGAGGCAGCTCTGCCCGTGGCTGCGCGCGCCGCAGCTGATGCCGCCGCGACTGCCTGAGCGGAGCTGACCCACCCCCAGCCGCCGTGACGGCTCCCTCGCGGAAGGCCTCCAGGACGCGCGGGTGGCCCCGCTCGAGGAATGCCGCACCCGTGAAGGCATACTCGAGGCTGCCCTGAGCGATGCGACCGGCTGTTCGTCCTTCAGCCGGACAATCTGCCGCCGCTTCTCGACCCAGGAGTCGAGAAGCTCTGCACGCTGCTCGAGGCCGAGGTCGGTGGCGAATGTCATGTTCCGAATCTAGTAGATTTGTTCGAAAGTCGAGCGGAACATCGGAATGGAAAAGGGGTGGAATCGTGGGAACCGACAACGGATCGTTGCCTTCCTGTGAACAAGACACAGACATCTGGAAGGGTGCCGCTGGCAGACTGGACGCATGGTGACGTTGCTGCTGGACCAGACGCAACTTGAGATCGTGCTCTCGCCGATCGAGCGTGCGGCGAGCTTCCACCGGGACAACGTGCGGCTCGTGCGCGACACCATCACCAAGGTCCAGCTCATCGATGATGCGTGGACCTGGTTGCGTGGCGTGCCGAACCCGGGGACGCACATCCCCGGAGTGCTCGCCGCAGGCACGTGGAAGGCCGCAGGCAGCGTCGACTTCGTCCTCATCCGCAAACGTCGTCCCAGCGTGGTCATCGATCTCTCCGGGGATGCGCAGTACCGGCGTCTGATCCTCACGACGAGGCACGGCCTCGCCCTGACCCAAGCGCTCCGACTCGATGTGTCGGATGAGCCGGCGGACGTCGAGGAGATCGTGGCGACCTCGCCCACGCCGGTCTCGAAGGGCAGCCGCCGCCCAGTGATCCGCCCGCGTCCCGCCTGACCGTCACGGAACGGGAAACGCCCTCCGCAGCCTTATGGCGCGGAGGGCGTTCGCAATGGGGGAGCGACCTCAGGAGCGGTCGTGCTCACCTTCGTGGTGCTCACCTTCGTGGTGCTCGTGGTGCTCGCCCTCGTGGTGCTCACGTTCGTGGTGCTCACCTTCGTGGTGCTCGTGGTGATCGCCGTCGTGGTGCTCGCCCTCGTGGTGCTCGCCTTCAGCATCCGTCGTCGCCTGCGCGTCGGCTGATGCGTCGGCGTCTCCGAGCGGATAGTCCTTCGGCTCGTCCTCGTAGTACGCGCGCGCTGCTGCAGCGAGCATCGAGGTGACGGCCGCGGATCGGGGGTCATCGTCAGACGGCGCGGCGACGTCATCCGACGACTCCGACGCGTCTTCGGAGTCGTGCGCCTCGCCGAAGAACTCGACGCCGGAGTGCTCCTCCGCGCCGCTCTCGGCCGCCGAGGGCACATCGGGATCGGTGGGAGCATCGACAGGGGTCGTGCCGAAGAGGATGTCGTCGAAGGAGGGCTGAGGGCGCTCCTCGGCCGTGGTCTCGTGCTGGGTCGATTCCCCCGTCGAGTCGTCGTCGCCGGAGACCTCGTCACCGCCCGCATGCGCGGCATCGGAGGCCACATCAGCCGCATCCTCGGCGTCGTTCGCATCCGAGGCGTCCGCTGCGTAGCCGAGCTCCGCCGCGGCGTACTCGATGTCGCGAGCCGCATCCGCTGCATCCGCGGCGGCGTCAGCCTCGACGTCGGCCGCATCGGCCTCCGCGCGTTCGGCGTCGGAATCGGACGAGTCGGAATCGGACGAGTCGGCTTCGGACGAGTCGGCTTCGGACGCGTCGGCATCGGAGGCAGCGGCGTCGGACGCAGCAGAATCGGGGGCACTCGGACCGGACACGTCCTGAGCGTCGGGCGTCGCAGGGACCGCCGCGAGCGGCGCTGTCGCATCCGCGACCGGCGTCTCCGACTCGATGACCGGTGCAGCCGTGATGGCCTGCGGGGCGAGTCTCCCGCCGCGCACGAGCTCGATGAAGACGTCTTCGAGCGTCGGGCCGCGCTGCACCAGGGTCGCCAGAGCGATGCCGGCCGATGCGGCGATGGCGCCGACGGCGCCGGCATTGCTGCCGCGGACCGTGAGACCCGAGCGGAGCACCTCGACCTCGAGGCCGGCGGCCGAGAGCGCCGCCTTCAAGGCCGCGCGATCTTCGGCGTCGACGACCACGGATCCGGCGGACGGGTCGGCCAACTTCTCGATGCCGCTCGAGAGGACCAGCTGGCCCTTCGAGAGCACGAGCACGTGGTCTGCGACCTGCTCGATCTCGCTCAGCACGTGTGAGGAGACGAGAACCGTGCGGCCCTCATCGGCGAGCCGGCGCAGGAGGAGTCGGATCCACCGGATGCCCTCGGGGTCGAGCCCGTTCGCCGGCTCGTCGAAGACGAGCGCGCCAGGGTCGCCCAGCAGCGCGTGCGCGACGCTCAGCCGCTGCCGCATCCCGAGCGAGAAGCTGCCGATGCGTCCTTCCGCTTCGTGCTCGAGCCCGACCAGAGAGAGGACCTCGTCGACACGCGAGAGCGGGATGCCGTTGGCCTTGGCCGCGATGGTCAGCTGGCGGGCTGCCGAACGCCGCGGGCGGTAGGCGGTCTCCTCGAGGACGGAGCCGATGGTGCGCAGCGGGTGACGCAGTTCAGGATGTGCGACTCCGCCGATCGTGGCGGTGCCGCTCGTGGCGCGCACCTGACCGAGGAGGATGCGCAGCGTGGTGGTCTTTCCGGCACCGTTCGGGCCGAGGAAAGCGGTCACGACGCCGGGCTCGACCCGCGCGGAGAAGTCGGACACCGCCGTCACGTCGTTGAACCGCTTCGTGACGTGCGTGAACTCGAGCACCTGTCCGTCGGGCATCTGCGACCTCTCGTTGCAGTGGGCAGTTCTGTCTATCCTGCCGGAAAAGCCGCCGGATCGTGCATTTACCGTACAGACACGGCCGGATGCAAGGCTCAATCCACCGGGTAGCCTGGCAATCGTGACCGAATCCAGCGCCGCTTCCCGGGTCCTCGTCCGTACCGAGGGAGCCCTCGGCAGGCTGACCCTGAACCGACCGGAAGCGATCAACGCGCTCGACTTCGGCATGGTGCAGGAGATCACGCGCACGCTGGAGCGGTGGCGGTACGACACCGATGTGCAGATCGTGCTGATCGACGGCGAAGGTGACCGAGGCATGTGCGCCGGCGGCGATGTGCGGGGACTGCACGCGCAGATCGTGGAGGGGCGATCCGATGAGACGGCGGAGTTCTTCCGCGCGGAGTACGCGCTGAACGCGATGATCGCCGAGTACTCGAAGCCCGTGGTCACCGTCGCCGACGGCATCACGATGGGCGGAGGCGTCGGACTGTCGGGCCACGCGGCCATCCGCATCGTGACCGAGCGATCGAAGCTCGCGATGCCGGAGACGCGGATCGGCTTCACGCCCGACGTGGGCGGCACGTGGCTGCTGTCACGCGCTCCTGGGCGGTTCGGCGAGTACTTCGGGCTCACGGGGGCGTCGATGAACGGAGCGGACGCTGTACTGCTCGGCTTCGCCGACCATTTCGTGCCCTCCGATCGCCTCGACGCGCTGCGCGAGGCGCTCGCGTATCGTGCCGATCCGACAGGACCGGCCGAGATCGTGCTGCTGTTCGACGAGACTCCCGATCCGTCGACGCTTCCGGCCTCTCGGGGATGGATCGACCACGCGTTCTCCGCCGGCACGGTCGCGGAGATCGTGTCGCGGCTGCGCGCGGACGAGGCCCCGGATGCCGCGGCGACCGCGGATCTGCTCGAGAGCCTGGCGCCCACCGGGCTGGCCGTCACGCTCGACGCCGTGCGGGAAGCACGTGCGCTGCCGAACCTGCGTGCCGCCCTGGAGGGTGAGTACCGCCGCGTCATGTGGTTCGTCCTGCGGCATCCCGACCTCGTGGAGGGGATCCGGGCGCAGCTGATCGACAAGGACCGCAATCCGAAGTGGAACCCGGCGACGATCTCCGAACTGCCTGCAGACCCCGGCGCCGACGCGCGACACTTCACGCCCGAAGACCCCCTCTTCTAGAGCATTTCGATATATCCGCGGTTGTTCGCCGCGGTGCATAAACCGCTGGCCGCGCCCGAAATGGTTCGCTGTGAGCGAAGGTCCGCCCACAGGGGGATACGAATGTCCGGAGTTCGTGCCACCCTTGCATGTGCGCGATCGTCGGCCTGCGTCCGCCCGTCGGGAGATCCGCCGATTCATCCTTCCTAGAAAGTCCGCCTGTGCTGGGAAAAATCCTCCTCCGTTATCTCGCCCGCTATAAGTGGCTGCTCGTCGCCGTGCTGGTGTTCCAATTCGCCAGCGCTCTGGCCACCCTCTACCTCCCGCGCCTGAACGAAGACATCATCAACAAGGGCGTGGCCCAGTCCGACACCGCCTACATCTGGCGCACCGGGCTCTTCATGCTCGCCGTCTCGCTCGGCCAGATCATCGCGTCGGTCATCGCGACCTACTTCGCGGCTCGCGCGTCGATGGGTGCGGGGCGCGACATCCGTGCCGACGTCTTCGCCAAGGTCAGCGGATTCTCCGAGCGAGAGGTGTCGCAGTTCGGCGCCGGCTCGCTCATCACCCGCAACACGAACGACGTGCAGCAGGTGCAGATGCTCGCGATGATGGGCGCGACGATGCTCGTCACCGCGCCGCTGCTCGCGATCGGCGGCATCATCTTCGCCGTGCAGACGAACATCGGCCTGAGCTGGCTCATCGCCGTGTCCGTCCCGCTGCTGCTGATCGTCGCCGGTCTCGTCGTCAGCCGCATGGTTCCGCTGTTCCGCAGCTATCAGGGAAAGCTCGACACCGTGAACCGCGTGCTGCGCGAGCAGCTCACCGGCGTGCGCGTGGTCCGTGCCTTCGTCCGAGAGGGCATCGAAGAAGAGCGCTTCCGCGGTGCCAACACCGACATCATGGTGGTCGGCCGCAAGGTCGGCTCGCTGTTCGTCCTGCTGTTCCCGCTGTTCATGCTCATCCTCAACGTCACGATCGTGGCGGTCGTGTGGTTCGGCGGCATCGAGGTCAACAGCGGCACGGTGCAGGTCGGCACGATCTTCGCCTTCATGCAGTACATCGGCCAGATCATGGGCGGCGTCATCATGGCCAGCTTCATGGCGATCATGATCCCGCGCGCGGCAGTGTCGGCCGAGCGCATCGGCGAGGTGCTCGAGACGCAGTCGAGCATGGTGCGGCCGGCCGACGGCGTGACCGACTTCCCGACACCCGGTTCGGTCGCCTTCGACGGCGTCGAGTTCACCTACCCGGGCGCCGACTCTCCCGTTCTCAAGGGCATCAGCTTCGCGGCCGAGCCCGGCGAGACGGTGGCGATCGTCGGATCGACCGGTGCCGGCAAGACGACCCTCGTGTCGTTGATCCCACGACTCTTCGACGTCTCCGGCGGAGCCGTCTTCGTCGGCGGCGCCGATGTGCGCGATGCCGACGTCGAGTCGCTGTGGGCGACCATCGGCCTCGTTCCGCAGCGTCCGTTCCTCTTCACCGGAACGGTGGCCTCGAACCTCCGGTACGGCCGCGAGGACGCGACCGATGAAGAGCTCTGGCATGCGCTGGAGATCGCTCAGGGACGCGACTTCGTCGAGGAGATGCCCCAGGGGCTCGACTCGAGGATCACCCAGGGCGGCACCAACGTCTCGGGCGGTCAGCGTCAGCGCCTGGCGATCGCCCGCGCGATCGTCCGTCAGCCGCAGATCCTGGTCTTCGACGACTCGTTCTCCGCGCTCGACCTCACCACCGACGCCCGACTGAGGCAGGCGCTGTGGCGTGAACTGCCGCACGTGACCAAGATCGTGGTCGCGCAGCGCGTCTCATCCATCACCGATGCGGACCGCATCGTCGTCCTCGAAGGGGGCACCATGGTCGGCGTCGGCACGCACGAGGAGCTTCTCGAGACCAGCACGACCTACCGAGAGATCGTCGAATCGCAGCTGGGGGTGGACGCATGAGCGAGCAGGACGCTCCCCGGACCCGCCGCGGTCGCGCGGCCAAGGCTGCGGACACGACCACTGCGGTCGAGCCGGCGCTGACAGACGAAGAGAAGTACGAGGCCGAGCTCGCCGAGAAGGCGCGCCAGGACGGCGGCGGCTGGGACAGCGTCGCTCCCGGAAAGGCCGACAACTTCGGCAAGAGCTTCAGCCGGATGATCGGGCTGCTCAAGCCGTCGGCCGTCTGGTTCATCCTGGTGTCGATCGCCGGCGCCGTCGGCGTCGTGCTCACGGTCGCGGCGCCGAAGGTGCTCGGTGAGGCCACGAACCTCATCTACAAGGGCTTCATCTCCGTGCAGCTCGCGCAGGCGAACGGGGACTTCCCCGGGTTCCCCGCCGGCACTCCGCAGGACGATGTCGTCGCGGCACTCCGCCAGGGAGGGCAGGACGACTTCGCCAACCAGGTCGAGGCCCTCGGCGCCTTCCGTGTCGGTGACGGTGTCGACTTCGACGCGCTGCGGTGGATCATCATCGCCGTGCTGGCGATCTATGTCACCGCCGCCTTCCTCAGCTGGATCCAGGGTTACGTCATCAACGTCATCATGGTCCGCACCATGTGGCGTCTGCGCGAGCAGGTCGAGGCGAAGATCAACCGTCTGCCGCTGTCGTACTTCGACAAGGTGCAGCGCGGTGATCTGATCTCGCGCGTGACGAACGACATCGACAACATCACCCAGACCATGCAGCAGTCGCTGTCCGGCGCGATCACGGCCGTACTCACGGTCGTGGGCGTGCTGGTCCTGATGTTCTCGATCTCCTGGCAGCTCGCTCTCGTCGCGCTCGTGGCGCTCCCGCTCATGGGTGTGATCTTCGGCGTCATCGGCCCTCGCTCGCAGAAGGCCTTCGGCACGCAGTGGCGCAAGGTCGGCCGTCTGAACGCTCGCGTCGAAGAGGCCTTCTCCGGTCACGCGCTGGTCAAGGTCTTCGGTCGCGAGCAGGACGCGCTGGAGAAGTTCCAGGGCGAGAACGAGGAGCTGTTCCAGGCCAGCTTCAAGGCGCAGTTCCTCTCCGGCATCATCATGCCGGCGATGACCTTCGTCGGCAGCCTCACCTACGTGGGCATCGCGGTGCTCGGCGGTCTCATGGTCGCCAACGGGCAGCTGCGTCTCGGAGACGTGCAGGCGTTCATCCAGTACTCGCAGCAGTTCACGCAGCCGCTGTCCGAGCTCGGTGGGATGGCGGCCGTCGTGCAGTCCGGCACGGCATCGGCCGAGCGGGTGTTCGAGCTCCTTGACACCGAAGAGCAGGAAGCGGACGACGCGGATGCTCCGAAGCTCGCCGACGGCAAGGGCGTCGTGGAGTTCGAGAACGTCGCGTTCTCGTACACTCCCGACCGTCCGCTGATCACCGACCTCTCGTTCCGGGTCGAGCCCGGTCAGACGGTCGCGATCGTCGGTCCGACGGGAGCGGGCAAGACCACTCTCGTCAACCTCATCATGCGGTTCTACGAACTGAACGGCGGGCGCATCCTGCTCGACGGTCAGGACATCTCCGAGGTCACGCGTGACCAGCTGCGCTCTCGCACCGGCATGGTCCTGCAGGACCCGTGGCTGTTCGCCGGGAGCATCCGCGAGAACATCCGGTACGGACGCTCGACCGCGACCGACGACGAGGTTCTCGAAGCGGCGAAGGCGACCTATGTGGATCGCTTCGTGCATGCCCTCCCCGAGGGCTACGACACCGTGCTCGACGAAGACGCGTCGAACGTCTCGGCGGGCGAGCGTCAGCTGATCACGATCGCGCGAGCGTTCGTGGCCCAGCCGTCGATCCTGATCCTCGATGAGGCCACGTCGGCGGTCGACACCCGCACCGAGCTGCTGCTGCAGCACGCGATGGCGGCGCTTCGACAGGGACGCACCTCGTTCGTGATCGCGCACCGCCTGTCGACCATCCGCGATGCCGACCTCATCCTCGTGATGGAGCACGGAGACATCGTCGAGAAGGGCACGCACGACGAGCTCATCGCCGCGCAGGGCGCCTACTGGCGCCTCTACCAGTCGCAGTTCGAACAGGCGGCGACCGACATCGACGCAGAGGACGCGCTCACCGGCTCGACTCCGGTCGTCATGAGCGGCGACGCCGAAGACGCGGCTGCGTCGGCACAGGTCGGCGTCTCGGTGGGGGCGCAGACTCCCGCTGCCGAGGCAGCGGCCGCGCAGGCAGTGGTCGAACGGCCGGATGCCGGAGGCTCCTCACGCGCCTGAAGCGCCAGAGCGCCTGAAGCGCCAGAGCGCCTGAAGCGCCAGAGCGCCTGAAGCGCCAGAACGCCTCGCCTCCCGATCCCGGGCGGCGAGGCGTTCTGCGTCCGTGAGCTTTCGCTGGAGGGACGACGCGTCAGCGCTGGTCGGCCGTGATGCCGAGGAGTTCGAGGGGGTGGGTCAGCCGCCACCACGGGCTCGGGGCATCGACATCGTCGGCGAGCGACAGCGACGTGGTCACCGTGTTCAACGGCCCGACGCTCGTCATCGTGCCGACCTCGTCGCCCGCTTCGCGGCTGTCGCCGAGTGAGAAGTCCGTCGAGGCCTCGGCGACGGCGCCGTTCCACAGAACCACATCGGCATCCGCATCCGTCACGACATCGGTGCTCGCGCCCCACGCCGTGGTGACGGTGCCGACGACCGTGCCCTCGGCGACGGCGGGAGTCTGCTGCTCCAGCGCCGTCTCGACCTGCGTGAACAGCGAACGGGTCTCCGTGAGGCGCTGCGCGTCGTCGGCCTGACCGAGAACCGACGCGTACAGATGCACAGTCGTGTCGTCGACGGTGACGACCTTCGCGGTCAACAGGTTCCAGCTGTCGCCGAGCGTGCCGGTCTTGACGCCGACGACGCCGGGGTCCGCCAGCATCCCGTTCGTGTTCACCACCGTGCCCGCACCCGGAAGATCGACCGACGGAGTTCCGACGATGCCGGCGAAGACGGGGTTCTGCATCGCGATCTCGGCCAACGCGACGAGCGACTCGGGTGTGGCCCGGTTGCGGTCGTCGAAGCCCGACGGAGTGATGATCGTGATGTCGTCGAGACCACGGTCGCGCAGCCACACAGCTGCTGCGGCGGTGAACGACGACGGGGAACCCCAGATCTCCGCGGAGAGCCGGTCGATGTAGTTGTTGGCCGATCCGAGCAGCGTTCCCTGGAGGAGCTGGAACTCGGTGAGAGTGCCGCCCACGGGCACGTCGAGCGCGGACTGGTCGGAGCGGCGGTAGTCCCAGTAGGCCAGGTTGTCGGCTCGCGTGAACGAGAACTCGGGGCCCTGCTCGCCCACGGCGAGGGGCATCCGCTCGAGCACCATCAAGCTCGAGACGACCTTGGTGACGCTTGCGATCGCGGCAGCGTCGAGCGACGACGACGTCGTGCCGATGCCGCCGATCCCCACGGCAGCGCTCCCCTGGGCAGGGAAGGTGATCGCGGCAGCGGGCGCTGCGACGGGGGCGAGCTCGACGGCCTGAACCGTCGGCGCGACCTCGTGCAACGGCCACAGCATGGCCGATCCGGCGTAGGTGCCGAGCAAGCCGACGAGGACGCCGAGCGGCACCAGCACGCCGGGCCGGGCGATCGCCGGGCGCAGGTGCGCTCCGGTCAGCAGCGCACCGCCGCTCTCCACGGCCGGCGCGTCATCGAGCGCGTCGGTCGCCGGGTGCTGGGCCACGTCGACCGGGTCGACCCACGTCAGGGGAGTGCCGCCGCTGTCTTCCTCCGCCCACTGCGCGGGGGGAGTCGCCTCAGGGGTGAAGATCGCAGAGACGTCGTCATCCGCAGGAACGGCGGAGGCGGTGGCCTCGGCGGAATCGGGAGCGGTCACCTCCTCACGGTACCGAACTCGTGCGGGGATCCGTGTCGCTGCATCGGGAGAGGACGAGGGGTGTCGCCTCTGGGTAAGATCGTGGGTACAACCACGGGAGTCCGGCGAGCCGGGCTGAGAGGGAGCGAATCGCGCTTCGACCGTCGAACCTGATCTGGGTCATGCCAGCGCAGGGAGGAGTCACAGATGAGTACATCCACGTCCGGATCCACCACGGGATCGGCATCGGCCACGCAGTCGTCGACGGGCCTCGGTCGCCCGCAGCTCTGGCGCTGGCGGGTCGTCGACATCGTCGTGGCGAGTGTCATCGCCGTCGCATGCGCGATGATCTTCCTGCTCTGGAACGTCGGCTACGAGGTGCCGAGCAGCATCCTGACGCCGCTGCTCCCCGGTGTGCAGGGCCTGCTCGCCGGCCCCTGGCTGATCGCCGGAGTGCTCGGCGGCCTGATCATCCGCAAGCCCGGTGCCGCTCTGTACACCGAGCTGGTCGCCGCGATCATCTCAGCACTCGTCGGCAACGCGTGGGGCCCGCTCACGATCGTCTCGGGCCTCGTACAGGGCCTCGGCGCAGAGCTGGTGTTCCTGATCTTCCTGTACGGCGTCTGGCGGCTGCCTGTCGCGATGCTGGCTGGTGCCGGTGCGGGTCTCGCCTGCGGCATCAACGACCGCATCCTCTGGTACGCCGGTGCCGACACGCTCTTCACGAGCGTCTACATCGTCTCGACGACCATCTCGGGCGCGGTCATCGCCGGACTCGGGGCGTGGTTGATCGCACGAGGCCTCGCCGCCACGGGCGCCCTCAGCCGGTTCGCCGCCGGCCGCGAGGTCACCGCACGGGTGTGAGCTCGCTCACGACGCCCGCCACCCTCGAAGCCCGTGGCTGGGGGTGGCGGTACGCGACGCGACGGCGCTGGGCGGTGCGCGACGTCGACCTGCGCATCGAGCCGGGGGAGCGGGTGCTGCTGCTCGGCGCCTCCGGCTCGGGCAAGTCGACGCTGCTCCAGGGGTTCGGTGGGGTGCTCGGCGGTGCGGATGAGGGCGAGACGCACGGTGCGCTGCTCGTCGACGGCGTGCCGCCCACCGATGCCCGGGGACGGGTCGGGATGGTCCTGCAGGATCCCGATACGCAGACGATCCTCGCGAGGGTCGGCGACGACGTCGCCTTCGGCTGCGAGAACCTCGGCGTACCCCGAGACGAGATCTGGCAGCGGGTGCGCGCGGCGCTGGACGCCGTAGAGCTCGACGTCGCCCTCGATCGATCCACGGCCGCGCTGTCGGGCGGCCAGAAGCAGCGCCTCGCCCTCGCCGGCGTGCTCGCGATGCGACCGGGTGCCATCCTGCTCGACGAACCGACGGCGAACCTCGACCCCGAGGGGGTGCGGGACGTACGGGATGCCGTGGCCGCCGCCCTCGATGCGACGAGTGCGACCCTCGTGGTCATCGAGCATCGCATCGACATCTGGCTGCCGCTCGTGACCCGGGTGATCGTGCTCGGCGCCGAGCCGGATGGAACGGTCGTGCTCGCCGACGGCAGCCCGGACGCGGTCCTCGGCGCTCGGGGCGCGGAGCTCGCGGCATCCGGTGTCTGGGTTCCCGGGCACCCGCCCGCCGTCCCGCCCGCACCGGCGCAGCGGCCGGGAGCGACGCTGCTGGAGGCCCGTGGTCTCACCGTGTCTCGCAGGCGCGGGCTCGCCGTCGCCGGTCCGTTCGACGTCGATGTGCGCGCCGGAGAGGTGCTCGGGGTCACCGGCGCGAACGGCGCAGGCAAATCGACGCTCGGGCTCACGCTCGCGGGATTGATCCCGGCCGAAGAAGGTCGGGTCGCCGCTCTGCCGCCCCTCGCCGCCGGAGAGAAGCCCGATCCCATCCACTGGTCGTCGCGCGCCCTGCTCACGCGCATCGCGTCGGTCATGCAGACGCCCGAGCACCAGCTGCTCGCCAAGACCGTGCGCGACGAGCTGTCGGTCGGGCCGCGGGCGCTGAAGCTGCCGGACGCCGAGATCGCCTCCCGAGTCGACGACCTGCTCGAAAGACTGCGGCTCACCTCGCTCGCCGCAGCCAATCCCTACACCCTGTCGGGCGGAGAGAAGCGGCGGCTCACGGTCGCCGCCGCCCTCGCCACGCGACCCCGGATGCTGGTGCTCGACGAGCCCACCTTCGGGCAGGATGCGACGACCTGGGCCGAACTCGTCGGCCTGATCGCACGTCTGCGCGACGAGGGCACGGCGATCGTGGCGATCAGTCATGACGAGGCCGTGCTCGCGGCTCTGCACGCTCGGCGCATCGAGGTGGGACGATGATCGATCCGCTGACCGCCCGCGTCGAACGATCCGGTCCGATCGCCCCGCGCTCGGCCCTCGCGAAACTCATCGCGGCGCTTCTGATCGCCCTGCCCCTCGTGCTGACGATCGACGCGGTGTCGGCATCCGTCGCCCTGCTGCTCGAGATCCCTCTGCTCGTGCTCGCAGGCCTGCGCGCGAAGGAGTTCTGGACCCGCACCGCGGTGCTGTGGATCGCGGCGCCGCTCAGCGCGGTCACGATCGCTCTCTACGGCGCGACCAGCGGCACCGTGCATGTCGAGTGGCTCGTCATGCGCATCAGTGACGGGTCGCTCGCGCTCGCTGCGGCGACCGCCGTGCGCGTGCTCGCGATCGGACTCCCCGCGGTGGTGCTCTTCATCACGGTCGACCCCACCGACCTCGCCGACGACCTGGCGCAGCGGGTGAGGCTGCCGGCGCGATTCGTCGTCGGCGCGCTCGCGGGGATGCGGATGCTGGGCCTGCTCGTCGACGACTGGCGGGCGCTCTCTCTCGCGCGGCGTGCGCGCGGGGTGGCCGACGAGGGGCGGGTCCGTCGTGCGCTCGGCATGGCGTTCGCGCTGTTCGTGCTGGCGATCCGTCGTGGATCGTCGCTGGCGACGGCCATGGAGGCTCGCGGCTTCGGCGGTGCGGCACCGCGTTCGTGGGCGCGGGAGTCGAGGTGGGACCGACGCGACACGGCGCTGGTCATCGTCGCGGCGGTGATCCCGGCGGTGGCGATCGCGGCGGCGGTGCTCACGGGTGCGTGGAACTTCATCCTCGGCCCGACCGCCTGACGAGCCCACGACCGGACGCCCGCCCGAACCACCGGAACCGGAAGCATCCACTCAGCTTTCTCATAGCTGGAATGCCGATGTATTCGCTAGCATCGAGTGAACCCAAGGGGAGTACTCCACCACGGGCGGCTCGTCATTACGGATGTCCCTGCATCCCGGGTCCCCGGTCCTCGTTCTCGAGGATGGAGAAGACCTTGGCGTCGACCTCGTCACGCCTCGTCTTCTGGAGACCTCCTTGAACATCACCCCCCTCGTGTGGATCATCACGATCGCCGTCACGATCGCCTTCTTCGTGTACGAGTTCTTCGCCCACGTGCGAAAGCCCCATGAGCCCACCATCGGCGAGTCCGCCCGCTGGTCGGCGTTCTACATCGGTCTGGCCCTGCTGTTCGGCGTCGGCATCGGCACCGTGTCGGGCTGGACGTACGGCGGTGAGTACTTCGCCGGGTACCTGACCGAGAAGGCGCTGTCGATCGACAACCTCTTCGTGTTCCTCATCGTGATGACCGGCTTCGCCGTGCCGCGCATCTATCAGCAGAAGGTGCTGATGATCGGCATCGTCATCGCGCTCATCATGCGCGGTGGATTCATCGCGCTCGGCGCCACGCTGATCGAGAACTTCTCCTGGATCTTCTACCTCTTCGGTGCGCTGCTGCTGTTCCTGGCCTACCGCCAGGCGTTCGCACAGGGCGACCACAACCCGGCCAACGGCCGATTCATGCGCTTCGTGCGCCGTATCCTGCCGGTGAGCGACGAGTACAACGGCGACCGCCTGACCGTGCAGCGTGACGGCAAGCGATTCTTCACGCCGATGTTCCTCGTGATCATCGCGATCGGCTTCGTCGACCTGATCTTCGCGGTCGACTCGATCCCCGCCATCTACGGTCTGACCGAAGAGGCCTACATCGTCTTCACGGCCAACGCCTTCGCCCTCATGGGCCTGCGCCAGCTGTACTTCCTCATCGGCGGCCTGCTGCAGCGCCTCGTGTACCTCGCGCAGGGCCTCGCGGTCATCCTCGCGTTCATCGGCGTCAAGCTCGTGCTGCACGCGATGCACGTCAACGAGCTTCCGTTCATCAACGGCGGAGAGCCGATGCTGTGGGCGCCTGAGATCCCGATCTGGTTCTCGCTCGTCTTCATCGGCGCGACGATCGCCGTCGCCACGGTCGCGAGCCTCATGAAGACGCGACGCGACGACAAGCGCGACGCGCTCGACACTCCTGATCCGTCCAGCTCTGCACCGCTCACCACCGACACCCAGAAGGAACACTCGTGAACCAGTCGCGCCGCTCCGACGCGTCCGCAGACCCCGACAGACCCGGCGCCCGAATGACCTCGGGCACCCCCGCACCTCGTGAGGTGGCCCGCTGATGGGCGACCTCGCGGTGAACATCGCTCTGGTGTTCGTGTTCGTCCTCGTCGGCGGCGTGTTCGCCGCGACGGAGATGGCCCTCGTCACGTTGCGTGAGAGTCAGATCAATGCGATCGCTGCTCGTGGCAGACGAGGCGAGAAGGTCGCGAGCCTGGCTCGCAACCCGAACACCTTCCTCTCGGCGGTGCAGATCGGCGTGACGGTCGCCGGCTTCGCCTCGGCCGCCTACGGTGCGACCTCGATCGCCCCGTCGGTCGCGCCTCTGCTCGAGAGCCTCGGGGTCGCCGCTCCGCTGGCTCTCACCCTCTCGACCGTGCTGCTGACGCTCGTGATCGCCTACCTGTCGCTCGTGCTCGGCGAGCTCGTGCCCAAGCGGCTCGCCATCCAGCGCAACGCCCAGTTCGCGTATGCCGTCGCGCCGGTGCTCGACGGCTTCGCCGTGGTCATGAGGCCGGTCATCTGGCTGCTGTCGGTGTCGACGAATGCGGTCGTGCGTCTGCTGGGCGGCGACCCGCACAAGGCGGCGGACGAGCTCAGCGAGGAGGAGCTGCGCGACATCGTCGCGACGCATCAGAGCCTCCCCGACGACGAGCGACGCATCCTCGACGACGTGCTGTCGCTGCGCGGACGTCAGGTGAGCGAGGTCATGCGGCCCCGTCCCGAGGTCGTCGCGCTCGACGGCGCCGCGACGCTCGCCGAGGCCATCGCGGACGTGCGCGAGCTGCCGTTCTCGCGGTACCCGGTGATCGACGCCTCGCTCGACGACATCGTGGGCTTCGTGCATGTGCGCGACCTCTTCGAGGCCGCCGCCGACGACGCGACGCGCGCGGTGCTCGGACTCATGCGTCCCGTCGAGTACGTGCCCTCGACCGCGGGCGTGCTACCCACCCTGACCCGCATGCGGGCGGCCGGTCACCAGATCGCCGTCGTGGTCGACGAGTACGGCGGCACCGACGGCATCGTGACGCTCGAGGACCTCGTCGAAGAGGTCGTGGGCGAGATCTTCGACGAGTACGACACGGAGGACCGGATGCCGGACGCCGGCGGCGCACTCGACGGCCGCCTCAATCTGCAGGACTTCGCCGAGATCACCGGGATCGCGCTGCCCCGTGGCGCATCGGACACGGTCGCGGGCTTCGTCACCGAGATGCTCGGCCGCCTCGCGGTGGTCGGTGATTCGGTCGAGGTGCCCGGTGCGACGATCCGCGTGACGGCCGTCGATCGTCGCCGGATCTCGGAGATCCGAGTGGCCGTGCACGAGGACGCCTCGCCGACCGACTGAGTCGAGTCTCAGGTCTCGTTCCAGAGTCGGCGGTAGTACTCGAGCCGAGGCGGCTCGTGCAGGTCGGCCGGCACCGTGACGCCGCGCTCGACCGCGTTCGCGATCCTCCATGCGGAGCTCCAGGTCCAGGGGCACTGCTCGACGGGCAGCGAGTCGTGCATCGCGCGCAGCGCGGTTCCGACCGCGCGTACGGCGGTCTCGGGGTCGTCGATCCATCGGGGGTCCACAGCGCTGCGGCCCGGGAGTGCAGCCGTGACGAGCCACTCGTGCGTGGCGTCCTCACCCTGATCGATCACCTCGGGAACCGCGATCCAACGCCGTGCCCACCGCATCCGCTCCGCTTCGTCCCGCATGTTCGCCTCGGCGTCATGCGGGCCCCACTTGATGTAGCGCCCGTCGTCGGTGCGAAAGGTGAGCCCGCCGATGCCGTTCAGCCATACCGGCGTGAGCGTGGCGCCCGCGGCCAGTGACCGCACGATCGGCGGGATCTCCGTCGTCGTGGAGGGGATGCTCATGGGGCGCTCATCTCATGTTCGAACGTATATCGGTATGCGTGTATTTTTCCGGCTCCGGGCGGCGGGACGCGGTTAGTCTCAGTCGCGGTCGCCGTCGGCGGCCGCATCATCCATCCCACTCGACACATCAGAGGTCTTCGTGCGCGTTTCGTCCCGGTCACAGTGGTGGCGGCGGCAGGGCAGCGATGCCGATGCCTCCTCGTCCGCATCCGCGGCTCCCGAGGTCGCACCCGGTGCCGATTCCGATGCCGCTCACGCTACCGCGGTCGGGCTGCCGAAGGCTCCGGCGATCTCGTCGCAGGAATCCGGCGAACGGGATCTCGACCAGTTCGTCGAGTGGATCTGGAGCGGCGACGCCCCGGCATCCGCACAGGCACCTGACGCCAGCGTCGAGCGCACACGCATCACCATAGAGGAGCAGTACAACATGAGTTCACTTGACGACGCCCTGCCGCAGCTGCTGGCCATCGAGGGCGCCACCGGCGCCGCGATCGTCGACTACGGCAGCGGAATGGCACTCGCCCAGGGCGGCAACCCCTCATTCGACCTGGGGATCGCCGCCGCGGGCAACTCGAACGTCGTGCGCGCCAAGCTGGCGACGATGCGCGACCTCGGCATCACGGATGAGATCGACGACATCCTCATCACCCTGAGCTCGCAGTATCACCTGATCAACGTGCTCAACACGACCGGTGCGAGCGGGCTCTTCATCTACCTCGTGCTCAACAGTGCGTCGGCGAACCTCGCGCTCGCACGCCACAAGCTGAAGGGCATCGCCGCGCAGATCCAGGTCTGATCTCGCGAGTCATTCCGAAGGGGCGGGGCCGTCATGGCCCCGCCCCTTCGACGTGCGCGGCGTAGGCTCGGGGTCGACACCGTCGCGAGGCCTCTGGCGATGTGTCGCCTGAAACTCGGAATCAGCTAAACTGACACTGAGTCGCACACGTTTCGAAGGAGAACCGCATGCAGATCCAGGGCTCGAGTGCTCTCATCACCGGCGGTGCGTCCGGTCTGGGCCTCGCCACCGCGCGAACGCTCGCCGCCGCCGGCGCCGTCGTCACCATCCTCGACCTGCCCTCGTCGGCCGGGGCCGAGATCGCCGCAGACCTCGGCGGGGTGTTCTCGGCCGGAGACGTCACGAGCGCCGAGGATGCCGCTGCCGCCGTGGCCGCAGCGCAGGCCGCCGCTCCGCTGCGGATCGTCGTCAACTGCGCGGGCATCGCCCCGCCGGCGAAGGTGCTCGACCGCGAGGGCAACCCGGCCGTGCTCGCCGACTTCGAGCGCGTCGTCCGCATCAACCTCGTCGGCACCTTCAATGTCCTGTCCCAGGCCTCCGCCGTGATCACGAAGAACGACGTGACCGACACCGGCGACCGTGGCGTCATCGTGAACACCGCGAGCGTGGCCGCTTTCGACGGGCAGATCGGCCAGCCGGCATACTCGGCCTCGAAGGGCGGCGTACACGCCATGACGCTTCCCGTCGCTCGCGAGCTCGCGCGTTACGGCATCCGCGTCTGCACGATCGCTCCCGGCATCATGGAGACCCCGATGCTGATGGGCCTGCCGCAGGCGGCGCAGGACTCGCTGGGCCAGCAGGTGCCGTTCCCCTCGCGTCTCGGACGCCCCGACGAGTACGCCTCTCTCGTGCAGCAGATCGTCGAGAACGGCTACCTCAACGGCGAGACGATCCGCCTCGACGGCGCGATCCGCATGGCACCGAAGTAAGCCCGAACCCCGAAGTCCCGAAGCCCCGACGCTCCAAGGAGAATCCATGTCACTGGCAGGCAAGACCATCCTGATGTCCGGCGGCAGCCGCGGCATCGGACTCGCGATCGCGCTGCGTGCCGCGGCTGACGGCGCGAACATCGCGATGCTGGCGAAGACCGACACCCCGCATCCGAAGCTCGAGGGAACGGTGCACACGGCCGCCGACCAGATCAGGGCGGCGGGCGGTCAGGCGCTGCCGATCGTCGGGGACGTGCGCGACGACGACGACATCACCGAGGCCGTGCTCAAGACGCAGGGCGAGTTCGGCGGCATCGACATCGTCATCAACAACGCCAGCGTCATCGACCTCTCGCGCTCGCTCGACCTCGGCGCGAAGAAGTATGACCTGATGCAGGACGTGAACGTCCGCGGCACCTTCATGCTCTCGCGCGCGGCGGTGCCGATCCTCAAGGACGCCGAGAACCCCCACATCCTGTCGCTGTCGCCGCCCCTGAACCCGACGCCGAAGTGGCTCGGTGCGCACACCGGATACACGCTCGCGAAGTTCGGCATGACGATGGTCACGCTCGGCCTTGCCGCGGAGTTCGCCCGCGACGGCATCGCCGCCAACACCCTGTGGCCGCGCACCACCATCGCCACCGCCGCGGTGCAGAACCTGCTCGGCGGCGACAAGGTCATGGCGGCGAGCCGCACGCCCGACATCTACGCCGACGCCGCCTACGCGGTGCTGCTCAAGCCCGCGGCCGAGTACAGCGGTCAGACCCTGATCGTCGAGGACGTGCTCGAGGCCGACGGCGTGACCGACTTCTCGCATTACGCCGCCGTCCCTGGCACTCCCGACGACCGGCTGTTCCCCGACATCTTCCTCGACTGAGGCGGTCCTGCCGCGGGGAGCAGACGGTCAGAACAGCAGGTAGACGGCGCCGGCGATCGTCAGCACGATCACGATGCGGTCGAACAGCACCTGGTTCATGCGCTTCGCGAGGCGGATGCCGCCCAGAGCGCCGAGCACCACGAGCGGCGCGAGCACGGCATCCATGAGCAGCACGTGGCCCTCGAAGAGGCCGAGGCCCGCGAGGAACGGGATCTTCACGAGGTTGATGATCGCGAAGAACCAGGCCGAGGTGCCGAGGAACACCTGCACGGGCGTGCGGGTGGCGAGGAAGTACATCGACATCACGGGTCCGCCCGCATTGGCGACCATGGTCGTGAAGCCACCGAGAGTGCCGTAGACGCCCGAGAGCACGATGCCTCCCGGTGCGGGCGACGCGGCATCCGCCCGGTCCTGCCGCCATCGCCGCCACAGGGTGACTGCGATCATCGCCAGCAGGATCACGCCGATCGCCCGACGTACGATGCCGTCGCCCGCGAGCGCGAGGAACGCGAAGCCGGCCAGCAGTCCCGCGAGCACGGCGGGCGCGAGGCGCAGCAGCGTCGGCCAGTGCGCGTGGCGGCGATAGGTGATCAACGCGAACACGTCGCCGACGATGAGCAGCAGGAGCATCGCGGCGGTCGACGTGCGCGCGGGGAGCACGGTCGCGAACAGTGCGATGGCCAGGATGCTGCCGCCGGGGAGCGCGGTCTTCGAGATGCCGATCGTGACGGCGGCGAGGCCGAGCGCCGCCCAGGCGAGGGGTGCGAGTTCGATCACCGGGTCATCGGCCGACTCAGCGGCGGGTCGCAGCGAGCGCCGCGGCGAAGCGGGCCGAGCGCTGTTCGATGTCGGCCCAGTCGGATGCAGCGAGCGAGGCGCCGTTCGCGAGGTCGCCGCCCGCTCCGACCGCCACGGCTCCGGCGCGGAACCAGTCGGCGAGGTTGTCGGGGCTGACGCCTCCGGTCGGCATCAGCGGAGCATCCGGGAACGGTCCGCGCAGCGCGCCGAGGTACGAGGGCCCGCCGAGGGACGCGGGGAAGATCTTGACCACGTCGACGCCGAGCTCGAGCGCGCCCATGACCTCGGTCGGGGTCATGGCACCTGTCATCACGACGCGGCCGGTCTCGAGCATCGCTCGGGTCAGAGCGGGCAGGGTTCCGGGGCTGACGAGGAACTCCGCACCGGCATCGGCGGCGAGGGCGGCCTGCTCGGCAGTCGTCACTGTGCCCGCGCCGATGTAGGCCGCGTCGCCGTGGCGCGCGATGAGTTCGCGGATCACCGAGGGGGCGTCGGGGGTCGAGAAGGTGACCTCGATGCCGGTCACGCCACCGCGGATGATCGCCTCGGACGCCTCGAGTGCGAGCTCGGGCGAGGGTGCGCGCAAGACGGCGAGGACGCCGGCGGAACGGGCGCGGGAGAGGCGGTCGGGCATGGCGAAGACTCCTTCGATAGGGGATCGGCTCCATTCTCCCCGACCGCAGCCTGTAACTACAAGTGGCGCGGGTGTGGCCAGGCCTCGACGACGTCCTTCGCCTGCTTGAGGCCGAGCCCGGTGTGCTCCCTGACCAGCTTGATCGCCTGGATCTTCTGCTCGGCGGCGATGAGCCGGTCGACCTCGGAGGCGACGGATGCCGGCAGCGCACCCCGCACCGACGACGGCGTCGCCGTGATCGACGAGTGGGCGGCCGAGGCGTTCGAGACGGCCGCGAGGTGCGGTGCCGTGGTGCTGACGGACCAGTGGTCGATCCGGTCCTTGGCCTCCTGCAGGCGCACGCCCGTGTGCTGCCGGTAGAGCTTGATCGCGTGGATCTTCTGCCCGGCGGCGACGAGACGATCGATCTCGGCGATCGCCGCAGGCGTCAGCTGCGATGCCGAGGCGGTCGACGTCGAAGCGGATGCCACGGATCGGGCCATCGTCGGCGACGGGGTGAACACGTGCGGCTCCGGTGCCTTCGGGCGCATCGATCGCAGGGCGGCGCCGATGATCACCACGCCCACGACGACAGCTGCGATGACCGCGCCGACAGCGATGATGATGTCCATGGGGTCAGTCTAGGGACGCCGGGGCCGGCGCCCCAGGCGCTTCCCACCCGGCACCGCGTACCCTGGAGGTATGACCGAGACTCCCCGCACGCGCGAGACGCGCCCCGCCACGGCACCCGCGTCGTCCCGTTCGGGGGCAGTCCGCTCGACCGGCACCCCGCAGGTGCGTCCTGCGACCGAGGGGTGGACGCAGCAGAAGGATGCCGAGGGGCGGCCGCTGCTGCAGTTCGCGAGCCCGAAGCGCGGCAAGCCGCCGGTGCATCTCGCCGACCTCACGCCCGCCGAGCGCGTCGAGAAGGTCAAGGAGCTCGGCCTGCCCGGCTTCCGCGCGAAGCAGCTCTCGACCCACTATTTCCGGCACTACACGTCGGACGCTGCGGAGATGACGGATCTTCCGGCCGACACCCGGGAGCAGCTCGTCGCCGGCATGCTGCCGCCGCTGCTCACCGAGGTGCGCCGCCTGGAGACCGACCGCGGCGACACGATCAAGTTCCTCTGGCGTCTGCACGACGGCGCGCTGGTCGAGTCGGTGCTCATGCGCTACCCGGGCCGCATCACCCTGTGCGTCTCGTCGCAGGCCGGGTGCGGCATGAACTGCCCGTTCTGCGCCACCGGCCAGGCGGGTCTCACCCGCAACATGTCGACCGCCGAGATCATCGAGCAGATCGTCCGCGCCAACCGCCTGATCGCCGAGGGCGGTCTCGGCGGCAAGAAGGCCGACGACCACTCGATGGAGCGCGTGTCGAACATCGTCTTCATGGGCATGGGTGAGCCGCTCGCCAACTACAAGCGCGTGATGGACGCGGTGCGCTCGATGGTCGCGCCCCAGCCCGACGGCCTGGGCATGAGCGCGCGCGGCATCACGGTGTCTACTGTCGGACTCGTGCCGGCCATCAAGAAGCTGGCCGACGAGGGCATCCCCGTCACCTTCGCGCTGTCGCTGCACGCACCGGATGACCACCTGCGTGACGAGCTCATCCCGGTGAACTCCCGCTGGAAGGTCGACGAGGCGCTCGACGCCGCCTACGACTACTACGCCAAGACCGGCCGCCGTGTCTCGATCGAGTACGCGCTGATCAAGGACATGAACGACCACGCCTGGCGCGCCGACCTGCTCGCCGACAAGCTCAACGAGCGCGGCCGCGGCTGGGTGCACGTCAACCCGATCCCGCTGAACCCGACGCCCGGCTCGATCTGGACGTCGTCCGAGCCCTCGGTGCAGAACGAGTTCGTGCGCCGCCTCAACGACGCAGGCATCCCGACGACCCTCCGCGACACTCGCGGCAAGGAGATCGACGGTGCCTGCGGTCAGCTCGTCGCGACGACCGAAGACGAGGCTGCCTCCGCCGCCATGGCCTGAGGGCCGGTGCCGCGATCGCGAAGGCCGTCGCGGCGACCGAGAGTCTCGGCGCGCGACAGCCAGGACTCGATGCGCGCGGGACTCGCGTCCTTGATTCCCAGCATCCGCGTGGTGCGCACCGAGCGGATGCCGCAGAACCTCATCGTCCCGCGGGCGACGTGCGTCTGTGCGGGGAGCCCGGTGAAGGGCGTGAGGAACCACGGGGTGTCCGCCAGCAGGAACAGGCGTCCGTTCGCGGCCGTCAACAGGCCTTCGGGCATCCCGAGCTTCGAGTACCGGTACTCCTGCTGCGGCAGCAGCGACCGATCGAAGAACCCCTTCAGCAGCGCGGGCACCGACCCCCACCAGAGCGGGGTGAACACCACGACCGTCCGCGCTTCGGCCAGTGCGCGCTTCGCGTCGATCAGGTCGGGCTCGAGCTGCATGCGCCGGCGGTAGCCGAAGCGCAGCGACGGATCGAAGTCGAGATCGCGCAGAGCGAGGACACGGGCGTCGCCATGCGCGGCGGCATAGCGTCGGGCCAGTTCTGCGGTGAGGGATCCGGCATCGGGGTGGCCGTCGATGATCAGTGCGGATGACATGTGCGCTCCTATGTTGACAGTGTCAAGCAATGGTGGACACTGTCAAGATAAGCAACAATGTTGCTTGTGTCAAGTTCCCGATCCGGCTATCACCACGGTGACCTCGCCCACGCCCTCGAGGCGGCGGCGATGCAGCTGCTCGCCGAGAAGCCCGCGGGGGAGATCAGCCTGCGCGAGGTCGCCCGCGCCGCCGACGTGAGCCATAACGCCCCGTACCACCACTTCTCCGACCGGCGCGGTCTGCTCAAGGTCCTCGCCGAGCGCAGCATGGCCGACCTGGTGGACGCGGTGCGCGGCGGGATCGGTCAGGCGCCGGACTCCGCATCCGCCGTGATCGAAGGCGGTGCCGCGTACATCCGCTACGCGGTCGAGCATCCGCACGGCTTCGACGTGATCTACGACCCGACGGTGTGCATCCCCGGTGAGCCGAGCGAGACCATGGCCCCCCTGATCGATGAACTCGAGCAGCTGCTGTCGGAGGCGTCCGTGGCCGCGGGCCTCGACGCGCAGAGCGTCACCGGAGTGTGGGGCCTCGTGCACGGACTCGGAACGCTGTGCGCCGCCGGGCATTTCTCGCTCGATGACGCGCTCGCCGCGAGCGCCGATGCGCTCGTCCGCATGCTGCCGCGCTGACCCTGACGAGGCCCGCGGAGGCGGAAACACAGGGTTCGTGCACGTTTTCCACAGGCGACATTTCGTAGATTGTCGGAATGCCCTATTCCGCTCACCGCCCAGGACGGTTCGATTCGCAGGGTCGGATCATCCTCGACAGCGACCCGAACGCTGACACGGACGACCTCGACTTCCTGCGCGCGTACGAGCCCACGGGCGCCGATCTGCCGCAACCGCAGCAGGCACCCGAGGTGCCCGATGCGCCGGAGCAGGAGCAGGATGCCGCGGCATCCGCCCGTCCCGTGCGTGAGCCCAAGCCCCGGCGTCAGCCGCGCGAGCGCGCACCGCGCGTGCCGGGTTCGCGTCTGCGCAAGCTCGCCATCCTCGGCGGAGCCGAGGGCGAGATCCTCGACCGCGTCCCCGGCGAGACCCCGCGCTTCGTGCAGATGTTCTTCGTGCTGGCCGGAACCGCACTGGTCTCGGCGATCTCCATGCTGTTCGCACTGACCACGGGCGTGCAGGCCGCGATCTGGCTGGCCGTGCCGCTGGCGGTCGTCTGGGCGCTCATCATCTTCAACCTCGATCGCTTCCTCACCTCGACCATGACGTCGACCCGCAACGTCTGGAAGCTCATCGGCCTCGCGATTCCACGTGTGATCATGGCCGCGATCATCGGCTTCGTCGTCGCCGAGCCGCTCGTGCTGCAGATCTTCCACAACGACATCGCGCGCGAGGTCGCCTCGACGAACATCACCCAGGCGCAGGCCGACCAGGATGCACTCGAGACCGGCCCCGAGAAGAAGGCGCTCGACGCCGCATCGGACCGCGTCGCCGAGCTCGAGAACCAGGCGGCGACCGGAATCGTCGCCGGCACCGACTCGTCGTCGGCGACCGAATCGGCCGCGCAGGCCACGGTCGACGACCTCACGGCCAAGATGACCGAGCAGCAGGCCGTGATCGACCAGGCCCGCGTCCTCTACCAGTGCGAGCTCACCGGCGAAGGTGCAGGCACGGTTCCCGGCTGCACCGGCGTGAACGGCGAGGGTGCGAGCTCGGATGCCGCCCAGGCCCAGCTCGCCGAGGCGCAGCAGACCTACGACGCGCTCGCCGCGCAGCTGCGCACCGCCAACGAAGAGCTGGCAGCCGCGGGCACCGCCGCGAAGGAGAACACCAGCACGTCGGAGTCGCAGAACCGTGAAGAGGCGCAGTCTCAGCTGCCCGCCGCGCGCGACAGCTATGACACCGCGCTCGCCGCGTACAACGCGCGCGCCGAATCGGTGGCATCCGGCAACGCCGGCGCGATCGGTCTGCTCAGCCAGATCAGCGCTCTGAACAGGCTCAGCGAGAAGGAGCCGACGATCCTGTGGGCGCACATCCTCATCGCCGCACTGTTCTTCATGATCGAGCTGCTGCCCGTGCTCGTGAAGGTGCTCACCTCCTACGGCGACCCGTCGCTCTACGAGAAGGCCGTCGCGATCCGCAAGCAGGTCGCGCTCGACAAGGTGACCGCCGAGGGGTTCCGCGACCGCGCGGCGATCGTCACCGTGCAGTCGCAGGGGATCCAGGCGGATGCCGGATCAGGCGAGCCGCAGACCCGCGCCGAGCGCAAGGAGGCCGCCCAGGCCGCCGAAGCGCGTGACGCGGCGCAGGAGCGCGAGCTCGCCGAGAAGCGCGCCCAGGCGCAGACGCTCGCCGAGCAGGAGCAGCTGGTCGAACCGCGCGTCTGATCCGGGCCCGGCGTCTGCCACGGCCGGTAGCGTTATGGCATGGTCAACTATCGCTATCTCGGCAACAGCGGTCTCAAGGTCTCTGAGATCACCTACGGCAACTGGGTCACGCACGCTTCGCAGGTCGGCGACGACGCCGCCGTCAAGACGGTGCACGCGGCGCTCGACGCCGGCATCACCACATTCGACACCGCAGACACCTACGCGAACACCGCGGCAGAGGTCGTGCTTGGCAAGGCGCTCGAGGGTCAGCGCCGCGAGGGTCTCGAGATCTTCACGAAGGTCTACTTCCCGACCGGCCCCAAGGGTCCGAACGACACCGGGCTGAGCCGCAAGCACATCCTCGAATCGATCAACGGCTCGCTGACGCGCCTCGGCACCGACTACGTCGACCTCTACCAGGCGCACCGCTTCGACTACGAGACCCCGCTCGAGGAGACGTTCCAGGCGTTCGCCGACGTCGTGCGCCAGGGCAAGGCCCTCTACATCGGCGTCTCGGAGTGGACGGCCGAGCAGCTGCGCGAGGGGCACGCCCTCGCGAAGCAGCTCGGCGTGCAGCTGATCTCGAACCAGCCGCAGTACTCGATGCTGCACCGTGTGATCGAGGGCAAGGTCGTGCCCGCATCGGAGGAGCTCGGCATCTCGCAGATCGTCTGGTCGCCGATGGCGCAGGGCGTGCTGTCGGGCAAGTACCTGCCGGGTCAGCCGGTTCCCGAGGGCTCCCGCGCGACGGATCCGCACAGCGGCTCCGACTTCATCAAGGGGTTCCTGCAGGACGACATCCTCACCGCCGTGCAGAAGCTCAAGCCGATCGCCGAGCAGGCCGGCCTGTCGATGCCGCAGCTCGCGATCGCCTGGGTGCTGCAGAACCCGAACGTCGCCGCAGCTCTCGTCGGGGCCTCGCGCCCCGAGCAGCTCGCCGAGACGGTCAAGGCCTCGGGAGTGACGCTCGACGCCGACACGCTCGCGGCGATCGACACCGCACTGGGCGACACGGTCAACCGCGATGCAGAGGCCACGTACTCGGTGTCGCCGAAGGCCCGCCTGGTCTGACGGATGCTTGACGAAGGCCGCCGTCCCTGAGAGGCGGCGGCCTTCGTCATGTCCGGATGCGCCTACTCCTTGACGGCGCCGGCGGTCAGGCCCTGCACGATCCAGCGGCTCGCGAGTGCGAACATCACCATGGTCGGCAGGATCGTCAGCACGGCTGCGGCGCTCATCGAGCCCCAGTCGATGTTGAAGGTCGAGATGAACCCGTTCAGCGCCGACGGCACGGTGCGGTTCTCGTCGGTGTTCATCAGCACGACCGACAGGAACAGCTCGTTCCAGCAGTTGACGAAGTTGAAGATGAAGGCCGCGATGATGCCCGGGGTCATCACCGGCACGAGCACCCGGAACAGCGCGCCGAAGCGCGAGCATCCGTCGATCATCGCCGCCTCTTCGAGCGCGTCCGGCACGTTCTCGAAGAAACCGCGCAGCATGACCGTGGAGAACGGGATGCAGACCGCGATGTACACGAGGATCAGGCCGGGCTTGGTGTCGACGAGGCCCAGGTCGGTCATCATCGAGTACAGCGGCCCCAGCGCGATGAACGCGGGGATCATCTGCGTGAGCAGGAACGCCACCAGCACCGTCCCCTTGCCGCGGAACTCGAAGCGCGCGATCACATAGGCGCTGAGCAGAGCGATGAGCGTCGCGACCGCACCCGCGATCGTCGCCACCAGAGCCGAGTTGCCGAGGAAGACCCCGAACGAGCTCTGCTCGAACAGGCTCACGTAGTTGTCGAGCGACGGCTCGCTGGGCCAGTACTCGATCGGGAAGGAGTTGATCGTTCCCGGCGACTTGAACGACGTCAGCGCGATCCAGTACAGCGGGAAGAGCGTGATGACGAGCCAGAGGGCGAGACCGACGACGCGCACGACGCCGCCGGCCGAGACCTTGCGCTTCGGACGCGGTGCCTTCGCGATGTCGGGGACGGTGAGACGCCGGGTCTCGGTGACCGTGGTTCCGGTGATGGTCATCGCTGGACCCTCCGCATCGCCATGAGGTAGAACGCGCAGAACACGAACAGGAACGCGACGACGATGAGTCCGATGGCGCTCGCGATGCCGTAGTTGCCCTGCTGCGTGTAGTTGATCATCCACGTCGTGATGATGTGGGTCTGGTTCGCCGGCCCGCCGTTGGTCATCGCGTAGATGATGTCGGGGAAGTTGAAGATCCAGATGATGCGCAGCAGGATCGTCAGCAGCAGCGTCATCGAGATGTACGGGATGATGATCGAGAACAGCTGACGCACCTTGCCTGCGCCGTCGAGGCTCGCGGCCTCGAGCATCTCATCGGGCACGGACTGCAGAGCCGCGAGGATCATGATCGCGAAGAAGGTCACGCCGTACCAGATGTTGGCGACGATGACCGCGAACATCGCGAGCTTCGGATCCGCCAGCCAGGGCAGCGGGGCGTCGATCAGGCCGGCCTTCATGAGCAGGTCGTTCACGACGCCGAACTCGGCGTTGAACATCCAGCGGAACAGCATCCCGATCAGGAAGCCCGAGACGGCCCACGGGAAGAACACGAGCGCCTGGTAGAGGCCGCGGAAGCGGAAGCGCTTGCGCAGGGCGAGCGCGATCAGGAAGCCGATCACGAGCTGAGGCACGAGCGAGCCGACGACCCACAGGACGGAGTTCCAGGCGACGATCGGGAAGGCGGGGTCCTGGAAGACGGTGACGAAGTTGTCGAAACCCACCCACGGGGTGGAGGTGAGATCCCACAGGTTCCAGTCGTGGAAGGCCATGCGTGCGCCCTGCAGCATCGGCCAGTAGGTGAACCAGCACACGAACACGATCGCCGGGGCCATGAAGGCCAGCAGCGTCAGCGCGTGGCGGCCACGGAAGGGGCGGCGCCGGCGGGATGCCGGGGAGGCCCCGCCGGCGGTGCCGACGGAGCCCCCTTCGAGAGTGGTCCGGGTCACGGATCAGCCCTTTTCCGCAGCGTACTTCTCGGTCCAGAAGGTGTCCCACGACTCGAGCAGCTCGGTGGTCGACATGTTGCCGAGCAGCACGTTCTGCACGTCCTGGTCGGACTTCTGGATCCACTCGGTCCACCAGCTGACGCCGCGAGGCTGCTTGACGTTGACGTAGGTCTCGGGATCCTCGGTCATCGTGACGTAGCTCGTCCACGGGCCCGAGGAGTAGAACTCGTCATCGGCTGCCTCGGAGATGATCGGCACGAGGCTGTTGGCCTGCGCGAACTCGGTGGCCGGCTCGGCCGACGAGAGGAACTCGACGAGCTTGACCGCGGCATCCTGGTGCTCGCTGTTCTCCGCGACGCCCCAGCCGGCGACGGCCAGCGGCTGCGCGGCCTTGCCCGACGGCCCGACGAGCAGCGGGGCGGTGTCCCACTGATCCTCGGTCAGAGAGGAGTCCTGCACGGTCGCGATGACCTCGGGGTCCTGCAGCAGGAACGCCGTGGTGCCGTTGGTGAAACCGGCGACCATCTCGGGGTAGCCCCACGACACGGCGGACGGCGGCGACGCCTCCTTGAAGAGGTCGAAGTAGTCGTCGACGGCTTCCTGCGCCTCGGGAGCGGCGAAGATCGTCGACCCGTCCTCCATCAGGAAGGCGTCATCGACGTCGAGGCCGTCGATCGTGTAGGCCTCGATAGCCGCGACCACATTGCTGTTCGCGTTCTGGCCACCGCGGAACGCGTAGCCGTAGATGTTGTTCGCGGGGTCCTGGATGGCGCTGGCCTGCTCGAGCAGATCCTTCCAGCTGTGCGGCGGGCCGTCGAAGCCCGCCTCCTCGACGAGGTCGGTGCGATAGAACAGCGAGAGGCCGTAGAAGCCGTACGGCACGAAGTAGCTCTTGCCGTCTGCGGCCACGGACGCCGACTGCGCGTTGTCGGTGAGGGCATCCCAGCCGTCCCACTTCTCGAGGTCGGCCGAGATGTCGTGCAGCCAGCCGTTGTTCGCGAACGGTCCGACGGTGATGTCGCGGACCTCGAGGACGTCGACGCCCTTGCCCGACTGCAGCATCTGCTGGATCTTCGCGTCGGCCTGCTCGGTGGGCGGCGAGACGAGCTTGACCTTGATGTCGGGGTTCTCCTTCTCGAAGTCGTCGAGGAGTCCGCGCAGCAGGTCGGTGCGGGCAGGATTGGTCAGGCTCTCGACCATCTGCAGGGTGACGGTGCCGTCGGCGGACTCGCCGCCGCCTGCGGAACAGCCGGTGAGCGCGAGTGCGGCGACGGTGCCGATTCCCGCGGCGGTCGTCAAGATTCTGTTCTTCTTCACGAGGTGCCTCTCAGTTGGTGATGGTGGTGGGTCGGGTGGTGGGTGGAGGGGTGGGTCGGGTCAGGAGACGATGATGGAGTCGGCGGTGCGGATGCCGGCACGGCGGAGGATCTGCGGGATGCAGCGCTCGACGAAGGCCTCGAAGTCGGACGCCTCTGTGTAGAGGTGCGCCGACAGGCGGAAGTAGCCGACGCCGCGGAAGCTGGTGAACGCGGTCTCGACGCCGGTCTCGTCGAGCAGGTCCATGCGCAGGGCATCGGCCTCTTCGCGGGTCGAGCCGAGTCCGAGCGGCAGACGCACGAGTCGCATCGACGGCACGGGCGAGGGCAACGGAGTGAGGGGGTCTTCGTCGCCGTAGGGGCGCAGGCCCTCGGCGATGATCTCGGCCCCGGCATCCGCCATCTGCGCCATCGCCTGACGGGCGTTGTGCCACCCGAACTCGGACTCGATGAACTCGATCGATGCCGGGGTGGCGAGGTAGGTCGTCGCGTCGATCGTGCCCTGGGTGTCGAAGCGCTCGGGGTAGGGCTCGTTCGCCGCCCACGAGTCGATGAGCGGCCACAGGTCGTCGCGGTCGGGGGCGTTGGTGACGAGCAGGGCGGAACCGCGCGGGGCGCAGGGCCACTTGTGCAGGTTGCCGAACCACCAGTCGCCGCCGGCGACCGCGGCGGCATCGGCGACGAGACCGGGAGCATGAGCGCCGTCGACGAGGGTGCGGATGCCCCGTTCCGCCGCGAGCTCGGCGATGCGCCGGGTCGGCAGCATCCGCGCGGTCGGCGAGGTGATCTGGTCGACCACGATCAGGCGGGTGGCCGGAGTGAGTGCGTCGGCGAAGCGCTGCACGACCTCGTCGTCGGAGGCGAGCAGCGGCAGCTCGACGGCGCGGACGGATGCTCCGAAGCGGCGGGCCAGGCGCTGCGCGCCCATGGTGATCGCTCCGTAGCCCTGGTCGGTGACGAGGATCTCGTCGCCGCGCTCGAGGTGCAGGGCGTTGTAGACGACGGTCGCAGCGGCGGAGGCGTTCGGGACGAAGACGCTGTCTTCGGCATGGGCGCCGAGGAACGGAGCCGTGCGCTCGCGAGCGTCGCGCACCCGCTCGGCGATGCGGGGGAACCACTCGACCGGGCTGAGGTCGGCGCGACGTCGCAGGGCATCCTGCTGCTCGACGACGGCCGTGGGAACCGCGCCGAACGAGCCGTGGTTCAGGTGGATCACGTCGGGATCGAGCGGCCACGCATCACGGGCTCGGATGCCGGAGTTCAGCGTGAGCGGTGCGGGGAAGAGTGGTGCGGGCATCGGTCCTCGTCGGTGCAGTGGGGGAGTTGTTGCACAACTTTGCCACACGGCTTTCGAAATGGCTACGAAAAGGCGAGGATGAAACATAGTTGTCATACGAATTTGACGAAGGGTCTGCGTCCGACAGACTCAGCAAGGGGATCGGGCGGTGTCAGGAGGATGACGATGAGCGCACTGGACACAGCGCTGCACGGGCTGCGTGCGCTGATCGCGGACGGCGAGCTGCGTCCCGGCGACCGTCTGCCGAGCGAGGGTGAGCTGTGCGAGACGCTCGGCGTCTCACGCGGATCGCTGCGCGAAGCCATCCGCATGCTGGCCGCCCTCGGTGTGCTCGAGACCCGGCACGGCTCGGGCAGCTACGTCAGCGAGCTGCGCGCCGCCGACCTGATCGGCAGCCTCTCTCTCACGGTCGGACTCCTGCCCATGGCCGGGGTGCTCGAACTGACGGAGCTTCGCCGGGTGCTCGAGCCCCACGCGGCTGCGCTCGCCGCGGCCCGCATCGACGCCGCCACGATCGAGACGCTCAGTGGCGTGCTCGATGAGATCGAGGCGAGCGACGACTTCGAGGACCACTCCCGCCTCGACCACGCCTTCCACATGACGATCTCGGAGGTCGCCGGCAACGACGCGCTCACGAGCCTGATCGACGTGCTGCGCTCTCGCTCGCGGGCCTATCGGATCCCGGATGCCGGCGACGCCGCCGAACTCAAGCTCCACTCGGATGCCGGGCACCGGGCGATCCTCCGCGGACTCGCGGCGGCGGACCCGGTCGCGGCGTCGGCTGCGGCATCCGCCCACGTGGCTCAGACCGAGTACTGGGTGCGCCGGTACACCGATACGGATCTGCGCGCCGAAGGATCGTCCGTCGAGTCGCCCTGAGTGACGACGATCGCCCTCTCATTTCTCCCGTTCTGCACAGTTCGCCTCGGTCTGCACAGGCGTGCGGTCGCCCCGTGGGCCGTGCGGGGCGCTGTGTGCGTATCGGGCGGAGGGGACGCTGCGGTCAGGCGAGGGTGATGTCGACCTGGATCTCCGTGGCGATGCGCTCGAGGTCGCGACGCAGGGCATCGATGTCGACCGACGACGGAACCCGTGCGATCACGGAGGCCTCGAACAGACGGCCGCCGGCCATCGCGGCATCCCGGGTCTCGGTCGCGAGCTCCTCGATGCTGAGTTCGTGCGCGTTCAGCACGTTCGAGACCTCGCGGACGATGCCGGATCGGTCGTTGCCCAGCACCCGGATCTCGAGTCGCTGCTCGTCCTCCGCGTCGTCATCAGGCGTTCCGGTGAGGACGGCGAGCGTCAGGAGCCCCTGTCCCTGAAGTCCGCGGAGCGCCGTCTGCAGCTCGTCGGAACGGTCGGCGGCGACCGAGACCTCGATCACTCCGGCGAAGGTGCCCGCGAGCTCGGCCAGCGAGCTGTTCTCCCAGTTTCCGCCGTGGGCATCGACGACATCGGCGACGGCTGCGACGAGTCCGGGGCGATCGGCACCCGCGACAGTGAGGATGAGAGTAGTCATGCGGCCAGCGTAGCCGGAGCGCCTCGGCCCGCGACGTGCCGTGACTCCGGAGAATGTGGCGGCTCGAACCCGAGGAAGCGTGTTCTCCCGGGTGACCTGCCCGGATCTCCGGAGTCATGGAAGCGGAACGAGGGTCAGTCGACCCAGACCCCGGTCTCGAGGAAGTGATCGAGGCGGGTGCGATGCGGGTCGAGGTCCCAGCCCTGCTCGGCGACCCACTCATCGTTGAAGTACGTGCCGGCGTAGCGGATGCCGCTGTCGCAGATGAGCGTGACGATGCTGCCGGTCTCGCCCGCCGCGCGCATGCGCGCGATCAGCTGGAATGCGCCGTACAGGTTGGTGCCGGTCGAACCTCCGGCCCAGTGCAGGGTGCGCTCGCGCAGCATCCGGATCGCGGCGATCGACCCCGCGTCGGGAACGCGGATCATCTCGTCGATCACGCTGGGCACGAACGAGGCCTCGACGCGCGGACGGCCGATGCCCTCGATGCGACTGGGGCGTCCGGCCGGCGCGTCGACGGTGCCCGCCCATCCGTCGTAGAACGCCGAACCCTCGGGGTCGACGACCGCGATCTGCGTCTCGTGGCGGCGGTACTTCACGTACCGGCCGAAGGTGGCGCTCGTGCCGCCGGTGCCTGCGCCCACGACGATCCAGCGGGGGATCGGGTGGCGTTCCTGCGACAGCTGGCTGAACACGCTCTCGGCGATGTTGTTGTTGCCGCGCCAGTCGGTCGCCCGCTCGGCGAACGTGAACTGGTCGAGGTAGTGGCCATGGCATTCGGAGGCCAGGCGCTGAGCCTCAGGAGACATGTCCTCGGCGCGGTCGACGAAGTGACAGCGTCCGCCGTAGAACTCGATGAGGTCGATCTTCTCCTGGCTGGTCGAGCGCGGTACGACGGTGACGAAGGGCAGCCCCAGCATCCGCGCGAAGTACGCCTCGGAGACGGCCGTCGATCCGCTGGACGACTCGACGAGAGTGGAGTCCTCGGTGATGCGTCCGTTGACGAGTCCGTACAGGATCAGCGAGCGCGCGAGACGGTGCTTGAGCGACCCGGTCGGATGCACCGACTCGTCTTTCAGGTACAGGTCGATGCCCCACTCGGGTGGCAGCGGGAAGAGGTGCAGATGGGTGTCGGCGCTGCGGTTGGCGTCGGCTTCCAGCAGGGCGATCGCGGTGCTGGTCCAGTCGCTCATGCTTCGAGCGTAACGCTCCTCTAGCGGGGCGTGTAGCCGCCCTCGCCCGTCTCGCCGTCGTACGTGAAGACCTCGTCCTCGAGGGTGATCTGGATGTCGTCGCCGAGGGGCTGCTCGGCGAGCAGACGCTCCTCGAGCATCGTCATGCGCTCCTCGTACTCCTGCGCCTGCGCATCGTCGACACCCCAGATGGTGGCGACCTTCATGTCGGTGAGGAAGTAGAGGAAGGCGGAGACGGCCGTGCGGTTGAACTCGGTGTCGGGGATGCTCTGCCAGAGCGCGCCGCTGTCGCGCAGGCGCTTGTACTCGTCGATCTTCGCCTGGAGCGCGTCGGCGATGGCGGAGGCATCGGCGTCGCCCGAGCCGTCGGAGTCCGGGTCGCCCTGCGGTGCCTCGGAAGGCGCTGCGGGCTCTTCCGTGACGCTCGTGGCCGGAGGCGCGGTCGCCGGTTCGGTGCGCGAGCTCAGCAGCAGGCTCACGGCCACCGCGATGCCCACGACGACGATCAGCACGAACGCCGCGACCGCTGCGATGACGATGCCGACGGTCCGTCCTGAACGCGGAGGAGGAGGCGCGGACGGGGAAGGATATGCGGCGCCGTAGGGAGGCGACGGCTGCCCCGGGTGCGGCGGCGGGTACGCGGCCATCTGCGGATGCTGCCCCGGCTGGGAGGCAGAGGCGTACGGCGGCAGCGGCGCGGGCGGCCCGGGGATCCCGCCCAGCGGCGGGGCCAGCGGGACGGAGGATCCGAGCTGTCCCGGCGCCGCGGCGGGCGGCGGAGGGATGACCGGGTCGGAGTCGGATGCCGGTGGATGCGCGTCGTCGACCATCGTGTCTTCCCCCCGATCGCATCGCCCCGTGCGATGCGTGCTCTCGTTCCAGGCTAGTCCGCGACCCGTGCTCGGCCGACCCACCTGTGAGTGGATGCCGCATGCGGATGCGGCTAGCGGACGGTGCCAGCGCGCGAGGTGCTGCCGTCGCCGTCGACGTGCAGCAGCGACGCCTGCGACTGCTCCTGCTGCAGCTGGAACTCGAAGCGCGAGCGGTCGCCGCGGTGGTGCGCCACGAAGTACTCGATCGGCGTGCCGTCGGAGGAACGGCTCACGCTGCGCAGTCGCAGCAGGGCGGAGCCGGCGCTCACCCCCAGATGCTGCGCCTGCTCGTGGGTCGCGACGGTGGCCTCGGCCGAGCGGACGCCGCTGGTCGCCACGATGTCGTGATCGGCGAGCAGGCGGTACAGGGACCGCTCCGAGAGGTCGACGCCGAGCGTGACTCCGCCGACGGCATCCGGCATCCAGGTGGTCGAGAGCGACCAGGGTTCGCCGTCGACGTGACGCAGACGGTCGAGCACCACGACCGGTGCGCCAGGGTCGACCTCGAGTGCCGCCGCGATCTCGTCGTCGGCGAGAGTCTGCTCGTGGCGCAGGACGTCGCTGTGCACGTGCCCGCCGCGGCGCTCGACGTCGTCGTAGAGGCCGATCAGCGTGTGCACCAGGCTCTCGCTCGTGCGGGGGCGCGACACGAACGTGCCCTTGCCCTTGACGCGTTCGACGAGCCCCTCGTGCTCGAGCTGGGCCAACGCCTGGCGCACCACGGTGCGCGAGATGCCGTACCGCTCGCAGAGGCGGTGCTCGCCGGGCAGCGGGTCGCCGGGCTGCAGGCCGTCTCTCGAGATGCCGTCGACGATCAGCTGACGCAGCTGGTCGTACATGGGCGCGGCGGAGTGGCGGTCGATCGTGTCGTTCATATCAGTACGCCACTCCCGCGTGCAGGATCACGTTCGCGTAGGGGGTGAACTCTCCCGAGCGCACGAACGCGCGCGCCGAGTGGGTCAGCTTCTTGAAGTCGACGTGCGGGATGAGCTCGATCTCGAAGTCCTGGTCGGCGAAGCGCTCGCGCAGCGCGGCCAGCACCTCGGGGCTCTTCTCGGCGACCTCGGCCGACACCGTCGCTCCCTCCACGACGAGCTCGGCGAGCACGGTGTCGAGCACGTCGAAGAAGGCCGGAGCGCCGGGACGATAGGCGAGGTCGATGCGCTCGGATCCGGGCGGGATGGGCAGGCCGGCATCGGTGACCACCAGCAGATCGGTGTGGCCGGTCTCGCTGATCACGCGCGAGAGTGCGGGGTTGATGGTCGTCGCTGTCTTGCGCATGATGTCTCCTCGGGGATGTCAGTGGGCTTCTCGGGCGGCCAGGAAGGCGTCGACCTCGGCCCGCAGCGGCAGGCTGGGCGACGCGCCCTGCTTCGTGACGGCGAGGGCTCCGGCGGCGGTCGCCAGGCGAACGGCATCCGTCAGCTCCCAGCCGTTGGCGAGGGCGGCGCCGAGATACCCGGCGTAGGCGTCGCCGGCCGCGGTGGTGTCGACGGCCTCGACCGGGAAGGGCGGGATGACGGATGCTCCCGCTGCGGTCACGACGCACGAGCCCTGACCCGCGAGCGTGATCACGGCGGCGCCGACGCCCCGGTCGAGGAACCAGCGTCCGGCGATCTCCGCCGACGCGGCATCCGTCACCTCGACGCCGCTGAGCACCGAGGCCTCGGTCTCGTTCGGGGTGACGATGTCGATGCTCGCCCACACGGCGTCATCCAGCGGAGCGGCGGGGGCGGGGTCGAGGATGACGGTCATGCCGTGCTCGCGTCCTCGTGACGTGATGTGCGCGGTGAGCGCCGAGGGCGTCTCGAGCTGGGTGAGCAGCACCGACGTGGTCGGCGCGAGGGCTTCGAGCGCCGCGTCGATCTGCTCGGTGCTGAGCGCGGCGTTGGCCAGAGGCACCATGACGATGTCGTTCTGCGCCGAGGCGTCGACGCGGATGTGCGCGATGCCCGTCGGCCCCGGCACCGTGCGGAGGTGCGTGAGGTCGACTCCGGCCTCGCTCAGCCCGTCGACGACGAGGTCGTGGAAGAGGTCGTCTCCCACGCATCCGACGAAGCTCGTGCGGGCCCCCGATCGTCCGGCGGCGACCGCCTGATTCGCGCCCTTGCCGCCGAGCATCAGGGTGAACTCGTCGCCGAGGATGGTCTCTCCGCGGGCGGGGAGCCTGGTCGAGAAGGTCGTCACGTCTGCGGTCACGCTGCCGACGATGACGACGCCGGTGCGATCGGGCGAGGTGGCGGCTGTCATGGCACTCCTGATCGTCGTCGATGCGGGGTGCTTTGACATCCTCCGCGGCTGTCATTACATTAGCCGAATCCGAACCTGTAACGACAGGTTGTGCACAAGGAGACCCGATGACCGCGCTGGCCCCCCGTCTCTATGTCGACAGCGCGGACGTCGACCGCGTCGCCTCGCTCCTCACCGCGGGCGTCGTGCACGGCGTGACGACCAACCCCACGATCCTCGAGCGCGGCGGCCGCACCGCCGCGGAGATCCCCGACCTCTACGCCCGCTGGTCGGACGAGGGCGCCCGCGAGATCTTCTTCCAGACGTGGGGCGGCGACACCGCATCCTTCCTCCGCAACGCCGAGGGCATCCGTGCGCTGGGCGATCGCGTGGCCGTGAAGGTGCCGGCGACCCGCGACGGCTTCGCCGCGGCATCCGCTCTGGTGCGCGACGGCGCGACCGTGCTCGTCACCGCCGTCTACTCGGTCGCACAGGCGCTGGCATGCGCCTCGATCGGGGCGCAGTACATCGCCCCCTACCTCGGACGGATGCGGGATGCCGGCATCGACGGGGATACGGTGATCGCCCGCATGCAGGAGGTGTGCGCGGGCAGCGACTCGAACGTGCTCGCGGCCAGCCTGCGATCACCCGACGACATCACCGGTCTGCGTCTCGCGGGGGTGCCGTACTTCACGGCGGCACCCGACGTGATCGAGCAGGTGCTGTTCCACGAGGTCAGCGACAGCTCCGCCGCCGAGTTCGACGCGGCGATGGGGCGGCTCGGGGCCTGAGTCGCGCTTCGGCGAGTGGGCCAGCGTCGGCCAGACGCGCCAGATTCGGCCCGACGTCACGGATACGGCCGAGCGAAGCGCATCTGGCCGAACGTGCCTGTCGGGGCCCGGACGACGAAAGCGTGCAGGGAAGGCTTGAGGGACGCGTGGCCGAGAAAAGGCGTCGCTGCGTCAGGCGGATGCCGCCTGGCGCAGCCACCGCTCGACGCCGGCGATGTGCGCCGTGGCCAGCGAGGTGGCGAGACCCGAATCGCGCCGGGCGATGGCGTCGGCGATCGCACGGTGCTCCGAGAGGGTGCGCTCGACCGCTCCGCCCTCGGTGAGACCACGCCACACGCGGGCGCGCACGGTCTGACTGCTCAGGTGCTCGATGAGGCTGGCGAGATAGGCGTTGCCGGCCATGCCGACGATCTCACGGTGGAAGCGGATGTCGTGCTCGACGAGCTCTTCGATGCTGACCGTCGGATCGATGGAGGCGACCTCGCTCTCGAGGCCGGCGATCGCGTCGTCGCTGCCGAGGGTGGCCGCGAGGCCGGTCGCCTGCGACTCCAGCATCCGTCGCACCGCGAAGATCTCGAGCATCGAGTCGTCGTCGTGCATGTCGACCACGAACGAGATCGCCTCGAGCAGCAGGTGGGGCTCCAGGCTGGTGACATAGGTGCCGTCACCGCGGCGCACGTCGAGCACCCGGATCACCTCGAGCGCCTTCACGGCCTCGCGCATCGAGTTGCGTGACAGGCCGAGCCGCTCGGACAGCTCCTTCTCGGGAGGGAGGCGATCGCCGGGGGCGAGTTCGCCCGACACGATCATCGCCTTGATCTTCTCGATCGCGTCGTCAGTCACTGCCATGGCGTCATCCTAGCCATTCATCGGATGTCTGCGGCAGGATGGGGGCATGCGCGTACTCGATTCGCACCTGCACCTCTGGGACCCCGAGCTTCTGCACTACACGTGGCTCGAGGGTCCGCTCGCCTGGCTGTTCGGTGCGACCGAGATCGAGCACGCCCGCATCGCCCGCGCGACGACCGAGCGCGCGGTGTTCGTGCAGGCCGAGACCATCGAAGACGACTTCCTCGAAGAAGTGCGGTGGGTGGCCGGGCTCGCGCCCCGCGTCGGGGTGGTCGGCATCGTCGCGGGGGCGCGTCTGGATCGCGGCACCGACACCACCGCGCACCTCGAAGGACTCGCCGCTGAGCCGCTCGTGGTCGGCGTGCGGCACAACCTGCAGGGCGAACCCGACGGACTGGCGGTCTCGGCAGACTTCGTCACCGGGGCGCGCGAGGTCGCGGCGCGCGGCTGGGCCTTCGACGCGTGCGTGCGCGCCGCGCAGCTGCCCGAGGTGGCCCGACTCGCGGGGGCGGTGCCCGAGCTGCGGATGGTGCTCGATCACCTCGGCAAGCCCGAGGTCGGCACGGCGAAGGCCCCGGTGGCGCCGACCATGGAATGGGTGCGCGATCTCGACGACCTGGCACGGCATCCGAATGTGTGGTGCAAGCTCTCGGGGCTGCCGGGAGAGGCCGGAGGCGACTGGTCGGCCGAGCAGCTGCATCCGTTCCTCGACGCCGCGGCCGATGCGTTCGGCGTCGAGCGGCTGATGTGGGGCAGTGACTGGCCGGTCTCGGTCATCGGACCCCCGGAGGAGGGCGACCCGTACGCGAACGTCGACGGATCGCCCATGTACCAGCCGACGGCTCGGATCAGATGGGCGGATGCGGTGATCGCCTGGGCCGAGCGCCGCGGGCACGACGTCGACGCGATCATGTGGACGAACGCCGAGGAGTTCTACCGGATCGGAGAGCGGCCGACGCATGAGGACTCTCGGGAGGAGCGGCCGCGCCGCGGCATCCTGGGTTGGCTGCGTGGCGGTCGCTCGTAGCGCCCACTGTCCGGGGCCGGGACCAGGACAGTGGGCGACGCGGCGGTCAGCCCCCGACGGGACGGAGCCGCAGCTGAGCCATGCCGCCGTCGACCTCGATGAACGTGCCCGTGGTCGAGCCCGCGGCGGGGCTCACCAGGTAGGCGACCGCCGCGGCGACCTCGTCGGGTGAGACCAGGCGGCCATGCGGCTGGCGGGCCTCGAGGGCGGCGCGCTCGGCGGCCGGGTCGTCGGCCGAGTCGAGCAGCCGGCCGACCCACGGGGTGTCGGCGGTGCCGGGGTTGACGGCGTTGACGCGGATGCCCTCGCGCAGGTGATCGGCGGCCATGGCACGGGTCAGAGCCGAGACGGCGCCCTTCGACGCGCTGTAGAGCGCGCGCTGGGGAAGGCCGGTGGTCGAGGCGATGGATGCCGTGTTGCAGACCGCCGCGCTCGGCGACTTCTTGAGCCACGGCAGCGCCGCCGACGTGACGCGGGCGATGCCCGTGACGTTGATCGAGAGCACACGCGCCCACTCGTCGTCGTCGTTGGCGCTGATGTCGCCCTGGGCGCCGACCCCGGCGTTGTTCACGACGATGTCGATGCGCCCGAACCTCTCGGCGACGGCGGCCACGGCGGCATCGACCGATGCACGGTCCGACACGTCGGCCGTGAAAGCGGCGAAGGCGGCATCCGCTCCTGAGGTGTCGCGGTCGAGCACCGCGATCTGCGCGCCGTCGGCGTGCAGGCGGGCGGCGATGGCCGCTCCGATCCCGGATGCTCCGCCGGTCACGATCGCGACGAGTCCGTCGAGTGCGCTGCTCACTTCTGTGCCTCCCATGCCACGAACTCCTGGCGCTGATGCCCGAGTCCTTCGATCTCGATGTCGACCACGTCGCCCGCCGTCAGATAGGGGAACTTGCCCCCGAAGGCCACGCCCTGGGGAGTGCCCGTGAGGATCAGATCGCCCGGCTCGAGCGTGACGTACTGCGACAGGTGGTGCACGATCACGCGCACGTCGAAGATCATGTCGTCGGTGTTCGAATCCTGACGCGCTTCGCCGTTCACCCAGCTGCGCAGCCGCAGGTCGTCGACGTCGACCTCGTCGGGTGTCACCAGCCAGGGGCCGGTCGGGTTGAAACCGGGGGCGATCTTGCCCTTCGACCACTGCCCGCCCGAGACCTCCATCTGGAAGGCGCGCTCCGAGACGTCGTTCGCCACCACGTAGCCGGCGATGTGGGCGTCGGCGTCGTCGGGCGAATCGAGGTAGGCGGCGCGGGCGCCGATCACGATGCCGAGCTCGACCTCCCAGTCGGTCTTCTCGCTGCCGCGGGGGATCGTGACCGCATCGTTCGGGCCGACCACCGTGTTCGGCGTCTTCAGGAACATGATCGGGACGGTCGGCGGCTCGGAGCCGGACTCGCGGGCGTGCGCCGCGTAGTTCTGGCCGATGCAGATGACGGCGCTCGGGCGGGCGATCGGCGCGCCGATGCGCATCGCCGCGGCATCCCCGAGAACCGGCAGTTCGTCGGCGGCACGGGCCGCAGCGACGCGAGCCCGGAAATCACCGGCGAGGAAATCACCGTTCACATCGGATGTCACAGAGCGCAGATCGAGGTAGCGGTCGCCTTCGACGAGGACGGGGATCTCGGCGCCGGGGGTGCCTAGCCGTGCGAACTTCATGTCTCTCCTGCTCAGTGAGGTGTCCGTGGGTGACGAGGCGCGTCAGTGCGGCCCGTCTCGTTGACAGTATAGACATCCGATGTTTACACTCCAAGAGATCTGCACGGATATCCGTCCCGTGCACGAGAGGAACCCGTGAGCCGCATCGTCGCCCTCGACACGACCGACATCCGCTTCCCGACATCGCTGAGTCTGGACGGATCGGATGCCATGAATCCCGACCCCGACTACTCGGCGGCATACGTGATCGTGCGCACGGATGCCGAGGACGGCATCGACGGCCACGCGTTCGTCTTCACGATCGGGCGCGGCAACGATGTGCAGGTCGCCGCGATCGACGCGCTCGCCGGGCACCTCGTCGGTCGCGAGATCGAGCCGTTGCTCGACGACATGGGCACGACGTTCCGCGACATCATCGGCGACTCGCAGCTGCGCTGGCTCGGCCCCGAGAAGGGCGTCATGCACATGGCCATCGGCGCGGTCATCAACGCGCTGTGGGACATCAAGGCCAAGCGGGCCGGGCTGCCGCTGTGGCAGCTGCTCGCGCGGATGACGCCCGAGGAGCTCGTGGGCCTCGTCGACTTCCGCTACCTCACCAATGCGCTGACGCCCGAGGACGCCCTCGAGATCCTGCGCGCCGCCGAGCCGGGACGCCTCGAGCGCGAACGGGAACTGCTCGCCACCGGATACCCCGGCTACACGACCAGCCCCGGATGGCTCGGATACTCCGACGAGAAGCTCGAGCGGCTCGCCCGCGAGGCGATGGCCGACGGCTTCACCCAGATCAAGCTCAAGGTCGGCGCCGACCTCGACGACGACATCCGCCGTTTCCGCAAGGCCCGCGAGGTGTGCGGACCGGACTTCCCCATCGCGATCGACGCCAACCAGCGGTGGGAGGTGTCGGAGGCGATCGAATGGATAGGCGCGCTCGCCGAGTTCCACCCCGCCTGGATCGAAGAGCCCACGAGCCCCGACGACGTGCTCGGTCACGCCGAGATCGCCAGGGGGGTGGCACCCATCCGCGTCGCCACCGGCGAGCACGCCCAGAACCGCGTCATCTTCAAGCAGCTGCTGCAGGCCGAGGCGATCTCGGTCATGCAGATCGACGCCGTGCGCGTCGCGGGTGTCAACGAGAACATCGCCAACCTGCTGCTGGCCGCGAAGTTCGGTGTGCCGGTCTGCCCGCATGCCGGTGGCGTCGGGCTGTGCGAAGCCGTGCAGCACCTCTCGATGTTCGACTTCGTCGCCGTCACCGGCACCCGCGAAGGGCGGATGATCGAATTCGTCGACCACCTGCACGAGCACTTCGTGATCCCCACCGACATCCAGGGCGGGTCGTACATGGCACCCACGGTGCCCGGATCCGGCATGGAGATGAAGGCCGAGAGCATCGCCGCGTACACGTGGACGGGGCAGCATGTCGGAGTCTGATGCTCTGGCGGTTCCGCCCCTCGGATACGGGGCCGCGAACGTCGGCAACCTCTTCCGCGCGCTGAGCGATGACGAGGCGTGGGCGGTGCTCGATGCGGCGTGGGACAGCGGCATCCGCTACTTCGACACCGCTCCGCATTACGGGCTCGGGCTCTCGGAGCGTCGTCTCGGGGCGTTCCTGCAGACCAAACCGCGCGACGAGTACGTGCTGTCGACCAAGGTCGGGCGCCTGCTGCGACCGAACCCCGACCACGACGGCGGCCTCGACACCGCGAACGACTTCCATGTTCCCGACGATCTGCAGCGCGTGTGGGACTTCTCGGCTGAGGGGATACGCACCAGTCTCGATGAGTCCCGCGAACGTCTCGGGATCGAGCGCATCGACCTGCTCTACCTGCACGACCCCGAGCGGCATGACCTGGATCTCGCGCTCGCCGAGGCGCTGCCGGCGCTCGAGCAGCTGCGTCGCGACGGCGAGGTGACTGCCGTCGGCATCGGCTCGATGGTGTCGGATGCGCTCGCCGCCTCCGTGCGGTCGGCCGACCTCGACCTGGTCATGGTCGCGGGCAGATACACGCTGCTCGAACAGCCGGCGGCGGCCGAGGTGCTGCCGGCGTGCCGAGAGACCGGGACAGGGATCGTCGCGGCATCCGTCTTCAACTCCGGGCTGCTGGCATCGAACGAACCTCGCCGCGACGGGCGATACGAGTACGGGCAGCTTCCCGACGAGCTGTGGGAACGGCTGCTGCGCATCGCACGGGTGTGCGCCGAGCACGACGTGCCGCTGCCCGCCGCCGCGATCCAGTTCCCGCTGCAGTCAGACGTGGTGCGCTCGGTGGTGGTCGGAGGAAGCCGGCCAGGGCAGTTGACGCAGAATGCCGAGTATGCGGCGCTCGAGATTCCTGGCGCGCTGTGGAACGAGCTCGCCGCAGAGGGGCTGATCCCGGGCTGAGCCGGACGTCGCGCGTTCACAATTCAGCATAGGTCTGCGCTGGTGGGCGGTCTGCGGCTTCGGCGGCGGCATCAGTGCGGGTTCGTGCTGAATTGTGAACCGGGCCTGCGCCATAACTCCGCGACGGCGGAGACGAGGCTCAGCGGCCGACGGTCGACTCGCGCACCACGAGCTCGGCGGCGAACGGTGTGGGAGCGGGGAGGTCGGCCGTGGGGTCGGTGAGCTGGCGGATGAGTGCCGCGCCCGCCGCCCGGCCGATCTCGTACCCGGGCTGCCGCACGCTCGTCAGCGGCACGACGCTCTGGTGGGCCTGCGCGACGTCGTCGAAGCCGACCAGCGCGATCTCCTCGGGCACGCGGATGCCCTGGCGCAGCAGCTGGGTGAGCACGCCGATCGCCACCATGTCGTTGGCGGCGAAGATCGCGTCGGGGCGTTCGGTGGCAGGCATCTCGGCGATCCGCGCGCCGACGTCGAGGCCGTCCTCGGTCGTCAGGTGCGGCACGTCGATCACATCGGCCGTCGCCCCGGCCGCGGTGACGGCATCGCGCAGCCCGAGGAGGCGGTCGTTCGACTGGCTGACGCTCGGCGCCCCCAGGAAGAGGATGCGGCGGCGGCCGAGCGACAGCAGGTGCTCGCCCGCCAGCCGTCCGCCGCCGCGGTCGTCGAACAGCACCGAACCGACGGTCGGCGAATCGGGGATGGGGCCGACGACGACCGAGCGGATGCCGCGATCGGCGAGCTGCTCGAGCCGGGGCACCACGTCTTCGAGCGGGTAGATGACGATGCCCTGCACGCGGTGCGCCTCGAACATGTCGATGTTCCCGCGTTCGGTGTCGGCGTCGCGGTTGCTGTTGCTGAAGAACAGCGACCAGCCGCCCTCGCGGGCCACGTCTTCGACCCCGCGCGAGAGCTCGTGGAAGTACGGCAGCCAGGCGTCGAGAAGAATCAGCGCCAGCGCCTTGCTGGAGCCGGCTCGCAGTTGACGGGCGGATTCGTTGGGCACGTAGCCGAGCTGCGCGATCGCCTCCCTCACCTTCGCCGCGCTCGATTCGCCGAGCACATGCGGGTGGTTGAGGTAGTTCGAGACGGTCGAGGAGGACACCCCGGCGAGAGCGGCGACGTCTTTGACGCTGGCGGGCATGGAGCTCCTGTCGACTGCGCGTCGACGCAGGACGGTCGGCGGCGAGTCCAGAGTAGCTCAGCGATTGCAACGTGCCAAGAAAGTTCTTGACACCGCATCCCCGACCCGCGTACGGTGACCTGAACGCAGAGTTGCAACGTGCCAATCCTGCCGAGGCGAAGGTGCCGCACACCCGTCTCCGAGAGGTCTCATGAACATCGGATGCCACGGGCTCGTCTGGACCGGACACTTCGATGCCGACGGCATCCGTCTCTCCGTCGAGAAGACGAAGGCGGCCGGATTCGACCTGATCGAGTTCCCGCTGATGGACCCGTTCTCGTTCGACGTCACCGCGGCGAAGGACGCGCTCGAAGAGCACGATCTCGCCGTCAGCGCCTCGCTCGGACTCTCGGGAGCGACCGACGTGACGAGCTCCGACCCGGCTGTCGTGGCCGCGGGAGAGGCGCTGCTGCTCAGGGCGGTCGACGTGCTCGCGGACCTCGGCGGCCAGCACTTCTGCGGCGTGATCTACAGTGCGATGCAGAAGTACATGGACCCGGTGACGGCCGAGGGGCTGGAGAGCAGTCGGCAAACGATCGCCCGCGTCGCCGACCATGCCGCAGAGCGCGGCATCTCGGTCTCGCTCGAGGTCGTGAACCGCTACGAGACGAACGTGCTGAACACCGCACGGCAGGCGCTCGCCTACCTCGCCGAGGTCGATCGGCCGAACCTCGGCATCCACCTCGACACGTACCACATGAACATCGAGGAGTCGGATATGTTCGCGCCGGTCCTCGACGCGGCTCCGGCCCTGCGCTACGTGCACATCGGGGAGAGCCACCGCGGCTATCTCGGCACCGGCACCGTCGACTTCGACAACTTCTTCAAGGCGCTGGGCCGCATCGGCTACGACGGTCCGATCGTGTTCGAGTCGTTCTCGTCAGCCGTCGTCGCCCCCGATCTCAGCCGCATGCTCGGCATCTGGCGCAACCTGTGGACCGACAACGTCGAGCTCGGAGCGCACGCCAACGCCTACATCCGCGACAAGCTCGTCGCGGTCGACTCGATCCGGCTGCACTGAGCCGGGCCGTCGCCTCGATCCGCCGACCTGTTGCCAACTTGTTATTACAGGTCTTCCCATCCGAAGAAGTCTTAGTTACATTTAGATACAACTTGCGCAGGGTGGGGCGTAAGACGCAGAATTGATCCGATGTTTCCGGACCCGACCGGAATATCGCATCACGACCTTCAAGGAAGCAGGTGAGCACATGAGTGACCCCATTCTCAGAGTCGACGGGATCAGCAAGGGATTCCCCGGTGTGCAGGCTCTCAAGGATGTGCACCTCGAGGTGCGAGCCGGCGAGGTGCTGGTGCTCGTGGGCGAGAACGGCGCCGGCAAGTCGACCCTGATGAAGATCCTCTCGGGGATCTACACCAAGGACGAGGGCACCATCACGTTCGAGGGCCAGGAGGTCGAACTCACCAGCCCGCTGCAGGCGCAGCAGCTCGGCATCACGATCATCCACCAGGAACTCAACCTGATGCCCGATCTCACCGTGGCGCAGAACATCTTCGTGGGTCGCGAGCCCACCACCGGCCCCTTCCTGTCGGAGCGCAAGCTCAACGCGCAGACGGCCGAACTGCTGCAGCGCCTCGGCATCAGGGTCAACCCGCGACAGCTCGTCGGCGAGCTGACCGTGGCCGAGCAGCAGATGGTCGAGATCGCCAAGGCGCTCTCGTTCAACGCCAAGGTGCTCATCATGGACGAGCCCACCTCGGCGCTCACCGACTCCGAGACCGAGACCCTGTTCCTGCTGATCGAGCAGCTGCGCGCCTCGGGGACCGGCATCGTCTACATCTCGCACCGCATGGACGAGCTGCGGCGTCTCGCCGACCGGGTCACGGTGCTCCGTGACGGCACATACATCGGATCACTGGAGAAGTCAGAGGTCAGCGTCCCGAAGATCATCGAGATGATGGTCGGCCGCGTGATCGACGAGGGAACCCGTCCGCAGGCCCGCGATCACATCAACGACCCGATCGTGCTCGACGTGCAGGGACTCTCGACCAAGAACCTCCTCAAGGACGTCTCGTTCCAGCTGCACAAGGGCGAGATCCTGGGCTTCGCCGGGCTCATGGGCGCCGGGCGCACCGAGACTGCGCGGGCCATCATCGGTGCCGACCACCGCGACGGCGGCACGATCGCGATCGGCGGCGACCCGGTGCGAATCGGACAGCCGGCGGATGCGGTCAAGCACGGCCTCGGCTACCTCTCGGAGGACCGCAAGCTGCTGGGCCTGATGCTCGAGCAGGACGTGACCTTCAACACCGTGCTCGCCTCGCTCGGGTCGTACGCCAACGGCATCGGCTGGATGGGCGACGCGAAGGCGAAGAACCGCACCAAGGAGTACGTGCAGCAGCTGCGGGTCAAGACGCCCTCGGTGAACCAGGTCGTGAAGCTGCTCTCGGGAGGGAACCAGCAGAAGGTCGTCATCGCCCGGTGGCTGATGCGCGACTGCGACATCCTCATCTTCGACGAGCCGACCCGAGGGATCGACGTCGGCGCGAAGGAGGAGATCTACCGCCTCATGCAGCAGCTCGCTGACCAGGGCAAATCCATCATCGTCATCTCATCGGAGCTCCCCGAGATCCTCCGCGTCGCGAACCGCATCGCGGTCTTCGCGAACGGTCGGATCACCGGGACGCTCCGCAACGAGGAAGCCAGCCAGGAGAAGATCATGCAACTCGCAGCCCACGGGGAGGAAGACTGATGAGCACCCCACAGCAGTCCGGATCGTCGACGACGACGATCATCCAGACGGCGGTCGATGAGAACACCGACAAGCGCGACTTCGGCGGGTTCCTCCGCCGCCAGCTGCAGCAGTCACTCGCCTTCGGCACGCTGATCGTCCTGGTGATCTTCTTCTCGATCGCCAGCCCGAACTTCTTCACCTTCAGCAACATCGCCACGGTGCTGCTGTCGACGGCGGTCATCGGCATCCTCGCCCTCGGCACGACCTTCGTCATCATCACCGGCGGCATCGATCTCTCGATCGGCACCGGTATGGCGCTGTGCGCCGTGATGACGGGTGTCTTCGTCACCAACATGGGACTCCCCGTCTGGGTCGGCGTGATCGGCGGTGTGCTCACGGGTGTCCTCATGGGACTCGTGAACGGCATCAACATCACGTTCCTCCGGCTGCCGCCCTTCATCGCGACCCTCGCGATGATGATGATCGCCGGCGGACTCGCCCTCGTCATCTCGAACGTCTCGCCGATCTACTTCTCGACCTCGGCCCCCGACTTCAAGAAGATCGCGCTCGGCGTGATCATCCCCGGCATCCCGAACGCCGTGCTGATCACCGCCGTGGCCGCGATCATCGCGTGGCTCGTGCTGTCGAAGACGCTCCTCGGCCGCTACACCTTCGCGATCGGCTCGAACGAGGAGGCCACCCGGCTGTCGGGTGTGAACACCCGCCGCTGGACGATCCTCATCTACATGTTCGCGGGCGCCTTCACCGGCATCGCGGGCATCGTGATCGCGGCCCGTCTCGACTCGGCGCAGCCGCAGATCGGCACCGGCTACGAGCTGCAGGCGATCGCCGCCGTCATCATCGGCGGAACGTCGCTGCTCGGCGGACGAGGCTCGATCCTCGGCACCGTGATCGGTGCGCTCATCATGAGCGTGCTCGTCAACGGCCTGCGCATCATGTCGATCCAGTCGGAGTGGCAGAACATCGTCGTCGGCATCGTCGTGCTGCTGGCCGTCTTCCTCGACTCGCTGCGCAACCGCCAGCGCACCTGACCCACAGATCTACACCCCCCACCACCACACAGAGAACAATGGAGTTTCCATGAAATTCGGCAAGAAGACCGCATTCGCGGCACTCGTGGCCGCATCCGCCCTCGTCTTCGCGGGTTGCGCAGGCGGCGGTGACGTCATCGAAGAAGGCAGCGGCGACGGAGGCAGCGGCGACGGCGAGATGTACATCGCGCTCGTCTCGAAGGGCTTCCAGCACCAGTTCTGGCAGGCCGTCAAGACCGGTGCTCAGGAGAAGGCGGACGAGCTCGGCGTGAAGATCACGTTCGAGGGCCCGGCCGCCGAGACCGAGATCGCCCAGCAGCTCGAGATGCTCACCACCGCGATCGACAAGAACCCGGATGCCATCGCCTACGCCGCCCTCGACCCCGAGGCGTGCGTCGCCCCGCTCGAGCAGGCGAAGGCCAAGGACATCCCCGTCGTGTACTTCGACGCTCCCTGCGACGGCGACGTCGGACTCAGCCTGTCGGCGACCGACAGCAAGGTCGCCGGTGCGCTCGCCGCAGAGCACATGGCCGAGCTGATCGGCGGCGAGGGCGAAGTCGCCATCGTCGGCCACTCGAACATCAACTCGACCGGTGTCGAGCGTCGTGACGGATTCGTCGAGAAGATCGAGGCGGACTTCCCCGACATCAAGATCGTCGACATCCAGTACGGTGACGGCGACCACCTGAAGTCGGCTGACATCGCGAAGACGCTGATCGCCGCTCACCCCGATCTCAAGGGCATCTACGGCACCAACGAGGGCTCGGCCATCGGCGTCGTGAACGCCGTGAACGAGCTCGGCCTCGAGAAGGGCAAGATCACGATCGTCGGCTTCGACTCGGGAGCTGCCCAGATCAACGCGATCAAGGACGGAACGATGGCCGGCGCCATCACGCAGGACCCGATCGGCATCGGCGCGCAGGTCGTCCAGGCGGCGTACGACGCGGCCAACGGCGAGGACGTCGAGGAGTTCTACGACACGGGTTCGTACTGGTACGACAGCACGAACCTCGAGGACGAGGACATCGCAGCGGTCCTCTACGAGTGACCCGCTGAGAAAGAAGCCCCTCACCTTCGGGTGGGGGGCTTCTTGCGTGCCGGGGGTGCGGGGGCGCGTGGCAGGGTGCGTCAGATGCGTCGGAGGAAGGTCAGCACGGATGCCGGCTCGACGATCAGCTGCTGCAGCGCCTCATTGAATGGGACGCCGGCCGCGGCCGAGATGTGCGCCTGGAAGGCCGCCTCGTCGCGGTAGACCTCGTAGACGAAGAAGCGGTCGGGGTCGTCGACGAGCCGCGTCGCATCGAACACGACGTTGCCCTCTTCGGCGCGCACCACCTCGGCGAAGTCGCGCAGCAGCGCCGCAACGTCGTCGCCCTTGTCGGGGCGTGCGGTGAACACGGCATGCAGGATGGTCGGCTCGGTCATGCGGACTCCTCGGGTGTGGGCTGGCGGGGTGGGACGGTGCGGTCAGGCAGCGGTGTGGTCAGGCTGACAGGGTCAGGTCGACAGGGTGAGCAGGCGCGCGGGGTTGGCGACCAGCATCCGCTCGACCGCGTCGTCGCCCAGCGCGGAGCGCAGCCGCGGCAGGTAGCGCTCGCCGAGATAGGCGAGACCCGGCATGCCGCCGTACGCGAGGTAGCGGGTGCGGCGGGCGACATCGCCGCCGAGCAGGATGCGGTCTCCGCATCCGAGGGCGACGGCCTTCTCGGTCAGGGCGAGCAGCTCGGCATCCGACCTCGTACGCGGACGCGCGAAGCCGTCGTACCCGAGGTAGGCGCCGCGCTCGGCGAGCGACGCGTGCAGCCCGGCATCCGGATCGCGGTCGGCATGCGCGAGCACGACGCGATCGGATGCCACGCCTTCGCCCTCGAGCAGATCGAGGACCTCGTGCGCGGCGGTGCAGAACTCCAGGTGCACCATGACCGGCGCGCCGGTCGCTCGGTGCGCCGCTGCGACCGCGAGCAGGGTCGTGTGCTCGAAGGCGGTGATGCTCCAGTAGCCGACGCCGGCTTTCAGCATCCCGGCGCGTACCGGTGATCCCTCGGGCGCAGCCGCCCGGGGCACGTCGGGGGTCTCGAACACCAGCGCATCGTCGACGAGCATCCCGCGCATCACCTCGGCGATGAACAGCTCGGCCAGGCGCTCGACATCCCACACCTGCATCGGATGGTCCTCGCCGTAGTGCGCCTCGCGGTGGCGCCCTGTCGTGGCGACGATGTGCAGTCCGGTGCCGGCGCTGATGCGTGCGACCCCCTCGGGATCGCGCCCGAGCCCGAACGGCGTCGCATCGACCATCGCCGCGAAGCCGCTGGCCCGCAGCAGGGCGGCCTCCTGGCCGGAGAGCTCCTCATCGTCGAGCTCATCGCCGACCAGCAGCGGCGAGATCTGGAACAGGTGCTCGTGATAGTCCGTCGCCCCGAGACGCGTCGGGTCGATGTCGCCGAGCACCGTCCGCACGACGGGCATCAGCGCACCGATTCGGCGGCCTGGGCGAGCCGCTCGACGATCTCGGGCGTGAGGTCGATCTCGAACACGTCGGCGACGACCTGCGACCACCCGTGGATGAAGTAGCGCCAGCCGTCGACCACGTGCAGACCGCGCGCGCCCTCCTGCGCACGCGCCTGATGCAGGAACTCGAGCGAGCCGCGGTAGTTGAACTCCCACACCCACGCGTCCTCGGGGAACGCGACGTCGTCGGGCAGCGGCGAGCCCGGGCGGTCCTTGCCGAGGCCGGTGGCGTTCACGATCAGCGAGCCCGCGGGAGCGCCTGCGACGATGGCCGCGGCATCCTGCACCGTGTCGGTGCGCACGTACGTGATCAGCCCGTCGGGGGTGCCGTGCTGGCGGTGCACCTCGCGCAGGTGGTCGAGCTTGTCGTCGTCGCGAGCGGTCACGGTGATCTTCGCCGGAGCATCCGCCCTCTCCGCCAGCGCCCAGCTGAGCGCGGTGCCCGAGCCGCCGGCGCCGAGGATCACGACCTCCGCCCCGGTACGGGCGAAGTGCTCGGTCGGCAGGAAGTCCTTGAGTGCGAGATCGACGGTGAGGGGGTCTTTGGCGCGGCCGATCAGGCGGTCACCCCGCTTCGAGATGCTCGAGATCTCGGAGCACGAGACGGCGAACGGGTCGAGCTCGTCGAACAGGTCGGATGCCGCGGCGAACACGTTCATCTTGTGGGTCGTGACCAGTGCGCCCCGGTGCTGCGGGTCGTCGCGGATCTGCTCGACCATGGCGACGTACTGCTCGGGAGTCGCATCCATCGGAAGGTCGTGTCCGATGAGGTTCTCGGTGGGGAGGCCCAGCACCTCGGCCCACTTCGGGAACACCTTCATGATCGACGACGAGCCGGTGCTCACGCCGACGAAGCCCATGTAGCCGCCGGTCGTGGTCGCGGGGGTCGCGGTGTTCTCGGTGATGGTCATCGCTGGGTCCTTCAGGGTCGGGGGGAGACGGGGTGGGCGGGAGCGGTGCCGGCGAGAACCGCGAGCACATCGTCGAGGGACATCGAGCCCATGTTGTCGACGGCCTGGGTCGTCTGCGCGCCGAGATGCGGGGTCACGGTGACACGGTCGGCGAGGTCGTCGGCGAGCAGCGGACTCGCGCTCGCCGCGGTGTCGCCGGTCAGGGTGTCGGCGGCGTATCCGCCGAGGCGTCCGTCACGCAGGGCGGCGGCGAGTGCCGCCTCGTCGACGAGATCGGGGCGGGCGGTGTTCACCAGGATCGTGCCGGGGCGGATGCCGTCGAGTCGCGCCGCATCGACGAGCGTCTGCCCGCCCGGGGCGTGCAGGGTGATGACGTCGGCTGTGCGGAACAGCTCGTCGAGGTCGACCGGTTCGGCGCCGCGCTCGGCGATCACGTCGGCCGGCAGGAACGGATCTGCCGCGAGCACGCGTGCGCCGAAACCGCTCAGACGTCGCGCGACGCCCTGGCCTATGCGACCGAACCCGACGATGCCGACCGTGGCGGCTCCGAGCTCGCGACCGCGCCGCACGGCCCAGTCGCCGGCCCGCACGCGGCGATCGCCGTCGGGGATGAACCGGAGCGCCGCAAGCATGAGGCCGACGGCGTGGTCGGCGACGGCATCCGCGTTCGCCCCCGGGGTGTTCGTCACCGGGATGCCGCGCCGCAGCGCCGCGTCGAGATCGACCGCCTCGGTGCCGACGCCGTAGCGGGCCACGACCCTGAGGTTCGGCGCGGCGGCCAGGTGGTCGTCGGTCACCGGACCCGTGCCCGCGATCCACCCCTCGGCGGCAGCGAGCAGGGGTGCGAGCTCGGTGAGCCCGTGGTGGGCGGGGCCCCGGACGATCTCGTGACCGGCGGCCCTGGCTCGCCCGACGAGGTCGAGGTCTCCGTCCGAGAACGATCGGCTGGTCGCGAGGATGACTCCCATCAGGCGCCTCGGGTGGCGGGGGCCTGGGCGAACCACGGCTCGAGCGCGGCGTAGGCGCCGACGAAGCGCGAATGCCGCTGCGCGTGCACGGCGTGCCGGCCGGCGTCCGGAGTGAACTCCGCCGTGACCTCGCTGAGCGCCCGCGCCGCCGAGAAGTCGGCGAGGCCGAGGCCGACGGCACCGGTGACAGCGGCGCCGAGGCTGTTGGCCTCTTCGACGATCGTGCGCCGTCGGATCGGCACACCCCAGACGTCGGCGAGGATGCCGAGCCAGGCGTCGCTCTGTGCTCCGCCGCCCACCGCGTCGATGCGGTCGATCGACGCACCGGATTCGCGGAACGCCTGGATGCAAGTGAGCAAGTTGTACGCGACACCCTCGAGCACGGCTCGGGTGAGGTGCGCGCGGGTGTGGTGACGGGCGAGGCCGACGAAGGCTCCGCGGGCGTGCGGGTCCCACAGCGGGGATCGTTCGCCGAGCAGATAGGGGAGGAAGTAGAGGTCCTCGGTGTCGAGGTCGCCCCCGGCCTCCGCGGTGAGCCGGGCGGTGTCGGGGCGCGCGGGGTCGGGGGAGAGGGCTTCGGCGATCCACTGCACCGAGGCGCCGCCGGCCTGCATGGTCGCGGTCGGCACGAAGGATCCTGGCACGACGTTGTCGAACGTCATGGTGCGCATCTGCGGGTCGTGCAGCGGTGTGAGGCTCGCGAACGAGATCCACGACGAGGTGCCCAGGCACACGTACGCGCCGTCTTCGGGCGCGACGATGCCCGAACCGACGGCGGCCAAGGGGCCGTCTCCGCCGCCCATGACGACGCGGACGGATGCCGGAAGCCCGAGGTCGGTGGCCGATTCGGCGGTCAGGGACCCGGCGATCGTCGTCGATTCGAGGATCTCGGGGAAGAGAGCGGGGTCGAGTCCCGCGGCGGCGAGCACATCGGCCGACCACTCGCCGCGCACCTGGTCGTAGGCGTTGGTGCCCGAGGCGTCGGAGCGCTCGGTGGCGAGGCGCCCGGTGAGACGGTAGACGATGTAGTCCTTCGCGACGCAGAAGTGCCGCACCCGCGCCCAGACATCCGGCTCGTTGTCGCGCACCCACATGACCTTCTCGACCGAGTAGGTGGGGTTCAGTCGATGGCCGAGCACGCGATAGGCGTCCTGTGCGCCGAGACGCTCTTCGAGCGCACGGGTCTGCGCGCCCGAGCGGGTGTCAGCCCAGATGATCGCGGGGCGCACCGGCTCGCCGTGTGCGTCGAGCAGCACGGTGCCCATCATCTGGCCGCTGACGACGAGTCCGCCGACGGTCGACGGGTCGACGCCCGCACGGTCGATCAGCTGTCGGGTCGCCGAGACGACGGCATCCCACCAGTCCGCCGGATCCTGCTCGGCGATGCCGCCCGCGGCGAAGTGCGCGGGGTACGGCACCGTGACCGAGGTGACGAGGCGTCCGTCGTCATGGTGCAGGGAGGCCTTGTCGCCGGTGGTCCCCAGATCGTGCGCGATCAGCATGGCCGGAGCCTATTCCGCGGGGGGGGACGCGGAGTAGGGGCGCAGGTCCACGCCCTCGGTGGCGCGATAGGCCCGAGAGCCCATCCCGTGCTCGAGGACCCAGTCGTAGTCGTGGCCGGCGCCGCCCGGGTACACCGCGAGGAACGAGTAGGGCTCGTCGCCCGTGTTGACCGAGCGGTGCGCCCAGCCCGGCGGGATGTAGCCGATCGTGCCGGGCAGCATGTCGAGCCATTCGGTGCGCTCGCCGTCGAACATGAGCAGCCCGCCGCGGCCCTTCAGCGCGAGGTAGATCTCGCCCTGGTGGTTCGGATGCTGGTGGCCCTTGGTCATCCAGAGCTCTCCCGAGGTGTCGCCGGGCATGATCGTGGTGATCGACTGCGGCAGCTCGCGGTCGACCTCGGGCACGGGAGAGCTGACCACGGTGTAGACGACGGGGTTGTCGCCGGCGGCCGCGGCAGCCCAGGCGTCGGCGTCGAGGAAGAGTCCCTCGAGGTCGGACATGCGCCGCGTCAGAGTGGGTCCCTCCGGGGAGAGCGTGAGCTTCTCGGCGTCGAAGGCGATCGCCATCGGCGAGATCGGGGGAGTGTGGAACTGGGGCATCGGTGCTCCTCGTGCGGATGCTGCGGCGCTGCGCAACCTGTAATGACAAGTTGAGTGTACCTGTGATGACAAGTGGCGTCCAGTGCTCGGATGCGCAGGCCGGGGAGCGCGGGTGTGCGCTGCTCCTGGATCGCCCGAACCCGTCGGGCTCGCCATGCGAGTTTCTCCGGAGTCATGGAGCGGAGGCGGCGCGCAGTGCGCGCGCGAGGTGGGCGCGGCCGCCTCTGACGGCCTCGGCTGTCACCTCGTCGGCCCCTGGGTAGTCGGCATGGCCGGCGGGGAGGACGGCGAGTTCGAGCATCCGCGCCGCGTTCGCGACGCCGAACTGTCCGGGCGGCGGCACGTACGGGTCCCACAGTGCCGCCTCCACGCGCACCGGAACGCGGGCGAAGCCGAGGGCTGACGAGGCGTCGAACCAGCGCAGCGCCTCGCGCGCGTCGGGATGCGCGGCGACGTGATCGCGCACGGTCTCCCCGCTGCCGAGGCAGTGAACGGCGAGGCGCTCGTCGTACTGCCCGAAGCTCGGGACGATGAGGGTCGCCCCGATATACCGGTCGTCCCACGGCAGGGCGAGCGCTCCGATGCCGCCGCCGAAGCTCTCGCCGACGTAGTAGAGCGGCACGCGTCCGACGAGCGCGGTCAGGGCATCCGCCGCGAGCCAGAGGTCGCGGGCGCAGAGTCCCAGCACGTAGTCGTCGGAGTTCTCGATCCCGGCCAGCACATGCTCGGCCTGGATCTCGGGGGCGCCGATGCCCGTGTTCAGCGTGGGCAGCCCGCGGGCGACAGGGAAGATCGCCGCTGCATCCTCGGGAATACGAGCGAGGTCGATCGCATCCCGCCCGCCGTATCCGTGGCTGTGCGCGACGCCCACCCGCGCGGGCGGCGAGACGGGCTCGACGAGCCAGGCACGCAGTCGGATGCCGTCGACTCCGGCGTGCTCGATGATCGACACCCGCCGGCCGTGGATGCTCTCGGTGGACAGCACGGCGGGTGCGGCATCCACCGTCTTCGCCTGTGCGCGCCACGCCTGCCATCGCGCGGTGAAGCCGTCCGGCGCTGGAACCGGTGCGATCTCGCGGAGCGTGGTGAGCGTGTGTCCGTAAGCGGCGTCGAACTCGGCGTCGGGGAACCAGGTGTCGTAGGGAGGGGGGAAGGTCATGACGAGACGACGCTACCGAACGTCCTCCGGATGCCGCGGCTCAGGCGCTCGCGCGCCGCGCACGATACGCCGCCACCGCGTTGCGATTCGTGCAGGTCGTCGAGCAGTAGCGCTTCGACCGGTTGCGGGACAGGTCGAGAGCGAGCGCCTCGCACGTGTCGTCGGCGCAGATCGAGATGCGGGATCCCTCGTCGGTGCGGATGACGTCGATCAGCGCCATCGCGGTCTCGATCAGCACGCGCTCGGCGAGGGGGCGCTCGTCGGCGACGGCGTGCAGGTGCCAGTCCACGCCGTCATGGCGCACGAGTCGCGGCGCGAGAGACGCTTCGGCCAGCGCGGCGTTGACGTGCTCGGCCATCTCGTCTCGTGGCGCGATGAGCATGGAGCGCAGGCGCGGGCGGATCGCACGCAGCGAGGAGAGCTCGGCGTCGTCGCGGTCGAGGCGGCCGGAGTAGGGGAAGTCCGCGAGGAAGGCGTCGTAGTCGGCGAGCGTCTCGAGGGTCTCGGGCTCTTCCGCCGAGTTCACGAGCCGGATGGCTGCGCGGAGCGCCTCTTCCGTGTCATCGGTGAAGTTCATGTTGACACCTTACAACGTGCACGAGTAGCGTCACCTGTCATGAGCAGAGTTGCGAATGACATCTCGATGCGCGGCGTGCGTCTCGGTCTGCCTCTGGCGATCGGCGCGGCCTTCGCGTTCGGGATGTCCGGCGCCTGGGCTCGCGGGCTCATCGATGCGGGGTGGACGCCCGGTGCCGCCGTGACCGCGCGTGTCTGGGTCGCCGCACTCGTGCTGCTCGTGCCGACGGTCCTGTCGCTGCGCGGGCGGTGGGCAGTGCTCCGCAAGAACGCCGGGATGGTCGCCGCCTACGGCCTGCTCGCCGTCACCGCCACGCAGCTCTGCTACTTCCAGGCCGTCGCCGTGATGGACGTCGGCCTCGCACTGCTCATCGAATACACCGCGCCGATCGCCGTCATCCTCTGGCTGTGGCTCCGCCGGGGCGAGCGGCCGAGTCGGCGCAGCGTGATCGGCGCGGCCATCGCCTTCGTCGGACTCGTGCTGATGCTCGACATCATCACCGGCGCCGAGGTCGATGTCGCCGGCATCCTCTGGGCACTCGCCGCGATGGTGGGTGCGGCGACGTACTTCCTGCTCTCGGCCAAGGCCGACACCGGACTGCCTCCGATCGCGCTCGCCGGGGGTGGGCTGCTGCTCGGCGCGATCGCGCTGACGGTCGCCGGACTCGCCGGCATCCTGCCCATCGCCTGGACGACCGACGACATCACCTATCGCTTCGGCACCGTGCCGTGGTTCGTGCCGGTGCTCGCGATCGGCCTGGTCGCGACGGCACTCGCCTATGTGCTCGGCATCGCGTCGACGCGGATGCTCGGCTCCCGCCTCGCATCCTTCGTCGCGCTCTCCGAGGTGGTCGCCGCGCTGCTCTTCGGCTGGCTGCTGCTCGGACAGCTGCCCGATCTGCTGCAGGCCCTCGGCGGGGCGCTGGTGCTGGTTGGCGTCGTCGTGGTGAAGCTCGGCGAGCCGCGTCCCGCCGAGTTCGTCGAGCCGGTGCCGGATGCCGTGGAGCGGCCGCAGCGGTAGCGCAATGTATACGCGAAGCACCCGCTGACCGCGCCCCTGATCATACGAAACGTATTTGTGTATACACTGAGGGCATGAGCTCTGTCGCCGATCGCATCACCGCCGGCGATCGAGCCCACGCCGCGCTGCTCGAGGAGATCCAGTCCGGAGCCCTCCCCGCGGGGTTCGTGCTCGGCGAGGTCGAGCAGGCCGCCCGCCTCGGCATCAGCCGCACCCCGATGCGCGAAGCGCTGCGCCGCCTCGCCGCCGACGGCCTCGTCGTGCAGCAGTCGCCGCGAGTGACGGTGGTCGCCGACCTGGATGCCGACGACATCCGCGCGCTGTTCGAGATCCGCCGCGCGCTCGAAGAGACCTCCGCCCGACTCGCGGCCCAGCGGGGTGACGCCGCCCTCTTCGCCGCCCTCGCCGACGAGTTCGCGCACGTCGACCTCACCGCCGTCGAGGGCCGCGACGCGTACTACGCCCTGATCGCCCGCTTCGATGCCGCTCTCGACGGTGCGGTCGACAACGACTACATCGCCTCGGCCCTGCGCACCGTGCGCACCCACCTCGTGCGAGTTCGCCGCATGGCCCGCGACAAGCCGGCCCGCCTCTCAGCCTCAGCCGCCGAGCACCGAACGATCGCGCAGGCCCTCGCCGCCCGAGACGGTGACCTCGCCGCCCACGCCACGCACGTGCATCTGCACAATGCGCTGACCGGCATCCTCGACTCCCTGACCGCCAACCCAGAAGGTGTGAAATGACCGTCACCCACCACGTCCGCGTCCACCGCAGCGATGAGAACCTCGCCCGCGAAGACCAGCTCGCCTGGAAGATCGCCGAGGTCGCCGCCGACCCGGTCGAGGTCGAGCAGGACGTCACCGACATGATCATCAACCGCATCATCGACAACGCGTCGGTGGCCGCGGCATCCCTCACCCGCGGGCCCATCAACGCGGCTCGCACCCAGGCGTTCAGCCACCCCGTCTCGACCGGCGGCATCGGCGCCACGGTCTTCGGCGCGGCGCTCGACCACCGCACCAGCCCCGAGTGGGCGGCGTGGGCCAACGGCGTGGCCGTGCGCGAGCTCGACTATCACGACACGTTCCTCGCGGCCGAGTACTCGCACCCGGGCGACAACATCCCGCCGATCCTCGCCGTCGCCCAGCACGTGCAGGCCGACGGCCGCGCGCTGCTGCGCGGCATCGCCACCGGCTACGAGGTCCAGATGGACCTCGTGCGCGCGATCTGCCTGCACAAGCACAAGATCGACCACGTCGCGCACCTCGGCCCGTCGGCCGCCGCCGGCATCGGCACGCTGCTCGGGCTCGACGTCGAGACGATCTACCAGGCCGTCGGTCAGGGCCTGCACACCACCACCGCCACGCGTCAGAGCCGCAAGGGCGAGATCTCGACCTGGAAGGCGCACGCCCCGGCCTTCGCCGGCAAGCTCGCCGTCGAGGCGGTCGACCGGGCGATGCGCGGTCAGACGAGTCCCGCGCCGATCTACGAGGGCGAAGACGGCGTGATCGCCTGGATGCTCGACGGCAAGGACGCCGCTTACGAGGTGCCGCTTCCTGCCGCGGGCGAGGCGAAGCGCGCGATCCTCGACTCGTACACCAAGGAGCACTCGGCCGAGTACCAGGCGCAGGCGTGGATCGACCTCGCCCGCAAGCTCGGCACCGAGAACCCGGCGCTGCGCGACCCCGCCAACATCGAGGCCGTCGTGCTGCACACCAGCCACCACACGCACTACGTGATCGGCTCGGGTGCGAACGACCCCCAGAAGTACGACCCCACTGCATCCCGCGAGACGCTCGACCACTCGATCCCGTACATCTTCGCGGTCGCGCTGCAGGACGGCGGCTGGCACCACGTCGATTCGTACACCCCCGAGCGGGCCGGTCGCGCAGACACGGTCGCCCTGTGGCACAAGATCACCACGGCCGAGGATGCCGAGTGGACCCGCCGCTACCACTCCGAAGACCCCGACGTGAAGGCGTTCGGCGGGCGCGTCGAGTTCCGCCTCACCGACGGCACGACCGTGGTCGATGAGATCGCCGTCGCGGACGCGCACCCGCTGGGTGCTCGTCCGTTCGCCCGTGAGAACTACATCGCGAAGTTCCGCCTGCTCGCCGAGCCCGTGCTCGAGCCCGCGGAGATCGAGCGGTTCCTCGAGCTCGTGCAGCGTCTGCCCGAGCTCACGGCCGCGGAGGTCGGCGAGCTGTCGATCATCGCGAAGCCCGGCCTGCTCGAGGGCGCCGATGCCCCGAAGGGCCTGTTCTGATGCTGTATTCGCACGTCACCCCGGCCGAGAAGCGCCGTCTGTTCCGCGAACGGCTCGCGAGTGGCGAGCTGCTGCGCTTCCCCGGCGCGTTCAATCCGCTGAGCGCCCGACTGATCGAGCAGAAGGGCTTCGACGGGGTCTACATCTCGGGTGCGGTGCTCTCTGCCGACCTCGGGGTGCCCGACATCGGCCTCACCACGCTGACCGAGGTCGCCGGTCGGGCCAAGCAGATCGCGCGGATGACCGACATCCCCGCGATCGTCGACGCCGACACCGGTTTCGGCGAGCCGATGAACGTCGCCCGCACGATCCAGGAGCTCGAGGATGCCGGCCTCGCCGGCACGCACATCGAAGACCAGATCAACCCGAAGCGTTGCGGCCACCTCGACGGCAAGAGCGTCGTCGACGAGAGCACGGCGATCCGTCGCATCCGCGCCGCCGCCGACGCTCGACGCGACCCGAACTTCCTCATCATGGCGCGCACCGACATCCGCGCGGTCGAGGGACTCGAGTCCGCGATCGATCGTGCGAAGGCGCTGGTGGATGCCGGGGCGGATGCCGTCTTCCCCGAGGCGATGCGCACCCTCGCCGAGTTCGAGGCGATGGCGAATGCGCTCGAAGTGCCGATCCTCGCCAACATGACCGAGTTCGGCAAGAGCGATCTGTTCTCGGTCGACCAGCTGCGGGATGCCGGTGTGAACATGGTCATCTGGCCGGTGTCGCTGCTGCGCATCGCGATGGGCGCGGCGGGCGGTGCGCTCGATACGCTGAACGAGGAGGGGCACCTCACCTCGAAGCTCGGTGAGATGCAGCACCGTGCCGATCTCTACGACCTGATCGACTACGAGTCCTACAAGCAGTTCGACTCCGGCGTCGCAGGCTTCACCGTCACGAAGGAGTGAGCATGACCGAGCCGGACATCAAGAAGGGCCTCGCCGGGGTCGTCGTCGACACGACCGCGATCTCGAAGGTCAACCCCGAGACGAACAGCCTGCTCTACCGCGGATATCCCGTGCAGGAGCTGGCGGCGACCCAGCCTTTCGAGGCGGTGGCCTACCTGCTGTGGCACGGCGAGCTGCCGACGGCCGACGAGCTGGCCGCTTTCCGCGCGGAGGAGCGCCTCCATCGCGCTCTGACCGACAGCGTGAAGACGGCGATCGACCTGGTTCCGCTCGACGCGCATCCGATGGACGAGGTGCGCACGGCGGTCAGCCTGATCGGTGCCTCCGACACGAACGCGGGCGGATCGGTGCTCGATGCCGGCGGCAGCCCGGAGGAGAACCTCGAGCGCAGCATCCGTCTGTTCGCCGCTCTCCCCGCGATCGTCGCGTACGGTCAGCGCCGCCGCCGGGGGCAGGAGACGATCGCACCGCGCGACGACCTCGACTACTCGGCGAACTTCCTCTGGATGACGTTCGGCGAGGAGCCCGATCCGGTGGTCGTCGACGCGTTCAACCGCTCGATGATCCTGTATGCCGAGCACTCGTTCAACGCCTCGACGTTCACGGCCCGCGTGATCACCTCCACCCTCAGCGACCTCTACTCGGCGGTGGTCGGGGCGATCGGCGCGCTCAAGGGGCCGCTGCACGGCGGCGCCAATGAGGCTGTGCTGCACATCTTCGACGAGATCGGCGAGGCCTCGAACGTCGTGCCGTGGCTCGACAAGGCGCTGGCCGAGAAGCGCAAGATCATGGGCTTCGGGCACCGCGTCTACAAGAGCGGCGACTCGCGGGTGCCGACGATGAAGGCGGCGCTCGACACCCTGGTCGAGCACTACGACAAGGCCGAGGTGGCAGAGCTGTACGACGCTCTCGAGTCGGAGTTCGTGGCGCGCAAGGGCATCTACCCGAACCTCGACTACCCGTCGGGTCCTGCCTACAACCTCATCGGCTTCGACACCCTCACCTTCACGCCGCTGTTCGTCGCGGCGCGGGTCACAGGGTGGACGGCGCACATCATCGAACAGGCCGGTGCGAACGCTCTGATCCGCCCGCTGTCGTTCTACGACGGCGTCGACGAACGCCACATCGAGAACTGATCGGCGCACCGGCCCGGGTCGACGAACCCGGGTCGGTCGCCGGATCGGATGCCGCACTCCGCGGCGCGACGTCAGCTCGCGCGCGGGAGGGTGCCCAGCTCCGTGCCGGACGCGTCCTTGATCACGAGGACGTCGCCGTCGATCTCGACCGCACGCACGCCCCGCATCCAGCCGTCCACTCCGGGGCACGCCTTCAGCGTCGAGGCGAATCGGGCGAGATCGACACGGTCGCCGTTCACCGAGTAGGTCGTCGTGATGCCGTTGCAGCCGTCACTGCCGTGCACCTCGCCGTCGGCGGTGAACTCGAGGTGCGGCTGACCGGAGGCATCCTCTCCCCACAGTCCGACGAGCTTCTCGACGACGGCGCTGTCTTCGCCGTTCGGGTCGGCGCTCGACGTCGGCGCACTGCTGGGGCCGCCGGTCGCGCAGGCTGCGCCCATCACGGCGAAGGCTCCCAGGATCGCGAGGCCGACGAGGGTGCGTGCTCTGCGGTGGGTGCTCATGGTGGCCATGGTAACCGTGTCGTCTGCGAACGCAATCCGTTGTGCGGCGGGCGGTCGTCCTGCCGTATCGCAAACGAGAGGGCCAGGTCAAGAGGCGAAATTCTGGTAAACAATTTCCCCATTCTGTGGATTTACTGGGTACGCTTCTGGAGATCCCTGCTCGTCTCGACGAACAGGATCCTGCTTGTCGGGGGGCCAGCGTCGCAGTTCACGCCTCCACCGGGAGGCGAACGGTTCTGTGTGCATCGCACACTGCCGGAGATGAAACTGACTGACGATCCGTGACCAGCAAGGACATACATCACATGAAGCACAGAGTGACAGGCCGCCGCCCATTGGCGTTGACGGCCGCCACCACGCTCGCCCTCTCGGGGCTCTTCCTCGGAGCGCCTGCGGCGTTCGCTGAAGATTCGACCGACGCACCCAGCCAGGACGCTCCTGCTCAGGTGCTGAAGACGAAGGCGGAACTCGACAAGGTCGGCACCGACATGGTCGCCGTCGGACAGACCGCGGATGGCGGCAACGTCGTCGTCGTGACTGCTGACAGCGCGTCCGCCGACTCCGAGATCACGCAGATCGCCGCGACAGAGGGCTTCCCTGACGCAGCCGTCGTCAAGGTCGACCGTGTGCTCTCGGCGTTCGATGAGGGCGACGTCGTCGGCGGACAGGGCTACCTGTCGGTCAGCCCCGACCTCGACGGTTTCCTTGCCAACGAGCCTGGAAGTGCCGCCTGGTCGTGCTCCGTGGGCTTCGCAGCATTCACACCCACCGGTGACCCTGCGCTCCTGAGCGCCGGACACTGTGCCTTCGACGAGAGCGGCGAACCGCTCACCGACACGACTCTCACCGTTCCCGGTGACGAGCCGGCAGTCGGCGGAACCCCCTCGCTCCCCGCGTCGGTCGAACTGCTCGGCACGTTCGGCTTCGCCCAGTTCGGCGGCGGCGACGGTGGCCTCGGCTCGAACGGCGACACCACCGCGACCGACATCTCGGTCATCGACATCGACGAGGCCGCAGGCTGGAACCCGGTTCCCGCGGTCACCGACTGGACAACGGCCGGCGACTCGCTCAGCTCACTCGCTGACAGCGTCATCGCGATCAAGTCCGTCGCCGCCCCGGCGCTCGGCGAGGTCAACAAGAGCGGTCGCACCACCGGCTTCACCACCGGCGTGGTCGACGGCGACGACATCCTCGACGGATGGGCGAGCATCGACGGCCACTGGGTTCAGGGCTTCTCGAGCAACACTCCCGCGGCTCCCGGTGACTCCGGCGGCGCTGTCATCCAGGGCAACGCGGCCGTCGGCGTCATCAGCGGTGGCTCCGAGGCGACCGCGACCGAAGAGCAGTTCACCTGGGCGACATCGCTCGTGACCGCTCTGCCCAAGACCAACGGCTACCAGGTCGCACTCGACCTCGACGCACCGGTCATCACGAGCCCGACCGACGGTGCAGAGGTGCAGCCGGGAACGGCCATCACCGGAACCGCTGTCGGAGCGGCCAAGGTCACGGTCAGCGGCTTCGGCGCAGACCAGACGGTCGACGTCGTGGACGGCGCCTTCTCGGTCGTCGGCCCCGTCGAGCTCGGCGAGCAGACCATCTCGGTCCGTGCACGCACCGGTTTCAGCTCTTCCGAGACCGTCTCGATCGACGTGACCGTGGTGCCTGCTCCGCTCGTCGCACCGGTCATCACCTCGCCGGCTGACGGCTCGACTGCCAACGAGACCGTCACCGCGATCAGCGGCACCGGCCTGCCGGCCACCGCCATCACGGTGACCGACGCCGAGACCGACGACGTGCTCGGCACGACCGAGGTCGCCGCAGACGGTTCGTGGACCGTCGACGGACTCACCCTCGAGTACGGCTCGCACAGCGTCGTCGTGACGCAGACCCGTGACGACGAGGTCTCGCCTGAGGCCACCGCGTCGTTCTCGGTCATCCCCGTCTCGCCGGCCGTGACCTCGGTCACGAACGGCGCGGAGTTCGCCCACAACGACGGTCCTTCCGGACTCGCCGGCTCGGGCATCGACGGAGCGACCGTGACGGTGAAGCTCACCGGCGCCGAGCCGACCACGGCGAACACGGCGGCCCTCGCGGGCGCCTTCGCCGCGGCGAGCGGCACGTTCACGGCCACTGTCGAGGACGGTGCCTGGAGCGTCGACTTCGGTGCGGCTCTCGAGTCGGGCACCTACACGGTCTCGGCCACGCAGGCCATCGACGGCGTCTCGTCGGCTCCGACCGACCTGGCGTTCGCTGTTCTCGCCGCACCGGTCGCCGGCGGTGGCGGAGCCGCTCCCGCTCCCGGTGAGGGTGGCGCAGCCGCCCCGGGTGACGGCGGTCTCGCCGCGACCGGTTCCGACATGCTCGTCCCGCTGACGGCCGGAGCCATCGCGCTCGCCCTGCTCTCGGGCGGACTGCTGCTGGTCGTGCGTCGTCGCCAGCAGATCCAGAGCTGATCGCCTGATCACGATCTGACGGAGTGACCGGCCTCGGCCGCGAACCCCATCGCTGAGAAGCCCGGTATCGATCGATACCGGGCTTCTTCGCGTCTGCGGGGTGCTTCGTGGTGCAGGCGCGCGGGATGCCGGACACGCAGAAGGCCCGACATCGGAATCCGATGCCGGGCCCTCTCCTGTCGAGCCGAACCTCAGGCGAGTTCGATCACCGACCATGACAGCGGCGGCAGCGTCGCACGCACCGACCCGTCGACGACCTCGGCGGCGCCGAGCGGCACCATGTGCACGGCATCCTGCGTGGTCTCGAGGTTCGCGGTGCGACGGTCGCCGCCCTCGGGGATCGTCAGCGTCTCGGCGTTCACGACGCGGAGGCCGGTCAGGCCGCGCAGCTCGACGGTCAGGTCGCTCTCTTCGGTCAGCGAGCGGTTCGCGACGAAGACCACGACTCGTCCGGTCTCCTCGTCCCACGTGGCTGCGGCGTCGACCGAGTCGACCCCGCCGTAGCGCTTCGTCTCGATCTGCGGCGCCGACACCGCGAGGCGCAGGATGCGGCCCTTGGCGAGGCGAGCCATGCGCTCGAAGGGCCAGAAGCTCGTCTGACGCCAGGCAGGGCCGTTCTCCTCCGAGCGGATCGGCGCGATCACGTTGACGAGCTGCGCCTGGTTGGCGATCTTCACGCGGTCGCCGTGACGCAGCAGGCTGTTGAGCAGGGTGCCGACGACGACGGCATCCGTCACGTTGTAGGTGTCTTCGATCAGCCGCGGGTGCTTCTTCCACCCCGCCTTCGCGATCTCGACCGACTCGACGTCGTTGAACGTGCGCTGATCCCACACGTTCCACTCGTCGAACGAGATGTCGACCTGCTTGGTGTGCTTGCCCGCGGCCTTGACGGCGTCGATCGTCGCGATGACGCCGTCGATGAACGCATCCATGTCGACCGACTCCGCGAGGAACGACTCGGCGTCGCCGTCGTGCTCCTGGTAGTAGGCGTGCATCGAGACGAAGTCCACCTCGTCGTAGGCGTGGGTGAGCACGGTGTGCTCCCAGGTGCCGAACGTCGGCATCGACCGCGCCGACGAGCCGACCGCGACGAGTTCGATCGTCGGGTCGACGAGCTTCATGGCCTTGGCCGACTCCTGCGCGAGGCGTCCGTACTCGGTCGCGGTCTTGCCGCCGATCTGCCACGGGCCGTCGAGCTCGTTGCCCAGGCACCACAGCTTGATGTCGAACGGCTGCTCTGCGCCGTTCTTGCGACGAAGGTCCGACCAGTAGGTGCCACCGGGGTGGTTGGCGTATTCGACGAGCGACCGGGCCTCTTCGACCCCGCGGGTGCCGAGGTTGATCGCCTCCATGACCTCGACGTCGGCATCCTTCGCCCAGTCCATGAACTCGTGCAGGCCGAAGGCGTTGGTCTCGATCGTGTGCCAGGCGCCGTCGATGCGCACCGGGCGGTCTTCGACCGGGCCCACCCCGTCTTCCCAACGGTAGCCCGAGACGAAGTTGCCTCCCGGGTATCGGACCACCGTCGGACCCATCTCCTTCACCAGGGCGAGGACGTCCTGACGGAAGCCGCGCTCGTCGGCCTGCGGGTGCCCCGGTTCGTAGATGCCGGTGTACACGCAGCGCCCCATGTGCTCGACGAACGACCCGAAGAGCCTCCGGGGGACGTCGGCGATGGTGAAGTCGCGATCGATGGTGATGCGGGCCTGAGACATTGCTCTCCTTGTTTCTGGCTCTCGAGCCGGGTGGGGGACTACTGACCGCCGAAGCCGCTGGTCGCGACGCCCTTGACGATCTGCTTCTGGAAGATGATGAACACGACGATCAACGGCAGCGCTGCCAGCACGGCCTGAGCCATGACCTGGGCGTACTGCACGCCGTAGGCGCTGATCACCGTCTGGAGGCCGACCGGCAGCGTCATCAGCGTGGTGTCGTTGATGACGAGGAACGGCCAGAGGAAGTTGTTCCAGGCGCCGATGAACACGAAGATCGCGACGGATGCCAGGATCGGGCGCGACAGCGGCAGCACGATCGACCAGAAGATGCGCAGTCGGCTGGCGCCGTCGACCCGGGCGGCGTCTTCGAGCTCGATCGGGATCGCGTCGAAGAAGCGCTTCAGGATGAACACCATAGCCGGCGCCACGACCTGCGGCAGGATCAGACCCCAGTAGGTGTCGATCATGTTGAACGCGAGCATCTCGTAGAACAGCGGGATGATGAGCACCTGCGGCGGCACGACGATCGAGGCGATGATGGCGACGAACAGCCACTTGCGACCGGTGAAGTCGAGCCGGGAGAAGGCGTAGGCGGCCAATGCCGAGATCGTGAGCGTGATCAGGGTCACGGCGATCGACGTCCACAGGCTGTTGAACGCCCAGGTGTAGACGTTGCCCTGCGACAGGATCGCGGTGAACGCCTCGATCGTCGGGCCCGAGGCGCCGATCCAGGACGGGTCGCCGCTGGCGGCATCCGTCTCGGTCTTGAACGCCGTCGCGATCGCCCAGAGGAAGGGCAGCAGCCAGCCGACCGCCAGGACGATGAGGACGACGAGTGCGCTGATGCGCAGCACGCCGAACGGCTTCTCGCCCGGCAGGTGCGGGCGACGGGCCCGCGCGGGCTTGGTCGTGGTGATGGTCTCGGTGAGAGTGGCGGTGGACATCACAGCTGCGACTCCTTCCGGCGGCGCGTGATCAGAGCCTGCGCGACGCCGATGATGACGATGAGGGCGAAGAACACATAGGAGATCGCGGCCGAGTAGCCGAATCGGTAACTGACGAAGCCGGCTTCGTAGATGTACTGGACGATCGAGCGGGTCGTGTCACTCGCGACACCGCCGAGCATCTGGTACGCCTGATCGAAGAGCTTGAGCGACGCCAGGATCTGCAGGATCAGGATCAGCACGGTCGCCGGTCCCAGCTGCGGAAGAGTGATCGACCAGAACTGGCGCCACGGCCCCGCGCCATCGAGCGATGCGGCCTCGTACTGCTGCGGCGGGATGTTCTGCATCGCCGCGAGGTACAGCAGGAAGTTGAATCCGACCGTCCACCAGACGGTGGCGATCACGATCGACAGCATGTTGGTGTCGGGATTCTGGAGCCAGGCGAGAGGCTCGAGACCGAAGAACTCGAGGATGTTGTTCGCGGCACCGATCTGCGGGTTGAAGATCCACACCCAGATCTGCGAGATCACGGTCGAGGCGAGCAGATACGGCATGAAGAACGACAGTCGCCACAGCCACTGACCCGGGATGCCGCGGTCGACGAGAGCCGCCATCAGCAGAGCGATCACAACGAGCGGCACAGTGGACAGCAGGGTGAACCACACCGTGTTGCCCATCGACTGCCACATCTTCGGATCCGTCAGCGCCTCGGCGTAGTTCGCGAAGCCGATGAAGGAGCCGCCGGCGCCCGTGAGCGATTGGTCGGTGAAGCTGAGGATGATGCCGTGCACGATCGGCCAGGCGAGGAACAGCACGAACGCGAGCAGGAACGGAGCGAGGAACGCCCAGCTGATGAGCTGCTCGCGGTTGCGGGAGCCGGCGCGACGGATCGGGATGGCGGCCTTGGAGCCGGTGACGATGGTGCGCGTGGAGTCGGTTGCCGTGGTCATGATGCGAACGTCCCCTCGGGGTCTGCCGGGTTGGGCTGACGGAGCAGGGTGTTCACCCGTGCCTCGAACCGGTCGATCGCCGCCGCGGGGTCATCGCCCGACAGCAGGACGCCCTGCACCGCGGCGCCGAACTCGCCCTGGAAGTTGGAGCCCGATCCGGTGAACCACGCGGTGGGGTCGTACACGACGTGCTGCGCGGCCTCGGCGTAGTGGGCCTGGGGGACGAGATCGGCGTACTCGGGCGACTCGGTGACCGGCAGGAAGGCGGGGATGTGCCCGGCCTCGGCCCAGCCGAACGAGCCCTTGAGCATGTCGGCGACGAACTGGTACGTCAGGTCGCGCTTCTTCTCGTCGGCGTTGGTCTGATGCGGCAGCACGAACGAGTGCGAGTCGGCGTAGACCGCCGGGGTGCCGTAGAGCGTGGGGATCATGGTCGCATCGAACGGGATCTCCGCGTTCTGCATGGTGCGGAGCTCCCAGACGCCGGTGAACAGCATGCCGCTCTTGCCGGTCGCGAACTCGGCGACGGCGCTGCCGTAGTCGGCCTGGGCGAGGGCGATCTCGCCGTCGAGCAGGGTGCGCATGAGCGAGAGGGACTCGACCGCGGCATCCTTGTCGATCACGGCCTTGCCGCCGGCGGGCAGCTCCATCGCACCGCCGTGCTGCGAGTAGAAGGTGTAGAAGAGGCGCCACATCTGCGCGCCGTCGCCGAGATATCCGTACGACAGCGCGTGGCCGTCGGCTTTGCCGCCGATCGTGCGCAGTTGCTCGACGAAATCCTCGGGAGACGACGTCTCTGCGAGGCGACCGTCACTGTCGAGCACTCCGGCGGCATCGCAGATGTCGGTGTTGAACATCGCGACGAACGGATGCGCGTCGAGCGCGACGCTGTACATGTTCTCGCCGACGAAGCCCTTCTCCCAGATGGGCTTCGGGAACGTCGATGCGTCGACGCCGAGGTCTGCCAGTCGGTCGAGATCCCACGGGTCGAGCAGACCGCCGGGGGCCCAGCCGACCGTTCGGGTGGCGTGCATGATCGCGACGTCGGGGGCGCGGCCACCGGCGCCCGCCATCGCGAGCTTCGTGTAGTACGGGGTGCCCCAGGCGAGCACCGTGGGGCGGATGCGGTACGCGTTCTGCGCCGCGTTCGCGGTGTCGAGCAGTTGCGACATGGTGACGCCGTCGCCACCCGAGAGCAGATGCCAGAACTGGAGGGTCGTGGTGTTCGAGCCCGGGACTGTTCCGGGGGCGCAGCCAGCGAGCAGCGCCGCGGCGGCCGTGACGGAGGCGGCAGTCAGGAACTGCCGTCTGGACATATCGAGCGGGGGCGTCATCGTCACTCCTTCGTGACAGCGGGCGGGGTCGGGGTACATCATTACATCGATGTAATCAGCGGCGCAAGAGTGAGCCGATGCTTCCGGGCCGCGTCAGGGGCGGTAGCCGCGCGGGGTGCCCCGCGTGCTGTCGCGCTCGAGCAGATGATGCGAGAGGGTGAGCGCGCGCGGGGGAGCGGAGCGGTCGTCCATGCGCGACTCGAGCAGCGTGAGGGCCGCGTCGGCGAACGCGCGACGATCGAAGGCGATCGTCGTGAGCGAGGGCGACGTGTACCGCGAGAACTCGACATCGTCGAAGCCCGTCACGATCACATCGTCCGGCACGCTCACGCCGTGATCGTGCAGCGCGTGCAGCGCTCCGAGCGCGAGCGAGTCGGTGAAGGCGATGATCGCGTCGAATGCCACACCCCGCCGGAACAGCGTGGCGACGCCATCCGCCCCACCCGTCATCGACCACGGCATCGGGTTGATCTCGAGAGCGGTGTCGCGCGGGATGCCGACCTCTCGCAGCGCGTCGTGCACGCCCTCGAGTCGCAGGCGACCTGTGGCGGTCGCGACCGCCGCGTCGTCATCGGCGCCGATCACCGCGATGCGGGTCGCCCCGCGAGACAGCACATGCCGGGTCACGTCAGCGGCGGCGCGGCGACTGTCGATCCGCACGTGGTCGGCCCTGTTCTGCTCGACCTCCCCGAGCACGACGAGCGGGGGCAGCCGGTCGGCGTACTTCAGCACGCTGTCCTCGAGGCGGATCGGGTTCAGGATCAGCCCGTCGACCAGGTGCGCGCGAGCGCGCGAGACGAGCTCCCGCTCGCGTTCGGGATCAGTCGCGGTCTCCTCGATCTGCACCGCCAGGCCCCGATCGTGCGCAGCGTCGACGATGCGATGCATCAGCTCGGCCGAGAACGCGGTGGCGAGGTCGGGCAGGGCCACGGCGATGATGCCCGAGCGGCCCTTGCGGAGCCCGCGGGCGTTGAGGTTGGGCACGAAGTCGAGCTCCACCATCGCCGACTCGACCCTGAGCCTCGTCTCCTCGCGAACGGCGACCGTGCCGGTGACGACGTTCGAGACCGTCTTGGGTGAGACGCCGGCAAGTGCGGCGACGTCCTTCATCGTCGCGCGCGGCGGCGGCATCGCAGTCATCCGGTCAGCCTATCCATGCGCGTGCCGAGCGCGGTGCCTCTCCGATGGCGGGCGAGGCTGCCGTGGCTACTATGGCCCGATGACCATCGAACGCAACTGGGCCGGCAACCTCACCTATCGCGCATCCGCGATCGAGCACCCGAGCTCGATCGATGAGCTGCAGGGATTGCTCGCCCGGGGCGGGGCCGTGCGCTTCCTCGGGTCGCGGCACTGCTTCAACGACATCGCCGACACCGACGGGGTGCTCATCGCGCTCGACCGGCTGCCCGTCTTGTTCGAGGTCGCCGACGCCCGTGACGCCGTGCGCGTGTCGGGCGGGCTGCGCTACGGGGACCTCGCCCCGCTGCTCGATGCCGAGGGGCTCGCGCTCGCGAACCTCGCCTCGCTGCCGCACATCTCGATCGCGGGAGCCGTCGCGACCGGAACGCACGGCTCGGGCGACGCGACGGGATCGCTGGCCTCCGCCGTGCGCGCGCTGACGATCATCACGCCGGCAGGGGAGATCCGCTCGCTCGCTCGCGGAGACGACGACTTCGACGGCGCGGTCGTCAGCCTCGGAGCCCTCGGAGCGGTCGTCGACGTGACGCTCGATGTCGAGCCCGCCTACGAGGTCGCCCAGCACGTGTTCGAGCATCCGTCGTGGGATGCGATCCTCGCCGACTTCGACGAGGTGACGAGCATCGGAACGAGCGTCAGCATCTTCTCGCGGTGGGAGCACACCGACGTCGCCGACCAGATCTGGGTCAAGCAGCGACAGCCCGAGGCGCGCGAGAACACCCGCGCCGATCTCTTCGACCGACTCGGAGCGGAGCCTGCGACAGCGAAGCGGCATCCGATCATCGGCGTCGACCCGGTGGCCTGCACCGAGCAGCTCGGAGTGCCGGGGCCGTGGTTCGAGCGTCTCGCGCACTTCAAGCTCGAGTTCACGCCGTCGGCGGGCGCCGAGATCCAGAGCGAGTACCTGGTGCCCCGCGCCGATGCGGTCGCCGCGATCCAGGCGGTCCGCACGCTCGCCGGCCAGATCGCGCCGCTGCTGCTCGTGAACGAGATCCGCACGGTCGCCCCCGACTACCTCTGGCTGAGCTCATCGCAGGGTATGGATGCCGTCGGCATCCACTTCACCTGGAAGCCCGACGAGGCGGCCGTTCGCGAGTTCCTGCCCACGCTCGAGGCGGCACTGCCCGAGACCGCCCGCCCGCACTGGGGAAAGGTGTTCACGCTCGATGCCGCCGAGGTGCGCTCTCGCTACTCGCGCTGGGATGACTTCGCCGCGCTCGCGGCGCGGTTCGACCCGGAGCGCCGACTGGTGAACCCCTACCTGGAGCGCCTGGGCCTCTAGCGCCTGCCGCTGCCGCGGGATCCATTGCACCACCGGGCTTGTTCTCGGTAACATTCTCCGAGGCTCGGCCGACGGAGGTGTGCATGGCGAACGTCGGTTCAGACAAGCCCAACATCCGTCAGGTGGCGACCATCGCGGGCGTCTCGCACATGACGGTCTCGCGTGTTCTCAACGATCACCCGAACATCAAGCCCGACACGAAACGCCGCGTGCTCGAGGCGATCGAGGAGCTCGACTACCGCCCGAACCTCGTCGCGCGGGCTCTCGCCACGCAGCGCACCCGCCGGATCGGCGTGATCGTCGAGAGCGCGGTGGCGCACGGTCCGACCAGCATCCTGCGAGCGGTCGAGCTCTCCGCACGTGCCACCGGATACTCCGTCACGCCGATCGCTCTGCACGAGGGTGACCCGCTGTCTCCGCAGGAGGCGGTCGACAATCTCGTGACCCAGGGAGTCGATGCGCTCTGCGTCATCGCGCCCCGCTCGTCGTCCGTGGCGGCGCTGCGCCGCATCGCCATCACCGTGCCGATGCTGGTCGTCAAGGCAGACGCCGACCCGACGTTCCTCACCGTGTCGATCGACCAGCATGCGGGCACGACATCCGTGGTCGACCACCTCGTCGCACTCGGCCACCGCGACATCCTGCACCTCTCGGGTCCGCTCGACTGGCTCGACGCGAGGGCTCGGGAGCGGGCCTTCCATTCGCGGGCCAAGTCGTGGGGCATCCGCGAACGGCCCATCGTCGTCGGCGACTGGTCGGCCGACTTCGCCTACGACTTCGCGAAGGGGCTCACGCGGCTGCCCGACTACACGGCGATCTTCGCCGCGAACGACGACATGGCGATGGGGCTGATCCACGGTCTGCACGACCGGGGCTTCGAGGTGCCGCGGGATCTCAGCGTGGTCGGCTTCGACGACATCCCGCTGGCGCGGCACTTCATCCCGCCGCTCACGACGGTGCGCCAGGACTTCGGGGCGCTGGGCGTCGCGGTGGTCGAGATGCTGCGCGCGGCGATCGAAGGGCGGGACATCCCCACGCTCACCCGGATCCCGACCGAGCTCGTCGCCCGCGGCTCATCGGCCGCACCTCGGGAGGTGCGATGACCTCCGACCGTGGTCCCGCGCCGGTCGTGCGGCTTGCGGGCATCACGGTCGAGTTCCCCGGCGTGCGCGCGCTCGATGACGTCGACTTCCGGCTGTTCCCCGGCGAGGTGCATGCCGTCATGGGCGAGAACGCCGCCGGCAAGTCCACCCTGGTCGCGGTGATCACCGGCACCCTCGCGCCGGAGGAGGGCACGGTCCTCGTCGACGGCGAGCCCCGTCGGTTCTCGGGGGTCGCCGACAGTCGAGCGGCGGGGATCGCGACGGTGTTCCAGGAGACCCAGCTGAGCCCGAATCTCAGTGTCGCGGAGAACGTGATGCTCGGGCGGGAGCGCCGAGGACGGTTCGGCATCGACTGGCGGAGGACGAGAGCGGATGCCGCGGAGGCGCTGGCCAGACTCGGGCTCGACGGCCTCGATCCGAAGACGCCGCTCTCTCTGCTCACGCCTGCGCAGAAGCAGCTCGTCGCACTCGCGCGCGCGGTCGTCGACGAGCCGAGGGTGCTCGTCCTCGATGAGCCCACCTCCAGCCTCGACGTCGCCGAGGTCGCGACCCTGATGCGCGTCATCCGCGGTCTGCGGCAGCGGGGGGTCGCGATCCTGTTCATCTCGCACTTCCTCGAGCAGGCGTTCGCGATCAGCGACCGCATGACCGTGCTGCGCAACGGGCGGCGCGTGGGGGAGTATGCGACGCGAGACCTCGACCGGGCCGACCTGATCTCGAAGATGCTCGGCAAGGACATCGACAGCCTCCGAGCGCTCGGCTCTGAGCGCAAGGCCCACCACTACGCGTACGACGGAGAGCCCGCGATGCAGGCGTCCGGTGTGGGGCGACGCGGTGAGCTCGAGCAGATGGATGTCGAGATCCAACGCGGAGAGATCGTGGGCCTCGCGGGGCTGCGGGGTTCCGGGCGCACCGAGCTCGCGTCGCTGCTCAGCGGTTCGGCGCGGGCCGACAGCGGCGAGCTCTGGGTCGACGGCGAACGGGTGCAGCTGCGGAGCCCGTCGGCGGCGCTGCGACACCGGATCGCGCTGTCGGCCGAGAACCGGGGGACGCAGGGCATCATCGGCGAGCTCACGGCGCGCGAGAACATCATCCTGTCGCTGCAGGCGCTGCGCGGGTGGACTCGTCCGCTCTCGCACGCGGAGTCGCGGGGACTCGTCGAGACGTACGTCGAGGCCCTGCATCTGGATCCCGCCGACCTCGACCGCCCGGTCGGCCTGCTCTCGGGGGGAACCCAGCAGAAGGTGCTGCTGGCCCGTGCGCTGGCGGTGCGTCCGCACGTGCTGATCCTCGACGAGCCCACTCGGGGGATCGACATCGCGGCGAAGATCGATGTGCAGAGACGCATCAGCCAGCTGGCCGGTGACGGAGTGGCCGTGGTCTTCATCTCGTCCGAACTCGAAGAGGTGGTGCGGCTGAGTGATCGCATCATCGTGCTGAAGGACCGCGAGAAGATCGGCGAGCTCAGCAACGGTCCTGGTGTCACGGTCGACACCGTGGTCGAGATGATCGCCGCTGAGCTCAGCCACAGCGTTGAGCTGTGATCGGTAACAAGATCTTTTCCTTCATGCATCGTTGATTTTCGTTCGACCTCTTGTGTTCCAGAAATTGTTCCCGGTAACATCACCGCAGGACATGCGATGCAGGTGTCCTGCAATCACGATCGGACCATGACTGGTCCACCACCGCCGGAGTGACCACCGGCATCTCAACGAGGAGAAGAAATGTCCGCGAAGAAGCGCATTCGCATCGCGTTCGGCCTGGCAGCAGTCGGCGCACTCACCATCGGCCTTGCGGCCTGCTCGACCGGCGACTCGGGCGACGGGGGTGGCGACGGCGACGACGTCACCACGGTCGGCTTCGTGGCCGTCGGTCCCGAGGGCGCATGGCGCGAGGCCAACGAGCAGAACATCCAGGACACCTTCACGGAGGAAGCCGGATACGACCTCAAGTACGCACCCGCCACCAACCTCGACCAGAAGTCGCAGATCGACGCGTTCACGTCGTTCGTCGACGAGGGCGTCGATGTGATCCTGCTCTCGGCCACCGAGGCCTCGGGCTGGGAGGACTCGCTCAAGCGCGCACAGGAGGCGGAGATCCCCGTCATCCTGCTCGACCGCGGCATCGAGCCCGACGACGACAGCCTGTACGTCACCCGCATCGCTCCCGACAACGTCGAGGTCGCGAAGGAGGTCGGCACCTGGGCTGCGGCGACGTTCCCCGACGGAGGCAACTACGTCGTGCTCGAGGGGCCGGCCGGCGTCGGCGTCGTGAACGAGCGCAACACCGGCTTCGACGAGGGCCTCGGCGACTCGTCGCTCACCAAGCTCGACGCGCAGACGGCGAACTGGTCGGCGGAAGAGGGCAAGAGCGTCTTCGAGACGATGCTCAAGTCCTCGAACAACGACATCCAGCTCGTGTTCGCACAGAACGACGAGATGGGTCTCGGCGCTGCGCAGGCCGCTGAGGAAGCCGGCCTGGTGGTGGGCGAGGACGTCAAGATCGCCACGATCGACGGCACGAAGAACGCCATGCAGGCGCTCGCCGACGGCCAGCTCAGCTACGTGCACGAGTACAACCCGCTCTTCGGCGAGACGGCCCTCGAGGTCGTCGAGAAGGCTCTCGCCGGTGAGGACGTCGACTCGTACATCGTCGTCCCCAGCGAGGCGTTCGATTCCGCAGAGGCGGCACAGGCCGTGCTCGCCGACCGCAAGTACTGACCCCGCCGCCGGAGCGATCAGCCAGTGAGCCCGGGCGGTGCCGCAACAGCCGCACCGCCCGGGCTCTTCCGGAGGAGGAGACACCGATGAACGAAGCACTGCCCATCGTCGAGATGCGTGGGATCTCGATCGAGTTCCCTGGCGTGAAAGCCCTCGACAAGGTCGATTTCCGGCTGTTCCAGGGCGAGGTCCACGCGCTCATGGGCGAGAACGGCGCGGGCAAGTCGACCCTGATCAAAGCCCTGACCGGCGTCTACCGGATCGACTCCGGGTCGATCGTCGTCGCCGGGCAGGAGCGCAGCTTCGGCGGCGCCGGCGACGCGCAGGATGCCGGGATCTCGACGGTGTACCAGGAGGTCAACCTCGCCCCCAACCTCTCGATCGGCGAGAACGTGATGCTCGGTCATGAGACGCGAGGTGTGTTCGGCATCAACTGGACGGCCACCCACCGCGCTGCGACCGACGCCCTCTCCCGACTCGGCCTGGGGCACCTCGACACCCGCCGGCCGCTCTCGACCCTCTCGATCGCGCTGCAGCAGCTCGTCGCCATCAGCCGCGCGATGGCGATCAAGGCCAAGGTGCTCATCCTCGACGAGCCGACCTCCAGCCTCGACGCCGCCGAGGTCGAGGGCCTCTTCACCGTGATCCGGGCACTGCGAGACCAGGGGGTCGCGATCCTCTTCGTCTCGCACTTCCTCGATCAGGTCTACGCGATCAGCGACCGCCTGACGGTGCTGCGCAACGGCCTGTACGAGGGTGAGTACCTCACCCGGGACCTCGACCGCCACGCTCTCATCTCGAAGATGATCGGCAAGGACCTCGATGCGCTCAAGTCGCTCGGAGGCAACCGCCGCCGCGCGCCGCGCGAGGCCGATGAGAAGCCGCTGCTCGCGGCATCCGGAATCGCACGACGCGGAGCGGTCGAGGCGACCGACCTCGACATCCGCCCCGGCGAGGTCATCGGCTTCGCCGGGCTGCTCGGCTCCGGGCGCACCGAGCTCGCCCGACTGCTCTACGGCGCCGACCGCACCGACGAAGGCACGATCGAGCTGCATGGACGCCGGGTCGACCTCAAGTCGCCCGCCGATGCGCTGCCTCGTCGGATCGCCTTCTCGACCGAGAACCGCCGCGACGAGGGGATCATCGGAGACCTGACCGTGCGCGAGAACATCATCCTCGCCGTGCAGGCGGAGCGCGGATGGGCGCGTCCCATGAGCCGCAAGGAACAGGATGCGATCGTCGACCGCTACATCGCGCAGTTCAACGTCCGTCCGGCCGACCCCGACCGGATGATCAAGAACCTCTCCGGCGGCAACCAGCAGAAGGTGCTGCTCGGCCGCTGGCTCGCCACGCAGCCCGAGCTGCTGATCCTCGATGAGCCGACCCGCGGCATCGACGTGGGTGCGAAGGCCGAGATCCAGGAGGCGGTGGCCGAGCTCGCCGAAGACGGCGTCGCCGTGGTGTTCATCTCTTCCGAGCTCGAAGAGGTCGTGCGCCTCTCCGAGCGGATCGTCGTGCTGAAGGACCACCGGAAGATCGGCGAGATCCAGAACGGACCGGACGTCACCGCGCAGGTGATCGTCGATGTGATCGCCGCTCACGGAGTCGAGGCCGCTGCCGAGACGCTCGACGACACCGACGGCGCCGTGCCCGATAGCATCGCCCCCACGACCGACAAGGAGGCAGCGCGATGACCGCGTCAGCCGGCACCACCATCTGGCGGGACCTGATCCACAAGCCGTTCTTCTGGGGCATCGTCGCGATCTTCGCGCTGCTCGCCCTGAACGTGATCAAGGACCCGACGTACCTCGCGCTCTCGATCAACCCCAACAACGGCAACCTCGTCGGCAACCTCATCGACATCCTGCGCCAGGCGGCGCCGATCATGATGATCGCGATCGGGATGTCGCTCGTGATCGCCACCGGTGGCATCGACCTCTCGGTCGGATCTCTGATGGCCGTCGCCGGAGCGGTCTCGATGGAGTTCCTCAGCGCCGCAGGCGACTCCTTCGGCGCAGCGCTCGCCGCGGTAGGACTCGCGCTGGTCATCACCGGCATCCTGGGGGCGGTCAACGGCGTCCTCGTCGCCTATGTCGGCCTGCAGCCCTTCATCGCCACGCTCGTGCTCATGCTCGCCGGCCGAGGCATCGCCAAGGTGATCACCGGCGGGCAGAACACGACGGCATCCAACGATGCGTTCCGGTGGATCGCGAACGGCTTCGTGATCGGCATCCCCGTGGTGTTCATCCTCGCGGTGCTGATCGTGATCGCCGTCGGCTGGGTGGTGAGGCGCAGCGCGCTGGGCCTGATGATCGAGGCGATCGGCATCAACCCCCGGGCCAGCCGCATGGCGGGTATCAAGCCGAAGGGACTGCTGCTCACGGCCTACATCATGAGCGGCATCCTCGCCGGGATCGCGGGCATCATGTCGGTCGGCAGCGTCATGACCGTCGACATCTCCCGCACCGGCTACCAGCTCGAGCTCGACGCGATCCTCGCGGTCGTCATCGGCGGCGCATCGCTGGCGGGTGGCAAGTTCTCACTCAGCGGCGCCTTCGTCGGCGCGTTGCTCATCGCGACCCTCGACAAGACCGTGCTGTATCTCGGCGTCTCGTCGTCGGCGACCCCGGCGTTCAAGGCCATCGTGATCGTCGTGCTGTGTCTGCTGCAGTCGCAGCGCGTGCGCAGCTGGTTCCGGACGCGACGCAGAGCCCGCCCGGTCGAACAGATCATCGCGAAAGAAGAGGTGTCCGCATGAGCGTCATGACCGCCCCTCCGGCCCCTCGGGCGACGGAGAGCGTCGCCGACCGTCTGCGACGCATGATCACGGCGAACCCCTCGGTGCTGCCGACGATCGCCTCGGTGGTCATCTTCGTCGGCATGGTGATCTTCGGCGAGGTGGCCTACGGCCGCATCCTGCAGTTCAACACGCTGTCGAACCTGCTCATCAACAATGCGCACCTCATCGTGCTCGCGGTCGCGCTGACCTTCGTGATCCTCACGGGCGGCATCGACCTCTCGGTGGGATCGATCATCGCGGTCTCGTCGGTCGCCGGTGTGATGCTCTCGAACGCCGGCTGGAACGCCTTCGCCGTGATCGTCGCGATGATCGGCATCGGCGTGCTCTTCGGCATCGTCTCGGGAGTGCTGATCCGGTACTTCGACGTGCAGCCCTTCATCGCGACACTGGCGATGATGTTCCTCGGTCGGGGCCTCGCCTCGCTGCTCAGCACCAAGCCCGAGCGGCTGGGTGAGGAGTCGCCGATCCGCTGGATCGGCACCCAGCTGAAGATCATCGACGGCCCGAAGGTCAACGACCTCGTGATCACCCCCGCCGTGCTCATCGCGGTGATCGTCGTGGCCGCCGCGTTCTTCGTTCTGCACCGCACGCGCACCGGCCGCACCGTGTACGCGATCGGAGGATCGGAGAGCTCGGCGCTGCTCATGGGTCTGCCCGTGCAGCGCACCAAGGTGCTCGTCTACGTGATCAGCGGCGGTCTCGCCGGTCTCGCGGCGGTGCTCTACACCGCACGACTCGGCACCGCTCAGAACATCACCGGCATCGGGTGGGAGCTCGACGCGATCGCCGCGGCAGTGATCGGCGGCACCGTGTTGACAGGGGCTTACGGATACGTGCTCGGCTCGGTCGTCGGTGCGCTGGTGCTCGGTCTGATGAACGTGCTCATCACGCGTGACGGAGGCATCCCGCCCGAGATGACGACGATCATCACGGGCGGCATCCTGCTCGTGTTCGTGCTGCTGCAGCGGGCGGTCACCCGAAAACGGGAGTAGCTTCCGCTCCATCGCCTGAATGGCCCCATCTCGCACCGAGGTGGGGCCATTCGCATGTCTGAGCACCCTGAAGGTCCCATCTCGGAACACCGGTATTCGAGCTGCGGATGTCGGTGACGTCCTCATATGAAGACGTAACGTTGTCGTTCGTGACCGATGGCGTGCGATGACGGATGTGGAGACCGACGAGCTGCGCGCCTTCGCGACGAAGGCCGCCAGTCTGCGGGGCGACTTCGGCTCGGCGGTGGTCGCGCAGTCGTCGGGGCTGGGCGCACGCTCGATCACCGCGGCGGTGGCGCGATTCGGCGACGCATGGACGACGGCACTGGGGCGCCGTCTCGCGGACGTCGACATGGTGGCGGAGAACCTGCGGCAGACCGCCGAGGTGTTCGACCGGGGCGATGAGGCGTCGAGCAGCGAACTCGACCAGATGATCTGGGCCGAGAGCGACTACTGATGTCCGAGCTGGGGACGACGAACGACCCGGTCGCGCTGATACCGGGCTCGTATGCCGCGGCGCATACGGTCGCGTCCGCGTGGCGGTCTCGGTCCGAGGCCGCCACTGCCCTTCGGGACGGGTTGCGGGGCCTCGAGGTCGATTCCGCGTGGACGGGGTACCCGTATGAGAAGTACCTCGAGCGGGCGGAATACGTGCGGTCGTCATGGCAGAGGTGCGGCGAGTACTTGATGAGTGGCGCCGCCGCTCTGTCGGCCTATGGCGATGCTCTGCGATGGGCGCAGGACGAAGCCGCACGCGCCATCGACCTGTGGGAGCAGGCCGAAGCAGCGACGATCGCCTCACGCCAGGAGCACCAGGTGAAGGTGCGTGAGCTGGAACGCGACCTTCACCTGCGACACGTCGAACTCGACGTCCCGTTCGTCGACGGCGGCGCGGACCTGCGCGCACAGGCGGTCGACGTCTTGACGAACGCACGGGGTGTGCTGGATCGCTACGCCGTCGACGCTGCCAACGCCATCCACGCAGCGGCGGATGCCGCGCCCCTGCAGACGCCGAAGCAGGCCGAAGGCGCGACGAACTGGGCAGTCGTCCGGGCGATCGGCTCGATCATGTTCGAGACCGCCGTACTCAACCCGGCGATCGAGCAACTGAACTTCATCGCCTCGATGGGCAACGCGCTCATCAACCACCCCGACATCCTCCTCGAACTCCTCGGCGGAGTCGCGCTCGTGGTCGGTGGCGGCACGATGATCGGCGGCGGAGGTGCCCTCGCGATCACCGGAGTTGGAGGCGTCCCCGGTGCCGGCCTCGCCTGGGCCGGCGTGGGTGTCGCGGGCGCAGGCCTCGCCGCTGCCGGGCACGCCGGGACGCGATGGATGAACGAGGCGACCGGGGATGATGCGGTCCGCATCGTGGAGCGCCCGCCACCCCACCCTGAACACGGGGGCCGTGACATCAAGGGCCACTGGAACGGCGACGGGCAACGCCCTTGGGTCGATACCGAGAAGATCGGGTTGGATCGAGTCGCTGACAGACGCAGCGTCGAGGTCATCCACGATAAAGTTCGTGCGACCATCGACGGGTACCGTCACAAGCCCGACGCGACGTCAGATCAACACCGCTACTACGACGGCCTCTACGAGAATGCCGATGGGACCTACACCGGCATCGAGGTCAAGGGCGGCACCGGCAGCCGCGACGCAGCCCAAAAGGGATTCGACAGCACGGTCAGTCCCGAACGCCCCGCGACCGCCACCCTCAACGGCAAGACGATACAGATCACCCGAGTGGTCCTGGAGACTGTGAAATGAGTACACCTACGCATATCGACCAGATCAATGGTGAGAGCCGTGGCCCTTTCGTCGACTACGTCCGCCCGTACCCGGAGCAACTGCGGGCGTCACTGAAGGGCATGAACGGATCCACGTTCTGGTCCTACAGTCTGTGGCGTGCGCCCGAAGGTGCGGACCTCCTCGAGGACATCCCGTTCAGTGAGGAGTACATGCAGTGCGCGGGAACCGCTGAGGCGCTGGCGCTGGAGGTGCGCCGTATCGAGGCCGACGGCACTCCCCACCAGTACGCGATCGGCAAGCCCGGCGGCGACCGCACAGGCGAGCCCACCGAGGTGATCCACTACGACAACGGTCGCCACCGCACCACGGTCTACCCGCACGAGGTCTTCACCGCCGACGAGGCGGCCGTCGTCTTCTACACGTACTTCCTCACCGACGACGTGTCTCAGCCCTACGAGCTCCGCGATCTGCACCTGAGCTGGCCGAAACCTGAATCCGAAGAGGGCGACAGCTGATGCGCATCCGTGTCGAGCACGAACCGCTCGCCCAGTCGATCGCGACGTTGGCCGACACCGCGCAGCATATCCGAGCGCTCCTTGACGACCTGGACGCCGAAGCAACCGGGCTGAGGCGCCTGTGGACCGGGGCCGCCCAAGATGCCTACTCCCGCGCTCACCGCGAATGGAACGAGTGTGCCGGCGACATGCAGACCGCTCTCACCAGCGCCGCCACCGCGGCCGCCCGCGCGCAAGCACGCACTCGCGAGGCCGAGGCTCACGTCGCCGACCTCTGGAGCTGACTCACACCGTCGGAATCCAGACCCGCATGGTCGACGGACCGCGCCGCGCCCAGTCGTGATAGGCGATCAAGGGGGCGTCGACCGTCTCGCCGGTCGAGCGGTGGCGCACCGGCAGCACCACGTGACCGTCGCGCTCGACGGGCTCCCCGGCCGCGATCGCGTCGCCGATGTCGCCGCCGAGGTCGATCGACTCGAGTGCCAGCACCTCGGGGCCGCGTTCGATCGCGACGCTGCCGCGCACGGCATCCACCATCGGATGCGGTGATGTGGTCCTCGCCACGATCGGCAGAGTGAGTTCGACGATGTCGCCGGCGCGGAACGCACGAGCGACTTCGACCGCACCCGGAGGTGCAGGCAGCTCCGTGACCTCATTCCCGCTGTGCACACGCACCGTTGCTCCCGACGCCCACGACGGCACTCGCAGCGTCAGTGTGAACTCGGCATCCTCGGTGATCGTGACGCGAACATCGCCCTTCGCCGGGTAGTCCGTCGAGACATCGAACGCGACGATCCGGCCGTCCGGCAGTGTCGTGCGCACGGTCGACGGTGCGTACTGATGCAGCTGCACGCCGTCATCATCGGCCGTCGCGACATACGCGGAGAGGCTCGCGAACGTGCGCGCCACATTCGGCGGGCAGCACGACACCTCGAACCACGGCGCGCGCAGCGATGACGAGGCGCGCGGCGACGTGGCATCCGGATCCGCCGGGATCCCCGGCGTGCGCTGATGCAGGGTGTTGGCGTAGAAGAACGAGCGCCCGTCGTCACCGGGCGAGGTCGCGACGACGTTGAACAGGGTCCGCTCGATCAGGTCGGCGTACTGCGCCTCACCGGTCGCGAGCAGCAGCCGCCACGAGAACATGATCGACCCGATGCCGGCGCAGGTCTCGGAGTAGGCGCGATCCGGCGGCAGCTCCCAGTCGTCGCCGAAGGCCTCGTCCTGATGGTGCGACCCCTGGCCCCCCGTCACATAGGTGCGGCGTTCGACCGTGCGATCCCACTGCGACCGCAGGGCGTCGAGCAGCGAGTCGTCGGAGAGCTCGGCGGCGACGTCGGCTGCGGCGGAGGACAGGTAGTTCGCCCGCACGGAGTGCCCGCGAAGAGCCTCGGCGTCGCGCACCGACACGTCGTCCTGGAAGTAGCTGCGCCCCCACTCGATCTCGCCGAGCGACCCGCGACCGTGCCGCTCGACGAACAGCGCGGCCTGATCGATGTAACGCTGCTCACCGAGCGCTCGGCCGAGCTCGGCAAGCCCCGCCTCGACCTCGGCATGCCCGCAGATCGCGTCCCGGCCGTCGACGCCGAACTCGCGGCAGACGAGATCCGCGGCGCGCCGAGCGATGTCGATCAGACCGTCGTCGGCATCCGGTCTCGTGCGCACGCGGGCGACGGCCGCCTGGAACAGGTGCCCGAGGCAGTACAGCTCGTGCCCCCACTGCAGCGCAGACCAGCGTTCGTCCTGGCCCTCGCGGCCGAACATCGTGTTGAGGTACCCGTCGGGCTCCTGCGCGGCGGCGACCCGGTCGACGACCCGGCGGAATCGCTGCTCGAGGTCGCTGTCGGCTGCGGCATCCGTCCGCCCGATCTCCCACGCCAGCGCCTCGAGGTACTTGTAGATCTCGGAGTCGGCGAACTCGCGTCCCCGACGCCCGTCCGGCAGCGTGCCGGCGGCGGCGAGGTCGAAGTTGGGCAGCCATCCCTCGGACTCGAGTCGCGACTCGATGTGGCTGAGAGTGGCAGTGCCGTTGACGGCCTGGCGGTCGGCCCAGAACCCTCCGGTGATGCGCACCTCGTCGAGGCCGAGCGGGCGCAGACGCCCGTGCGTGGGAACCACCGGGGCGGCCGGTGCAGTGGTGTCGAACATGGTCATCCCTTGAAGGCGCCGGACATGAAGCCGCGCACGTAGTGTCGTTGCAGGATCAGGAAGAGCAGGATGCAGGGGAGCGCCAGCACGACGACTCCCGCCTCGGTGGCGCCGTAGTCGACGACGCCCTGCACCTGTCCGCGGAGGTTCGCCACCGCGAGCGGCAGCGTCATGCGGTTGGTGTCGTTGATGAGGATCAGCGGTGCCATGAAGTCGTTCCAGGCGGTGAGGAACGCGAACAGCCCGACGGTCACGAGCCCGGGCTTGACGGCAGGGAGCAGCACCCGCCACAGGGCGCCCCAGCTCGAGCATCCGTCGACCATCGCCGCCTCGTCCATCTCCCGCGGGATCGACTCGAACGAGATGCGCATCATGAACATCGAGAACGGCAGCTGGAACATCGTGATCACCAGCGCGACGCCGACCAGCGAGTTCTGCAGGCCGACCGCATTGAGGATCACGTAGAGCGGAATGAGCAGGGTCGCATACGGCACCATCAGGATGGCGAGGGTGAGGAGGAACAGTGCGTTCTTGCCGGGGAACGAGAAGCGCGCGAACGCGTATCCGCCCAGCAGCGAGATGAACAGGGTGAGCGCGACGGTGAGCACCGAGACGAAGAGCGAGTTGCCCAGATACACCCAGATGCCGGCCTGGTATTCGCCGAGGGCCGCGTAGTTGCCGAAGCCCCAGCCGTCGGTCTGGCTGGTGCCGGCCATCGGGCTGACCGACGAGACGCCGGTCCAGATGAGCGGATAGAGGAAGATCACGGCCAGCGCGGTCGTGAACACCCAGTACGGGATGCCGAGGACGACGCGAGCGGCCTTCGAGCGATAGCGCGGCGGGGTCGGCTGATGGTTCGGAGCGACGATCGTGCGCGTCAGCGTCTGGGACATGATTCTCAGCTCTCATCCGTGCGGCGGAACGCGCGCAGTTGGAAGACGTTGATGACGATGAGTGCGAGCAGCACGATCACCGAGAGGGCGCCGGCGATGCCGAGGCTGTTCTGCCCCTGGAATGCGACGTTGTAGATGAGCTGCACGACGGTCATGGTGCTGTTGTCGGGGCCGCCCTTGGTGAGGATGTAGAACTGCTCGAACGCGAGCAGCGACCCGGTCACGCACATCACTGTCGTGAGCGCGAAGGTCGGCTTGAGCAGCGGCACGGTGATGTCGCGGAAGGTCTGCCAGCGGTTCGCGCCGTCGATGCGGGCGGCTTCGTAGACGTCATCCGGGATTCCCTGCAGGCCCACCAGCATCAGCAGCATGTAGAAGCCCGCGTATCGCCAGACGATCAGGAAGATGGTCGACCACAGTGCGCCCTCCGGCGTGCCGAGGAACGTGATGCCCCACGACTTCATGAGGTTCGCGAACGGGCCGGCGATGGGGGAGTACAGCACGTAGAAGAGCAGTGACGCGGATGCCAGGCCGAGCGCGCTGGGGATCAGGAAGGCCGTGCGCAGGAACCCCTTCCAGCGGGTGGACTCCTGCACGAGCAGGGCCAGGCCGAGCCCGAGTCCGATCAGGATCACGGTCGTGATGACGGTGTAGAGCAGGGTGAAGCGGATCGAATCCCAGAAGAGGCGGTGCGTGACGGCATCCGCATAGTTCTCCGGGAAGTTGATTCCCTGGTTGCCGCTCAGCAGGGGCCAGTCCGAGGCCGACATCTGCAGCACCAGCACCAGCGGCACGATGAACAGCAGGGCGACGAAGATCGCCGTGGGGGCCGCGTACAGCCAGCCCTGCACCGGGCCGCCGAAGGCGGTGCGCCGTCTGCGGCGATGCAGCGGGAGTGTGGCCTGGGTCATCACGTTCTCTTTCGATGGGGGACTGACGAGGGGGGATGCGGGGGCGACGCGGCGCGCCGCCCCCGCATGATCACTGCGACAGGATCGCCGTAATCTCCTCGTTGTCGGCGGGCACCGAGTCGTCGCCGTTGAGCACGGCGTTGCGCACCAGGGTGAGCCACGGGCTGCCCGGGGCGTTGAACGCCTGCTGGAAGTTCAGGGCCACCGGGGTGTCGCCCTGGGCTGCGACCTCGTTGATCGTCACCAGTCGGGGATCGGCGGCCGCATACTCGTTGTCGGCCAGGTCTCCGCGGGAGACGGCGTTGCCGTCTTTCGCGAGCACCTCGACCTGGGCGTCCTCGGACATCATCCAGTTGAGGAAGTTCCAGGCCTGCGCGGCCTTCTTCGAGTCCTTCGAGATGCCGATGCCGTCGCCGCCGACGAACGTCGAGGCGCCGCCGTCGACACCGGGGATGCCGGCGACTCCCGCGTCGAACTCGAGCGAGGGGAGCAGCGTCGCGGGGAAAGGCATCACGCCGACCTTGCCCTCGCTGAACGCGGCGGTCCAGGTGGGGCCAGCCTCATCGGTCGAGCTCGGGAGAACCGCACCCGCCTCTTCGAGGCCCGCCCACGTGTCGTAGACGGCCTGAGCCGAGTCGCCGTCGAGCAGGGACTCGGTGCCGTCGTCGCTCATGACCTCGTCGCCCGATGCCCAGATGGAGGGGAACCAGGTGAAGACCAGGCATCCGCCGCAGTTGAGGCCGGTCGCGGTGCCGTAGGTGTCCGGCTTGTTCAGCGCCTGCACGGCCATGGCCGCTTCGGCGAACTCTTCGAGCGTGGCGGGCGCCTTCTCGGGGTCGAGGCCGGCCTCGGCGAAGAGCTCCTTGTTCCAGAAGAGCATCGAGAGGTCGAGGGCGAACGGCAGCACGTACTCGGCGCCGTCGACGGTGCCGGCCGACAGGTGCCCGGGGTTGATCTCGTCCTTGAAGTCGAGGGCGTCGATCTGCTCGGACATGTCCTGGAACAGGCCCTGCTGTGCCCAGTTCGGCACGTAGACGATGTCGGCGGCGAAGAGGTCGGGCAGGCCGCTCGACCCTGCGGCGGCGCCGACCTTCGCGACGTAGTCGTCGTTGGGCACGACTGTCAGCTCGACCTGGTTCTCGTGGCTGTCGTTGTAGGCGTCGACCAGCAGCTTGGCCTGGCGCTCGATCGGCGCGCGGGTCCACAGTGTCAGGGTCGTGCCGTCGTCGGTGCCTTCGGCGGGGATGGGCTCGTCGGAGGCGGCGTCATCGCCGGCGGGTGCGCAGGCGGCGAGTCCGCCGACGAGCAGGCCGGCCGCGATGACGGCGGCTGCTGCCCGACGTGCGGCGTGGGTGCGAATGGTGTTCATGGGCGGGGGCTCCTCTGGGCTCGTCCTCGAGCGGGTGCGGTGTGGCGCTTCGGCAGTGCAGCGCCGGGAGTGGAGATGAGGGTGAAGATCAGGTTCTTCGAAAGTTACGAAAACCCTTTCGAAAAGGTATAGCGTGGTTTCGGAGGGCGCGTCAACCCTCGTTCCGATAACCTTTCAGCACGAAGGAGTGGGATGACGGATACGACTGGAGCACGAGCTGCGACCCTCAGTGACGTCGCCGCGCGCGCCGGAGTCTCGATCTCGACCGCATCCAAGGCGCTGAACGATCGGGGCGACGTATCGGTCGCCACCCGCGCCAAGGTGCGCGCGATCGCCGAGGAGCTGTCCTTCACCCCCAATGCCATGGCGCGAGGACTCCTCGCCGGGCGCACCGGCACGGTCGGCCTTCTCACCAGCGACCTCGAGGGCCGCTTCATGCTGCCGATCCTCATGGGCGCGGAGGATGCGTTCGGCGCAGGTCGCATCAACGTCTTCCTGTGCGATGCGCGAGGTGACGCGATCCGTGAGCAGCACCACCTGAAGGAGCTGCTGAGCCGCAGGGTCGACGGCATCATCGTCGTCGGCCGTCAGACGGATCCGCGCCCCTCGCTCGGGCAGGAGATCCCCGTGCCCGTGGTCTACGCGTACGCCCCCTCGGATGACCCGCGCGACCTCTCATTGACCCCCGACAACTACGCGGGCGGGCGTCTCGCGATCGAGCACCTGTTGGCCTGCGGACGTCGGCGCATCGCGCACATCTCGGGCGACCCGACCTATGCCGCAGCCCAAGACCGCCTCGCCGGCGCCAGAGCGGCACTTGGCGAGGCGGGTCTCGAACTCGTGGGCGAGCCCATGTTCTCGGAGTGGACCGAGCACTGGGGTCGGGATGCCGCGGCGATGCTGCTGCAGCGGCATCCGGACATCGACGCCGTGTTCTGCGGATCCGACCAGATCGCTCGCGGTGTGCTCGACTCGGCCCGCGATCTCGGCCGCACCGTGCCGGACGACCTCGCGGTGATCGGCTACGACAACTGGGAAGTGCTCGCGACCAACGCCCGGCCCGAGCTCACCAGCATCGACGCGAACCTGCAGCAGCTCGGTCGTCAGGCGGCGCTGCGGGTGTTCGATGCGATCGACGGCATCGACATCGGCGAAGGCGCGCACCACCTGCCGGTGCGGCTCGTGATCCGCGGATCGACCATCGCCCGGCGCTGAGGGGCGCTCGCGCGTGCCGGAGTTAGTTCAGGCGTGGTCGCGCCAGGAGTGCTGCGGATCGAACCCGAGCACGCGGCGGGCCTTGTCGATCGACAGCAGCGTCTCGTTCGGGCCGAACTCGCGGGCGACCGGCACATCGGGGAAGACCTCGGCGAGCAGCTCGGCGTTCGGACGCGTCATCACCGTGTCGGCCGCCGCGATGATGAAGTTGTCGAACCCGGGTGCCGCCACCTCGAGCGCACGCTCCACCGCCTGCGCACCGTCGCGTGCGTCGATGTACCCCCAGAGGTTCCACTTACGGCGCAGCGCATCGGCGTCGAAGTCGGGGAACTCGGCGTAGTCCTCGGGGTTCATCACGTTCGAGAACCGCAGTGCGGTGATCGACAGGTCGGGATCCCAGCGCACGAGCTCCCTCGCCAGCTGCTCCTCGAGGGTCTTCACGAGCGAGTAGACCGACTCGGGGCGGGCGGGGTAGTCCTCGTCGACCGGCACGTAGGGCGGCGGCACGTCGAATGGCAGGCCCAGCACGGTCTCGCTCGAGGCGTAGACGACACGGCGGATGCCGAGGCGCACCGCCGCCCAGAAGACGTTGAACGTGGCGGGCATGTTGTTGTGGAAGGTGGCGACGTCGCTGCGGATGCCGGGCGCCGGGATGGCGCCGAGATGCACCACGGCGTCGATGCCGTCGTGCCGGTCGCCGACGGCCGTGAAAGCATCCACGACCTGGCCGTAGTCCGTGAGGTCCACCTGCACGAAGTCAGGGCCGCGGGTGCCTGAGACGTCCATGCCGATGACCTCGTGTCCGTGAGCGCGGAGCTCCCGCGCGACGACGCTGCCGAGCTTGCCCGATGATCCGGTGAGTGCGATGCGCATGTCACCAGAGTGGCACGAAGACGAGGCGCCGGGGCCGCTCGGCATACACTCGTCGGCGTGAGTGACACGAGCAGCGAGCCCCGCCGCACCGTCGGCGTGCGCGACGTCGCCGTGCGCGCAGGGGTGTCTCGGCAGACGGTGTCGCGCGTGCTCAACGACCACCCCGAGGTCGCCGCCGAGACTCGAGAACGCGTCATCGCCGCCATGGCGGAACTCGGCTACCGCATGAACAACGCGGCCAGAGCGCTGGGCACCCGCCGCTCCCGCACGCTCGGGGTGCTCGCCACCGACGCACTGCACTATGGCCCGTCGCGCAGCATCGCAGCGCTCGAGGCGTCGGCCCGCGAGGTCGGCTACTGGCTGAGTGCGGCCTTCGCGGATGCGGGGGACACGGATGCCGTGGTCGCCGCGGTCGACCACCTCGTCATGCAGGGAGTCGAGGGCATCGTCGTCGTCGCGCCTCACGCCCACACCCTCGACGCGCTCGACTCGGTGCGCATCGGCGTGCCCGTCGTCACCCTGCACGCAGCCGATCGCGGCGCACGCGGCCTCTCGGTCGATCAGGAGGCCGGGGCTCGACTCGCCGTCGCGGCACTCGCCGACGCCGGGCACACACGCATCGCGCACCTCGCCGGCCCCGCCGACTGGCTCGAGGCCGAGTCCCGCGCTGAGGGGTTCCGGGTCGAGCTCGCCGCACGAGGACTCGCCGCCGGACCGGTCATCGAGGGCGACTGGACCGCCGGCTCGGGCTATGCAGCGGCTCGCGCCGTGCGCGACTCGGGTGTGACGGCGGTATTCGCGGCGAACGACCAGATGGCCCTCGGTCTGCTCGGCGGTCTGCAGGAAGTCGGGCTCTCGGTGCCCGCAGACATCAGTGTCGTCGGGTTCGACGACACTCCGGATGCCGCCTACTACTGGCCGAAGCTCACGACCGTGCGGCAGGACTTCTCGGAATTGGCGCGTCGTGCGGTGGCGGCGGTGCTGGCGGGCAGTGCCGGAGCCGCGGCATCCGACCTCGCGCCGGTGGCACCCGTGCTCGTGACCCGCGATTCGGTGGCGCCGCCGCGCTGAAACGGCGCCAGGGTGTGTGCCGGCGCGCTGCGGGGTCAGTTCTGCATGTGCGGCGCGATGCGGGGTCAGTTCTGCACGTGAATACGCCGTATCCGATGCGAAAGTGGCCCCGCACGAGACGGGAGATGCGAAAGTGACCCCGCACACGGCGACGCCGAGCGGTCGCCGGTGTCTTGACGGTCCGCCGACCTCCGTGACACACTGCTGTGACCGGTCACAGTGACCACCGCCGACCCCGAGGTATCCGTGAGCAACGAAGCCCCCGTCTTCTCCCCTGAGATCGACGCCTCCATCCAGGCCGTCCGCGAGGATGTCGCCCGTCTGCACGGCGAACTGGTCCGTTACGACCTCATCGTCTGGACCGGCGGCAACGTCTCGGGCCGCGTGCCCGGAGCCGACCTGTTCGTGATCAAGCCGTCGGGCGTCAGCTACGACGACCTCACGCCCGAGAACATGATCCTGTGCGACCTCGACGGCGCCGTGATCCCCGGCACTCCGGGCAGCGACCGCTCGCCCTCGAGCGACACTGCCGCCCACGCCTACGTCTACCGCCACATGCCCGACGTCGGAGGTGTCGTGCACACGCACTCGACGTTCGCCGTCGCGTGGGCAGCCCGTGGCGAAGAGATCCCCTGCGTCATCACGGCCATGGCCGATGAGTTCGGCGGTCCTATCCCGGTCGGTCCCTTCGCGATCATCGGCGACGACTCGATCGGCCGCGGCATCGTGCAGACGCTCACCGGCCACCGCAGCCGCGCGGTGCTCATGCAGAACCACGGTCCCTTCACCATCGGAGTCGACGCGAAGGATGCCGTGAAGGCCGCCGTCATGGTCGAAGACGTGGCCCGCACCGTGCACTACGCCCGTGAGGCCGGCCCGCTGATCCCGATTCCGCAGGAGGCCATCGACAGCCTCTTCAACCGCTACCAGAACGTCTACGGACAGAACTCGGACGCCCGACGATGAGCGACACGACCCGCACGACCGCCCGCGACGACATCCTCGCCGGCCGCACGAGCCTCGGCATCGAGCTCGGCTCCACGCGCATCAAGGCCTGTCTGATCGGATCCGACGCCACCGAGGTGCTCGCGACCGGGTCGTTCTCGTGGGAGAACCGCCTCCAGGACGGCCTCTGGACCTACGCGATCGACGAGGTGTGGACAGGCCTGCAGGCGGCATACGCCGGTCTCGTCGCCGACGCGGACGAGCGCCACGGCGTGCGCCCCGAGACGTTCGGCGCGATCGGGATCTCGGCCATGATGCACGGATACCTCGCGTTCGATGCGCAGGGCGAGCTGCTCACGCCGTTCCGCACCTGGCGCAACACCAACACGGGCGCCGCGGCGGCCGAGCTGACCGACCTGCTCGGCGTGAACATCCCCCTGCGCTGGTCGATCGCGCACCTGCACCAGGCGGTGCTCGACGGCGAGGCGCACGTGCCGCAGCTCGACTTCGTCACCACCCTCGCGGGCTATGTGCACACGAGGCTGACGGGCGAGCGCGTTCTCGGCGTCGGCGACGCCTCCGGCATGTTCCCGATCGACTCGGCCACCGGAGACTACGACGAGCGGATGCTGCAGGCCTACGACGCCCTCGCCGCCGACCGTCTTCCCGCCGCAGCCAAAGACCTGCTCCCGACCGTCCTTCCCGCCGGCGCCGCCGCCGGGACGCTCACCGCCGAGGGCGCGGCCCTGCTCGATCCGTCGGGCGCGCTGACCTCCGGCATCCCGCTCTGCCCGCCCGAGGGCGATGCGGGCACCGGCATGGTCGCGACGAACTCGGTGTCGCCGCGCACCGGCAACGTCTCGGCCGGAACCAGCATCTTCGCGATGGTCGTGCTCGAGCGCCCGCTCTCCGAAGTGCACCACGAGCTCGACCTCGTGACGACACCCGCGGGCGACGCCGTCGCGATGGTGCACTGCAACAACGGCGCGAGCGAACTGGCCGCCTGGGCAGGGCTCTTCACCCGTTTCGCCGCCGCCGCGGGGCAGCCGCTGAGCGATGACGCGGTCTTCGACGCACTCTTCCGCGAGGCTCTCGACGGAGAGGCGGATGCCGGCGGCCTGCTGGCCTACAACCACCTCGCGGGCGAGCCGATCGCCGGCCTCACCGAGGGGCGCCCGCTGTTCGTGCGCACCCCCGACAGCGCCTTCACGCTGGCGAACTTCATGCGCTCGCAGCTGTACGGCGTGTTCGGCACGCTCGCGCTGGGGATGCAGGTGCTCGCCGCCGAAGGAGTCGAACTCGACCGCATGTTCGCGCACGGTGGCATGTTCCGCACCGCGGGGGTCGCGCAGCGTTTCCTCGCCGGAGCGCTCGGCGCTCCCGTCGCGGTGGGCGAGCTCGCCTCCGAGGGCGGCGCGTGGGGCATCGCGGTGCTCGCGTCGTACCTCGCGCACTCAGAGACGGCGTCGCTGGGGGAGTACCTCGAGCGCGACGTCTTCGCCTCGGCATCCCTCGCGGTCGCCGACCCCGACCCTGCCGACGTCGCCGGCTTCACCGCCTACCTCGACCGCTACCGCGCGGGCCTCGCGATCGAAGCCGCCGCGACCACCGCTCTCTGACCCCCACGCGCACTCTTCACGCCGACACCGGAACACCCAAGGACTCTCATGCCCCGCACCCCGCTCACCACTTCGCTCGACGGCTACGAGGTCTGGTTCCTCACCGGCAGTCAGCACCTCTACGGCCCCGAGACGCTCGCGCAGGTCGCCGAGCAGTCGCAGGAGATCGCCCGCATCCTCGACGAGGCCGGCGAGGTGCCCGTGACCATCGTCTGGAAGCCGGTGCTGACGGATGCCGCAGCCATCAAGCGCACGGCCCTCGAGGCGAACGCCGACGACCGGGTCATCGGCCTGATCGCGTGGATGCACACCTTCAGCCCCGCGAAGATGTGGATCGCCGGTCTCGACGCACTGCAGAAGCCGCTCGCGCACCTGCACACGCAGGCGAACGTCGAGCTGCCGTGGGCCGACATCGACTTCGACTTCATGAACCTGAACCAGGCGGCGCACGGCGACCGCGAGTTCGGCTACATCCAGACGCGCCTCGGCGTGCCGCGCAAGACCGTCGTCGGTCATTCGAGCGACCCGCGGGTGCGCCAGGAGATCGCGACGTGGCAGCGTGCGGCCGCCGGCCTCGCGGCATCCCGTTCGCTCAAGCTCGCCCGCTTCGGCGACAACATGCGCTTCGTCGCGGTCACCGAGGGCGACAAGACCGAGGCCGAGCTGCGCTTCGGCGTGCAGGTCAACACGTGGGGCGTGAACGACCTGGCGGATGCCGTCGCCGCGGCATCCGACTCCGAGATCGACGCCCTCGTGGCCGAGTACGAAGAGCTGTACGAGGTCGTGCCGGAGCTTCGTCGCGGTGGCGACCGCCACCAGTCGCTGCGCGACGGGGCCGCGATCGAGATCGGTCTGCGGACGTTCCTCGAAGAGGGCGGCTTCGGCGCCTTCACGACCTCGTTCGAAGACCTCGGCGCCCTGAAGCAGCTGCCGGGCCTCGCGGTGCAGCGTCTGATGGCCGAGGGATACGGCTTCGGCGCCGAGGGTGACTGGAAGACCGCGATCCTCGTGCGCGTCGCCAACGTCATGGGCGCGGGCCTGCCCGGCGGGGCGAGCCTCATGGAGGATTACACCTACGACATGACGCCCGGCGACGAGCTGATCCTCGGGGCGCACATGCTCGAGGTCTCGCCCTCGCTCACGACGGCGAAGCCGACCCTCGAGATCCACCCGCTCGGCATCGGCGGCAAGGAAGACCCGGTGCGCCTGGTCTTCACCGCCGACCCCGGCCCCGCGATCGTCGTCGCCCTCAGCGACATGCGCGACCGCTTCCGCCTCACCGCGAACGTCGTCGAGAACGTGCCCCCGCGCCAGTCGCTGCCGAAGCTGCCGGTCGGCCGCGCCGTGTGGAAGCCGCAGCCCGACTTCACCACCTCGGCCGCCGCCTGGCTGACCGCGGGTGCTGCGCACCACACGGTGATGTCGACCGCCGTCGGGCTCGAGGCCTTCCGCGATTTCGCAGAGATGGCCGAGGTCGAGCTGCTCGTGATCGACGATGCGACTACCCTGCCCGAGTTCCAGAAGCAGGTCCGCTGGAACCAGGCCTACTACCGACTCGCGCAGGGGCTGTGATGACGGGAGCCGGCCGGCCGCGCTCGGGGCGTCAGCTGCGCATCACCGGGCACGGATACGAAGCCGTGATCGCGAGCGTCGGCGCCTCGCTGCGCCTGCTCGCATTCGAAGGACGCGACCTGGTCGTGCCCTTCGACGCCGACGAGGTGCGGCCCGGATACCGCGGCACCACCCTCGCACCGTGGCCCAATCGCATCGTCGACGGTCGCTACACGTTCAGCGGCGCCGAGCATCAGCTGGCCCTCACCGAGCCCGCCCGCGGACAGGCGCTGCACGGGCTGCTCGCCTGGGCGGAGTTCGAAGACCGACTGGTGCTCGACGACCGCGTCGTGCTCGCGGCCGTGATCGAGCCGCAGACCGGCTATCCGTTCCGCGTCGAGGTGGAGACCGAGTACCGCATCGGCGGCGACGGCCTTCAGCAGACCGTCACCGCGCGCAACCTCGGGACGGATGCCGCGCCCTGGGGCACAGGGCCGCACCCGTATCTCGTCGCCGGACCCGATGGTCGGGTCGATGACTGGACGCTGACCCTGCCGGCATCCGAGGTGCTGACCGTCACCGACGACCGGCTGAGCCCGGTGGCGCTCGAGGGAGTGTCCGCGCATCCGCACTGGGACTTCCGCGTTGCGCGCCCGATCGCCGACGTCTTCATCGACCACGCGTTCTCCGGCCTCGCCCGCGAGGGCGGAGTCGCCGAGGTGCGCGTGGTGACGGATGCCGGAAGCGGCGTCGTCATGACCTTCGACGAGCGCTGCCCGTGGGTGCAGGTGCACACGGCCGACAACCCCGGCATCGACGCGATCCATCGCATCGGCCTCGCGGTCGAGCCGATGACCTGTCCGCCGGACGCGTTCAACTCGGGGACCGACCTGGTCGTGCTCGAACCCGGCGCGACGCACGCAGCATCCTGGCGGATCGCCGCCGTCTGACGCGTGGCGGCCGGCCGAGTCGCTCGCGGCACGGTCGTGGCGCCGATGCGGGGCCAGTTCTTCGGCATCCGGGACTCGGTGCGGGGCCAGTTCGGCATCCGAATGGGGCGTCTCCGGTGCGCAACTGGCCCCGCACGCAGGGTGCGGGTGCGGGTGCGGGTGCGGGTGCGGGTGCGGGTGCCGGATGTCGCGCCTGCGGACCGCGCCTCTCCGATCAGGCGAGTGCCGCGACCAGGGCCCGGGCTGCGGATGCCGACGACTGCGGGTTCTGGCCGGTGATGAGCAGTCCGTCGACGATGGTGTGATCGCTCCACGGGTCGGTCACGTCGATGTCGGCGCCGAGCTCGCGCAGAGAGGTCTCGAGCAGGAACGGCGCGCGGTCCGCGAGCCCTCCGAGGCGCTCCTCCTCGTCGGAGAATCCGGTGATGCGCCGTCCGGCGACGAGCGGCTCGCCTGCAGCATCGCGTGCGGGCAGCAGCGCCGCGAGCCCGTGGCACACCGCGGCCAGTGGACGTCCCGCCGCGACGGTCGCCGAGATGAGCGCCGCCGAATCGGCATCCACAGCGAGGTCCTGCATCGGTCCGTGCCCGCCGGGGTAGTAGACGGCCGCGTAGGCGGCGCCGTCGACATCGGCGAGCACCAGGGGAGTGCTGAGCCCCGGGATCTCCGCGAGCGCCGCGGCATCCCCGTCGCCGAGGCTCGACGCATCGGCGACCGGCTCGACACCGCCGGGTGTCGCGAACACCACGTCGTGCCCCGCGGCAGTGAGCAGGCGATAGGGGGCGAGCAGCTCTTCGGCCCAGTAGCCGGTGGGGTGCTCGGTGCCGTCGGTCAGAGTCCAGGTGCGGGCGCCGGAGACGACGAAGAGGACGGATGACATGGATGCTCCCAGGGTTCGGACGACGGATGCCGTGCGGATGCGATATCCAGGACAACGGCCCGCCGCGACGAACGATTCCGATAGATTGCCGATATGAGCAATCGGAATTCCGATGGATTGCCCGACCTGGGGCTGTGGCGCACCTTCCTCATCGCGCACCGATCCGGGTCGGTGTCGGCGGCGGCGCGCAGGCTCGGACTCGCGCAGTCGTCGGTCACGACGCAGTTGCAGGCGCTGGAGGCGAGCGTCGGCGAGCCGCTGTTCGTCCGTCATGCCCGCGGCATCCGTCCGACGCCCCGAGCCGACGAGCTCGCCGCGCGGCTCTCGGGCCCGCTCGACGCGTTGGCGGATGCTCTCGGCACCCACCCGGCCCTCGAACCGCCGGTCATCCGCCTCGGCGGGGCGGGGGAGTTCCTGGCCGCCGTCGCCGCCCCGGCTCTCGCGAGTGCTGTGGCCGGCGGACTGCGGCTTGCGGTGACCACGGGCCTGGCCGACGACCTGCTCGATCAGCTGAGGGTCGGCAGCCTCGACCTGGTGATCTCCGCCGTGCGACCTCGCGGACGGGCGCTTCCGAGCATGCCGCTGTTCGACGAGGAATTCGTGCTCGTGGCCTCGCCGTCGCTGAGCATCGACCCGTCTCCGGCCGTCTCACCGGACGCGATCGCGCACGTACCTCTGCTGGCATACGACCGAGACGTCCCGATCGTCCGACGGTACTGGCGCCACGTGTTCGGCATCCGTCTCGACCGGGAACCGGCTCTCGTCTTCCCCGACCTGCGCGCGCTCGCCGCCGCTGCGGTTGCGGGGGCGGGCGTCACCGCCCTGCCGACCTATCTGATCGCCGACGAACTCGCCGATGGCAGACTCGTCGACCTGCGACCCACCCAGGACCCGCCGATTAACACGCTGTATCTCGTGCGGCGACCGGGTCCGTTGTCCGACGGGGTCGCGGCCGTGGAGAAGGCGCTGCGCGCCGCCGTCGCCGACCTCTGACGCTCGTCGCGGCGGCGGTGCGGGGTCAGTTTCGCATCTGGAGTCCGGTGCGGGGTCAGTTTCGCATCCACCATCCGGTGCGGAGTCAGTTTCGCATCGGAAACGCCCGATTCGGATGCGGTAGTGGCCCCGCACAGATGCACTGCCCGGCCTCACAGATGTGCAGCCGCTCGCGCGGCGAACGCACACGACGGACGGATGCCGCACCTCACGGACGCACGCGTCTCGCGGGTGCACACGACGGACGGATGCCGCACCTCACGGACGCGCGCACCTCATGCACGCACCTCACGGACGCACGACCTCACGGACGGATCGCACACGGCAGGTGCGGCAGACCGATGCGGCAGAGGCGACCGAGCCTCAGCGGTTGAGCCAGTGGCGCAGCGTGCGCGTGACCCAGGGCAGCACCCAGTAGGTCATGATCGGCGTGAGCACGACGGTCGTGGCGAGCACGCGCAGCCAGATCGGCAGTTCGTTCCAGCCGGGCACGGGGCTCAGCGCATAGGTGAAGGCGAGGTTCAGCGGGAAGAACCCGAGCCAGATCGACACGGCCTGCTTCCACCGCGGCGGGGTGCTGACCATCGCGACGGTGGTCGTCGAGCCGTCAGCGCGGGGGAGGGTGATGGTGTCGGTGGTCGGCTCGTCGAACCAGCCCTCGATGCCCGTGCGGCGGCGCACGCGCTCACTGCGCACGAACTGCTCGCCGGTCGACTTCCACCACTCGCGCTCGCCCGACTGCTCCCACGCCACAAGCGACTTCTCGTCGGAGAAGCGGTACAGCATGTGCCAGACATGCGAGTCCTCGCCGTCGCGCACCCAGCCGGATCCGAGGAACCCCGGGTATCGGTGCGCCAGATTCACGCCGGTCTGCACCCAGGCGGTGGCGGCGGCGACATGCTCGGGGTCGACCTCGCGGCGGATGGAGACGGTGATGGGTTCGCTGGACATGGTGGGGTCCTCGGAGAGAGCGGATCGCCCGGGTCACGGGCGCCTCGACGGTGGGGGATGCGCCGGGGTGCGGGCGCGTGTTCGATTGTATTTCGGATGCCGGGTGGCGCCGGTCGTTTTTCGCCGCGCGCGAAGACGGCATCGAGGTGCATGCCCGATGCCGATACCGATGCCGGGTGCCGGGTGCCGGGTGCCGGGTGCCGGGTGCCGGGTGCCGATGCCGGGTACCGATGCCGGACGCTTCAGAAGGCCGAATGCGCCTGCGACGGCCGGATGCCGGGAATCCGGCCGTCGCGGGCGCGCATGGCCGAGGCTGGTGCAGGGCAGCGACGCGGCATCCGTCCCCGCACTCCGCGACAGGGCGAGAATAGGAGGCATGAGCACGCGCAGCGAAGCCGTCCTGATCGATGTCGTCCGCACTCCCGTCGGACGCGGCAAGCCGGGCGGCGCGCTCTCGGGTGTGCATCCTGTCGACCTCGCGGCGGGTGCTCTCGCCGCGATACTCGAGCGCAGCGGGCTCGAGTCGAGGCAGATCGACGACGTGCTGCTCGGTTGCGTGAGTCAGGTGGGGGACCAGTCGTCGAACATCGCGCGGCAGGCTGTGCTCGCCGCGGGTTTCGACGAGTCGATCCCCGCGACGACGATCGACCGCCAGTGCGGGTCCAGCCAGCAGGCCGTGCACTTCGCCGCCCAGGGGATCATGGCCGGCGCGTATGACGCGGTCATCGTCGGCGGCGTCGAGTCGATGAGTCGGGTGCCGCTCGGATCGTCTGCGTCCGGCGGGTCGCCGATGTCGCCTCGCCTGCGTGAGCGCTACCCCGAGGGACTCGTGAACCAGGGCGTCTCGGCCGAGCTGATCGCCCAGCGCTGGGGCATCGATCGCGCAGCGCTGGATGAGTACGCCGCCGAGTCGCACCGCCGCGCGGCGGATGCCTGGTCCACAGGCTTCTTCGACCGCACCGTCATCCCGGTCGCCGAGGCTCCGGATGCCGCGGGCGACGAGACCGTGCGCGCCGGGACGACGGCCGAGGGGCTCGGGGGACTCAGCCCCGCGTTCCGCACCGACGCTCTTGCCGCCCGATTCCCGGACGTCGACTGGCGGATCACTCCCGGCAACTCCTCGCCGCTGACCGACGGAGCATCCGCTGCGCTCGTGATGAGCGCCGAGCGTGCCGAACAGCTGGGACTCACGCCGCGGGCGAGGTTCCACGCGTTCACGGTGGTCGGCGACGATCCGCTCATGATGCTGACCGGCCCGATCCCCGCGACGCGGCGCATTCTCGAACGCACCGGACTGACGATCGATGACCTCGACGCCTATGAGGTCAATGAGGCCTTCGCGTCGGTGCCACTGGCCTGGGCCGCGGAACTCGGGGCGGATGCCGCCAAGCTCAACCCGCGAGGAGGTGCGATCGCCCTCGGGCACGCACTGGGCTCGTCGGGCACCCGCCTGCTCGGCACCCTGATCGACCATCTCGACGCGGTCGGCGGCCGCTTCGGACTGCAGACCATGTGCGAGGGCGGTGGCATGGCGAACGCCACGATCATCGAGCGGCTGTAATCCGGCACCCGGCACCCGCTGTGCGCCTGCCGGGTCGATGTTCGCCGGACAAGACAGAGAAGACCCCCGCCGACCCGATTCGGCGGGGGTCTCTTCGGGAGCAGACGCTCACCGTATGCGCGGATGACGTGACTACCCGATCCGGTCTGAGTCTGTGTCCGCGCATCTGCAGTTGTAGTCGGCGAAGGTGTCCGGACGGTGAACGCGGCGAGAAATCCTCCTCACCCGGGATTCGCGATCCTGGAAGCGTTTGCGACTTAAGGCCATCAGCAACATTCGCACCCCTGACTTTTCGCCAGAACACTACTGCAAGCGCTTGCAGTCATAGACCCCGCCCTGCTAGCTTCACTCGCAAGCCTCCGGACACGTCGTCGTGTCCGCCGCCATCAGGGAGCATCATTTGTTCAAGTCGGCTCGGTCGAAGACGACCGCTTCACGTCCGCTCGCCCTACTCGCCGTCACCGCGCTCGTCGTCTCGGGCTTCGGCGCGGCCGGCACTCTCGGCGGCTCATCCGCCGCGGCGGCCGATCGCACCGTGGCTCTCGTGGGCTCGCTGCAGTCCGAGCTCGGCTGCGCGGCGGACTGGGCGCCCGACTGCACCGAGACCGAGCTCGAGCCCACGGGCGCCGAGGGCATCTACTCCGCCGAGTTCGAGGTCCCTGCGGGCACGTGGCAGTACAAGGTCGCGGTGAACGACGGCTGGGACGAGGCGTACGGGCTCGACGGCGGGGCCGACGACATCCCCTTGACTGTGGCCGGCCCGACGACCCTCCGCTTCACGTTCGACGACACGCTCAAGCGCGTCGGGCTCGAGGCCGCCGACCTGCGTGGCGGCTACACCTCCGACGATGAGGCGCTCATCGCGAGCCCGGCCCGACAGGCGGGTGCCGGCGAGCAGTTCTACTTCGTGATGACCGACCGCTTCGCGAACGGCGACACGGCCAACGACACCGGCGGTCTCGAGGGCGACCGGCTCACCACCGGTTTCGACCCCACGGACAAGGGCTTCTATCAGGGCGGCGACATCGCCGGAATCCGCGAGAACCTCGACTACATCGAGGGGCTCGGCACATCGGCGATCTGGCTGACGCCGAGCTTCGCCAACAAGCCGGTGCAGGGTGAGGGCGCCAACGCCTCTGCCGGCTATCACGGCTACTGGATCACCGACTTCACCCGCATCGACCCGCACCTCGGCACCAATGAGGAGCTGCAGGCGCTGATCGCCGACGCGCACGCCCGCGACATCAAGGTGTACTTCGACATCATCACCAACCACACCGCCGACGTCATCGACTACGCCGAGGGGCAGTACTCCTACATCGACCAGGCGACGAGTCCCTACACGGATGCCGCGGGTACGGCGTTCGACCCGGCCGACCACGCGGGCACCGACGGGTTCCCCGAACTCGACCCGGCGACGAGCTTCCCCTACACGCCGGTGATCGACGACAGCGAGGCCGACGTCAAGGTGCCGGCCTGGCTGAACGACCCGTCGCTCTATCACAACCGCGGAGACTCGACCTGGTCGGGGGAGTCGGTCACATACGGCGACTTCAGCGGACTCGACGACCTGATGACCGAGCACCCGACGGTGGTCAACGGCTTCGTCGAGGTCTACGACAAGTGGATCGACCTCGGCATCGACGGCTTCCGCATCGACACCGTCAAGCATGTGAACTTCGAGTTCTGGGAGAAATGGACGGCCGACGTCCTCGACTACGCGCACGAGAAGGGCAACGACGACTTCTTCATGTTCGGCGAGGTCTACGACGCCGACCCCGTGAAGCTCGCACCGTACGTGCGAGACACCGACATGAACTCGATCCTCGACTTCACGTTCCAGTCCTCCGCCGTCAGCTACGCGTCGGGCAATTCGGCCAAGGGCCTGCAGTCCCTGTTCGCGGGCGACGATCGCTACACGACACCCGACTCGTCGGCGACGGCACTGCCCACGTTCCTCGGCAACCACGACATGGGCAGGGTCGGATCCTTCCTCCAGACGACGGATGCTCCGCTCGAGCGCGACGAGCTGGCGCACGAGCTCATGTTCCTCACCCGGGGTCAGCCGGTCGTCTACTACGGCGACGAGCAGGGCTTCACCGGCCCCGGCGGCGACAAGGACGCCCGGCAGTCGCTCTTCGCCACCCAGGTCGCCGACTACGCAAATCAGAACCTCATCACCGGTGAGCAGGCCGGCTCGGTCGACCGCTATGCGACGGATGCCGCGCTCTACGAGCACATCGCCGCGCTGTCAGAGCTCCGGCAGTCGAACCCGGCGCTCAGCGAGGGCGCGCAGATCGAGCGGTACGCGGCGTCCGGTGCTGGTGTGTACGCGTTCTCCCGCGTGGATGCCGACGACAAGGTCGAATACCTGGTGGCCGTGAACAACGCCGCCACCGCGCAGACGGTCGACCTCACCACGCTGACCGCCGACGCCTCGTACGAGGTGCTCTACGGTGACGCCGCGTCCCTCGCCACGGATGCCGGTGCGGCCGCCTCGATCACGGTGCCGGCTCTGTCGGCGGTGGTCTGGAAAGCCGACTCGACCGTCACGGCGCCGTCCGAGGCGGCATCCGTCGAGGTCGTCGTGCCCGCCGCCGGAGCCGGTGTCACCGGACAGTCCGCCGTGCAGGCCGACATCGCCGATCAGTGGGCGCAGACGAGCTTCGCCTGGCGCGTCGTCGGCTCCGAGGAGTGGCAGGCGCTCGGCACCGCGGAGGACACCGACCCCCGCGTCTTCCACGACATCCGCGATCTCGCGAACGGCACGCTCGTCGAATACCGGGCCGTGACGACGGATGCCGCGGGCAACCACGCCGCAGCCTCGACGTACGCGTCGGTCGGCAACGCCGTGACGCTGACGGCCGGCGAGGAGCCCGAGTCTCCGATCGACATGGTGACCGTGCCCGGCAGTCTCAACTCCGAGATGGGCTGTGCGGGCGACTGGGACCCTGCCTGCGAGAAGGCGAAGCTGACCCTGCGCGCCGACGGCGTATGGGAGGGGGCTTTTGATCTGCCGGCCGGCGACTACGAGTACAAGGCCGCGATCAACGGCAGCTGGGCCGTCAACTACGGTGCGAACGGTGTGCCGGACGGCTCGAACGTCACGCTCACCCACGCGGGCGGGCCGATCACCTTCTACTTCGACCCGCGCACGAACATCGTGCAGTCCTCGGCCGACGGACCCATCGTGACGCTGCCGGGCTCTCTGCAGGACGAGCTCGGCTGCGCGGCGGACTGGTCTCCCGACTGCCTCGGCACCCTCATGGCCGACGGTGACCGCGACGGCGTCTACGAGTTCTCGACCGCCGACCTCCCCACCGGAGCCTACGAGCTCAAGGTGGCGCACGGCCTGAGTTGGGCTGAGAACTACGGCGCCGACGGAGTGCCGGGCGGCGCGAACATCTCGTTCAGCGCGGCCGAGGGCAGCGTGACGTCGTTCCGCTACACGCTGGCGACGCACGTTCTCGAGGTCGTGAGCGCGGACCCGCAGCTCCCCGGCGCCGGAGAGCAGCGCGCACAGTGGGTCGACGCCGAGACGATCGCCTGGCCGGCGACTCTCGGGTCTGTCGACAAGGCGGCCTATCAGCTGTACTCCTCGGCGGACGCCTCGCTCGCGGTGGCAGACGGCGACATCGCGGGTGGCGAGTCGATCGCGCTCGAGGTGATCGAGGGCGGCCTGACGGACGAGCAGCTCGCCCGGTTCCCCGCGCTCGACGGATACCTCGCCCTGCGGGTGACGGATGCCGATGCGGCGGCACTGCTGCGAGCGCAGCTCGCGGTCGTCCAACGTGACGAGACGGGGGCGCCCTCCGCATTCACCGGCGTGCAGATCGCCGGGGTTCTCGACGATCTCTATGCCGCAGCCCTCGACGACGTCGACCTGGGCGTGACGTTCTCGGGCAAGAAGCCGACGTTCCGGCTGTGGGCGCCGACGGCGCAGAGCGCGACCCTTCTCACCTGGGACGAGGGCGCCGAGGGCGACCCCGCTCGGCACGAGGCCACGTGGGATGCGGCGTCCGGCGTCTGGTCGGTCGCGGGCGCCAAGGATCTCAAGGGCGACGAGTTCCTGTGGGAGGTCGTGGTCTATGCGCCGACGACCGGTGCGATCGAGACGAACCGGGTCACCGATCCCTACTCGACGGCGCTCACTCTGAACTCGCGGCGTTCGGTCGCCATCGACCTCGACGACAAGGCCTGGCAGCCGAAGCAGTGGCAGAAGGCCGAAGCGCCGGTCGTCGAGCGCGCGGTCGACCGGGCGATCTACGAGCTGCACATCCGCGACTTCTCGATCAGCGACGAGACGGTTCCGGCCGACGAGCGCGGCACGTACCTGGCGTTCACCCGCGACAGCGCGGGCACCGATCAGCTGAAGCAGCTCGCGGATGCCGGAATCAACACCGTGCACCTGCTGCCCTCCTTCGACATCGCCTCGATCGAGGAGGACCGCGCAGCGCAGGCGGTGCCCGACTGCGACCTCGCCTCGTTCGGCCCGGCCGACGCGGCACAGCAGGCGTGCATCCAGGCGGTCGCGGATGCCGACGGCTTCAACTGGGGCTACGATCCGTACCACTACTCGACGCCAGAGGGCTCGTACGCGGTCGACGCCGACGGCGGCGCCAGGGTCAGCGAGTTCCGGTCGATGGTCGGCGCTCTCCATGACATGGACCTGCAGGTCGTGCTCGATGAGGTGTTCAACCACACGGCGGCATCCGGTCAGGCCGAGAAGTCGGTGCTCGACCAGGTCGTGCCCGGCTACTACCACCGGCTGAACGCGGCCGGCGGCGTCGAGACCTCGACATGCTGCCAGAACGTAGCGACCGAGCACCTCGCCGCGCAGAAGCTCATGGTCGACTCGATCGTGACCTGGGCGCGCGACTACAAGGTCGACGGCTTCCGCTTCGACCTCATGGGCCACCACTCGACGACGAACATGCAGGCGATCCGCGACGCGCTCGACGCCCTGACCCTCGCGAAGGACGGCGTCGACGGTTCGGCGATCCATCTGTACGGCGAGGGCTGGAACTTCGGCGAGGTGGCGGACGATGCGCTGTTCGAGCAGGCCACCCAGGGGCAGCTGGGAGGCACCGGCATCGGCACGTTCAACGACCGCCTGCGCGACGCCGTGCACGGCGGCAGCCCGGTCGACTCGTCGTCGACGTTCCGTCAGGGCTTCGGCACCGGTCTCGGCACCGACCCGAACGGCGATCCGATCAACGGCACGGTCGAGCAGGCGCTCGCCGACCTCGGCCACGAGACCGATCTCGTCAAGCTCGGGCTGGCGGGCAATCTGCGCGACTTCGAGTTCACGACGAGCGACGGCTCGGTGACGGCGGGAGAGGCGATCGACTATCGCGGCTCCGCGGCGGGCTATGCCGATCAGCCGGACGAGACGATCAACTACGTCGATGCGCACGACAACGAGACGCTCTACGACCTCTCGGTGCTCAAGCTCCCGGTCGACACGACGATGGCCGACCGCGTGCGGATGAACACGCTGGAGCTCGCGACTGTGACGCTCTCGCAGTCGCCGTCGTTCTGGCATGCAGGCACCGAGCTGTTGCGGTCGAAGTCCCTCGATCGCAACAGCTACAACTCCGGTGACTGGTTCAACCGCATCGACTGGACCGGTCAGGAGTCGACGTTCGGCTCGGGGCTGCCGACCGCGGCAGACAACGAGGAGAAGTGGCCGATCATGGCGCCGCTGCTCGCCGATCCTGCGCTCAAGCCGGCCGCGGCCGACATGGCGGCCGCAGAGGCATCCGCTCTCGATCTGCTGCGCATCCGCGACGAGGTCGATCTGCTGCGGCTCGGCTCGGCCGAGCTGATCCAGCAGAAGGTCACGTTCCCGAACGGCGGGGCGGGGGCGGCTCCGGGCGTGATCTTGATGCAGATCGACGACCTGACGGGTCCCGACGCCGACGCCGATCTCGACGGGGCGCTCGTCGCGTTCAACTCCTCTCCTGCGCCGGTCACGCAGACCGTCGCGGGGCTGGCCGGGCGTTCGTTCGCGCTGACCCCGGCTCAGGCGAACGGAGCGGATGCCGTGGTCAAGACCACGACCTGGGACGCCGCGACCGGCACCGTGACGATCCCCGCCCGGTCGGTCGCCGTGCTGGTCGACGACCAGGTGCAGCCGATCGATACGCGGGTGCGCGCCTCCTCCGACCTGCTGGTGAAGTCGGGCAAGAGCGCCACCGTGAAGGTCACCGTGGCGGCCGACGACGGCAGCGCGCCGGTGGGCACGGTGACGGTGCACGACCGCGGCAAGGTCGTCGCCACGGTCGAGCTGGCTCCCTCCGACAAGGGCAGGGTTACCGTCTCGGTGCCGAAGCTGAGCCGTGGGGTGCACCTGCTCACGGTCCGCTTCGACGGCACGGAGCCGTGGCGGGACTCCCGCAGCACGCGCAGCCTCCCGGTGATCGTCTACTGAGGTCGAGGCGAGGGGTGCGGCCGCGCGCCGCACCCCTCGCCTCGCGCGACCGCGGCCGTCCTCGCGTGATCAGTCCCGCGCGTCGACCCCGCTCGTGTCGATGAACGCCCAGCCGTATGCACCGAGCTCGCGGCGCGCCGCGGTCGACCCCGAGAGCACATCGCGGCCGGGCACATCGACCGCCAACGGCTCCGCACTGTGGTTGATGACGGTGAGGATGCCGCCTCGGCGTGCGATCTCGACGTGCTCGGGAAGGCCCTCGATCTCGGCCGTCACTCCCGCCTCGACGGCGAGCCAGCGCAGCACGGCTGCCATGCCGGCGTCGTCCGGGATCGTCGCGAGGTAGTAGCCGTTGCCGTCCCCGAAGGCCTTGCGGGTGAACGCCGCTCGCCCGGCGGTGCGACCCTCGGTGAAGCGACCCAGCACCTCGGCATCCTGCACGAGGAGCTCTTCCGCGAAGTACTGGCCGACGATCGTCCCCGCGGGGCCGTCCACTGGCGCCTCCGACTGGCCCGGCCCGTCGGGCACGGCGTGGCTCGCGACCTCTCCGGCAGAGTCGGCCGATCGCACCGACTCGGGCGGCACCAGCGCCCCGAAGTCCTCGAGCGCGACGCCGAGCGCGTCCCGCAGCGAGACGATGAAGCCGCCCTCGCGGAACGCGTCGTCCTGGTCGACGACATCGCTGAACGCCGAGACGAACAGGTTGCCGCCCTGCGCGACATACGCCGTGAGATTCGCGGCGCCCTCATCGCTCAGCAGATACTGCTGAGGCGCGACCACGAGTGAATAGCCGCGGAGATCGCTCGTCGTGTTCACGATGTCGACCGCGAGGTTCTGCCGATGCAGCGCCGCATGCCAGCGGTGCGAGAGCGTCAGGTAGTCGAGCACGATCGGGTGGTCGCGCCCGTCGATCGCCCACCAGTTCTCCCAGTCGAAGACGAGAGCGATCTTCGCCCCCGACGAGACGTCCGGCATCTCGGGGAGCTGCGCGAGCTGTCCGCCCAGCTCGACGACCTCCCGCCAGGTGCGGGTGTCGAGCCCGGCCTGCGGCACCATCGCCGAGTGGAACTTCTCGCTGCCGCGGCGCGACTGCCGCCACTGGAAGAACATGATCCCGTCGGCGCCTCGGCCCACCGCCTGCGCGCTGATCGCCGCCATCTGACCGGGTGCTTTCGGGGCGTTGGTGGGACGCCAGTTCAGGGCATTGGTGGACTGCTCCGTGAGGATCCAGGGCACCCCGGGCTTGAGACCGCGCATCAGCTCGCGTGCGAACGCGGCCCCGCGGAACGACTCGGGGTCGTTGGGATCGGGGTAGTTGTCGTCGCTGATCACGTCGACCTCGGCCGCCCACTTCCAGTAGTCGGCCGGCGGGAACGCGCCCATGAAGTTGGTCGTGATCGGCTGGGTCGCTCCCGCGGCGCGGATGATGTCGCGCTCCATCACGTATAGCTCGAGCAGGGTGTCGGAGGTGAACCGTTTGAAGTCCAGCACGCTGGTCGGGTTGATGCTGTACGGCGCCTTGCGCGGCGGCACGATCTGATCGAAGTCGGTGTAGCGCTGCGACCAGAAGTCCGTGCCCCAGGCGTGGTTGAGGGCGTCGATCGTCGCGTACCTGCGCTGCAACCATGCGCGGAACGCGTCGCGCGCGGCGTCGGAGTAGTCGTAGTGCAGATGGCATCCGTACTCGTTGTTGACGTGCCACAGCACGACGGCAGGATGCTGCGCGTAGCGCTCCGCGAGAGCGGTGACGAGTTCGGCCGCGAGGCGACGGTAGACGGGAGAGGAGGGCGCGAACGCCTGGCGGCTGCCGGGCCAGAACGTCGAGCCGTCGGCATCCTGCGGCAGCATCTCGGGGTAGGCGGTCGAGGCCCACGGCGGCGGGGATGCGGTGGCGGTGGCGAGGTCGACCTGGATGCCGCCCTCGTGCAGCAGCCCGATGATCTCGTCGAGCCACTCCCAGTCGAACTCGCCCTCGGCCGGCTGGATGCGCGACCACGAGAAGATCCCCAGGCTCACGAGCGTCACGCCGGCCTCGCGCATCAGCCGGACGTCGTCCGGCCACACCTCTCGCGGCCACTGCTCGGGGTTGTAGTCGGCGCCGTAGTGCATGAGTCTCCTGGGTCGGGTGTTCGGCCTGCTCTCTCGACCCTAGCGGGGAAGCGCTTTCCAGCACAGTCGTCCGGCGTGCTTCCGCAACTGCAAGGACGCCCTAGTAAATATGCGGATGCCGAAGTACCATCGTCATAGTGCCAACGACGGCGCGAAGGGACATCGCACAATGACTCGTACCATTCCCCACTTCGTAGGCGGAAAGCACCTCACCCCCGAGGGAGGGCGCTTCGCCGACGTGTTCGATCCGAGCACGGGATCCGTCCAGGCGCGCGTGCCGCTGGCCTCCGCGCAGGAGGTCGCCGATGTGATCGCGAACGCCGAGGCCGCGCAGGTCGAGTGGGCGGCGACCAACCCCCAGAAGCGCGCACGGGTGCTGCTGCGCTTCCTCGATCTCGTGCAGCGCGAGATGACCGAGCTCGCCGAGCTGCTTGCGAGCGAGCACGGCAAGACGGTCGACGATGCGAAGGGCGACATCCAGCGGGGTCTCGAGGTCATCGAGTTCTCCGCGGGCGCGCCGCACCTGCTCAAAGGCGAGTACTCGACGGGTGCCGGCGCCGGCATCGACGTCTACTCGATGCGGCAGCCGCTCGGAGTGGTGGCGGCGATCACCCCGTTCAACTTCCCGGCGATGATCCCCCTGTGGAAGGCGGGCCCCGCCCTCGCCGCCGGCAACGCCGTGGTGCTCAAGCCCAGCGAGCGCGACCCCTCGGTGCCGGTGCGCATCGCCGAGCTGTTCCTCGAGGCGGGGCTGCCCGCCGGGGTCCTCAACGTCGTGCACGGTGACAAAGAGGCCGTCGACGCGCTGCTCACCGACGACCGCATCCGCGCCGTCGGCTTCGTGGGCTCGACACCGATCGCCGAGTACATCTATTCGACGGCGGCCGCGCACGGCAAGCGCGCGCAGTGCTTCGGCGGCGCCAAGAACCACATGATCGTCATGCCCGACGCCGACCTCGACCAGGCCGTCGACGCGCTGATCGGCTCGGGATACGGATCGGCGGGCGAGCGCTGCATGGCGATCTCGGTCGCGGTGCCGGTCGGCCAGGAGACGGCGGATGCTCTCGCCGCCAAGCTCACCCAGCGCGTGGCGCAGCTGCGGATCGGCCCGTCCCTCGCCTCCGACGTCGACTACGGGCCACTCGTCACCCGGGCTGCCGTCGAGCGGGTCGAGGGGTACATCCAGCAGGGGGTCGACGAGGGCGCGACCCTCCTGGCCGACGGTCGCGGCTTCACGGTGCCCGGTCATGAGCAGGGCTTCTACCTCGGACCGACGCTGTTCGACGACGTGACCACCGACATGGCGATCTACCGCGAGGAGATCTTCGGACCGGTGCTCGTGATCGCCCGCGCCGCCGACTACGAGGAGGCGCTGCGCATGGCATCCGAGCACGAATACGGCAACGGCGTCGCGATCTTCACGCGCGACGGAGACGCGGCACGCGACTTCGCCGCACGGGTCGAGGTCGGGATGGTCGGCGTCAACGTGCCGATCCCGGTGCCGATCGCGTACTACACGTTCGGCGGCTGGAAGCGCAGCGGGTTCGGCGACCTCAACCAGCACGGCGCCGATGCCTTCCGCTTCTACACGAAGACCAAGACGGTCACGAGCCGCTGGCCGTCGGCCGGCATCCGCGACGGCGCCAGCTTCGTGATCCCCACCATGCACTGACCTCGCGACGCCCACAAGGAATCGACATGACAATGACCACCGTCACCACCACCGCCGAAGAGCGCGAGGCCATTCTCGACGCCGTCCGCGAGTTCGCCGAGACCGAGCTCGCACCCTTCTCCGCCGAGCGCGACGAGAAGCACATCTTCCCCCGCGAGTCGCTCGGCAAGGCCGGAGAGCTGGGCCTCGGCGGCATCTACGTGAGCGAGGAGTTCGGCGGCACGGGCCTCAGCCGCTCCGACACCGTGGCGATCTTCGAAGAGCTCGCGAAGGGCGATCCCGCCGTCGCCGCCTACATCTCGATCCACAACATGGTGGTGTGGATGATCGACACCTACGGCGACGATGCACAGCGCGGCCGCTGGCTGCCCGACCTCACCGCCATGCAGGAGTTCGGCGGCTACTGCCTGACCGAGCCGGGCGTCGGATCCGATGCCGCGAACGTCGCCACGAGCGCGGTGCGCGACGGGGACGACTATCTCCTCACCGGCGTGAAGCAGTTCATCTCGGGTGCCGGCGAGGCCGCCGTCTACGTGGTGATGGCCCGTACCGGCGAGCCGGGAGCCCGGGGCATCAGCGCCTTCCTCGTTCCCGGCGATGCCGAGGGACTCAGCTTCGGGGCGCCCGAGAAGAAGATGGGCTGGCACGCCCAGCCCACCCGTCAGGTGATCCTCGACGGCGTGCGCATCCCCGCATCCGGAATGCTCGGCGACGAGGGCCGTGGCTTCGCGATCGCGATGTCGGCGCTCAACGGCGGTCGCCTCAACATCGCGGCCTGCTCCATCGGAGGTGCCCAGTGGGCCCTGGATCGGGCGGTGCAGTACGTGCACGAGCGCGTGGCGTTCGGCGAGCCGCTGGCCGAGAAGCAGTCGATCCTGTTCGCGATCGCCGACATGCGCACCGACCTGCAGGCCGCTCGCCTCATGGTGACCGACGGGGCGCTGGCGGTCGACGAGCACGCCCCGGATGCCACGATGCGATGCGCGATGGCCAAGCGCTTCGCGACGGATGCCGGATTCGACGTCGCCAACCGCGCGCTGCAGCTGCACGGCGGCTACGGCTACCTGCAGGACTACGGCATCGAGAAGGTCGTGCGCGACCTGCGGGTGCACCAGATCCTCGAGGGCACGAACGAGATCATGCGCCTGATCGTCGGGCGCGAGATGCTGCGACCGGCGGGATCCGCCTCGATGCGGAGCGCATCATGAGCGAGTCGTCGAGCGTCCGGATCGCCTTCCTCGGACTCGGCCACATGGGGCTGCCGATGGCGAAGAACCTCGTCGCCGCAGGGCACGAGGTGCACGGGTTCGACCTGGTGCCCGTGGCGATCGAGGCGGCGCAGGCCGCCGGCATCCCCGTCGCGGCCAGCGGAGCGGACGCCGTCGCCGACGCCGATGTCGTCATCACGATGTTCCCGGCGGGAAGGCACGTGATCGACGCGTACCGCACCGAGCTGCTCGCCGCAGCCGGCCCCGGCACCCTGTTCATCGAGTCGTCGACGATCGCGGTCGACGAGGCCCGTGCCGCCCACGCGCTCGCGCTCGCCGCGGGGCATCGCAATGTCGACGCCCCGGTGTCCGGCGGCGTCGTCGGTGCCGAGAACGGCACGCTCGCGTTCATGGTGGGCGGCTCGGACGAGGACTTCGCCGCCGCACTGCCGGTGCTCGAGATCATGGGCACGCGCATCGTGCACTGCGGGGGGTCGGGGCTCGGCCAGGCCGCGAAGGTGTGCAACAACATGGTGCTCGCCGTCTCGCAGATCGCGGTGGCCGAGGCTTTCGTGCTCGGCGAGCGGCTCGGGCTCGAGCACCAGGCGCTGTTCGACGTGGTGTCGCAGGCGTCCGGTCAGTGCTGGTCCATCACGACCAACTGCCCCGTGCCTGGCCCCGTTCCGACGAGCCCGGCGAACCGCGACTACCAGCCGGGCTTCGCCGGTGCTCTGATGGCGAAGGATCTCGGGCTCGCGCTGCAGGCGATCGAGCAGACGTCGACCGACGCGCGGATGGGGCGGCTCGCCCAGCAGCTCTACGCCGCCTTCGCTGCGGGCGACGGCGCGACCCGCGACTTCTCCGGCATCATCACCGACATCCGCGACGGCAGCGTGTGAGCCGCGCGAGATACTGAGATGACCACGACGGAGAGGCCTTCACGATGACGGAATACGAGACGATCCTGGTCGAGCAGCGCGGACGTGTGGGGTGGATCACCCTGAACCGCCCCGAGGCGCTCAACGCGTTGAACAGTCGCCTCGCCGACGAGGTCACCGCGGCCGCTGTGGCCTTCGACCTCGACGACGGGGTCGGCGCCATCGTCGTGACCGGGTCTGAGAAGGCGTTCGCCGCCGGCGCGGACATCAAGGAGATGGAGGGCATGTCGGCCTCCGAGATGCTCGAGACCGATCATTTCGGCGTCTGGCATGAGTTCGCCGCGGTGCGCACGCCCGTGATCGCCGCCGTCTCGGGGTTCGCACTCGGGGGAGGATGCGAGCTCGCGATGATGTGCGACATCATCCTCGCCGCCGACACCGCGAAGTTCGGGCAGCCCGAGATCAACCTCGGCGTCATTCCCGGCATGGGCGGCACGCAGCGGCTCATCCGCGCCGTGGGCTACTACAAGGCGGCCGAACTCGTGCTGTCCGGTCGGTTCATGGGCGCCGAGGAGGCGGAGCGCTCCGGCCTCGTGTCGCGCGTCGTGCCGGCATCCGACCTCCTCGCCGAGGCTACGAGGCTCGCCGAGACCATCGCGTCGAAATCGCTGCCGTCGGTGTTCGCCGCGAAGGCCGCGCTCGACGCGGCGATGGAGACGACGCTCGCCGATGGCCTCGCCCACGAGAAGCGGGCGTTCGCCGAGCTGTTCGACACCGCAGACCAGAAGGAAGGCATGTCCGCCTTCCGGGAGAAGCGTGCGCCCGACTTCCAGAACCGCTGAGCGCCGCTCCACAACTCCGGAGGACTGCGCCCGTTCCGTGCCGAGCACCCGCCGGCAAGCCCGAGCCTCTTCGGATCTCCGGAGTCATGGAGCAGAGCCTGCACGCAGGCGGCGGGAGACCTCAGCCGCGCAGCGCGTCGACGATCTTCGCCACGCGCCGCTCGCGGGTCGCATCCTGTTTGGCCTCCGCCACCGAGCGGGCGTGCTCTTTGCGCACGGAATAGGGGAGCGCGTCGAAGGCGGCGCGCAGCGCGGTGTCGGCGTCGAGCGCCTCCGCGAGGGCGGCGGGCACCTCGACAGTGCGCTCGGCCGCATCCAGCCGGATCACCGCATCGACCTCCTCGTCGATCTCGACGCCGAGGTCGGCGCGCACAGCCTTGCTGAAGCCGATCATGTTCGCACCTCCCATCCGGGCCAGGCGCAGACGGGCGGTGCGTCCTCCGATCGTGACCGCGACGGGGAACGCCTTCCCCGCTCCGAACGAGGCGACCTGCTCGTCGGTGAGGATGATCGCGGCGGCGGGGCCACGGCCTTCGAGGATCGTGTGCAGGCGCAGTTCGCTCATGCGGGCAGTGTACGCCCGCGTCCCTCGGCCTCGGATGCCAGGTGGGCGTTGCGCTCCTCGATCAGGCGTCGCATGTACTCGCGAAGGATCAGACGGTCGACGAGGCGTCCGATCGGACCGAACGGCGAGTGGAAGACGATCGTGTCGCGGGCCAGGGTTCCCTGCGGATGCTCCTCGAACACGTGCTCGTGCTCGAACGCTCCGAACGGCCCGGAGAGCTGCCGATCGCGGAACCCACGCGGCGGGTCGACGTCGTACACGATCGTCCGCAGCCGGAACGGGATGCCGAAGTGCCGTGCTCGCCACGTGACGGTCGACCCCTCCGTGAACACGCCGCCGGCGGGAGCCTCGATCATGGTCTCCCGGTATCGCGCCATCGACCGCAGGTGCATCCCGGGGTCGAGAGCGACTGCGAACACCGTCTCACGCGGTGCGGCGATGACCGTCTCGAGCACGAACGCGGCCATGTCAGAGCGGCTCGGGCTGCGGCCTGGGGTCGGTGAAGTCGCCGGCGGCCTTGCGCATGCGGGCGACGATCGCGACGAGCTCGGCGGCATCCTCGCGGCTCATCCCCGGGTCGGCGAAGACATCGGCGTTCAGGGCGTCCGTGGCGCGAGCGACCAGTTCTCGGCCCGACTCGGTCAGGGCGAGCAGTGCCGCACGGCCGTCGTGCGGGTGCGGTTCGCGCACGATGAGTCCGTCGCGCACGAGGCGCTCCGCGGTGCTCGTGACGGTCGTCGCGTGCACCTGCAGTCGGGCGACGACGCTCGACAGCGGCAGTCGGCCCGACCGGCTGAACGCCAGCAGACGCAGCATCTCGTATCGGGCGAAGCTGAGCGCGAAGGGCTTGAGCGTCGCGTCGACCCGCGCGAGCAGCAGCTGCTGCGCGCGCATGACGGAGGTGACGACGGTCATGCCGTCGGCGGCATCGGTCCATCCGTGCGCGAGCCACTGCCGCTTCGCCTCGGCGAGCGGATCGACGGGCAGCGGACGCGGTCGGTTCACGGTTCTACGGTAGGCCATCGCGTCGCCGCAGCCGGGACCCGGCACCCGGGAGCCGACTGGTGGTCCTCAGTCGCTCGTCGGGTGGAACTCAGTATCAAGGGACTAGAATCGACGCAGTCGTGAGGAGCAATCGATGAAGATCTTCGTCCTGGTCAAAGAGGTGCCGGACACCTATGGCGACCGCAAGCTGAACCTCGAGACCGGCCTCGCCGACAGAGGCGCCGGCGACGTGGTGCTCGATGAGATCACGGAGCGCGCGCTCGAGGTCGCGCTGAGTCATGCCGACAAGAACGAGGGCACCGAGGTGGTCGCGGTCGCGATGGCTCCTGGCGGCTCGACCGCATCGGTGCGCCGAGCGCTCGCGATCGGCGCAGGCTCCGCAGTGCACATCGCCGACGAGCATCTCGCGGGGGCCGACCTCGGCCTCACTGCCGAGACGCTGGCCGCGGCGATCCGTCGCGGCGAACCCGACCTGGTGATCACCGGCAACCTGTCGACCGACGGCTCGGGCGGCGTCATGGCGGCGATGCTCGCCGAGCACCTGGGGTGGGCGCAGGCGACGGCGCTGACCTCGGTCGAGATCTCCTCGGACGGCATCACCGGAACCCGAGGGGCGGATGCCGGAGCGCAGCCGATCTCGGCATCCCTCCCGGCGGTGATCTCGATCACCGAGGCACTGCCCGACGCGCGCTTCCCCAACTTCAAGGGCATCATGGCGGCGAAGAAGAAGCCGCTCGAGGTGCTCACCCTCGACGACCTCGGTGTCTCCGCGGACCCGGCGGCCGCACCCCGCACCATCATGACGTCGGTCGCCGAGAAGCCGCCGCGTGCGGCCGGCGTGAAGATCGTCGATGAGGGCGATGCCGCCGAGAAGCTGGTCGAGTACCTCGTGCAGAACAGGCTGGTGTGACATGACCTACCCCGAGAACCCCATCCTCGTCCTCGTCGACCTCGACCCCGCGGGCAACCCCGCCAGCAGCACGGCGGCACTGATCGGCGCGGCCTCGACCGTCGGCGCTCCGGTCGCGCTCGTCGTCGGAGGGTCCGCAGACGCGGCGGCTCAGGTCGCCGCGGCCGGAGCGTCGGTCGTGCTCACGGCCGACGGCGACCCGTCAGTGCTCACCGTGCCGATCGTCGATGCACTGCACGCGGCCTTCGAGCAGGTGCGGCCGGATGCTGTGCTGATCTCGAACTCGATCAGCGGACGCGATGTCGCCGGGAGGTTCGCCGTGCGCGCGAAGCTGGCGCTGTCGGTCGACGCCGTCGGCGTCTCGAGGGATGACGAGGGCATCGTCGCCCACCACTCCGTCTACGGAGGCGCGTACCTCACCGACTCGGCTCCCACGTTCGGCGCACCGGTCATCACGGTGCGTCAGGGCGCGGTCGACGCGCGAGCCGAGGCGGTGGAGTCGCCGACGATCGACGCGCTCTCCGTGTCGGCATCCGGCACCGTCGGGGCGACCGTCGGCGCGGTCGAGGCCGTCGAGTCCACGTCGACGCGGCCTGAGCTGCGCGGCGCCACGCGGGTCGTCTCGGGTGGTCGCGGCCTCGCCTCGAAGGAGAAGTTCGTGCTCGTCGAAGAGCTCGCCGACGCTCTCGGCGCAGCGGTCGGCGCCTCGCGCGCGGCGGTCGACGCCGGCTACATCCCCCAGTCGCATCAGGTCGGTCAGACGGGCGTCTCGGTCTCGCCGCAGCTGTATGTCGCCCTCGGCATCTCGGGTGCGATCCAGCATCGCGCGGGCATGCAGACGGCGAAGAACATCGTCGCGATCAACAAGGACGGCGAGGCGCCGATCTTCGACGTCGCCGACTTCGGCATCGTCGGCGATCTGTTCACGATCGTCCCGCAGGTGATCGCGGCCCTCGAGGCGCGGAAGAAGTAGCCATGGCGACGCGGATGCTCAGGCGCGGGCTCCCGCGCGTTCCCGGCGGCGAGCCGTGGCCTCCCGGCGACATCGCCGTTGAGGCGCCTGCGGATGCCGAGCACGCATCGCCGCTCTCGGCGCCGTCGACCTCGCTCGATGAGTCGGAGGAGGCCGCCCCGGCGGCTGCCGCTCCGGTGGCTACCGTGCCGGAGCCCGAGTCCTCGGTCGTCGAGCACGCGGTGCCGTCTGCGGCGAGTGGCGCGTCTCTTCGCCGGGGCCTTCCGCGCACGCCGGGTGGCGAACCGTGGCCTCCCGCGAGCGTGGCGGCTGTCGCAGGCGCAGGCGCAGGCGCAGGCGCTGCCGCGGCGCGGACATCGTCTTCGAGGCCGGAGCCGGCGGATGCTGCCACCGACGCCGCGGCAGACGTGCCGACCCGGTCCGCCTCGCCGTCCACGCTCGACGAGCCGACGCCTGAGTCGGCCCCGGTCGTCGCGCAGACGGGATCCGTGCGTCGCGGTCTGCCGCGAGTCGCCGGCGGAGATCCGTGGCCCCCGGCGGATACCGTTCCGCTGATCGCAGTCGCCTCGGACGCGGCCTCCTCCATCGCCGTCGATGCCCCGGCTGCCGCGGACGCCCCGGCATCCGCGGACGCCCCGGCAGCCGCGGATGCCCATGCCTCCGCGGATGCAGCCCCCGAGGTCGCGGCATCCGCACCGGCCGCCGCTCCGGCATCCGCACCCACCACGGCCGTCGCCACCGCCGCCGCGTTCGCGCTCGGGGATCCTTCGATCCCGCTGCCCGCTCCCCGCACCGTCTGGAACGGCAGTGCGCCTCGGCACGTCACGGCGACCGCTCAGGCATCCGACCGACCTCGGCCGACCTGGACCCAGGCGATCGCCGTCCTCCTCGGCGCCGCGGCGCTCGGCATCCTGGCGGCCGCTGCCGTGGCGTTCGTGCGGGCGCTGCTGAGCTTCCCGTTCATGCAGGACTTCCTCGCCGCGTTCCCCGGCGAATACGAGCCGGCCGTCGCCGTCGAACCGGGGTTCGCCCCGTGGACCAACTGGGCGCACTTCTTCAACGTGTTCCTGATGGTGCTGATCATCCGGTCGGGCCTCCGCATCCGCAACGAGAAGCGCCCGACCGCGTTCTGGACCCCGCGCAACGATCCCAAGGGCAAGGTCAGCCTGACGATCTGGTTCCACCAGGCGCTCGACATCCTCTGGCTCGTGAACGGCGTGATCTTCGTGGTGCTGCTGTTCGTCACCGGACACTGGGCGCGCATCGTGCCGACGAGCTGGGAGGTCATCCCGAACGCGCTGTCGGCCGCGCTGCAGTACGTGTCGTTCGACTGGCCGACCGAGCACGGCTGGGTGAACTACAACAGCCTGCAGCAGCTGGCCTACTTCGTCACGGTGTTCATCGCGGCTCCCTTGGCGGCGGCGACCGGGTTCCGCATGTCGGGGATGTGGCCGAAGAAGGCCGAACGTCTCTCGAAGGCCTACCCGATCGAGTGGGCCCGCGCGCTGCACTTCCCGATCATGATCTACTTCGTGGTGTTCATCATCGGACACGTCGCGCTGGTGTTCCTCACCGGGTTCCTGCGCAACCTCAACCACATGTACGCCTCCTCGGATGCCGTCGGCTGGACTGGGTTCTGGGTCTTCGTGGCATCCCTGGTGGTGATCGCCCTCGGCTGGGTCGCCGCCCGGCAGCTCGTCATCGCCCCGATCGCGAAGCTGTTCGGCACCGTCTCCGGACGTTGACCCGTCCACGATTCAGCCCAGACCGCTTCCGACGCAGCGAAACGGCCCCCTGCCTGAGGCAGGGGGCCGTTCATGCGAAAACGTGAGCGCTGAGGCCACGAGGCGCGGGCTCAGCGCACGAAGCGCACCTCGGTCAGCGTCTCGCCGAGGAACGGCTCGGTGTGGCTCGCGCCGTCGAGCGTGAATCCGTTGCGCGTGTAGAAGCGGTGGGCGCGGGGGTTGTCCTCCGCGACCCACAGGTAGAGAGGTTCGTCCTTCTCGACGGCGGCGTCGAACAGCTTCTGGCCGATGCCCGTGGAGTGGTACGCGTCGAGCAGGTAGATGAAGTACAGCTCGCGGAACGCCGGGGCGTCCTTGTCGCGGGCGGGGCCGGAGCCGACGAACCCGACGATCTCTCCGTCGACGAGCGCGGCGCGCATGGTGAACTCGGGGCCCTGCGAGGCCCAGTGCGTCCACAGCTCGGCCATGCGGCGGGGCGAGACCTTCTCGAGGGCTGCCTTGCTGATCAGGTGGTCGTAGGTCTCGTGCCAGCACTGCGCGTGCACGCGACCCAGGGCTTCCGCATCCACATCACGGACCGGACGGACGATGACTTCAGGCTGGGCTTCGGCGCTCATATCGCGACTCTACGCGCGGGGTCCGCGAAGAGGAAATCGAACGGAAGCGTTCCCGCAGCACCGATATGCCGCTGGAGACATCGCACAACGATGTTCGCGAATCGTTCGTCGCTGGCTACGATCAGTGCTCGTGAACGTGATCTGGCGCACTCTCCTCGTGATCCTCTCCGCCCGTCGCCGCGTGCGGCGAGGCAAGACCCTCGACGCGGGCTCCGTCAGCAGCATCACACTGACGACGCTCCCCACCGACATCGACATCCTGCGCCACATGAACAACGGTCGCTACCTGTCGCTGTTCGACCTCGGTCGCTGGGACCTGCTGATCCGCACGGGGCTGTTCGACGCGATGAACGAGCGCGGCTGGTACGCCGTCGTGTCGAGCGAGACCGTCACCTTCCGCAAGTCCCTGCAGCTCTGGCAGCGGTTCGAGGTGCAGTCCCGGTTCATCGGACACGACGACAAGGCCGTGTTCCTCGAGCACCGAGCCGTCGTCGGCGGCGAGATCTACGCGCGGGTGATCGTGCGCTCGCGGATGCTGCGCCGCACCGGAGGCACGGTCAGCAACGAAGAGCTGTTCGCCGCAGTGGGCAAGCCCGAGGGCGTGCCCGAGATCGATCCGTGGGTGCACGACTGGGCCGCGGCATCCGCTCTGCCTCCCGTGCGCACCTCCGCGCCGAGCGTGTGGAACTGACCCCGTGACCGATCCGTGGGGTCTCGAGACGCGCGCACCGGGCTCGGTGCTCCTGGTGGGATGCGGCAAGCTCGGCGTGCGACTCGGCGAGCGGCTCGTCGAGCAGGGCGCACAGGTCACGGCCATGCGCCGGAGTGCAGGGGAGCTGCCCTTCCCGACGATCGAGGCGGACCTGCGGCATCCGCTCGACCGTGACCTTCCGGCCTTCGACTCGGTCGTGATCACGCTGCCGCCCAGCACCGAGGGCGACTCGATCTATCCACCGGCGCTGCGCGGGCTCGCGAAGGCCCTGCCGTCGATGCCGGAGCGGGTCGTGTTCGTGTCATCGACGCGCGTGTTCGAGGGGCGTCCTGGCGAGACACCGCTGACCGAGCGCGACGCGACGCGGGTCTCGAGCGAGCGAGGCGGCGATCTGGTCGAGGGCGAGCAGCTGGCCATGGAGCTGTTCGGTGCCCGCATCGTGCGGCCCGCCGGCATCTACGGCCCGGGACGCGACTTCCTCATCCGACGGGTGCGAGAGGCGGCACCGGTCGACCACACGCGTCGCACGAACCGGATCCACGAGACGGACCTCGTGCGGCTGCTCGAGGCGATGCTGCGCGCCGACTCCGCGCCACCGCTGATCCACGCCGTCGATCGGGAGCCGGTGCTGCTCGGGGACGTGGTCGCGCATATCGCCACCCGGCTCGGCGTCGAGCCGCCGCCGCACCTCGACCCCGAGGTCGGCGGCGGGACGGTGCTCGACGGGCATCTGCTGCAGGAGTTCCTCGGCGATCTCGACTACCCGACGTTCCGCGAGGGATACGACGAGATGATCGCCGCGCTCTGAGCGGTTTCACCTCTTCCGGTCGCAGTTCGTGCCGCCCGCCCGCGCGTTCGACGGCACGAACTGCGACCGGAACCGCACGACGCGATCGTCGCTCAGGGCCAGGCGCTCACCGCGGTCCTAGGCTGAGCTCATGGCCGACCCGATGCCCTCCACGGATCCCGAATCCGTCTCGCTCGCGGACCGTGCGGTCGAGCTCGCCCGCCGCTGGGTGATCGAGGCCGCGGCCGCCGATGTCGATCCGGCGGCCGAGCGCCTGGCCGGTGTGCTGCAGGATGCCAACGGGCTGCCGTTCACGCTCGGATTCGTCGACGGGGTCATGCGCCCCGAGAGCCTCAGCGCCGCGGCATCCCAGCTGCACCGCATCGCCCCGATCGTGCCCGACTTCCTGCCGTGGTACCTGCGGTCGGCCGTGCGCATCGGCGGCGGAGTCGCACAGATGCTGCCGAGCCCCGTGGTGCCCATCGCCCGCCGGGTGCTGCGCGAGATGGTCGGTCACCTGGTCGTCGACGCCCGACCGGCGAAGCTCGGTCCTGCGATCGCGAAGATCCGCGAATCGGGCGCACGACTCAACCTCAATCTGCTGGGAGAGGCCGTGCTCGGCGAGGCCGAGGCGCAGCGGCGGCTCGACGGCATCCATGAGCTGATCCGTCGTCCCGATGTCGACTACGTCTCGGTGAAGGTGTCGGCGATCGTCAGCCACATCTCGATGTGGGCGTTCGACGAGGTCGTGCAGTCGGTCGTCGAGCGACTCCTTCCGCTGTATCTGACCGCCGCGTCGGATCGCACCTTCATCAACCTCGACATGGAGGAGTATCGCGACCTCGATCTGACGATCGCGGTGTTCACACGCATCCTCGAGGATCCGCGGCTCGAAGGTCTCGAGGCCGGCATCGTGCTGCAGGCCTATCTGCCCGACGCCCTGCCGGCGCTGCAGCAGCTCACCACCTGGGCTCGCGAGCGCGTCGACCACGGCGGCGCCCCCATCAAGGTGCGGCTCGTCAAGGGAGCCAACCTCGCGATGGAGCGGGTCGAGGCGCGGATGCACGGATGGACGCAGGCGACGTACGACACGAAGCTCGACACCGACGCCAACTATCTGCGCTGCCTCGACTGGGCGCTGCGCCCCGAGAACGTCGCCGCCGTGCGTCTGGGGATCGCGGGTCACAACCTGTTCGGCATCGCCTATGCGTGGCTGCTCGCGGGGGAACGGGGCGTCCGCGCTCTCGACCCGGGATCGGCGACCGCCGCCAACTCGCAGCCGCCGATCGAATTCGAGATGCTCCTCGGCATGGCGCAGGGGCAGGTGCAGGCCGTCTCCCGCGAGGTCGGCGAGGTGCTTCTCTATGTCCCGGTCGTGAAGCCGAGCGAGTTCGACGTCGCCATCAGCTACCTGGTGCGGAGGCTCGAAGAGAACGCGTCGAGCGACAACTTCCTGTCCGCAGCATTCCGCCTCGGTGACGATGAGGCGCTGTTCGTGCGTGAGCGCGACAGGTTCCTCGATGCGGTCGACCGCTCGGCGTCCCCGACGCTGCAGGTGGGGGCGCTGCGCAGCCAGGACCGACTCGCACCCGTGCACGAGTCCATGCGGCCCGTGCCGGTGGCGCCTGCGCCCGAGGAGGGGCTGACCCAGGCGGTGCTCGGAATCTCGCGCGGATCGGATGACCCGACCGGGCCGTTCCTGGAGACCGCGGTCTACGCCCCGCGCGAGATCGATGAGGCGACCGGCGGCGCGCCGGGCTTCGCGAACACGCCCGACAGCGATCCGTCGCTTCCGGCCAACCGGGACTGGGCTCGCGAGATCACCGCCCGGATCGACGACTCCACCCTCGGCGTCTCGACGATCGAGGCCGCCCGGATCGACGATGCGGACACGCTCGAGGCCACGATCGCGGGCGTGCACGACGCCGCGGCTCTCTGGGGCGCTCGCCCCGCCGCCGAGCGGGCCGAAGTGCTGCTGCGCGCGGCCGCCGCTCTGGAAGGGCGCCGCGGAGACCTGATCGAGGTCGCGGCCTCGGAGACCGGCAAGGTCTTCGCCGAGGCCGACGTCGAGGTCAGTGAGGCTGTGGACTTCGCGCGCTACTACGCCGCCAAGGCGCGCGAGCTGGATGCCGTCGCCGGAGCCACGTTCGAACCCGCGCGCGTGACGGTCGTCACCCCACCGTGGAACTTCCCTCTCGCGATCCCCGCGGGCGGCGTGCTCGCCGCGCTCGCCGCGGGCTCCGGAGTCGTCTTCAAGCCGGCTCCGCAGGCTCGCCGCTGCGCGGCGGTCATCGCCGAGACGCTCTGGGAGGTCGGCGTTCCCCGCGACGTGCTCGCCCTCGTCGACATCGAAGAGGGCGATCTCGGCCGCGAGCTGATCTCGCACGAGTCCGTCGATCGGGTCATCCTCACCGGTTCGTGGGAGACGGCGGCGCTGTTCCGCTCGTGGCGCCCCGAACTGCCGCTGCTCGCCGAGACCAGCGGCAAGAACGCGATGATCATCACCCCCTCGGCTGATCTCGATCTCGCGGTCGCCGATCTGGTGCGCAGCGCCTTCGGGCACGCGGGGCAGAAGTGTTCGGCGGCCTCCCTCGCGATCCTCGTCGGACCCGTCGGACGCTCCCAGCGCTTCGCCCGTCAATTGGCCGATGCCACTCGGTCGCTGCATGTCGGCTGGCCCACCGATCCGCTCGCCGAGGTCGGACCCGTGATCGAGCGACCCGAGGGCAAGCTCGCGTGGGCGCTCACCGAGCTCGAAGGCGACGAGCAGTGGCTCATCGAGCCCGCCGTCTCGACCGACGACCCCACGGGGCGCCTCTGGCGACCCGGCATCCGTGTGGGAGTGCAGCCGGGTTCTCGGTTCCACACCGAGGAGTTCTTCGGCCCGGTGCTCGGCGTCATGCACGCGCCGACGCTGGAGCGGGCGATCGATCTGCAGAATGCGGTCGAGTACGGTCTGACCGCCGGACTGCACACGCAGGACCCGGCTGAGCTCGCGCTCTGGCTCGACCGCGTGCAGGCCGGCAATCTCTACGTGAACCGGGGCATCACCGGTGCGATCGTGCAGCGCCAGCCGTTCGGCGGGTGGAAGCGCTCCTCGGTGGGCCCCGGCGCCAAGGCCGGCGGCCCGAACTACCTCATCGGACTCGGATCCTGGCGGTCGAGCGGGTCCGGCACCGTCTCGAGCACTCTTCATCTGCGCGGGCTGGACTCGCGCATCACCGACCTCATCGAGTCGGCGCAGCCGTCGCTCGACTTCGAGGCCTTCGAGTGGCTGCGTCGTTCTGCGCTCTCGGATGCGCTCGCCTGGGACCGCGAGTTCGGGCAGGTGCGCGACGTGTCGCACCTCGGGATCGAGCGCAACCTGTTCCGCTACCGCCCGGTGCCGGTCGCGATCAGAGCCACCGCGGATGCCGGCTGGCAGGAGCTGCTGCGCGTCGTCGTCGCCGCGGTGCGCGCCGGCGCCCGGTTCGTGCTGTCGACGCCCGTCGGTCTTCCGGCGCCGGTTCGCCGCGCTCTCGGCGAGCTCGGCGCCGTCGTCCACATGGAGAGCGACGACGAGTGGATCGAGCGGATGCGGCGGCGCGGCGAGCAGCCGTCCACGACGCTCGAATCCCTCGACGACGAATTGCGACCGAGCCGGGTGCGGCTGGTCGGGCCCCGCGACTCCGTGGCAGCGCTGCACCGCGCACTGGCGACAGCCGTCGGCGGCGATCCCGACCTCGCGGTGTACGACGGCGAGGTCACCTCCGCCGGGCGCATCGAGCTGCTGCCCTTCGTGCACGAGCAGGCCATCGCGATCACCGCGCACCGCTACGGTAACCCCGACGCCTGGAGCGCCTCCGTCATCTGACGCCGCGCGCGCGGTGTAAAGAATTCTTGACACAGCGGATGCCGCAGGCGTAACCTCGTGTCAAGAATCTTTTACACGGGAGGGTGTCATGGTCTACGAGGAGCGCAACGTCTGGGTCGGTCTCGTCGTCAGCCTGATCGCCATCACGGCGTACGTCGTCGCGGTGCTGCAGCAGGCGGCCGGCGGTCCCGTGACCGAGGTCGACTGGCCGCCGCTGATGCTGTGGATGATCGGCGGCGGAATCGTCGTGACCATCGCGATCAGCATCATCTGGGGCATGATCGCCGGCGCACGCGACCCCGAGGGCGTGGGCAAGTCCGACATCCGCGATCGGGACATCGGTCGCATGGGGAGTCGTGTCGAGCAGGCGTTCGTGGCCATCGCGGGCACCGGCGTGATCCTGCTCTGCGCGATGAACGCGGACGTCTTCTGGATCGCCCACGCCATGTTCGCGGGCTTCGCGATCGCGACGATCGTGGGCGGGATCGCGCGGGTCGTGGCCTATCGCCGGGGTCTCGTCTGATGGTCAAGCCGACGCTCGTCTCCAACCGCATCCGTGCGCATCGGGAGGCCGCCGGTCTGACCCAGGCGGAGCTCGCCCGCCGTGTCGGCGTGACTCGCCAGACGCTGATCGCGATCGAGCTGGAGAAGTACTCGCCGACCCTCGAACTGGCCTTCCAGATCGCCCGGGCATTCGGCGTCGGCATCGACGACCTGTTCCAGTACCCCGAGCCCACGACCACGGAGGTGTGAGATGACCGAGACGATGCCTGCCTGGGTGCGTGAGACGTACGGCCCGTCCGACGGAGTGCACCTCGAGCAGATCCCCGTTCCGATCCCGCGTCCGGGCGAGGTGGTGCTGCGCGTCGAGGCGACCGCCCTCAACGCCGGTGATATCCGCCTCATGCTCGGAGACCCCCTGCTCGTGCGTCCGGTCTTCGGCCTGACGCGCCCGAAGCATCCGGTGCGGGGAATGGAGGTGGCCGGCACCGTCGTCGCCGTCGGATCCCAGGAGATCGGCGCCGAGGTCGGCGAGCGAGTGGTGGGCGAGCTCGTCGGAGGCGGGGGACTCGCATCGCATGTCGCTGTGCCCGCGACGCGCCTCGTCCCGATCCCGCCGGATGTGACCTCCGTGACTGCGGCCTGCCTGCCGATCGCCGCAGGCACCGCATGGCAGGCACTCGACCACGCGGGCATCGGCTTCCGCTCCGTCAAGCACACTGCGGCGGGCCATGTCCCTCGAGTCCTGGTGCTCGGCGCCTCCGGGGGAGTGGGCACCTTCGTGGTGCAGCTCGCGGCGCTGCGCGGTTCCGAGGTCTGGGCGACGTGCGGCGAACGCAGCGCGCGCCTCGTCGAGCACCTCGGCGCCGTGCGCACCCTCGACCACCGTTGCTCGCCGCTGACGGAGCTGCCTGCAGCACACTTCGACGCGGTGATCGACATCGCCGGAGGGATGCCGCTGCGCGACCTGCAGCGCCTCGTGATCTCCGGCGGACGGGTGGTGCTCGTGACGGGTGACGGCGGCCCCGTGCTGGGCCCGATCCCGCGGATGGTGAAGGCGGCGTTCCTGTCGATCGGTTCGAGCCGCCGCATCCGCCCGCTCGCGGCGAGCCCTCGTCCGGAGATCCTCGCGAAGCTGCTCGAGCTCACCGCCGAGGGGCGGATCACACCCGTGATCGAGCGCGAATTCGGATTCGACGAGGCCCGCGCGGCCCTCGCGCACCTCGAAGCCGGTCATACGGTCGGCAAGGTCGTCGTCCGCGGAGCCTGAGCGAGAAGCGCCTGCGCTCTGGCGGCGTCCAGGGGGCGGGTGACAGAATGGATGCTGGCGTGCCCGAGTCGCATCTTCCCCGGGCGCCGTCTCTCATCGAGCGGCGCGGGTCGAAGGACCGCCGGGCCCCTGGACAGCGTCCGCCGCATCCGTTCGAGGAGCCCCATGTCTGTCGAAACCACTGCGCCGGCATCCGAGACCGCAGCTCCGGTCCGCACCGCACACCACCGTCACTACCTGATGTGCACGCCGTCGCACTTCACGGTGAACTACTCGATCAACCCGTGGATGGAGCCCTCGAAGCCGACCGACACGGCCAGGGCGGTCGAGCAGTGGCAGAAGCTGCACGACCTGTACCTCGAGCTCGGCCATGAGGTCGAGCTGATCGAGCCTCTCGCCGGGTTCCCCGACATGGTCTACACGGCGAACGGCGGGTTCCTGATCGACGGCCGCGCCTACGTGCCGAAGTTCCGCTTCGTCGAGCGCCAGGGCGAGGCGCCCGCGTTCGCCGACTGGTTCCGCGCCGCGGGCTACGACACCGTGATCCCCGAAGAGGTCAACGAGGGCGAGGGCGACTTCCTGCTCGTCGGCGACGTGATCCTCGCCGGCACGGGGTTCCGCTCGACCGGCGACAGCCACCGCGAGGTCGGCGACGTCTTCGGCCGTGAGGTCGTGTCGCTCAACCTGGTCGACCCGCGCTTCTACCACCTGGACACCGCGATCGCGGTGCTCGACCCCGTGCAGGGCGTAGAGAACGGCGGCCCCGAGCGCGCGAACATCGCGTATCTGCCCGGCGCGTTCGATGACGAGAGCCGGGCGATCCTCGAGGAGCGCTTCCCCGAGGCGATCCTCGTGTCCGACGAGGACGGATCCGTCTTCGGTCTCAACTCCGCGAGCGACGGCTACAACGTGATCATCTCGCCGCGCGCGAAGGGCTTCGAGAAGCAGCTGCGCGAGCGCGGCTACAACCCGATCATGATCGACCTGTCCGAGCTGCTGCTCGGCGGCGGCGGCATCAAGTGCTGCACCCTCGAACTGCGCGGTGCGGTGTGACCGCCGTCGACCCGGGCGTGAGCGCCGAGGTGACGGCGGAGCCGCACGTCGCCCACAACTACCACCCGCTGCCGGTCAACATCGCCCGGGGTGAGGGTGCGTGGGTGACGGATGTCGAGGGCAAGCGGTACCTCGATCTGCTCGCCGCCTATTCGGCGGTGAACTTCGGGCACCGGCATCCGGCTCTCGTGGCGGCCCTGACCGAGCAGCTCGGTCGCGTCACCCTCACGAGCCGCGCCTTCATGAGCGATCGGCTCGAGCCGTTCGCCGCCGCGCTGTCGACTCTCGCCGGCAAAGACATGGTGCTGCCGATGAACACCGGCGCCGAAGCGGTCGAGACCGGCATCAAGGTCGCTCGCGCATGGGGGTATCGCGTCAAGGGCATCGCGGACGACCAGGCGCGCATCATCGTCGCGGCCGGCAACTTCCACGGCCGCACCACGACCATCGTCAGCTTCAGCGACGACCCCGAGGCGCGGACGGACTTCGGCCCGTACACGCCGGGATTCGACGTGGTTCCCTATGGGGACGCGGATGCCGTCGCAGCGGCCATCACCGAGAACACCGCCGCCGTGCTGATCGAGCCGATCCAGGGCGAGGGCGGAGTGGTGATCCCCCCGGAGGGATACCTGCGCCGCATCCGCGAGATCTGCGACGAGAAGAACGTGCTGTTCATCGCAGATGAGATCCAGTCGGGTCTCGGCCGGGTCGGCGAGACCTTCGCCTGCGATCGGGAGGGCGTCGTGCCCGACCTGTATCTCCTGGGCAAGGCGCTGGGCGGCGGGATCCTTCCGGTGTCGGCGGTCGTCGGCGACGCGGATGTGCTCGGAGTCATCCGCCCGGGTGAACACGGTTCGACGTTCGGGGGCAACCCGCTCGCCGCGGCCGTCGGCCTGCGGGTCGTCGAGATGCTCGAGTCCGGGGAGTTCCAGGAGCGCGCTCGCGCACTCGGCGCCCACCTCGCCGCCGGCCTCGAGCCGCTGATCGGGCACGGGGTGACCGAGGTGCGCATCGCCGGGCTGTGGGCCGGCGTCGACATCGACCCCGCCAAGGGCACCGGCCGCGAGATCGCGGAGAAGCTCCTCGACCGGGGTGTGCTCGTCAAGGACACCCACGGTCAGACGATCCGCATCGCCCCTCCGCTGGTGATCCGCGCGACCGAACTCGACTGGGCGGTCGAGCAGCTGAAGCTGGTTCTCGGGGCGTGACGCCCTGTCCGCCGGGCGACACGCCCGGCGGACAGCCCGGATTTGCCGGAACCCCGGAACCCACGTAACTTATTACTTGTTCGCCCCACAGGGAAGCGGAGAGGCCGAGAGCCTTACCCCCCTCAAGCGGAGAACCACCTCCACTCGATCAGCTCCTCGGAGCAGATCGCAGACATACTTCTGTCTGACCTGGAGCTTCCACTTCGGAGAAACAGTCGATTTGACAGCGACTCCGGAACGGATAAGCTAGTGAAGTTGCCTCGGCGGCCTTGAGCCCCGAGCTGCAGATCTGGTTCTGAGCCTCACGGCGTGTCGATTTGACAGGCCGAATGGCACAGATAAGATAGAGAAGTTGCCCTTCGGGCCTGGTTGTGATGACTGGGTCGTGGGAGCATCCGATCCTTGAGAACTCAACAGCGTGCACTTGTCAAATG
>NZ_JBFBLM010000006.1:0-360461 GCF_040686675.1 Microbacterium sp. NPDC079176
GGGGGTCGGCGGCGGAGCGGGCCTCTCCCTGCTGCTCGCGCGCGTCGGCGCCCGGGGCGTCGTGCTCGGGGTCGTACCCTCCGCCGACTCCCCGGCCCGCCCCCGCTCGCCCCCCCCCCCGCTTCTCGATGTTCAGGAGGCGCGGCGGGCGCGGGCGGCGCGGCGCTTGAGTGCGCGGCGCTCGTCCTCGGAGAGGCCGCCCCACACGCCCGAGTCCTGGCTGGACTCGAGGGCGTACTGCAGGCAGATCTCGGTCACCGTGCAGGTGGCGCAGACGGTCTTCGCCTTCTCGATCTGGTCGACGGCCGGACCCGTGTTCCCGACAGGGAAGAACAGTTCGGGGTCGACAGTCAAGCAGGCGGCCTTATCGCGCCAGTCCATGGGGGCTCCTCGGTGTGGTTTTTCAGAAATCGACGCACTGCGACGACTCGGATTTCGGGTGCAGATCGGGTTCAGCTACCCTGTATGAGATACGGACGGATGCCCGCTTTCTGTGATGCGAGCTCGAAGCCCGCCCCACGCCGCTGTGGGAGCACATGACGCTGTCTATTCTGTTACATGAAACCGGCGAAATCAAGGGTTTCCGCCGTTCTCATCCGATTCTCAGGAGACAACTGTGCGCTCACCCGGCCTCGCTCTGGCGGCATCCGCGGTTCTCGCGGCGGAGGGCGCCGCCTTGATCGTCTTCGCTCTCATCGAGCTCGTGGGCCTCGGTGCAGGGGACGCAGCCTCACTGCCGACAGCGCTCGCTCTCATCGTGCTCACTCTCCTCGGCGCCGCCGCGCTCATCGCGTTCGCGATCGGGACGAGGACGGGGCGTTCATGGGCGCGATCGGGTGGCGTCGTCTTCCAGGTGCTCGCCATCGCGCTCGCGCTCGCCTCGCTGACGCTGCAGCCGGTCGCGTGGGCGTTCACCGTCGGAGTGGGTCTGCCATCACTGCTGTGCTTCGCGCTGCTGATCGCCAGCACGCGAGCCGAGAACGAGCGCCCGGCGGAGTGACCGTCAGGCGTCGACGCCGAGGAGCTTGCGCAGGCGCGCGACGTGTCCGGTGGCCTTGACGTTGTACTGGGCGAGTGCGATCGTGCCCTGCTCATCGAGCACGAAGGTCGATCGGATGACGCCCTCCACGACCTTGCCGTAGTTCATCTTCTCACCCCATACGCCGTACGCGGAGTGCACCGCGTGGTCGGGGTCGCTGAGAAGGGTGAAGGTGAGGCCGTCGCGCTCGCGGAACTCGGCGAGCTTTGCGGGCTCGTCGCGCGAGACCCCGATCACCCGGTATCCGGCGCCCTCGAGCGACGAGATGCTGTCGCGGAAGTCGCAGGCCTGCGTCGTGCAGCCCGGGGTCATGGCCGCGGGATAGAAGTACAGCACCGTCTTGCGGCCGCGCAGATCGTCGAGGGTGACGGTCTGTCCGTCCTGGTCGAGGAGAGCGAAGTCGGGGGCAGCGGTTCCGGGTTCCAGGCGCACAGTCACCCCTCCAGCCTAGCGGCCGGGCGTCTGCTCCGCCTTGTCGGCGAAGGTCTGCAGGAGCCGCTGGAGGGAGTCCAGACGCGCTCGTCCCGTCTCGCTGAGCTCGCCGCTCTCCGCGGCTTCGATGAGAGCGCAATCCGGGGCATCGGCGAGGTGCGTGCATCCGCGCGGACAGTTCTCGGCGATCTCGGCGAGTTCGGTGAATGCGGCGAGGATGTTCGCGGGGTTGACGTGCCCGAGTCCGAAGGACCGGACCCCCGGGGTGTCGATCACCCAGCCGCGACCTTCGGGGCCGACGTACCGCAGAGAGACGGTGGACGAGGAGGTGTGCCTGCCACGGCCGGTGACCTGGTTGACGTGCCCTGTAGCGCGGAGCGCGCTGGGCACCAGGGCGTTCACGAGCGTCGACTTGCCCACGCCGGAGTGGCCGACGAAGACCGTCGAGTGACCGACCAGTGCCGCGCCGATCTCATCGACGGGCATCTCGTCCTGCGCACTCGTGAAGACGCGCAGGTCGAGGCCGTCGAAGTGCGACAGGAAGGCGCTGGGATCGGCCAGGTCGGTCTTGGTCACGACGAGGAGCGGGCGGATGCCGGCGTCCAGAGCGGCGACGAGATAGCGGTCGACCAGTCGGGCTCGCGGCTCGGGGTCGGCCGCGGCGACGACGACCAGCATCTGATCGGCGTTCGCGACGATGACGCGCTCGACCTGGTCGGTGTCGTCGGCGCTGCGCCTGAGCAGAGAGGTGCGATCGGCGATGCCGATGATGCGCCCCAGCGTGCCGTCCTCGCCGGAGATGTCACCGACGACCTTCGCCTGGTCGCCCGTCACGATCGGGTTCCTGCGGAGTTCTCGTGCCCGTGCCGCGGTGATCATCCGCTCGTCGGGCGTGTCCTCATCGAGCAGCACGGAGTAGCGGCCGCGGTCGACACCGAGGACGCGTCCGATCTGCGCATCGTCATGGGCGGGCCGCCGCTTCGTGCGGGGGCGATTCGCCTTCGGGTTCGGACGCGCGCGGATGCTGCTCTCATCGAAGTCCTCGAAGTCGTCCTCGAGGTCGTCGGAGTCGTCGAGCCAGCTCACGCGGACGCGCCCCGCAGCATGCGCTCCCACAGGAGGGTGAATTCAGGGAGGGTCTTCGATGTCGTTCCGATGTCGTCGATCTCGACTCCCGGAACGCGCAGGCCGATGAGGGCGCCCGTCGTCGCCATGCGGTGGTCGTGGTGCGCCGCCCAGCCGCCGCCGTGCAGATCCCGCGGGATGATGCGCAGACCGTCGGAGAGCTCCTCCGCCTCGCCTCCCAGCGCGCGGATGTTGCCCACGAGGGCCGCGATGCGATCGGTCTCGTGGAGTCGGATGTGACCGATTCCGCGGATCGTCGTCGGGCCGGACGCGAACGCCGCGAGCCCGACGAGGGTGGGAGTCAGCTCGCTCGCTGCGGACAGGTCCATGTCGAGTCCGCGGATCTCGGAGCCGGCCCTGACCGTCAGCGTCCCGCTGTGCCGGCCGACGTGCGCGCCCATCGCCTGCAGGATCTCGGGAAGCAGTGCGCCGGGCTGGGTGGAGTGCACCGGCCAGCCGGGAACCGACACCGCCCCGCCCGTGACCAGGGCCGCGGCGAGGAACGGCGCGGCGTTCGAGAGATCGGGCTCGATGGCGATCTCCTTGGCGCGGGGCACCCCGGCTTCGACGAGCCACTCTCCGGTGGCGGGCCGCTCGATGCGAATGCCACGACGACTCAGCGCCTCGATCGTCATGTCGATGTGGGGCAGGCTCGGCAGATGCTCGCCGGTGTGCACCAGGTGCAGACCCACGTCGAACCGCGGCGCCGCGAGCAGCAGTCCCGAGACGAACTGGCTGGATGCCGAGGCATCGATCTCGACCCGTCCACCGCGGATGCGGCCGTGCCCGCGGACGGTGAACGGCAGCGCCCACGTCCCCTCGTCGTCGATGTCGACTCCCAGGTCGCGCAGTGCGCTGATGAGGCCGCCCATCGGCCTGTGGAGCGCGGTCTCGTGAGCGGTGAGGTGCACGTCGTGCTGCGCGAGGCCCGCGAGCGGCGCGATGAAGCGCATGACCGTGCCGGCCTGGCCGCAGTCGATCGTGGTGCCGCCGACGAGTTTGGCGGGAGTGATCGCCAGATCGGGGCCGAAGTCTCCGTTGCCGTCGACCTCCTCGATGCCCACACCCAACGCCCGCAGCGCGTCGATCATCCGACGGGAGTCGTCGGAGTGCAGCGGAGCGATGAGCCGGCCCGGTCCGTCAGCGATCGCGGCGATGATGAGCTCGCGATTCGTGAGCGATTTCGAGCCCGGGATCGTCACGGTCGCGTGGACGGCGTTCGCGCTGGTCGGCGCGACGTAGACGCCCTGGACAGGGGAGGGGGAATACCTGTTGGCGCTCATCGGTTCCCACCTTAGTAAACGCGAGTGCTCGCATGACGGAATCCGGGCGCTCGACGACAAGGAGAGAGCATGCTCGCAACGCTGGAACGCGAGTCGGTGGACCTCGCCCGCCTAGACTGGCCGGTGATGGATGACACGGCAACCGCAGAGACGGTCAGCGACCCTCGGCGCGAATTCGAGGAACAGGCGATCCCGTTCATGGATCAGCTCTACGCCGCGGCGATGCGCATGACGCGCAACCCGGCTGATGCTGCTGACCTCGTGCAGGAGACCTTCGTCAAGGCGTACGGATCCTGGGCGACGTTCTCGCAGGGCACGAACCTCAAGGCGTGGCTCTATCGGATCCTCACGAACACCTACATCAACATCTACCGCAAGAAGCAGCGGGAGCCTTTCCAGGGCACGATCGACGAGCTCGAGGACTGGCAGATGGGCGGTGCGGAGTCGACCACGACCACCGCGTCGCACAGCCGTTCGGCCGAGGCGGAAGCCATCGACCACATGCCCGCATCGGTCGTCAAGGACGCGTTGCAGGCCGTACCCGAGGACTTCCGGCTGGCGGTGTACCTCGCGGACGTCGAGGGCTTCGCCTACCAGGAGATCGCGGACATCATGAAGACGCCCATCGGCACCGTGATGAGTCGCCTGCATAGAGGCAGGCGGATGCTGCGGGAGCTGCTGGCTGACTACGCCGTGGAGCGGGGAATCTCCGCGGCCGACCCGAGGAGCAAGAAATGACCGACTGCGGCTGCGACAAGGCCCGCAAGGATCTCGAGGAGTACCTCCGCAACGAGGTCTGCAACACCGAGCACACGGAGATCCGCGAGCATCTCGAGAACTGCCCGTCCTGTCGGGACGAGGCACTCGTGGCGACGACCCTCACCGAGGTCGTGGCGCGCGCCTGCAAGGAGACGGCTCCGGAGGAGCTGCGCGACCAGGTGTTCGCGCGACTGCGCGAGGTGCAGTCCGCTCAGCACTGACCGCGGGCGAGCAGCCGTCGACCCCTGAGATCGTGATGTCGGCATCCGCCCATAGGCTGGAAGCATGACGCTCATCGATTCACGCGACATCCCGGCCGATCCGACCTCCACCGAGCGACTGGCGGCGGAATCGCTGGTCTACCGGGTCGTCGACACCGCTGACGACGCACAGTCCGAGAGCTTCCAGAGGGCGATGACCCGAGGTTTCCTCGGCGCGGAGCCCACACCGGAGGTGCTCGCCTTCGGCCGAGCGGCCTTCGAGTCGCGACGCAACATCGGCGTCTACGACGCAGCGGCGACGGACGCACCTCCGGTCGCCACGATCGACTCCTGGGTCACGCCGCTGACGCTGCCCGGTGGGGGCGAGATCCCGATGTGGGCGATCAGCGGAGTCACGGTGTCGGCCACGCACCGACGTCGCGGCATCGCGCGAGCGCTCCTCGAGGGCGAGCTCAGGGCAGCGGCGACGGCAGGAGTGCCGATCGCGGGGCTGACGGTCTCGGAGGCGACTATCTACGGCAGGTACGGCTTCGGGTCGGCTGTGCATATGTCTCGCGTCACGGTCGATACCCGTCGCGCCGGCTGGGCAGGTCCGTCTTCGGACGGCCGCGTCGAATACCTCGACCGCGAGTCGCTCGCCGCGGAACTCGGAGCGGTGCATGATCGGGTCCGCGGTCATCGTGGCGGTCAGATCCCCGGGTGGCACTCCCGCTGGACCGGCATCGCCGGCCTGTCACCGAGTGACACCGACCGCGATCAGGTGCGCGGCATCCGCTTCGTCGATGCGGACGGCGAGGTGCGCGGGGCGATGGCCTTCACCCTCAGCGAGCGCACCGGATCCTTCCGATTCGCCCTCGCCGTGCGCCTGCTGGTCGCGGAGACTCCCGAAGCGACTGCCGCCCTGTGGGGGTTCGCGCTGCAGCACGATCTCGTCGACGAGGTCACCGCCGATCTGCGTCCGCTCGACGACGCGCTTCCGTGGCTGGTTCGCGACCCGCGTGGTGTCACCCAGACGGTGCACGACCATGGCTGGCTGCGCCTGCTCGACGTCCCCGCGGCTCTCCCTGCGCGACGGTACTCGGCGCCCATCGATGTGATTCTGCGCGTTCGCGATCCGCTCGGCTTCGCGTCGGGTGACTGGCGTCTGCGCGTCGACGAGACGGGGGAGGCATCCGTCGAGGCCGTGGACGATGCCGCGGCCGTGGATGCGGAGCTCGATGTGTCCGCGCTCTCCATCCTCTATGCCGGGGGTGTGCGGGCCTCGTCTCTGCACGTCGCCGGACGGATCGATGCCGACGCCGCCGTCGTCGAAGAGCTGGACCGCGCGTTCGTGGCATTCCCCGCGCCGGCACTCGACATCTGGTACTGAACTCTCAGACGAAAGGGGCGCCTCGACCGAAGTCGAGGCGCCCCTTTCGGGTCTGCCGGGTATCAGCCGAGCGTGAGGGCATCCCGCAGCAGCTTCGCCTGCTCGGCCGCGTGCACCTTCGACGAGCCCGTCGCGGGCGATGCCGAAGCCGGACGCGACACCGGACGGAAGCTGCGGTCACCCGGGACATCGGCGAAGGCGAGTGCCAGGAACGGCCAGGCTCCCTGGTTCTCCGGCTCCTCCTGCACCCACACCAGCTCGGCGTTCGGGTACGAATCGGTGATGGCCTTCAGTCCGTCGATCGGGGTCGGGTAGAGCTGCTCGAGCCTGACCAGCGCGATCTCGGGGTTCGGGTTCTTCTCGAGTTCGGCCTTGAGATCCCAGTGCACCTTGCCGGAGTGCACGAGGACGCGCTTCACGGCATTGCGATCGAGACCCCGGTTGTCGTCGAGAACCGGCTCGAAACGGCCCTGCGTGAAGGCCTCGACCGGGCTCGTCGCCCCACGCAGACGCAGCATGGCCTTCGGGGTGAAGACGATGAGCGGCTTGCGCGGACGCGCGTAGGCCTGTCGGCGCAGCAGGTGGAAGTACGACGCGGGCGTCGAGGGGCGCGCGACGATCATGTTGTCCTGCGCGCACATCTGCAGGAACCGCTCGATGCGCGAGGAGGAGTGGTCCGGCCCCTGACCCTCGTAGCCGTGGGGGAGGAGCAGCGTGACGCTGGACTGCTGTCCCCACTTCTGCTCCGCCGCCGAGATGTACTCGTCGATGACCGACTGAGCACCGTTGACGAAGTCGCCGAACTGAGCCTCCCACAGCACGAGGGCCTCGGGAGCCTCGACGGAGTAGCCGTACTCGAAGCCGAGCGCCGCATACTCGCTGAGGAGCGAGTCGTAGACGAAGAAACGGCCCTGCGACTCGGAGAGGTTCGACAGCGGCAGCCATTCCTGGCCGTTCGCGCGGTCGTGCAGAGTCGCGTGACGCTGCACGAACGTGCCGCGGCGCGAGTCCTGCCCGGCGAGCCGCACGGGCGTTCCCTCGACGAGGAGCGAACCGAAGGCGAGAAGCTCGCCGAAGCCCCAGTCGATGTTGCCGTTGCGGCTCATGTCGAGACGCTTCTCGAGCTGCTGCTGCAGCTTGGGGTGCACCGTGAAGCCCTCGGGCTTGTTCACGAACGCGTCGCCGATGAGCTGGATGACCTCGTTCGAGACTCCGGTGATCGCCGGAGCGCCGACTTGCTCGTCGACCGGCGGCAGATCCTGCGCGACCGGGTTGGCGCCGGTCTCGGCGGCGTGCGTCTCGGCGAACGCGATCTCCAGACGGTTCTGGAAGTCGGCCTTGGCCTCGTCGTACTCCTCTTCGGTGATGTCGCCACGACCGACGAGCGACTCCGTGTACAGCTTGCGCACCGATCGCTTCGCCTGGATCAGGTCGGTCATCAGCGGTTGCGTCATCGAGGGGTCGTCTCCCTCGTTGTGACCACGGCGGCGGTAGCAGACGAGGTCGATGACGACGTCGCGGTGGAACCGCTCGCGGTATTCGAACGCGAGCTGCGCGACGTGGATCACAGCCTCGGGGTCGTCGCCGTTCACGTGGAACACGGGTGCCTGGATGGTCTTCGCGACATCGGTCGAGTACACCGAGGAACGCGAGTCGTTCGGGAGGGTCGTGAAGCCGACCTGGTTGTTGACCACCACGTGGATCGTGCCGCCGGTGCGATACCCGCGCAGCTGAGACATCTGCAGCGTCTCGACCACCACGCCCTGACCGGCGAACGCCGCGTCGCCGTGCACGAGGATCGGCAGCCAGGCGAACGTGCCGATCGGCTTGCGGTCCTGCTTGGCGCGCACGATGCCCTCGAGGACTCCGTCGACCGTCTCGAGGTGAGACGGGTTCGCGGCCAGATACACCGGGAGCTCGGAGCCGTCATCGGCGACGAACGTTCCCTCGGTGCCCAGGTGGTACTTCACATCGCCCGAGCCGCGCTGGTTGCCGGGGGTCTGCGTGCCCTCGAACTCCTGGAACACGTGGCCGTAGGTCTTGCCCGCGATGTTCGTCAGCACGTTCAGACGGCCGCGGTGCGCCATGCCGATCGCGGCGCCCTCGAGTCCGGATGTGGCCGCACCCTGCAGGATCTCGTCGAGCAGCGGGACGAGAGACTCGCCGCCCTCGAGCGAGAACCGCTTCTGGCCGACGAACTTGGTCTGCAGGAAGGTCTCGAACGCCTCGGCCTCGTTGAGCTTGCGGAGAACCCGCAGCTGCTCGTCGTGGCCGGGCTTCTGGTACTTGACCTCGACCTTCTCCTGGAACCAGCGGCGCTGCTCCGGGTCCTGGATGTGCATGTACTCGATGCCGAGCGTGCGGCAGTACGAGTCGCGAAGGACGCCGAGGATGTCGCGCAGCTTGGCGACCCGACGGCCACCGAACCCGCCCGTCACGAACTCGCGGTCGAGATCCCAAAAGGTGAGCCCGTGGCTCTCGATCTCGAGGTCGGGGTGCGAGCGCTGGACGTACTCGAGCGGATCGATGTCGGCCATCAGGTGACCGCGCACGCGGAACGAGTTGATGAGCTCCTGCACGCGGGATTGCTTGTCGACGCGCTCGGCGAGATCCACCGCGATGTCGGGGTTCCAGCGGATGGGGGAGTACGGGATGCGCAGAGCGGCGAAGATGTCGTCGTAGAAGCCGCGCTGTCCGATCAGGAGCTCGTGGACCTTCTTCAGGAACTCGCCGGAGCCGGCGCCCTGGATGACTCGGTGGTCATAGGTGCTCGTCAGCGTGATCGTCTTGCCGATCGCCAGCTCGTTGAGCGTCTTCTCGCTCGCTCCCTGGAACTCGGCCGGGTACTCGAGGGCACCGGCGCCGATGATGCAGCCCTGCCCCTTCATCAGACGAGGCACGGAGTGCACGGTGCCGATGCCGCCGGGGTTGGTGAGTGAGACCGTGGTGCCCTGGAAGTCGGCCGCCGTCAGCTTGTTGTTGCGGGCGCGCGTCACGAGGTCTTCGTAGGCGACGAGATACTCGCTGAAGGTCAGCGTGTCGGCGCGCTTGATGCTGGGGACCATCAGAGCGCGCGTGCCGTCGGGCTTGGGCAGATCGATCGCGATGCCGAGGTTCACGTGAGCCGGAGCCACGACCGAGGGCTTGCCGTCGATCTCGGCGTAGAAGACGTTCTGGCTGCGGAACTCGTCGAGCGTGCGGATCAGCGCCCAGCCGATGAGGTGGGTGAAGCTGATCTTGCCGCCGCGCGTGCGCGCCATGTGGTTGTTGATGACGATCCGGTTGTCGATCATCAGCTTCGCGGGCACCGTGCGCACGCTCGTCGCGGTCGGAACCGTCAGCGACTCGTCCATGTTCGCGGCGAGGGTCTTGGGCAGACCGCGGAGGGGCGTGACCTTGTCCTCTTCGACGGGCTCGGCTGACTCGGGCGCCTCGGCCTTGGCTGCGGGCTTCGGAGCCTGCGCGGGGATCGGGGCTGCAGCGGCGGGCTTGGTCGTGGTCCGTGCGACGGGCTGTGCGCCGATGACCGGGATGGGCGCGGTCACGGGGTGAGCCGGCTGCTCCGTGGCGGCTGCGGGGACCGCGCTGCCGGTCGCGGCATCCGACTGGTACTTCTCGAGGATCGGCCACCACTCCTTGTCGACGGAGTCGCGGTTCACCTTGTACTGCTCGTAGAGCTCTTCCACGAGCCAGGAATTGGCTCCGAACCCCCCGTCGCCCCCGACGCCGGTCACCTGGTTCGACACGCTCGATCGCCCTCTTTCATCGCTGAAGTCCATATATGCACACCAGGACGCGTGATGCGTCCGGGCCCGCACACTCTCGACTTCCAAGCCTAACGTGTTTCCTCGGGCATTCGTCGAAGGCATGCGCCCTCGGCGGCGCTATCTGAGTACCGTGGGGGTATGGAGTTCTCCGGTGAGTCACCCGCAGTCGATCTGACCTATTCCGACGTGTTCCTCGTGCCGCGACGATCGGCTGTCACGAGTCGTCTGCAGGTCGATCTGGCGCCGCAGGACGGGACTCCCGCGACGCTCCCGATCGTGGCCTCGAACATGAATTCCGTCACCGGTCCTCGGCTCGCCGCGGTGCTCGCACGGCGGGGCGGGCTCGGAGTGCTTCCGCAGGACATGCCCCTGCAGGGGCTGGACGCCGCGATCCGCGATGTCAAGGCGCAGCCGGTGCTGTGGGACACGCCGATCGTGCTGCCGCCCGAGGCGTCGGTGGCGGACGCCCTTCGTCTGATGCCGGCCACCGCCGGGCACGGCATCGTCGTCGCCACGGGAGAGGCACCGCACGATGCGGAGAGGATCCTCGGCGTCCTGCCCGCGACACGGCTGGCGACCGCGCTGCCCGATGCGCAGCTGGGCGATCTCGTGCACGTCGGCACACCGTCGCTCGACGCCGACGACATCGGATCCGAGCGTCATGCGTTCGACGTGATCACCGACGCGGGCGTCGACATGGTCACGATCACGCACCACGGACATCTCGTGGGCACCCTCAGTGCGCGCAGTGCTCTGCGCTCGACGCTGTATCGGCCGGCCCTGGACCGCGGTGGCCGTCTCGCCGTCGCGGCGGCGGTCGGCATCAACGGAGACGTCGCCGCCAAGGCGAAGGCACTGGCGGCCGCAGGCGTCGACGTGCTCGTGGTCGACACGGCGCACGGGCACCAGGAGGGGATGCTGCGTGCGCTGAGCGCCGTGGCCGCTCTGGACCTCGGCATCCCGATCGTGGCGGGGAACATCGTCACCGCCGACGGCGTCAAGGACCTCGTCGAGGCGGGCGCCTCGATCCTCAAGGTCGGCGTGGGGCCCGGTGCCATGTGCACGACGCGGATGATGACCGCGGTCGGCCGACCGCAGTTCTCCGCCGTGCTCGAGACCGCAGAAGCGGCACGCGAGCAGGGCGCGCACGTCTGGGCGGACGGGGGCGTGCGATATCCGCGTGATGTGGCGCTCGCCCTCGCCGCAGGCGCAGCATCCGTCATGGTCGGCTCCTGGTTCGCCGGGACGATCGAAGCGCCCGGAGAGCTGCAGAGCGACGCGGAGGGCCGTCTCTACAAGGAATCCTGGGGGATGGCCTCGACGAAGGCGGTGCAGGCCCGATTCGGACGCCTCGATGCCTATGAGCGCGCACGGAAGGAGCTGTTCGCGGAGGGGATCTCCTCGTCGAAGATCTACCTCGATCCGCTGCGCCCGGGACTCGAGGACCTGCTCGACATGATCACCTCGGGCGTGCGGTCGTCGTTCACCTATGCCGGTGCGTCTTCGGTGCCCGAGTTCCACGACAGGGCGCTCGTCGGGCTGCAGTCCGCGGCCGGATACGAAGAGGGCAAGGCGCTACCGGTCAGCTGGTAGCGGTCCGTCCTCCGTCGCACCGGCATCCCGTAGAATCGTGGACACCATGGACGACCCTCCCAGTTGTAGTACATCGCCCCACTGCCTGCCTCTCCACATCGGGAGGAACGACTGATGGACTACATCCTCTTGGGCGTGGGGCTTCTGCTCACTGTGGGCACGGGGCTGTTCGTCGCGAGCGAGTTCGCGCTGGTCAATCTCGACCGTGCCGACCTCGAAGCCCGCCAGGCCCGGGGCGAGTCCCGCCTGTCGCTGACGATCAGCGCACTCAAGCACACCTCGACCCACCTGTCGTCCGCCCAGCTCGGCATCACCCTGACGACGCTGCTGACCGGGTACACGATGGAGCCGGCGCTCTCGAACCTCCTCGGTCCGACGCTCGTCGCGTGGAGCATCCCCGACGCGGCCGTCGGCCCGATCGCCACGATCGTCGCCATGCTGGTCGCCACGGTGCTGTCGATGATCCTCGGCGAGCTCGTTCCGAAGAACTTCGCTCTCGCTCTGCCGCTCGCGACCGCGAAGCTCGTCATCCCGTTCCAGGTCGCCTTCACCACCGTCTTCAAGCCCGCCGTCGTCGTGCTCAACGGCAGCGCGAACGGGGTCCTGCGGAGCATCGGCATCGAGCCGAAGGAAGAGCTCTCGGGCGCCCGCAGCGCAGAAGAGCTCTCCTCTCTCGTGCGTCGTTCGGCGAGCGCCGGGCTGCTCGAAGCCGACACCGCCAGCCTGCTCGACCGCACCCTGACGTTCTCGCGATTGACGGCCGCCGATGTGATGACGGCTCGGCCGAGCATGCATGCGCTCGCCGTCGGAGACTCGGCGGACGACGTCATCCAGCTCGCTCGCCGGACGGGGCACAGTCGCTTCCCGGTGTACGACGACGATCTCGACGACATCACGGGTGTCGTTCACCTCAAGGCCGCGATCTCCGTGCCGCGCGAGCGACGCGGCGAGGTCCCTGTCGGCGCGCTCTCGACCGATCCGCTGCGCGTGCCGGAGACCGTGCACGTCGATGCGCTCATCTCTGAGCTCAGAGCCCGCGGATATCAGCTGGCGGTGGTCGTCGACGAGTACGGCGGAACTGCCGGTCTCGTCACGCTGGAGGACCTCGTGGAGGAACTCGTGGGCGAGGTCTCCGACGAGCACGACCGCACGCGCGCCGGTGTCGTCCGCAATCGGGACGGCATCACGTTCCCCGGGGAGCTGCGGCCCGACGAGCTGCGCCGCAGAGCGGGCGTGGAGGTTCCCGAGGGAGATGTGTACGACACCGTGGGCGGGTATGTCATGAGCGTCCTCGAGCGCGTGCCGTCGGTGGGCGACGAGGTCGCCCTCGACACGGGCACGCTCCAGGTCGTTCGGATGGACGGTCGCCGCGTCGATCGGATCCGCTACGTTCCGAGTCCGGATCTGCCGGGAGAGGTGGTCGGACGATGAACGACTGGGGAGGACTGGCCTGGCTGGTCGTGCTGCTGGTGGCGAACGCGTTCTTCGTGGGCGCAGAGTTCGCGGTGATCTCCGCGCGTCGATCGCAGATCGAGCCGAAGGCCGACCGCGGGTCGCGCTCGGCCAAGACCGCGCTCTACGCGATGGAGCACGCGACGCTGATGCTCGCGACCTCGCAGCTGGGCATCACCATCTGCTCGCTGCTGATCCTGAACGTCTCAGAGCCCGCCATCCACCATCTGCTCGCTGTGCCGCTGCACGCGATCGGCTGGTCGGACGGCGTCGTCGACGCGGTGTCGTTCACGATCGCCCTGCTCATCGTGTCGTTCCTTCACGTCGTGTTCGGTGAGATGGTGCCGAAGAACCTCGCGTTCTCGGTGCCGGATCGTGCGGTGCTCATACTCGCGCCGCCGCTCGTGCTGGTGTCGAAGATCTTCATGCCGGTGATCTGGCTGCTGAACGCGGCCGCCAACGGCGTGCTGCGGCTGTTCCGGGTCGAGCCCAAGAACGAGGCGGCGTCGACGTTCACACTCGACGAGGTCGCGACGATCGTCGACCAGTCACGGCGCGAGGGCGTGCTCACCGACACTGCGGGCACGGTCGCGGCCGCCGTGGAGTTCACCGACAAGAAGGCTCGCGACGTGGCTGTTCCGCTCAGCGATCTCGTGACCCTTCCGCAGTCCACGACGCCCGACGACATCGAGAAGGCCGTCGCCCGGTACGGATTCTCGCGCTACGTGATCGTCGACGACGAGGGTGCGCCGGTCGGGTACGTCCACCTGAAGGACATCCTGCGGGCGTCGGACGGGCCGGGCTCTGCCGCGAAGCTGGTCGAGCCGCTGCCCTCGAAGCGCATCAACCACATGGTGCCGATCCAGGAGGACACGGATCTGGAAGACGCACTCGCGGTGATGCGCCGAGCGGGTCGACACCTGGCGAAGGTGCGCGACTCCCAGGGGCGCACGACCGCCGTGCTCTTCCTGGAGGACATCCTCGAGGAGCTCGTGGGCGAGGTGCAGGACGCGACCCGTCGCATCCGCGGCCACTGAGCCGCACCCATGACGAAGGCCTCGCTCCGTAGCGGACCGGGGCCTTCGCCGTGGGCGGTGGTCAGCGCCAGTGCGCACGCTCGTACTGCGGCGGCCAGGTGATGTCCGCGCCGAGTTCGTGCGCGGCGCGGAGCGCGAAGTGCGGGTCGCGCAGCCATTCCCGGCCGGCGAAGATCGCGTCGGCGGCCCCGTCGGCGAGCACCTGCTCGGCCTGTTCGGCAGCGGTGATCAGGCCCACGGCGGACACCGGGATGCGTCCGCCCTGGCGCACAGTCTCGGCCAGCGGCACCTGGTAACCGGGGAACACGCTGATCTGCTGATGCGCGACGAGCCCGCCGCTGGAGACGTCGATGAGATCGGCCCCGTGCTCGGTGGCCCAGGTGCTCACCGTCGCCGCCTCCTCGGGCGTGAACCCGCCCTCGGCGTGATCGGTCGCCGAGATGCGGACGAACACCGGCACATCGTCACCGGCGACCTCGCGGATCGCGTCGACCACCCGGAGGAGCAGCCGAGCCCGGTTCTCGAGCGATCCGCCGTACTCGTCGTCCCGCAGGTTCGACAGAGGAGAGAGGAACTGGTGCAGCAGGTATCCGTGTGCGCCGTGGACCTCGAGCACGTCGAAGCCGGCGTCGAGCGCCCGTCGAGTGGCGGCGGCGAATCCCGCCACGACGGCGTCGATGCCGGCCGCATCGAGTGCGACCGGTGCGGCGAAGCCCTCGAAGGCGATCGCGGACGGGGCCGTGGTCGTCCATCCGCCGTCGGTCTCGGGCACGGATCCGCGCTCGTCGGCCCAGGGCCACCGGGTCGACGCCTTGCGGCCGGCGTGCGCCAATTGGATGCCCGCAGCGGCACCGCGCGAGTGGATCGCCTCGACGATCGGCGCCCAGGCGTCGCGCTGCTCGTCGTTCCAGAGCCCGGCGTCTCGCGGTGAGATGCGACCTTCCGGCACGACAGCGGTCGCCTCGGCGACGATCAGGCCCGCGCCGCCGGAGGCGAACTGCGCGAGGTGAGTGTGGTGCCACTCCTGCACGACGCCGTCCGCCGCGCTGTACATGCACATGGGGGACACCCACAGCCGGTTGCGGAAAGTGGAGGAACGGATGCTCAGGGGAGAGAAGAGAATGCTCACCCCTCGACGCTACTGTGCGGCTGGGGCGAGGAGGGCCGTCGCACTAACGTGGAGTCATGCCCGACGCACGCGATTGGTCCCGCGACGACACCGCCCGCCTCCTGCGCGTGCCGGGCGCGGATGACGACAAGTACTCCCGCGGGGTCGTGGGCCTGCGCACCGGGTCTTCGGACTACCCCGGCGCGGCCGTGCTCGGCGTGGAGGCGGCGTGGCGTGCCGGAGCAGGATTCGTCCGGTATATCGGTGAGGGACGAGCGGCGGATGCCGTGATCGCTCGCCGCCCCGAGACGGTGGTCAGCCCGCGGGCCGCCGACGCACGCGTCGGCGCCTGGGTCATCGGATCGGGGACGAACGCCGCGAGCAGGACCTCCGACGAGGAACGCGAGCTCCGCGACCTGCTCGACGGCTCCGTTCCGGTGGTCGTCGACGCGGGGGCACTGGATCTCGCGCCCGGGAGCCGCGCGCCGCTCGTGCTGACGCCGCATCGACGCGAGTTCGAGCGACTGCAGACTCAGCTCGGCTTCGCCGGTGACGATGATCGGGCGACCGCGGTCGCCCGCGTGGCGAGCGAGGTCGACGCGACCGTGCTGCTGAAGGGCGCGCAGACGCTGATCGCAGACCCCGACGGCGGCGTCATCCGAGTGGAGGCAGGCACCGGCTGGCTGGCGACGGCCGGCACCGGTGATGTCCTCGGCGGTGTTCTCGGAGCGCTGCTCGCGGGCGCCGTCGATGCATCGACTGCGCAGATCGCGGCCGCCGCCGCCTGGCTGCACGGTCACGCCGGGCGCATCGCTGCGGGCATCGGCGCAATCGGGGGCGCGCAGGGACATCCGATCGTCGCCCTGGATGTCGCGGAGGCTCTTCCTCGCGCGATCGCGGACGTCATCGCGTGAGTCGCACCACGACGGTTCGTCTCGTCGCGCTGTGGAGCGCGTTCGCGACCGTGCATATCGCGATCGCGGTCATGGGGTGGCTGTACCCGAGCCAGCCGATGGGGGACGTGGTGCTGGTCTACGAACCCTGGTCGACCGCCGCGCTCTCGGGAGGAGCGATCGTCGGGATCACCGAGTCGTGGGTCTATCCCCAGCTCGCGCTCGTTCCCATGCTGCTCGCCAAGGTCCTGTCGGCCCCGCTCATCGCCGTCGTGGGCGCCTCGGAGGCCTATCTGATCGCGTGGGCTGCGCTTGTGACGGTGCTCGATGCGATCGCCTTCGCGGTGCTTCTCGGCCGCGCATCATCTCGGCCGCGGCGTGCGGCGGCGTGGTTCTGGGTCGCCGCCCTGCTTCTGCTAGGCCCGATCGCGATGTACCGCATCGACGCGATCACCGTGCCTCTGGCGGTGATCGGCGGGCTCTGGCTGGTCCGTCGCCCCGCTGCGGCAGCCGCGCTGCTGACGATCGGCGCCTGGATCAAGATCTGGCCGGCCGCCCTCGTGCTCGCCGCCGTGGTCGCGCTCGTGAGCAGGATGCGCGTCCTGCTCACGGCTGCAGCCGTGTCCGCCGTCGTCATCTCGCTGCTGTTCCTGCTCGGAGCCGACACCGAGATCTTCGGATTCCTGACGGAGCAGACCGGGCGGGGCCTCCAGATCGAAGCCGTCGCGGCGACCCCGTTCCTCTGGCTCGCGATCTCGGGTGCCGCTCGCATCGAGTACAGCTTCGACATCCTGACCTTCCAGATCAGTGCTCAGGGTGCGGACGCGGTCAGTGCGGTGCTCACACCGCTGATGGCGGTCCTCGTGGTCGTCGTGATGGTCGTCGGGGGACTCAAGGCTGCGCGGGGCGCATCGTCGGCGCGGCTGTTGCCTCCTCTCGCGCTGAGTCTCGTCACGACCCTGATCGTGATGAACAAGGTGGGCTCGCCGCAGTTCCAGACGTGGCTGATCGCTCCGGTCATCCTGTGGTTCGTCTTCGACCGCGCACGAGCCGTCTGGCCCGCCGTGCTCGTGCTCGCGCTCTGTGCCCTCACGTGCCTGGTCTACCCGCTCAGCTACGACGCGCTGCTGCGCGCGGAGCTGCAGCCCATCGTCATCCTGACCGCGCGGAACGTCCTCCTCATCGTGCTCCTCGCCGTCGGCATCCGCGCCGTCGTCCGTGTGCCCGCCCGCAATCCGTCCACCCGGGAGTGAACCCATGTTGATCGCCTTCTCCGTCGCGCCGAGCGGCACACCCTCCGACGGATCGGAGCGCTCAGACGCGTCGGTCCACGACGCGGTCGCCGCCGCCGTGCGGGTCGTGCGCGAGTCGGGACTGCCGCACCGCACGACCAGCATGTTCACCGAGATCGAAGGACCGGACTGGGACTCGGTGATGGACGTCGTCAAGCGCGCGACCGAGGCCGTGATGCCGTTCGGGTCGCGGGTCTCGCTGGTGCTCAAGGCTGACATCCGACCCGGGTACGCGGGGGAGCTCGATGCGAAGATCGAGCGGCTCGAAGCGGCGATCGACGACTCGGACACCCCGTAGACTCGACGGGTGAATCCCTCGACTGAATCGAGGGGTGCGGCGAAGTGGGCGCTCCTCTCCCTCGCCATCGGCAGCTTCGGCATCGGCATGACCGAGTTCGTCGTCATGGGCCTGCTGCCCAACATCGCTGACGAGCTGCTGCCCACGCTGTGGGCCAGCAGCCCCGAAGACGCGCTGAGCCAGGCCGGCTGGCTGATCTCGCTCTACGCTCTCGGCGTCGTCGTCGGAGCTCCCACGATCGCCGGCTTCGTCGCGCGCTACCCGCGGCATCGCGTGATGATCGGGCTGGCTCTGGCGCTGACCCTGTTCAACGCGCTCACGGTCTTCCTCCCGACCTTCGAACTCGTCGGTGCCTCGCGATTCCTCGCGGGGCTGCCTCACGGCGCCTACTTCGGCATCGGCGCGCTGGTCGCGGCTGACGTGATGGGGCCGGGCAACCGAGCCAAGGGCGTCGCCTTCATCCTCACCGGATTGACGGTGGCGAACGTGGTCGGGGTGCCGTTCGGGACCTTCCTCGGTCAGCTCTGGGGGTGGCGGGCAGCCTTCGCGATTGTGACCCTCGTATTCGCCCTCGCGACCGTCTGCATCATCTTCTTCGTGCCCGAGCATCCCGGCTCTCCCGGCCGGACCATGCGCGAGGAGCTCGGCGTGTTCCGCATCCCGCAGGTCTGGTTCACGCTCGGCGTCGGTGCGATCGGGTTCGGCGGCTTCTTCGCGGTCTACAGCTACATCGCGCCCCTGGTGACCGAGGTGGCGGGCTCTCCCGAGTGGGCGGTGCCGATCGTGCTGGTGCTGATGGGATTGGGCATGACCGCCGGCAACCTCGTCGGCGGGCATCTCGCCGACATCGACCTGCGACGCACGCTGCTCTTCGGACTCGCAGCGATGGCGCTCGTGTTCGCACTCCTCGCCGTGCTCGCATTCTGGATCGTCAGCCTCGCCCTCCTCGTATTCGTCGTGGGCTTCGTGTCCTCGGTGCTCAGCCCGACGATCCAGACGCGGTTGATGGATGTCGCCGGAGACAATCAGTCGATCGCCGCGGCGATGAACCACTCTGCGCTCAACATCGGCAACAGCCTCGGCGCGTTCCTCGGCGGCATGGTGATCGCGGCCGGATGGGGCTTCGTCGCGCCGTCGTGGACGGGGGCGGCCCTCGCCGTCGCGGGCCTCGTGATCGCGTTGCTGTCGTATCGCACAGAGGCGCGCAAGCCCGTCCTCGTTCAGGCCTGAGCGGCATTGCGCCTCATAGAGTGAGGCTGTGACCGATCTCGACCATCTGCCCGTCGCCGGGACGGCCGTGCTGCTGCGCTCGACACCCGACGGCTTCGCTGTGCTGCTGATGCGACGGCCGGATCGCGGTTCGTTCGCCGGTGCGTGGGTGTTCCCGGGCGGCAAGGTGGAGCCGTCCGACCGCCGCGCGGGGGCGGAGGAGAGCGACGACGCGCGTCGAGCGGCGATCCGTGAGACGCGCGAGGAGGTCGGCCTGACGATCGCCGATCCGGTGCTGCTGTCCCGCTGGCAGCCGCCGGCTGAGGCGCCGATCCGCATCCGGACATGGTTCTTCCTCGCCGGAGCGCCGGAAGCGGACCTGCGGTTCTCGCCCGGCGAGGTCGTCGACGCGGTCTGGCTGAGCCCGGTCGAAGCTCTGTCGAGGCATGCCACGGGGGAGTGGACGCTCTTCCCGCCGACCTGGGTCACCCTGCATCAGCTCAGCCGGTTCGACACGGCCGAGGACGCTCTCGCGTCGGCTGGCGAGGCGCAGCACTTCGCGACCCGAGTGGTCCAGTCGCCACAGGGCACCGACTTCGAGTGGGAGGGCCTACGGCTGCGCACCGGATCCCTGCCGTGGACGATCGATCCGATCTAGCTCGCGAGCAGACGCCGCAGGTTGCTGCCGACCGCCTCGGTCTCGATGAGGAAGCCGTCATGCCCGAAATCGCTGTTCAGCACCACGGCTTCGGTGCCGTCGAGGGTGTTCGGGATGCTGCGGGAGATGCGGTGCTGGCCGTCGACGGGGAAGAGGCGGTCGCTGTCGATGCCGAGGACGAGCGTCGTCGCCGTCACGGCGCGCAGCGCCTCTTCGACCCCGCCGCGGTCGCGGCCGACGTCGTGCGAGTTCATCGCCTCGACGAGGGTGATGTAGCTGTTCGCGTCGAAACGGCGGGTGAACTTGTTGCCGTGGAAGTCCAGGTACGACTCGACCGCGAAACGTCCGCCGTGGCCGAGAGGCGACACCCCTGACTGCCACGAGCGCTGGAACCGCTGGTTGAGCTCTATCGGACTGCGGTAGTTGAGCAGTGCCATGCGACGGGCGAGCGCCAGTCCGCGGTGCGGGCCGTCGCCGTCGGCCAGATCGTAGTACTCGCCGCCCAGGAACCGGGGATCCATCCGGATGGTCTCGAGCTGCACCGTGTTCAGGGCGATCTGGTCGGCTGTCGTGACCGGAGGCGATGACAGCACGGCGAGGCGAGCGACACGCTCGGGGTGCGAGACCGCCCATTCGAGCGCGTGCATCCCGCCCATGGAGCCGCCGATCACCGCGGCCCAGGTGTCGATGCCCAGCGAGTCGGCGAGGCGTACCTGCGCGGCGACCTGGTCGCGGATCGTCAGGTAGGGGAAGCGCGAGGCCCACTCGTATCCGGAGGGGGCGATGCTGGCCGGGCCGGTGGAGCCCTGGCAGCCGCCGAGCATGTTGGGTGCGATGACGAACCAGCGGTCGGTGTCGAGCGGTGCTCCGGGGCCGGTGATGTCCTCCCACCAGCCGGCGGTCGGGTGTCCCGCCCCGGCGGCGCCGCGCACGTGACTGTCGCCGGTGAGCGCATGCAGGACGAGGATCGCGTTGTCCCGGTCGTCGTTCAGCTCGCCCCAGGTCTCGAACGCGAGGCGGAAGCCCGGGAGCTCGGCGCCGCTCTCGGTCGGGAAAGCGCCGAACGAGGTGAAACGCCGTCCGCCGGCCGGGTCCCCGTCGCGCCAGGCGCCGGTGGCGGGAGGTCGTGCGCGAAGCAGGCGCACGTCGGCCTCCGTCACGGGCGCCGACGGCACCGTGTCCTCAGAGGTCGTCTGCCAGTCCATGCTTCCATTCTCGCCTGACGCGCGACGCGCCGGCCGCAGGTTACGCGCCCGGTGCGCCGCGGACGGATGCGTCGTCGGATCGCTCAGAACGCGAGGGTGGTGACCGTCGCCAGGTGGTCGCTGCTGCCTGCCCGCATGGTCGTCGAACCGAGCACGGTCAGGCCGCGCGTGAAGACATGATCGATCCTGGCGAGCGGGAGTGCGGCGGGCCACGTGAACCCGAGTGCGCCGTCGGTCGGCCTGACCCAGTCGAGCTGAGATCGGATGGCGCCCAGGGCAGGATCTGCAGAGGCGGCGTTGAAGTCGCCGACGACGACCGACCCCGATGAATCGGCGGCGACGGCATCGGCGATGCCGGACAGCATCGCGTCCCGCTCGCTCTGCACGCCCGGGCGGACGGACGCCGCGTGCATGACGTAGACGGCCACGTCGCCGTCCGGCGCATTCACGACCACACGCAGTGCGCGCTTCCAGTCGAGTCCGAGCGACAGCGCCTGCGCATCCGCGATCGGCAGGCGGCTCCACACGGCGACCGTGCCGACGGCATACGAGTGCGGGTAGTCGGCGGCGAGCGTGTCGCGTGCCGCCGCGAGGCTGTCGGCGTCGAGCTCGGTGAGGGCGATGACCTCGGCGCCGGAGCCAGCGAGGTCCGTCGCGGATTCCGCCGCGCCACCGGAGTGGGCGCGCACGTTCTGGCTGACTATCCGCACGCCGGGCGATTCGTCGGCGCTGCCCGATGCGAAGCCCGGAGCAGACGGAGCGATCGCCAGCATCCACGCGAGGATAGGCACGAGCAGCACCAGGAGGACACGTCGGGCGAGGAGGAGGGCGACCACCGCCAGCACTCCGAGCGCGAGACCGCACCAGGGGAGAAGCGCAGCGGCCGCGGTTCCCACCACGCCCGGGACCCAGACGCACACGATCATGACCAGCACGACCAGTGCGACGACGGCGATGGCTCGCCCTGCGGGTACGTGCGTGCGTCGGCGGGTCGGCGGATGCGTCGTGGCGGCGATCGTGAGCTCCTCGGGTGGGTTCTCATTGTCGTCCGCGCCGCCTGTGCACGGGCCGAACGAGCCGGGGACGAGAAGTGCCCCGAGCCGAAGCCCGGGGCACTTGCTCTGGGTGATGGCGGTCAGGCGCGAGCGGCCTCCGACACGCGGCGAGCCGCGGCGAGTGCCTCGTCGAGGTCTGCCTTGAGGTCGTCGATGTTCTCGATGCCCACCGACAGTCGCACGAGGCCGGGGGTGACGCCGGCCGTGAGCTGCTGCTCGGGCGTGAGCTGCGCGTGGGTGGTCGACGCCGGGTGGATGACGAGAGAGCGCACGTCGCCGATGTTCGCGAGGTGGCTGAACAGCGACAGGCTGTTGACGAACTCGCGACCGGCTTCGACGCCGCCCTTGAGCTCGAACGACAGCACCGCGCCGACGCCCTTGGGCGCGTACTGGTTCGCCTTGGCGTACCAGGGCGACGAGGGCAGGCCAGAGTAGTTGACGGATGCCACGTCGTCCCGGCTGTCGAGCCACTCGGCTATCTCCTGGGCGTTCTGCACGTGACGCTCGATGCGCAGCGACAGCGTCTCGATGCCCTGGATGAGGTTCCAGGCGCTCTGCGGCGCGATGGCCGAGCCGAGGTCGCGGAGCAGCTGCACCCGGGCCTTGATGATGTAGGCGAGCGGGTCACCGACCGCGGCGGTGTAGCTCGCGCCGTGGTACGACGGGTCGGGCTCGGTGAGGCCGGGGAAGCGCTCGACGTTCTTCGACCACTCGAAGGTGCCGCCGTCGATGATCGCGCCGCCGATGGTGGTGCCGTGGCCGCCGAGGAACTTGGTGACCGAGTGCACGACGATGTCGGCCCCGTGCTCGAACGGGCGGATCAGGTACGGAGTCGCGATCGTGTTGTCGACGATCAGCGGGACGCCGCCCTCGTGCGCCACGTCTGCGACGGTGCGGATGTCGAGGATGTTGATCTGCGGATTGCCGATGGTCTCCGCGAAGAAGAGCTTGGTGTTCGGTCGCAGCGCGCGGCGCCACTCCTCGGGGTCGTCCTGGTTCTCGACGAACGTGACCTCGATGCCGAGCTTGGCGAGCGTGTACTTGAACAGGTTGTACGTGCCGCCGTAGATCGAGCTGGACGAGACGATGTGGTCACCGGCCTGCGCGATGTTCAGCACAGCGAACGTCGACGCCGCCTGACCGCTGGCGAGGACGAGGGCTCCGGTGCCCCCCTCGAGCGCCGCGAGGCGCTGCTCCAGGACGTCCTGCGTCGGGTTCTGGATGCGGGTGTAGATGTTGCCGAACTCCGCCAGGGCGAACAGGTTCGCGGCGTGATCCGCGCTGTCGAACACGTAGGACGTGGTCTGGTAGATCGGAGTGGCGCGGGCCTTGGTCACGGGGTCGGGAGCAGCGCCGGAGTGGATCTGCTTGGTCTCGAAACGCCAGGTCTCGGGTGCGGACATGTGTTCCCCCTGGAACTGTTGGAAGGTCGATTCGACTGATGTCGTTGATGCGACAGTACGGAATATCGGAAGTTGTCAACAGTGGGTGGGAAATGTGACGTAACACGCTGAGGCCCCTATTTTCTAGAAACTCAGCCCCTCTCCAGGTGCCTTCAGGGTACGGCAGTTGGCACAAGTTGGCACGCGGACCCACGGGGCTGAGGTTGCGCCGACCGCGCGGAACAGTGATGTTGACCATCCGTAAGGAAGCCGGATCACCGGTTTCGGCGTGTCGCGGGGTTGAGTGATCGATAGGTATATGCATGGAAATTCTCGATGCCCTCGCCACGATCCGCTCCCTCGCCGCGCTCCCAGCACCCCGACGCCGCCACTTGGCCGCACTAGTCGCGGACGCGCCCACCGACCCCGACCGACGCCGCATCTTGCGTCAGGCACGAGAGGAAGAGCGTCGGGTACGCGAGAACCTGGAGGCCGATCTCAAGGCCGAACTAGCCTCTCGCAGGGCACAGGCCGAGACCGTGGCTGAGACGCCCGAACAGGCCCCTCAGCGGGCCTCTAGGCGCGTTGACAGGACCGATGGCACCACGCCCGAACACCGTCCCGTAACGGTGACGTGGGGAACGGCGACGAAGACCGCTACGCCTGAGCAGGTACGAGAGCGTAAGCCCCTGATGAGTGCAAATCGTAGATACGACGATAAAAAACCCAAGGCACCGGCAACTTCGAAACCGAAGGTCGAGAGGAAGCGCGGCCCTGAGCACGGATTGACGGGATATGTCACCAGAAGATGCCGATGTGAAATCTGTGTGGCAAGCAAGGCAGAGAGCCGCCGCAGAGGAAAGACGAAGCGTTCTGGTAAGTAGCTCGCTCGGACGAACTGCGACACCGGGCATAAGAATAGGGCCGCGACGGAAACAAGAAAATACGTCGCGGCCCCCTGTGTGGGTATCAGCCTCATCTAGTGTATCGCGAATATCTTCGCGCACTCCCGCAATTGGGTAGAAAATAATCACCACTTGGGGCCGTCCGTTCCAGAATGTGCAGGACAATTGATTTAGAGAGCTTTCGCGAGAGCCTAACTTCGCGATACAAGTATCAGCCAATTGAAAACGTGACGCGACTACACGAACGGTAGAGACCCGCTGTAGGCGACAGTGTGAACAAGATAGCCGTTCCGAGAAGATAGCTCTGGTCCTTGCTCAAGGCAGACCCGGAGAGACCAACTGATACACGAGCGTCTTCTGATCCCCGGTCCTGACAGCCCTCGTGCTGTGGATGCGGCTCCGTTACCTTGACAGGTTCATAGCTCATTCCCCTCTGTCCATAGATAGCTCTATCTCTGGCAGGGGGGATTTTCACCACCCCTTGAGCAGGGAGATTCTTTCATTAGAATTCATGATTATGAGCTTCGCCATCACAATGAGAGGCAAAGTAGTTAGGGATATCTCTTAAACAAGAACAAAGTACCCCTATGCCTACTTCTCAAAGAAAGTTCAAAGAAAACAGTCGTTTACAGCCGCATAGTCGATTGAACGTGGGAGAATTGTAGTAAGGAAAGCAAAAGGAACTGGCGGAATCGTCGCCGAAAACCTTAGTACCAGCCTCTTGGTTTCTGATGGGGGGAACTCGCGGGCGGTATACCCCAGCCCCGGATAGTAGCCGCGAGTTCCGCATAAACATAGGAAGAATGGCCCAATGGTCAGACAGTCTACAATTCGAACCCACCCACAGGTGGAGCTAATTGAGCGTGCCATTAGCGAGGGCGTACCGGCAGTAGAGATCGCTCGACGCTACAACGTCTCACCAAGCGCTATTGCACGCCACAAATCCAAGCGATTGGATGCCCTCGCGCAGGTGCTGGACGACGACACCCCCGACACGTCAGAGGTTCTAGGACGTATCGCTGACCTGGCTGACAGTGCTACCCGCTCCCGCAAGCTCGCAGACGTGAGTGGTACGGCCTCAGTACGTGCCCGAGCGCAGACGGTCGAGCTATCGGCCCTCAGTACTTTGCTTGATCGGCTCGGGGTGGATGATCTCGACACTGCACGCATGGCACAGGGTGCCGGTTTGCTCGTACAGGTGATCCGTCAACTGGTGGAAGCTCACCCCGACCTTCTCCCCGAAGCACTACGACTCATCCGGGAACAACACGAAGACTTTTCAGATCTGGCCGATGCTCTGGCCGCACACATGAGGGCAAGGAAGCAGAAGACAGCATGACCATTCAGGACCGACTACCGATCACCGCTTGGGTGCGCTCTACCGGGCTAACGCTCCCCGGCGTGCCGTCCTCAGAGACGAGCACCACCACGGGCAGGGTGATGAAGCAGGGCGAGACGTTCGAGATCACCCCCGAACTTTTCGCTGAGACCCTAGATCGAAATGGGAACTCGTTCCTAGATCTCGATGAGGCGGCGCAAGTCCAGAGGTATGGCCGGGTGCTCTGGAGCGAGGGCGAGCCACCGGCTGACATGGCGATCGGCGGGGACGACGACCTTGTGATGCTGGAGAAGGGTCTAGCGGCCCTCAAGTACGCGAAGGCGATCAGTGACCCGAGTGAGAGAGCCGCCGCCGTGAAGGCCGTTTTTGACGAGTACGGCCAGTACATGACGAGTCTTTACCCCGAATTCCGATGAGCATCACCGAGGAAGCGCTCATGTCCCTTCTCGGGGTAGTTGGAGACATCCACGCGGGGCGCATCGCCGCCTCTGAGAACGATATTGAACTACTCGTGTGGACTCTCGAAGTCCTCGCCACCCTCGGAGATGAGAACAGATGAGCGATCCAAACATCATCCGCATGATCCATGCGATGCGACCTCAGGAAGCCGCCGCCATCGAAGAGCAGAAGCAGTTCTTCCAGTGGACGGAAGCGGACATCGCGAAGACCCTCGACCCCGATAACGCTGAGGTCAAGCGACTGACCTCCGCTCCAGAGATCTCGCCCGAGATCGCCCGCTTGCTCCAGATTGCTAACGAGGAGTCTCCGAAGACCTAATGCCACCGTGCCGGGGTGATGTGTTCAGGCCTATCTCCGCCCCCGGCACGGTTCTATCGTCCCCCTCCCGATCTGCTTTTTCGTCGAGGTCCAGTCGGGAGGGCGGACCCCAATTCCTCAGCGTTATGGGAATCCCGCTGAGGAACCTCCACACACAGCCCCGGCAGGGCTTTTACTTCTTTCACCTGCCGGGGCCGTTCTCTGCCGTCTCACAAACGATGGTCCAGTGAGAGTGCCGGGATGGCGCTGATCCGGGGGAGATGGATGTTTCAAAACTATCTCGCATAACCTCTTGCTATGAGAGTTGGGTATTGAGACACTAAAGGCATGGCGATCATCGGATACACGCGAGTCAGCACCAAGGATCAAGACACGTCCCTCCAGGATGCGGCAATGGCGGAAGCAAAGGTGGATCGGGTCTACACCGATCACGGGGTGAGCGGCACCCTGGCATCGCGTCCCGAACTCGATAAGGCGCTCGACCGGCTGGACCGAGGAGACGTTTTTGTCGTGTGGAAGCTGGATCGATTGGGGCGCAACACGAAAAACGTGCTGGAGGTCATCGAGACTCTGATCGACAGGGGAGTGACCTTCAAGAGCCTGACCGAACAGATCGACCTCAGCGCCGGTCCTATGGGTAAGGCGATGCTGACGATCCTCGCGGCCTTCGCAGAGCTTGAGCGGGCCACGATGACAGAGCGCACCCGCGCAGGACTGGACGCCGCGAAGGCTAAGGGAAAGGTGGGAGGCCGCCCCTCAGTGGTCGACCCCAAGAAGCTTGCTCGAATCAAGAAGCTGACAGCATCGGGTGATCACTCCCGCGCCGATATCGCGGAGATGGTGGGGATCAGCCGGGCCACTCTCTATCGAGTGCTTCAATCCCTGTGACCGGGCACGCAAAGGGGCGTCAGCTACCTTCCCCGGAAGACCGACGCCCCTCGCGTTGACTGCTTAGCTCAGGCGGGCGCACTCCGCGCACTTGGGCTTGCCACCGGTGCCAGAGCGGCGGTTCTCGCGCTCGATGTTGTTGCCGGTGTTGCAGTTGGTGTTGTTGTGGTGGACGCTCTGCTTGATCGAGTGCCAAGCGCTGGTTACTGACATGATTCGTACTTTCCGAACCACCGGAAGCTCTCACCCGTGAGTAGCATCCCGCAACAGTTGCGATCCGCCCTCCCACAGGGCTTAGTCTCGAACGTGATCCGCTACGATCGCCCTCGACCCCGAGCATCCCTGACCTCATTCCGAGAACGGTGTGCCCTCGGGGTCTTGGTGCTTCTGGGGCCAGTATTCATGGTTAATCCACACATTGGACGACTCGACACGCCGAGAACCAATAACGATGACGTTACCCAGCTTCCTCTAAGGTGCGACTCGCTCCACTCCGACTTCTAGAACATACTTTCGAACAGCGGTAATCTGGACCTCTGAAAGTGGGGTTTCGGATGGGAACGGGCGAGCGGGTCAAGGCCGCGAACGACATGCGTTCGTACCGGGCCTCAGTCATCGCCGCATCCAAGCGCGGCCCGCTCCAATCCCTCACGGATCGAGAGCTAGCCCTGAGGGATACCCCCGTGACGGTCTACCCTCGCAACCTCCAACGGAGGGTGCGGGTTTGGGTCCGCTTCGGTGCTGAAGCCATCCAGGTGGACGCCAAGCTCATGCGCTCCACGCCGCTCGCGGCTGGTATCGAGTTCTCCGCTGAGGGGCAAACCTTCAGATGTTGGGTCTGGGGCGGCGCTGTGCAGGTTGCCCAAGATCCCTAGACAGAGTGAAGGCGGGCACTGGGAGTTCAACAGTGCCCGCCTTCGTTAATGTTCTATGTGGCAGTCACCTATGACTGCATCGTGCCGAGGCTCCCATCTCGCAACGATTCCCATGTGCGCGTGCCGCATTCATGGCACCCGACTCCGACTATTGCGCGATGCTCCTCATCATTCACGCACGCGATCTCCGACTCAATTTCGTGAAGTTCCCCGAACATCCCCATGTCCTCTGTTTGGTGGACTGAATTGCGATGAAGGGGAACCTCGTATTAACAGGGTACGGGCGCTCAACCCCTTTTCGCCGCTCAGGTGGTAATTCACTGTCTGAGTAACGGGTCTAGCGAAGTGGACTCAGCGGGTCATATTCGGTGCTGAGCGCGGCTGAGGACCGCTGAGCGCGGTTACGCACAGAGTGCACAGAGTAGGTACGCCTACAAACTCACAGCCCGCTCCCAGCATTCTGCGAAGGGGAAGCTGTGGATAAGTCGGTGCAGAAGTGTGGATTACAACTTGAGCTGGCTGACGATCTGCTTCTCGCGCTCGGGGGATGCGTGCTGGTAGCGCATCGCACTGGCGATGTCGGTGTGCCCTGCCCGCTCCATGACCTCGCGCAGGGTCGCGTGCTTGCCGTATTCCGTCAGGTGGATGTGACGAAGATCATGAATGTTCACGTTGCTCAGTCCTACCGACTCCCTGAGCGCGATCCAGCGCTCGCGGTACTTGTGATACGTCAGTTGTGTCCCGCGCTTGTTCAAGAAGATCGGCGTATCCGGGTAGGGCACTCGATGCCGTGCGAGCGCCCTCAGCGCGTCTGTGGACTCTTCAGGCATAACGAGTATCCTTCTGCCCTCAGGGTGCGCCTTGGTGCCCCGCTGGACCCCGTAGACGGTCAAGTGCTTGGTGATAGACACTGTGCCCTCATCCAGGTCTACATCGCTCCAGGTGAGGGCGAGGAGTTCACCAATCCTCATCCCGGTACCGAGAAGTACCCAGATGCTTGCGAGCATCTGTTGATCATCACAAACCATCATCATCATCTTGATGTCATCGGTAGGCACGAGTGAGCGGGGCTTGGAGAAATCCTTGCTCGCGCCCTCGATCATGCACGGGCTGGAAGGTACCTTGCCGAGACGAACGGCACGCTTGAAAACGGCGCTCATGGTGCCGTAGGCCTGTTTGCGGCTATTGGGTTTGTCCGCCATTGATGCCCACCATTTCACAACCATCGAGTACGTGATGTCCGCGAGCGCGATGTTCTCGAACCTCTTCAGATGAGCGTCCAAGTTCCACAAGTGATAGTGATACGTACTGTCGGTGAGCTTGTGGCGACGGCTCTGAATGACTTCGAGCGCGAACTTCCCGAACTTCTCTCGACCGCGAGGAATCGGGGCACGGGCTACCTCCTGAGGTTCTTGGAACAGCCCCGCCTGAAACTTGAGCACCACGATCTTGGCTTCGTCCTCTGTGGCATAGGTGCCAAGGCTCACGTATGCGCCGTCATCCCACGCCCGCACCTGCCAGCACCCAGACGGCAACAGCCGAATCCTTGGTTTCTTGTCTCTCATTGGTCTTCCTCTCATCGAGAGGTAGAACCCAGCTAGTTGGCACGGTTGCCTCTCTTCGTATCTATACGCATGAGAGGGGCAAAATCCCAGAAATCTCGGGACCGTTTAGTTGGCACGACTTGGCACGCCCGCCACCGACGACCGTCTAGCCGCGTGGTTGCGCGGATCAGCCGCTATGGGTGGGAAATGTGACGTAATGAACACCGGCCGGATCCCGGCGCCGGTGCGCGTGCGGGTTCAGGGCCGGCCGAGCAGCCTCGCCGCCCACGTGCGAGCGATCGCGAACGGCTCGGCGAACGTCGTCATCCCGACCGTGACGATCGCGCCCTCGTACAGCAGCATCATCGCCTGTGCCATCGCCTGCGGATCGGTGATCCCCGCTTCGCTGCAGAGCTCCTCGAACAGATCGAGGAGCCAGGCCTTCTGGCGAGACACCTCGGGGAACACCGGGTGGTCGTCGTTGCCCTCGCCGATCTCGGCTCGGGCGTTGATCGCGCTGCATCCCTTCGGGCTGTTCTCGTCGGACCAGGAGATCGCGGCGTCGAAGACCGCGAGCACACGGTCGGCGCCGGGATCGGGCACCCGGGCGAGCTGGCCGGCGACGTGGTCGCGCCACCGCGCATCCCGGTGCTGGAGGTAGGAGACGACCAGCGCCTCCTTCGACCCGAAGCGGTCGTAGAGCGTCTTCTTCGTGACTCCGGCCGCCTCGGCGATCGTGTCGACCCCGACCGCGTGGATGCCTCGCTCGTAGAACAGTCGGGATGCGGCGTCGAGAACGCGCCGCCCTCCGGGCGTGAGCGGGACGAGTTCGGGAACGGACGAGGTCATGCGGACGACTATACCAGTCTGTATAGTCGGCATCATGAGTAAACAGATCGGTGTACTTCCGGTCGTGACGACGGCGACCGCCGCGACCGCATTCGTCGTGACCTGGAGCTCGGGGTTCATCATCCCGGCGTTCGCCACCGTCGAGGTCTCGCCCCTGACGCTCCTCGTGTGGCGGTTCGCGCCCCTGGCCGTCGCGCTGCTCGTGCTCGTCGTCGTCTCAGGAGCGGCGACGGGGATGCACCGACGTGAGCTCCGGATCCAGGCTTCGATAGGGATCTTCGCGCAGTTCGGCTACTGCATCGCGGTCTACGGTGCCGTCGCCGCAGGCATCGCCACCGGCACCGTGGCTCTCATCGACGCGGTGCAGCCCCTGGTGGTGGCTGTGCTCGTCGGGCCCATCCTCGGTCTGCGTGTGCGCGGAGCTCAATGGGTCGGGCTCGGAGTGGGCGCGATCGGAGTGCTGCTCGTCGTCCAGTCGCAACTCGGCGCCACCGAGGCTCCACCTGCGGCCTATGCGCTGCCGGCCGTCGCCATGGTGTGCCTCATCGTCGGCACCCTGCTGCAGCGGAAGACCGGGGTGCAGACCGGCGTGCTCGTGACGCTGACCGTCCACGTGACGGTGACGGCGGCGCTGCTCGTGGTGATCGCGGCGGTGACGGGGACGCTGGTTCCGCCCGCCTCCGGATCGTTCTGGCTCGCCGTGGTGCTGACCGCGGCCGCTCCGACGCTCGCCGCATACGGTCTGTACTGGTGGCTGCTGAAGCGCATCGGCATCACCGCCCTGCAGGCGCTGCTCTTCCTGATCGCGCCGACGACGTCACTGGCCGGAACCATCCTGCTGGGGGAGCCTCTGACGATCCTCACGATCGCCGGATTCGCCCTGTGCGGAGCCGGGGTCGCACTCGTCCTCGTCTCCGAGGTCCGGTCGGCGCGCGTCGACTCCCGACGCGGCGCGTCGACGCGACCCGACGATGCGCAGCGGCTTTCGCGGCCGGAACATCGTACGGTGGAGGAATGGTGAACAGGCGTGCAGTGGTGACGGGTGCGAGTTCGGGTATCGGACAGGCGACGGTGCGCGCGCTGCGCGCCCGCGGCTGGGGGGTCGTGGGAGTCGCGCGACGGGCGTCCCGACTGGAGGCGCTCTCGGCGGAGACCGGGGCGTCGACGATCGCGTGCGACCTGACGAACCCGGAAGCCGTCGCAGCGCTGGTCTCGGAGCTCGAGGATTCGGGACCCGTGCACGCTCTCGTGCAGGTCGCGGGCGGAGCGCGAGGCACGGATCGCATCGAGAACGCGTCGATCGATGACTGGCAGTGGATGTACGACGCGAACGTGCTCTCGAGCCAGCGTCTGGTGGCGGGGCTCCTGCCTCTGCTTCGTCGGGCAGCCGCCGCGGACGGTCACGCGGACACCGTGTTCGTGACCTCGACGGCCGCCCAGGTGGCCTACCCGGGCGGCGGAGGCTACAACGCCGCCAAGGCCGCGCAGGCCATGCTCGTGCACGCCCTCCGTCTCGAGTTGAACGGCGAGCCGATCCGCGTGTCCGAGATCGCTCCCGGAATGGTGCACACCGAGGAGTTCACGCTCAACCGTCTGGGCGGAGACGCGGTCGCGGCAGAGGCCGTGTATTCGGGCGTCGAGGCGCCGCTGCGTGCCGAGGACGTCGCCGACGTGATCGCCTATGCCCTCGACGCGCCCGCTCATGTGAATCTCGACCTCGTCACGATGCGACCCGTCGCGCAGTCGGCCAACCATCTTCTCGCCCGCGGACCGCTGCGCGTGCGGCCGATCGACTGAGGATGACCGCGCGCACTCTCGCCGAGCTCGCCGGCGACGGTCTCATGGACCCCGAATGGGCGGACGCACTCGCTCCGGTTCAGCAGACGATCACCGCCCTCGGGGAGCGGCTGCGGGAGGAGCAGGCCGCAGGACGCGGTTATCTTCCCGCGGGCGATCACGTGCTGCGCGCCTTCGAACGCCCGATGTCCGACGTCAAGGTGCTCATCACCGGTCAGGACCCGTATCCGACTCCCGGGCACCCGATCGGGCTGTCGTTCGCCGTCGACCATGACGTGCGGCCGCTGCCGCGCAGCCTGGGGAACATCTACCGGGAACTCGAGAGCGATCTCGGCATCCCGCCTGCCCCGCACGGAGATCTGTCCGCGTGGAGCGACCAGGGGGTCCTGCTGCTCAACAGGGTGCTGACCGTGCGGCCCGGCGAGGCCGGCTCCCATCGCCGCTGGGGATGGGAGCAGGTGACCGAGCTCGCGATCCGCGCACTCGTCGCGCGGGACCAGCCGCTCGTCGCGATCCTGTGGGGCAAGGACGCGGCGAATCTGCAGCCCCTCCTCGGCGAGACCCCCGTGATCGCCTCGGCGCACCCGTCTCCGCTCTCCGCACGGCGCGGATTCTTCGGCTCTCGGCCGTTCTCGCGAGCGAACGAGCTGCTCGACGGGCTCGGTGCGAGTCCGATCGACTGGCGCGTCGGCGAAGCGCCCCCTCTAAGCTGATCGCATGCAGTTCGAGCCCGGTGATCGCCGCCGTGTGCTGCCGCGCCATCTGCGCCCGCAGCCCGAACCCGACGTGTTCTCGTACTCGATCCGCCCCGCACGTTCGGGCGACCTCCCGTACGTGCGCGAGATCTACAACCATTTCGTCAGCAATTCGGTGGTCACTCTCGATGAGCGGCGCAGCAGCATCCCCTACTGGCGTGAGAAGTTCGCGCTGCTGAGCAAGCTCGGCCTGCCCTTCCTGGTGGCGGTCTCGCCGGCGGGGGTCGTGATCGGGTACGCGCTGGCGCAGCCGTGGGCGGGCAAGAACGCGTACCGGTACACGGTCGAGGACTCGATCTACCTCGGCCCGGGAGCCGGCGGCAAGGGGCTCGGAGCTGCGCTGCTGCAGGCGCTCATCGACGCCTGCGAACAGCTCGGCATCCGCGAGATGGTGGCCGTGATCAGCGACACGAAGGCCGACGCCTCGATTCGGCTCCACGCGAAGCTCGGCTTCGTCGAGGCCGGACGGATGGGCCGAGTCGGGCACAAGTTCGGCCGCGACCTCGGGACTGTCTACATGCGCCGCGCGCTGCGTCCCAGCCGTCGACGGAAGTTCTTCAGCACGAGCTCGGCACGCTGACGACCCTGCTCACGACGGGGGAGCGGGGATCACGGGGATCGCGGCGAGGAGATCCTTCGTGTAGTCCTGCGTCGGGCGCAGCAGCACGTCCGCGGTGGATCCTCGCTCGACGACGGCGCCGTCCTTCATCACGACCACCGTGTCGCACAGGTTCTGCACCACGCCAATGTCGTGCGACACCAGGACGAGCGTCAGGTCGGCGCTGCGTCGCAGCTCGATCAGGAGCTCGAGGATCTGAGCTCGCACGGTCACGTCGAGCGCCGACAGGGGCTCGTCTCCGACGAGGATGCGGGGTCGATGCACGATGGCGCGGGCCAACGCGATCCGCTGCCGCTGCCCTCCCGAGAACTCATGCGGGTAGCGGTCGCCCATCTCGGGTTCGAGGCCGACCTGCTCGAGCACGTCGCGCACGCGCGCGCGGTGGTCTCCCTCGATGCCGAGCGCCCAGAGAGGCTCGCGGATGATCTGGGCGGCGGTCATCCGAGGGTCCAGCGATGCGTACGGGTCCTGGAACACGAGCCCGGTCTGACGGCGCAGCCAGTGCAGCGAGCGGGCGGATGCCGCGGCATCCACGGCTCTTCCATCGACGGTGACGGTGCCGGACGTCGGACGGTCGAGTCCGAGCAGCAGTCTGACGAGCGTCGATTTCCCCGACCCGGATTCGCCGATGATCCCGACGGACGACCCCTCGACGATGTCGAGGTCTGTCGGTGCCAAGGCTGTCTGCCTGCGCGTCGGCTCGAAGGCGGAGCGCTTGGGGATCACGAAGTCACGCCGCAGAGACCGCGCCTCGATCAGGCTCATCGCGTGCCTCCCTCGGGCCGCCACAGGGTCGCGGTCGCGTCGCGGAGCAGCCCCTGGGTGATCGGCGACGTCGGGGCGGTGAGGAGCGTGCTCACGGGAGCCGCCTCGACCACGTGGCCGTCTTCGAGGACCACGCCCTCGGTCGCGACCTGAGCGAGGACGGCGAGATCGTGGGTGATGAACACGAGTGACATGCCCTGCTCCTCGACGAGGTTCAACAGCAGAGCGAGGATCTCGGCTTGGATCGTGACGTCGAGAGCGGTCGTCGGCTCATCGGCGATGAGCAGACGCGGTCGGCACGCGAGCGCCATCGCGATCGCCACACGCTGCCTCTGACCGCCGGACAGCTGGTGCGGATACCGATCGACGATCGACGTCGGGTCGGGCAGGCGCACGCGAGCCGCCTCCTGGATCGCTCGCTCTCGGGCCTCTCGTCGACCGGTGCCCTCGTGGATGCGGATCGACTCGGCGATCTGCCTGCCGACCGTGCGGATCGGGTTCAGAGCGGTGCGCGGCTCCTGGAAGACGATCCCGATCTCGTCACCGCGCAGGCGTGCGAGCTCGCGATCCGGCATTCCGATCAGCTCGGTGCCGTTCCAGCGGATGCTGCCGCTCGCGGTCGCGCCGTCGGGAAGGAGCCCGAGAACGGCCAGGGCGGTCAAGGACTTGCCGGATCCGGATTCGCCGATCAGGCCCAGGCGCGATCCGTCCGGCACCTCGAACGAGACGCCGTCGACCACCGGCCGTCCGTCGATGCGGACGACGAGGTCGGTCACTTCGAGACTCATGCGATCACCGCCGGCGTGTGGATCTCGGCGGCGCGATGGCGCAGCGTGGGATCGGTGGCCTCGCGCAGGCCGTCGCCCAGGAGGTTGAGAGCGAGCACCGTGATCGTGATCGCGAGGCCCGGCCAGATGACCGAGAGGGGATGCACGCCGATGTAGCGCTGGAGATCGGCGAGCAGCAGCCCCCAGCTCGGCTCCACCACCGACGCGCCGAAGCCCAGGTACGACAGTCCCGCTTCGGCGAGCACGGCGACCGCCATCGACCACGACAGCTGCACGATGAACACCGGCGCGACGTTGGGCAGCAGGTGGCGTGCGAGGCTCTGACCGGTCGTCAGGCCGGAGGCCCGCGCGGCGAGGACGAAGTCGCTCTGCTGCACGCGGCGCAGCTCTGGTCGGGTGACGCGAGCGATGTTGACGCCGAAGCCGATGCCCACCGACCAGATCACCACCCAGAGCGAGCCGCCCCAGACCGACGAGATCATCATCGCGATGAGCAGCACGGGGAAGGCGATCAGGATGTCGACGAGCACGGCCACCGTCTCACGCAGCCACCGTGCCGTGAGCGCGCCGAGCGCGGCCAGGGCGATGCCGACGACCGTGGCGACGAGCCCGGCGCCGATGCTCACGAACACCGTCGTCCGAGACCCCGCCATGAGCAGACTGAGGATGTCGCGCCCGGTGTCGTCGGTGCCGAGCAGATGGGGCCAGCCGGGGACACCCCAGCGAGCCGCCAGATCGGACTCCTGCGGGTCGAACGGCGTCCAGAACAGCGAGACGAGCGCCGTGAGAGCGACGATGGCGACGACGATCAGACCGAATCGCCCGGTCGCGGTCCGCCACAGTCTCGACAGCCAACCGGACATCAGGCCTCCCTCTGCCGAGGATCGATCGCACGATGGACCAGATCGACGAGGAAGCCCACCACGAGCACGAAACCGGTGAGCACGAGCAGCTCGCTCTGCACCTTGACGAGGTCGCGCGTTCCGACGTCGGCCACGAGCATCCGCCCGATACCCGGGAGGGTGAACAGCTGCTCGATGACGACCGAGCCGACGATGATGCCCGCGACCTGCAGTCCGAGGACAGTGATGATCGAGAGTCCGACTGCCGGTATGCCGTGGGAGATGAGTGCGCGCGTGCGGGTGAGTCCCTTGGCGGCGGCGGTGCGGACGAAGTCCTGTCCCGCAGCCTGCAGGGTCGCACTGCGCACGAATCTCATGAGCATCGCGCCCTCGACGATGCCGATCGTGAGAGCGGGCAGCAGCAGCGATTCGATCGCTCGCCAGGGCGTGCTCCACCCGGTGCGGGGAAAGCCCTGCGGGGGAAGCCAGCCGAGCCAGACCGAGAAGACGACGATGAGCATCATGCCCGCCCAGACGACGGGCACCGCGGCGAGAGCCTGCGCGCCCACGCTCAGCGCCGTGCCTCCGCGACCGCCACGACGCAGCGCGGCCAGGATGCCGAACGGCACGGCGATGAGGACGGCGATGAGCAGGGAGAGGATGCCGAGCGGGACCGTGACCTGCGCCTTCTCGAGCAGCTCCTCGCCGACCGAGGCGCCCGAGAGGAGCGACGTGCCAAGATCGCCGCGGAAGATCCCGCCGATCCACTCCGCGTACTGCGCGGGGAGAGGACGGTTCAGACCGAGGGATTCGCGAAGGGCCTCCACCTCGTCGGGGGAGGCCTGCGTGCCCGCGATCAGCTGCGCGACATCGCCGGGGAAGACCCTGAGGGTCAGGAAGATCACCGCACTCGAGACGAGGAGCCCTGCGATGAGCAGGGCTCCTCGAACGAGCGCGTAGCGGATCACGACGTGCGCGTCATCACTTCTCGGTGGCCACGGTCACCCCGGCCAGGTTGATGCGGGAGTTGATCGAGTCCTCGGGGAAGCCGGTCACGAGCGGGCTCACGGCCGTGATGGTCGCACCGTTGTACAGCCAGTCCGCCGCGTGGTCCTCGGACACGATGCGCGCGGCTTCGGCGAGCAGGTCCGCGGACTTGTCGGGATCGACCTCGGCCAGCGCCTCGGTGTACAGGCCCTGCACCTCGGCGTTGTCGTAGCCGAAGTAGTAGTCGGGGTTCGCGAAGTTGCCGAAGTCACGCGGCTCGACGTGCAGCACGAAGCTGAGGTCGTAGTCGTGGTTGGTGTAGACGTCCTCCAACCAGGCCGGGAACTCGACGGAGTCGACATCGAGGGTGACGCCGACCTTCTGGAAGTCCGAGATGAGCACCTTGGGGACCGTCGTTCCGTAGAAGCTGGGGATCGTCAGGGTGAGCTCGAGATCCTCCTGGCCGGCTTCTGCAAGCAACTCCTTCGCCTTCTCCGGATCGTAGGAGACGACATCGGAGAGGTCCTCGTAACCGGGGTCCAGCTCGGGGATCGGTCCGTACAGGGTGGATCCCGCACCGACGGCCTCGACGAGAGCCTCGTGATCGATCGCGAGGCGGAGTGCCTCGCGTACCCGCACGTCGTCGAGAGGCGCCTTGGCGTTGTTGAACGCGAGCGTGGCCTTGTCTGTGGTGCGGCCGGTCGTGAGGGTGAAGTCGCCGGAATCCTCGAGCTGCGGGGCGAGATTCGGGTCGACGGCTGTGAGAACCTGAACCCCGCCGTCGAGAGCGGTGTTCACTCCGGCGGTGAAGTCGGGGATGTACTGGAACTCGACCTCGGCGACTCCCGCCGGTTCGCCCCAATAGGCGTCGTTGCGGGCGAAGGTGATGGCGCTGCCCTTGTTCCACCGAGTCAGGGTGAAGGGGCCGGTTCCGTTCTCGGCGGTCTTGAGGTCGGTCGTGTCGCCCGTCTGGAAGACGAGACCCGCAGGCCCGGTGAGCGAGAACAGGAAGTTCTGGTTCGGCTCCGTGAGCACGATCTGCACCGTCGCGGGGTCCGGGGCGGTGATAGAGGCCACCGAGGCGAACTCGGCGTTGCCCTGCAGCGTCGCGTCCGTGCGGACGGCCTCGTACGAGGCGACCACGTCGGCCGAGGTGAGTGCGGTTCCGCTGTGGAACGTGATGCCCTCGTTGAGGGTGAACGTGTAAGTGAGTCCGTCGTCGGAGACCTCGTAGTCCGAGGCGAGGCGGGGCACGATCTCGTTCTCCTGCGTCCGGCTGATCAGACCCTCGTAGATGTTGTCGATGAGGATCTGCTCGAGGGCGGCGCCGCTGGTGTGACGGATGTCGAGATTGGTGGGTTCGAGGACGAGCCCCACCTGGAGCGTCGCGTCGGGATCGGGCTCTCCGACGGGCTCAGTGGTCTCGGGCTCTGCGGCACCCGCGCAGGCGGTGAGGACGATGGCGCTCGCCGCGATGGCGGAGATCAGCGCGAGTCGTCGCGTACGTCGGAACATGGGTTGTTTCCTCTCGGTGCGGCAGTTGCTGTGTGCCGATGGATCGAGCCTAGGGATGTGTCGGGTGGGTGAGGGCGGAATGTGGAACGGAACGTCACATTCCGTGCGGCGGGAGCGAGGACGAGATCACTGCGGCGAGCTGCCCGGGCGCGGTCTCCTGAACGTTGTGGGTGGCCTGGACGTCGACCACGCGGGCCTGGGGCAGACGATCGGCGAACTCCTGCGCATCCGCTGCGGTCACGAAGCCGTCGATGGCGCGGAGGAGCGTGAGGGGTGCCGACGTCTGCGAGAGATCCTGCCAGCCGGTGGTGTGAAGTGCGGACGGCGCCGAGACGTCGCCGCGGTCGTGCGCAGCGAGCGTCTGGGCCGCGAGGTGCGCGAAGTGGTGCTTCCACTCGACGCGGCCGTCGGCGCGCACGCGGGTGTTCAGGAACACGCCCCGCTCGGTGTCAGACCTGGCGCCCCCGAACCCGAACGAGATCGCACGGTCGACGAGCTCGTCGCGCGTCTCGAAATCCGTGGGGCCGGCGTAGAACTCGCGTAGGGCGGCGGGCCCGGCGGACGTGTCGATGCCCGGGGTGATGTCGACCACGATCAGCTCCGACACGAGGTCGGGACGGGCAGCGGCAAGAGCTGCGCCGGTGAGGCCGCCGAGCGAGTGGCCCACGACCAGCTGCGGGGCGTCCGTCCAGGCGTCGAGCGCCGCGGCGACGTCGAGGGCGAGAGTGCGAGGGGTGTAATCGAGGTCGTCGCGCCACGACGAGTCGCCGTGACCGGCGAGGTCGATCGCCAGCACCGGCTGCTGGAGCGCGAGCACCGTCGTGTCCCACGTGTGCGCATTGAGACCGGCGCCGTGCAGCAGTGTCACTCGAGGCGCCTCGTCGCCGAATCGCAGCGCGCTCACCTGGCGGCCGTCCGGCAGGGGCAGCGTCACGCGTCGAACGGACGGTTCGGAGACCCCCATCGTCTGCGCCTGTGCGGGAAGATAGCTGAACTCGCTGGTGTCGATCGCCACCTGCATATTCTGCTCTGCTTCGAGGGTGGTGGGGAAATGCGGGAGCATTATGTATGCCGTAACCCGGCTCACCCTTGGCGAAAAGGTATCAAATCGGCTCTGTCATTTCGCGCTCTGCATTCTCGCTTCTTGTGAGCGGCTCGCCAGCTTGAGTGCGCAACGGAATATCATTGAGCCATGAGCGAGACGCGAGTGAACCTCTCAAAGACCGAGCCGGCGGCCTACCAGGCGCTCGACGCCTTCGCCCGCACCGTGGGAGACATCTGCGCAGCCAACGGGATCGACGATCGGCTCAAGGAGATCGTGATGATCCACTCGTCGCAGCTCAACGGGTGCAGCTACTGCACGCGTCTGCATGTGGATCGCGCGCTCAAGGCGGGCATCGACACCGACACGCTCATGCAGATCGCGACGTGGCGCGAGAGCAATGTCTTCAGTGACCGCGAGGAAGCCGCGCTCGAGCTCGCCGAGGCTTTCACCTTCATCTCCGAGGAGGGCATCTCCGACGACGTGTACGACCGGGTCGGTGGAGTGTTCACCGAGAAGGAGTACGCGGCACTGAGCTGGGCCTGCATCTCGATCAACGCCTTCAATCGAGTCGTGATCGCCGGAAGGTACCCGGTTCCGCCGCGCTCGCCGCAGGCGCAGGCGCAGGCATGAGCGTTCTCGAGGTCGACGGGGTCAACAACTTCCGCGACGTCGGAGGGATGCTCGCAGACGGTGGTCGGATCCGTTCGGGCGTGCTGTTGCGATCCGGCCAGCTCTCGGCGGCGACCACTGCCGGGGTGAACGAGGTCCGTCGCCGCGTCGCTCACATCGTCGATCTCCGCGACGGCGAAGAGGTCGCTGCAGAGCCGACCGAGATCGAGGGTCCCGACACCACTCACCTTCCGCTGTTCCTCGGATCCGTGCGGTCGTTCTTCGAGACGGACACGAGCCTGGAGGATCTCTACCTGCACCTGCTCGAGGAGAGCGGAGATCGGCTCGTCGCCGCGATCCGCATCATCGCCGAGGGGGAGCCGACTCTCGTCCACTGCACGGTCGGCAAGGACCGCACAGGGGTGACCGTCGCGCTCGCGCTCGCCGCAGCGGGCGCCGACCGTGAGGCGATCGTCGCGGACTACGCGCTCACGGAGTCGCTGCTGCCCGCCGAGCGGTCGCAGCGCATCGCCGCGTACCTGAGGTCGCAGCATCCGCAGGCGGTGCACGCCGTCGCTCTGGCGACGCAGTCGCCGGCACCGGTGATGCGGGCGCTGCTCGAGCAGGTCGACGAACGTTGGGGTTCGGCCGCCGGCTATCTGCGCGCGAACGGGATGACGGACCAGGAACTCGAGTCTCTGCGACGCGCACTGGTGGAAGAAGTCCCCGAGCAAGGTTAGGCAACCCTTCATGTGCTGTATGATGGATGCATCATGGAGACCTTCCTCGAGACCCGCAGCACGCGTGCCGAGCGCCGCGCCGCACGTCGCCGTGCTCACCACCTGGTGACGGCCGACGAGCACTCGCTCACCGAGCTCGAGGTCTTCCTCGCCACTCTGCCGCTGTGCGCGTCGGGTCGGATCTTCATCGAGGTCGCCGACGCGTCCGACATCGGCGTGATCGAAGCCCCTGGACGCATGACGGTCACGTGGCTCGCTCGATCCCAGCGATCGGGCGCACCGGGAAGCGGGCGAGCGTGCGCACCCGGCGAGGCTCTCGCCCGAGCGACCTGCGCGTGGGCAGACGAGATGCTCTGCGACGACGAACTCGACACCCACGTCACCCTTCTCGGAGGCTTCCTCGGCACGGCTGACATCGTCGAGCACCTGACGGGCGCCCTCGAGATCCAGCCTGCTCAGATCCACGCTCCGGAGCGCTTCGGGCTGCTGCCCGTCGACCGCTGAGCGCCTCCGCGCTCTACGGCCGCGACCTGCTGCGGCGCACGTAGTTGCCGTCTTCCAGGCCTGCCTCGATCTCGAAGCGGTTACGCAGCGGATCCCTGCCCGCGAACAGGTAGAGCACCGGAAGCAGGATGCCGTAGCGTAGCCACTGCGCCTTGTGCACCGCCTCGTGGCGCAGCACGGCGTCGCTCGGACGGGCGTCACCCGTCAGGAAGCAGCCGCCGACGCACACTCCGCCGCGGTTGAACGTCCAGTTCGGCATCCCCTGGAACACCCACAGGCCCGATCGGCGTTCGACGGGACCCGTGCTCCACAGGGACCCCCAGATCCAGCCCACGGACGTGCCCCACCAGTAGCCGATCCGGCTGATCGGCGAACGCAGGAGGAACGCGGGGATCCGGCGGTCGAGTCTCCGACCGCGAGCCACAGCGCGCTCGGCGGCCGGCCGCCAGTCGGACGTCATGCGACGGCTCCGACGAGACGGAGCAGCGCGCCGAGGTCGTCGACCGCGTCAGCGGGTGAGCGAGGGGCGAACCCCGCGATGGTGGCGCCCGCCAGCGGCACACGGGACCGCAGTGCGCGGATCGCGGTGCTCAGACTCGCGGGCGAGAGTCCGAACGGTGCGGGGGAGGAGACGCCGGCGATCTCCGCAGGGTCGAGCACATCGACGTCGATGTGCACCCATACGCGGCGCGCGCCGGTCGCTTCGACCGCGTCGGCGAGAGCGTCGGGCGATTCCAGATCGTCGACGGAGAGCTGGGCGAGGCCGTCGAGGGCGGTGACCTCGTCGTCGTCGAGATTGCGCATGCCCACCGTGACCACCCGATCGCGGGGGATCCCGGGCGAGAGCGCGAGTTGAGGCTCTCCGTCGCCGAGTACCGCGCGGAGCGCCATGCCGGAGAACGCTCCGGAGGGTGAGGTGTCCGGCGTGTGCAGGTCGGCGTGGGCATCGCACCACACGACGGCCAGGTCGTCGGTTCCGCCGGGGAGAGCCGCCAGGGCGGCGACGGTCACGCTGCAGTCGCCGCCGATGATCACGGTGTCGGCGGTCATGCCGGTTTCGACGAGCTCTCGGGTGCGAAGGAGAGCGCTGAGTCGGCGGACGCCGGTGCCGAGGGATTCACCGGCTTCGACCGGCACATCGAGCACCGTGGTCGCGGCACGCGGAAGGTCGCCGGCGATCGCCGAGGCGCCGTCGACGAGCAGCATCGCGCGAGCGGCGGGGGAGCCCTGCCACTGCGGGACGACGAGGAAACGCACCATGGGTGCCTCCAGCTGAGAAAGAGGAGCGGGTGCCTCGGACGCGAGGATCCGAGGCACCCGCAGGTGTGTCAGGAGCCTTCGATGGCCTGGCGAGGGGCGGAGCCGCCCGCCTTCAGCTCGGCGAGACGAGCCTCGACCTCGGTGAGCTCACCGAGGTCTTCGAGGCTCTCGAACTGAGCGTCGAGGCTGGATGCCGCGAGCTCGATCTTGCCCTGGGCGAGGGCCTCCTGACGGCGGACCTTGTCTTCGAAACGTCCCAGCTCGCTGGTGGGGTCGAGGACGTTGATCGAGGAGACCGCATCCTGCACCTTCGTCTGAGCCTCGGCGACCTTGGCGCGGGCGAGCAGCTCGCTGCGCTTGTTCTTCAGCTCGCCGAGCTTGTCCTTCATGCCGTTGAGGCCGGACTTCAGCTTGTCGACGATCTCGGTCTGAGCGGCGATCTGCGGCTCGGCCCCGGTCGCCTCGCGCTCGGCGCTGATCTGGCGCTGCAGAGCGATCTTCGCGAGGTTGTCGAACTTGTCGGCATCGGCGGCGTCGCCGGTGGAGCGCATCTCGTCGGCCTTGCGGCTGGCGGCGAGAGCCTTGTTGCCCCACTCGGTGGCGGCCTGGACGTCTTCCTCGTGGTCGCGCTCCAGCAGACGCAGGTTGCCGATGGTCTCGGCGATGGCCGACTCGGCGTCGGCGATGCTGTTCGTGTAGTCGCGAACGAGCTGGTCGATCATCTTCTGCGGGTCTTCCGCAGAGTCCAGGAGCGAGTTGATGTTCGCGCGGACGAGGGTCGAGATACGTCCGAAGATGGACTGCTTGGTCATGCGTGGTTCCTTTCAGAGGGTCGGACTCGATGTCTGGGGTCGATAGGTGTGCGGTTCAGAAGCGTCGCCCTCCCGAACGGCCGCTGCGGCCGCTGGAGCGGCTGCCGCCGCCTCCGCCGAAACCGGAGCTGCGGAACCCGCCGCCACCGCTGGAACGCCAGCTGCTGCTGCGCGAGGAGCCGCCGCCTCCGCCGCCGCCGCCCGAGAGCAGACCGCCGATGATGCCGCCCAGGATGTCGCCGCCCAGGCCGGAACCGCCGGAGCCTGATCCGCCGCCGAAGATGCTGCCGCCGGCGCCGCCCCATCCGCTCTCATAGCGGCTCGGGCTCATGGCCGCGACATCCGCCTGGGCGGATGAGGTGGCCTGCCGGGCGAGTTCGAGCGCGCGTCCTGCTTCTGCGAGCGCGGTCTCGGGATCCGACGACCGCAGACTCACGGCCTGAGTAAGGGTCGCGTCGGCCTGGGAGAGGCGGGTGCGAGCCGTGGAGCCGACGGTTCCCCGCCGCGTCTCGATGTACTCGCGCGCTGCTCGGATCTCTGAGCCCGCCTGCGTCAGGGTCTGCTCGAGAAGCTGCTGCACGCGTCGCGCCCGTTCCACGGCCTGGGTGCCCTCCGCGATCGCGGCGTCGATCTGCGTGTTCGCCGCGCTGAGCGCTTCGAGCACGCGCTGCGGACTGCGCGATGCTCCGGAGAGGTCGGCCTGCGCACGCTGCAGCTGCTGCGAGGTTGCGGCCGCGACCGCGACGAGCGTGCCTCCGGCGTCAGGCAGCTGCTGTGCCGCGACGATGTCGGCCTGCAGCTCGGCGACGAGAGCCTGCGCCTGCGATTCGATACGGGAGAGTTCGGTGCCCAGCGCGGTGATGGCCTCGACCAGCTGTGTCGCCTGCGCCACCGACTGCTCGGCCGTGCGGATGGCGAACGCCGCCTCGCCGGAGCGACCGGCCGCTATCGCCTGCTGCGCGGCCTCGATCGAGCGGTCGGCCAGGGCTGCCCGCTCCTGAGCCTGTGCCGGGTTGTCGGACACCGTGCTCAGTGCCGATGCGTCGTAGGTGGCGGACAGCGCGGCCAGAGCGGGAGCCGCGGAAGTCAGAAGCGGGACGAGAGCGGCTCGCTCGCCGCGGACTCTGTCGAGTTCCTGTGGTGCGTTCTGCTCGAGCTTGCGGAGCGCGTCGAACGCGTCGGTGTTCTCGTCGAGGACGTCGTCGATCTCGTCGCACAGCCGGATGATGCGGATGTGCCAGGCGCGGCGATCGTGGACGGTGTCCTCGATCTCGTCGTCGAGCTTCTGCTTCAGATCGAAGGCCTCGGACATCTTCGACTTCGCGGTCTCGACTGCTCCGCTGAACTCGGCGGTCGCCGCGTCGCCGAACTGGGCGACGGCGAAGCCGAGCTCCTCGCGGCTCGAGGTGATCGCATCGTCCGCCTGCACGAGTGCGGCCCCCGCCTGCGTCTCCACCTGCTCGTCGGTCAGCGTGGAGAACGGATCGTTCGGATCGGGCGTCTCGGGCATGGCGCCACGCCTGCGGATCGCGGCATTGCGACGCGCGCGGCGAATGAGGGCGATGACCAGCCAGACGATCAGGCCGACCGCGATGACGGCGACCACGATCAGTGTGGCCCGCAGAGCGCCCGCACCGCCGTCGCCCTCGATCTCGTCGGCGGCGAGGACGATCATGCCCTCCCAGTCCTCCTGTGCGGCCAGACCCTGGATCTTGTCTTCCACGTCGTCGAGCTCGCTGTCGCTGAGCGGGCCGTCGGGTGCTGCCGAGATGTAGTAGCTGCGTCCCTCTACCGCGATCGCCAGCAGGTACTGCTCGGAGCCGAGGTTGTTGTTCTCTGCGACGGTATCGGCCCAGGCGACGTTGTCGGTCGGCGAGGTGAAGTCATCGACGAGGACGACGAAGAGATCGGACGAGGAATTGTCGCTGAGCGTCTGGAGTCGAGCCTCGACGGCGTCCTCTTGGCTCGGGCTGAGGACGTCGGCGTCGTCCGTCACGTATCCCGAGTCGAGCGTCACGGGGTCGGTCGCGGAGGCAGCAGATGCGGAGAACGCGGCTGCTGCAGCCGCCGCGGTCAGTGCGGCCAGCGCCAGCCACCGTGTCTTCATCGTGTTCCCTCCGACCGGCAGCCGAGCCCCATGGCACGAGTCTATGCACAGAGGCCGACACGCGACACCTTCCGAGCGGGGATAGCCGTTCGCCCTCAGCGGAGACACATACGCTGGATGGCATGGACGACAGGTACGGATCCGATGTGCTCGCTGCCGGCTGGAGGGAACGAGCAGCCAAGCCGGTGCCGCAGGTTCCCGCCGAGCTCGATCTCGTCGTCGAGGTGGCGCAGGACGGATTCTGCGGAGCGGTCACACGGGTGCAGGGCGGCAACGTCGAACTCGAGGACCGGGTGGGGCGCAAGCGCCTCTTCCCGCTCGGAGGCGGGTTCCTGATCGACGGATCACCGGTGCGGCTCACGGTCCCGGCCGCGAAGGAGCAGGGCCTCCGACGCACGGCATCCGGCTCGTTCGTCGCCGCCGATCAACGAGCCAGGGTCGCGCTTCCCAGCCGGATCCTGGTCGAGGGCAAGCACGACGCCGAGCTGGTCGAGAAGGTATGGGGAGCGGACCTGCGGGTCGAGGGCGTCGTCGTCGAGTTCCTGCAGGGAGTCGACCTGCTCGACGAGCTGCTCGCCGCAGAGCCTCCCAGCGCATCGCGGCGCTACGGGGTCCTCGTGGATCACCTCGTGCCCGGGTCGAAGGAATCGCGCATCGCCGACGCCGTCGCCCGGGGTCCGCACGGAAGGCATGTGAAGATCGTCGGCCACCCGTTCGTGGATGTCTGGCAGTGCGTCACCCCTCGGGCTCTCGGTATCGCGAGATGGCCGGAGATCCCCCGGGGCACGGACTGGAAGACCGGGATCTGCCGCGCATTCGGGTGGCCGTACGAGACGCAGGCGGACACCGGTCGCGCCTGGCAGCACATCCTGTCGAAGGTGCACACCTACCGCGACCTCGAGCCCGCGCTCCTCGGTCGGGTGGAGGAGCTGATCGACTTCGTGACGGCACCCGCCTCCTGAGCCGCGGTCGGTGGCGTTCAGCGCCGCCGACTACCCTGGAAGCATGCCCGAACCCCGCACCTTCCGCGACGAACCGGTCTCCTTCGTGCGCCGCAGCGGCCGGATGTCCGATGCTCAGGAGCGCGCGTTCGAAGAGCTCGGACCGCACTACCTCCTCGACGTGCCCCGCGATGTCGCCTGGACCTCGGTGCACCCGGAGGCGCGTCTCGATCCCGCCTCCGAGTACGGGCGGGATGCGGACCTGTACGTCGAGATCGGCTCCGGTCAGGGGCACGCCATCGTCGCCGCCGCATCGTCCCGCCCCGACGACGACTTCCTCGCGGTCGAGGTCTTCCGCGCGGGTCTCGCCAGGACCATGCTCGACGCCGACCGCGAAGGCGCTCGCAACGTCCGCGTGGTCGAGGCGAATGCGCCGGAGGTGCTCTCGTCGTACCTCCCCGAAGCGGCAGCGGCAGAGGTCTGGATCTTCTTCCCTGATCCGTGGCACAAGAAGAAGCACACCAAGCGCCGTCTCGTCCGCCAGGGGTTCGCCGACACCGCCGCTCGCGCACTCCGTGACGGCGGTCTGCTCCGCCTCGCGACCGACTGGGAGGACTACGCGCTGCAGATGCGCGAGGTGCTCGACGCGGAGCCTCTGTTCGAGCGCGCCTTCGACGGCGACTGGGCCGAGCGATTCGATGGACGCGTCATGACCGCATTCGAACGCAAGGGGATCGCCAAGGGGCGAGACATCCGCGATCTCGTGTATCGGCGGAAGTCGCGCGCGTGATCACCGCGCAGCGCATCTCGGCGACGTGGCCGGCGGTCGTCTCCGCGCTCTTCGTGTGCGCTGCGGCGCCGGCGTTCTTCGTGGTGCAGATCCCGTGGCTCGGCTGGGCGCTGCTCGCACTCGGCGTCGGGAGCGCGTGGCTCGTCGAGCGCCGTCTGCCGGTGACGGCGGATCAGACGGTGCGCGTGGGCACGCGTCGCGAGAGCGCCCGAGTCGTGGGGACCAGCCGTCAGCCCTCACTCACCAGAGACCTGTCCCTGATCGCCCTCGGCATGCTCATCGTCAGCGTGATCCCGCTCGCGGCAGAGCTCGACAACCTCGCGATGCTGCGGTTCACGCTCGCCCTCGGCGGCGCGGTGGCGGTTCCGTACGTCGTCTCCCGCTTCGTGTTCCGCGACCGGGCGATCGGCTTCCCCTGGCGGGCGCATCGCCGGTGGGGGCGCCTGCAGTGGGGCTGGCTCGTCGCCGTCCTGGTGCTCGGCTGGCTGATCCTGCCGTTCTACTTCATCACCAGCGGCGTCTATCAGAACTGGCCGGTCGTGGACTCGCCCGACCTCATCGCCCGGCTGTTCGTCGGCGTCGGAGCGGTCGGCATCTGGGACGAGCTGTTCTTCATCTGCACCGTCTTCGCCCTGCTGCGCAGGCATTTCCCCGACGCCCTCGCCAACGTGCTGCAGATGATCGTGTTCGTCTCATTCCTGTGGGAGCTGGGCTATCGCGAGTGGGGACCGCTGCTGACCATCCCGTTCGCGCTGCTGCAGGGGTTCATCTTCATGCGGACGCACTCGCTGGCCTATGTCGTCACGGTGCACCTGCTGTTCGATGCGGTGGTGTTCGGGGTGCTCGTACACGCCCACAACCCCGGGCTTCTGCCGATCTTCCTGATCTAGCGCGAGCGGACATCGATACGATCGAGTCATGCTCATCGTCGGACTCGTCCTCGCCGCGGCCGCTGCCGCCTTCCACGTCTTCATCTTCGCGCTCGAGTCGCTGAGATGGACAGAGCCCGAGACGAGGAAGATCTTCGGCGTCGCGAGCGAGGCGGACGCCCTCACGACGAAGGCGCTCGCCTTCAACCAGGGCTTCTACAACCTGTTCCTCGCGCTGACCGCGCTGCTCGGCGTCGGCTTCGTGATCATCGGCTTCACAACGGTGGGACTGACTCTCGTGTTCGCCGGAACGGGGATGATGCTCGCCGCCGCACTGGTGCTGATCCTCTCCGATCGCACGAAGGCGCGCGCCGCGGTGATGCAGGGCACGCTGCCGCTCCTCGCCGTGATCGCGACCGCGATCGCCGTCTCGATCGGCTGATCTCGGTGATGCGCTGATCGTCTCCGAGGGGTGACAACTCGCCCGGTACGGGCCACACTCGGTGCATGACCGACTGGGTGCTGCACGTCGACATGGATCAGTTCATCACTGCGGTCGAGGTGCTGCGCCGACCGGAGCTCGCCGGGCTCCCCGTGATCGTCGGCGGCCGGGGCGATCCGACGGAGCGCGCCGTCGTGTCGACGGCGTCGTACGACGCGCGGAAGTTCGGCATCGGATCCGGGATGCCGCTGAAGATCGCGGCACGCAAGGCGCCTGAGAACGCGGTCTTCCTGCCGGTGGACCACGACGCGTATGAATCGGCCTCCACCGAGGTGATGTCGACACTGCGTGCACTGCCCGGGGCGGTGCTCGAGGTCATCGGCTGGGACGAATGCTTTCTCGGCGTGACCACGGACGACCCCGAGCAGACGGCGCGCAGCGCGCAGAACGCGGTGCTCGAGTCGACGGCACTGCACTGCTCGGTCGGCATCGGCGACAACAAGGTGCGGGCCAAGATCGCCACCGAGTTCGGCAAGCCCCGGGGCGTCTTCCGGCTCACCGCCGAGAACTGGTTCGACGTGATGGGAGACCGGCCTACTCGGGGCCTGTGGGGAGTCGGCCCGAAGGTTCAGAAGCGGCTCGCCACCCGCGGCATCACGACGGTCCGGGAACTCGCTGACGCGGACGAGGCAGAGCTCATCGCGGAGTTCGGACCGCGGATGGGCGTCTGGTACCACGGGCTGGGCTCGGGTCTCGGTCCGACCGTGGTCGACAGCACCCCATGGGTGGCCCGTAGCCACAGTCGCGAGATGACGTACCAGCAGAACCTCACGACGACTGCAGAGGTTCAGGCGGCGCTGACCGAACTGGCGGGGCAGGCCTTCGACGACTGCGCCGCCGAGGGGCGCCCGGTCGTCCGCGTGCATCTGAAGGTGCGCTATGCGCCGTTCGAGACCAAGACCTTCGGCCGCAAGTTGCCGGAGCCGACCACCCGGCGCGCGACGGTCATCGAGGCGGCACTGGCGCTCGGTGCCACGCTCGATCACGACCGGGAGGTCAGACTGCTCGGCGTTCGCGCGGAGATGGCCATGCCCGAGGGCGGTGACTCGGCCGAGCGGACCCCGGTGCGCGGAAGGATCTGAGTCGGCGCGCCGCGGTCATTCACGGATGACGGCGGCGATCGCGCTCACCTCGATCACTGCGCCCGGGACGCCGAGCCCGGCCACGAGGGCTGCGGTCACCAGCGGAGGGGCGCCATCACGGGCGAGCGTCGCTGCGACGGCACCGTAGGCGGCACGAAGATCGGCATCCTGGTGGATGTAGATCGTCCAGCTGATGACATCGTCGAGGCCTGCGCCCGCCGACTCAAGCGCGATCCGAGCGTTCTCGACCGCGCGGAGCGACTGCTCGGCGGCATCCGTCGAGACGAGCGCGCCCGTCTCATCGACGCCGTTCTGGCCGCCGACGTGGATCGTCGTGGCCCCGGGCGGGACGACGGCGACATGACTGAAGGCGGGGCTCACGACGAGTCCCGCCGGCTGTGCGAGTGTGATCTCCATCTGCAGAGTGTGCACCCGGGGGCGGACATCCGCGAGAGGGTTCGTCGGCGGTGCATCGGGGCGGGCACGGGGCCCGCCCCGACGGGGATCAGCCGACCTTCTTGACCGTGTATCGGAACACGTCCGTGCGGAGCACGTCTCCCGACGTCTTCACGACCTTGATCGTGTGCTCGCCGTCCTTCAGCCCGGTCGCCTCGAACAGGGTCTGATTCGAGACGCGCGACTCGGCGTGGGTGTCGACGCTCTTCACCTTCTTGCCGTCGATGTACACATCGACGGCTCCCTGGTCGGGTGCCTTCGGGCCGAGCCACGCGACGCCGGTCCCGCGGAACGTGAACGACACGGAGTCGCCGTCGGCCGTGGTGGCGTGGACATCGTCGAGATGGTCTCCGGTGAACGCGAAGTCCAGCGTCGCGTCCCCCACCGAGAGTGCGGCGAGGTACGACGACTTCAGTGTGACCGTCGATCCGGACAGCGTGTAGTCGGCGTCGCGCTCGAGCGGCTCACCGCCGAGGCTGATCGAGGAGAGCTCACTCGGGTCGCGCAGCACATCGACCGTCACGTCGGCGGGAGCGGCCTTGTTGAACGCACCCGAGGTCGTGCTCAGCTGGCTGTCGAGAGTGACGACGAGCTTGTCGAGCAGCATGAAGGATCCGGACTTCTTGACCACCCGCAGGGTGTGACTTCCGCTCGCGAGATCGGCGACGGCGTAGACCACCTGCTGGGAGAGGCGCCCGTCGGCCGCGGGCAGCGAGGTGTCGACGGTCTCGACCGGCTGTCCGTCGAGGTAGACCTCGACCTCGCCCTGCGATTCGTGCTTCTCGGTGACGTACTGGATCCCGGTTCCCTGGAACGTGTACTCGAAGGCCGCTCCGTTCGTCTCGACGTAGTGGACGTCGTCGCCGTGGTCGCCCAGCCCGCGGTTGTTGCTGTCGCCCCACGACCCGCTGTAGCCGATGCGTGAATCGTCGTCGTTCAGGGTCACTGTCAGCCCGGTGGCGGGCGGTTCGGGCGTGCCTCCACCCGGGGTGTCGGACACGGCGACGGTGAAGGGCTGCGATGTCGCAGGCACCTCGTTGCCGTCGTTGCGCACCCACGCCCCGTCGTAGCCGACCCGCAGCGAGTCGTCGTTGACGGTGAGTGCCGCCTGCTTCGCGGGCGTCACCTTCAGCAGGCGCACGCCGTGGATCGGCACGCTCTCGGCGGTGAAGCCCTCCGCTTCCGATCCCAGGTTCTTGCCGGCCCAGAGATCGCGGACCTTCGCGGAGCCGTCGAGTCCGATGTCGGACCAGTCGACCGTGATGTCGGCGTCTGCACGGCCCAGGTTGTACAGCGCCACGGTGTAGGTGCCATCCGGGTTCAGTGCGTACCAGACCTGCTGCTTCGTCGCCGTCGAGACGGGGCGAGCGGGCACGCCTGCCTGGTTCACGGCGATGACCTCGCGGTTGGTGATCAGCTCGAGCCCGTACTCGTCGAGGTTCGTCAGATCGTTGCCCAGGTACATCGGCGCCGCGGAGGTGGCCCAGAGCGTCGTCGCGGTGCGGCGTTCGTCGCGCGTGAGGCCGTCCATCTTCCCGTTGCCCACGTTGAGGGAGTCGAGGTCGTTCCAGCCTGCGGGCCCGGCGTGGCGCCACCAGTCCGAGAGCCTCGGGAACAGGCGAGCGACGTTCTCCCAGGTGGTCAGGGCCTCATCGCCGCAGTAGCACTCGACGTCCCAGTCGATGCGCCAGCCGTCTGCATACTGCTTCCAGTAGTCCGCGTAGTCGATGTCGACGGCCCAGGAGAGCTCGAACCAGATGTCGTTGCGGTCGAGCGCCCGAGACCAGGCGGCGACCTCCTCGCGGGCGTCCATCGACAGGTCGCTGATTCCGGAGCCGGGGGTGACGCTGTCGAACTTGATGAAGTCGACTCCCCATTCGCCGAGCAGATCGGCGATCGAGTCGATGTACTTCTCGGTGCAAGGGTTGTCGAAGTCGAGTCGGTACCCGAAACCCCAGTAGTCGCCCTGCTGGAGAGGCTGCTTGAGCAGATTCTCGGTCGTGCAGCCGGGAGCGCCGTAGATCGGGAGCGCCTTCTGCGCCGTCTCGAGGCTCATCCCGGGAATCAGATACAGACCCACCTTCTGGCCGTTGTCGTGCACGTGGTCGATCACCGCGTCGAGGCCGTCGGGGAACAGTGTCGTGCTGGGAATGGGGCGTCCGTATTCGTCCTGGCCTCCGTTCCAGCCGGCGTCGATGTTGATGTAGTCGTAGCCGTAATCCTGGAGCTTGTCATGCATGGCATCCGACTGAGCCATGATCTGATCGGCGGTGATCCACTGGCCCCCTTCGTACACCTGCATGCTGTAGCTGCTCCAGCCCATGTAGGGGGCGGTCGATCGGTTCGAGATGCCGTCTTCGGTCTCGTCCGCAGGCGTGCGCGTCGCATCCGCCGGTGGCTCCTGCTCCGGGGTGCTCGAGGGAGCAGGTTCCGGTGCCGGCTCTTCAGTCGGTGCCGGCTCTTCGGTCGGTGCCGGGTCGTCCGTCGGCGCGGGAGCCGTCGTCGGCGTCGTCTCAGGCGCCGGAGTCGGTTCCGGTGTCGCCTCGGTGGCCCAGCTCGCGCCAGGTGCCAGAGCGAGGACGATCGCTGTCGCGGCGAGTGCCGCGGTCAACGAGGCCGCTCTCCTTCTCTGTCGGTGTGCGTTCATTGCTTTCCTCTCGTTCGACTGCTCTGTCGGGGGATGGGAAGGAGGTGTGACCGTCAGCCGTCTGCGCGCCTGATCTCGATGAGCATCGCCTGCTGCGGATTGAGCGTCGGCAGGGGGACGCCGGCGGTGGCGAGGACGGACCCCGGCATCTCGACCGGGACGGCGACGGCGGCCGTCACCCACTCGGGGTCTCCACCGTGTCTGCTCGACGCGCCGAGATCTTCGCGAATCCGGACGGTGTACGGCGCAGCGGCATCCAGTCCGGGAAAACGCACCCGACCGGACTGGCCCGATGCCGATGTCGTGAACCGGCTCCAGGTGAACAGCGCTTCGGATGCGTCTCGGGCCACGATTCCCGAGAGTGATGTCGCGGGATCCGCGAGGTCCGCGTTGACGACGCGACCGCTGTGCAGCAGGTCGCGGAATTCGCGGTACATCGCGGTCCAGCGGGCGATCGCCGCCAGTTCGCCGTCGTCGACGACGGTGAGGTCCTGCTCGATGCCGGCGTGCGCGGTCAGCGACGTCGCCAGACGGAACGACAGATCGGTGGTGCGGGCGGTGGTGTGCGATCGCGCGGAGCCGAGGTGGGAGCCGATGAGTTCGGGAGGCACGAGGCTGCGCGTCCACCGCTCGATCTGGACGCGTTCGACCGGATCGTTGCAGTCCGAGGCCCAGACACGATCGGTGCGGTCGAGGATCCCGAGGTCGATGCGTCCGCCGCCGCCCGAGCATGTCTCGATCTCGAGCCCCGGGTGCCGCGACCGCAGCTCGTCGAGCAGGCGGTAGAGCGCGGCCGTCTGCCGGTGCACGCTGGGCCTGTCCCCATCGCCGCCGCGACTGACCGCTTCGAGAAGATCGCGGTTGTGATCCCATTTCAGGTAATCGATCGAGTGCTCGCGCACGAGAGCGTCGAGACGCGCGAGAAGGTAGTCGTACGCCTCGGGGCGCGCGATGTCGAGAACGTGCTGCGACCGGGATTCCGGGCCGAGGCCCTCGGCCGGACCCAGTACCCAGTCCGGATGGGCGCGCGCGAGATCGGAGTCGAGATTGATCATCTCGGGCTCGAACCAGAGACCGAACTGCATCCCCTGAGCACGCACGACATCGACGAGGGGCCCGAGTCCGTCCGGCCACACCTCATCGTCGACGAACCAGTCGCCCAGGCCGGCATCCGCTTCGCGGCGTCCGCGGAACCAGCCGTCGTCGAGCACGATGCGCTCGACCCCCACCTCCGCCGCACGCTCGATCAGCGCGGTGAGGCGCTCGAGGTCGTGGTCGAAGTAGACCGCCTCCCAGGTGTTGAGCACCAGGGGTCGCGGCGAGCGCGGATGCGTCGGACGCGCGCGCAGGCGCCCGTGGAGTCGGTCGCTGATGGCGTCGAGTCCGCTGTCGGACCAGAGGAACAGCGCGGTCGGTGCGTCGTAGCGGTCGCCGTCTTCGAGGATGATCTCGCCTGGGTGGAGCTCCTCGCCGGCTCCGATGACCGAACTGAACACGCCAGCGCCCTCGGGAAGGCGCTCGGCGAGGTACTGCTGTTCACCGCTCCACGCGAGGTGCACGGCCCAGATCTCTCCGTGCCGGAAGCCGAATCCGGCGGTTCCGGCCGCGAGCAGGAAGGGCGAGTCGTGTCCCGGCTTGCCGCGGTGCGCGGCGCGACGGTGGGTGCCGAAGCCGAAGGGCGAACGCTGCGGGGAGCGCTCACGGCACCACTTCCCGGTGAAGTCGAGGATCTCGGTCGCGCGCTCGGGGAGCGGAAGCAGCGACAGCACGGCGCCCACCGTGTAGGGGGTCCGACCGATGCGCGGACTGAGGGCGGCGTCGCGTGCGAGGGACGTGTCGACCGCGAGAACTCCGTGCGGGTCGAGGTGATATGCGAGTTCGGTGCGGATGCCGCTGATCGTGTCGTCGAACCGGAGGACGATGCGCCCGCCGACGCCGTCGGACGGGATCTCGACATCGTGTCCCACGAGTCGAGGTCGGGGGGTCGTGGCGCGTCCGCTCGCGTGACCGGAGAGAGCTGCGGTTCCCGACCAGCCCTCGTGCTCGGTGGGCAGTGCGGAGAAGGCACGCGGGATGTCGGGGGAGTTGTTCAGCTGGGCGGGCCCGGCCGTGAGGGCGAGCGCCGAGACGGCTGCGGGATCGAGGTCTCCGAGGTCCGCGCCCCAGTGCAGCACACGGGGGATCGGGTCGGAGATCTGGACGATGAAGGCGGCACCAGCGGCGCGGAGTGCGACGACGGTGTCTGCACGGGAAGTCATGGGATGAGACCCTCCGGTAGTTACTTGACAACGTCAATAAATCACGTTTGAGATGGACGTGCAAGCGATCCCTCGAAATCGCCGACCGGAAATCGAGCGTTTACTTTTTCGGCTCGGCGTGATTTTATTACGACGTAAAGTAATCCTGCCCTGGGAGGGCGATCATGAAGCTCAGTGCTGAGCACGCACCACCGGTCGAGATCTCGCCGCCGAGTCCTCGACGCACCGACGCACGTTCGCGATTCGTCCGCAGCCTGCGCCGCTACTGGCAGCTGTACCTGCTGCTGCTCCTGCCCGTCATCTGGTTCATCGTGTTCCGATACGTGCCGATGGCCAACGCGGTCATCGCGTTCAAGAACTACAACCCCATCGACGGCGTGTGGGGGAGTCCCTGGGTGGGATTCGACAACTTCACCGCACTCTTCCGCAACCCGGTGTTCCCCAAGCTCATCGGCAACACGTTCATCCTCGCGGTGTACACCCTCATCGCGAGCTTCCCGCTGCCGATCATCCTCGCGATCCTGCTCAACGAGGTCCGACTGCGGTTCTTCACCCGCACGGTCCAGCTCGTCACGTACGCGCCGTACTTCATCTCCACCGTCGTGATCGTGTCGATGACGATCCTGCTGCTGTCTCCACGCGTGGGCATCCTGGGCCGGACGCTGAGCTTCTTCGGCGCAGGTCAGGTCGATCTGCTGGCGAGCGCCGACTTCTTCCGGCACATCTATGTGGCGACAGACATCTGGACGACCACCGGGTACTCTGCGGTCATCTACCTCGCCGCCCTCGCGTCCGTGGACACCTCCCTCTACGAGGCCGCCAAGATCGACGGCGCATCACGGCTGCAGAAGATCTGGTACGTCGACCTGCCGTCCCTGCTGCCGACAGCGACGATCATCCTGATCCTCGGGGTCGGCAACATCATGGCGATCGGGTTCGAGAAGGCGTTCCTCCTGCAGAACGCACTGAACCTCTCGACGTCGGAGATCATCCCGACGTACGTCTACAAGACGGGCATCCTGAACGCCAACTTCAGCCTCGGAGCCACCATCGGACTCTTCAACGCCGTCATCAGCCTCGTGCTCCTGCTCGTCGTCAACGGCATATCCAAGCGAGTGACAGGAAGTGGGCTGTGGTGAGCACCGTGATCAGAGAGCAGCCCCTGCTCACCGAGGAGATCGTCGTCGGATCGGGCTCAGGGCGCGGCCGCCGCCGACGGGACCCCCTGGCCTCCGGGGTGAAGGTGAAGGAGACCAGAGCGGATCGCGTCTTCGTGATCGCCGCCTACCTGCTGCTGACGGTCTTCCTGCTCGTCGTGCTCCTGCCGCTGCTGAACATCGTCGCCAGCTCGTTCTCCAGCCCTCAGGCGGTGTCATCCGGCCGGGTGCTGTTCTGGCCCGTCGACTTCACCCTCCGTGGGTACACCGAAGCTCTCAACAACCCCGCGATCCTCCGCGGATTCGGCAACTCTGTGTTCTACACCGTGGTCGGCACGATCATCAGCGTCGCCGGCACGGTCGCCATCGCGTATCCGCTGTCCCGGGCGAACCTGTTCGGGCGCAAGACCCTCACCGGCGGCGTCGTCTTCACGATGCTGTTCTCCGGCGGAGTGATCCCGATGTACATCGTCGTCCAGTCGCTCGGCCTGCTCGACACCCGATGGTCGATGCTCCTCCCGAACGCGATCGGCGTCTGGCAGGTGATCATCGCGATGGTCTACTTCCGCTCGTCGATCCCCGACGAGGTCTACGAGGCGGCACAGCTCGACGGTGCGAGCGAACTCCGCATCCTCTGGACCATCGTGCTGCCGCTCGCCAAGCCGCTGCTCGCGGTCATCGCGCTGATGTACGCGATCATGCAGTGGAACTCGTACTTCGACGCGCTGCTCTATCTGCGCGACGCCGACCTGCAGCCGCTGCAGCTCGTGCTGCGAGGCATCCTCATCCTCAACGACGGCGGAGGCGGCGGTGACCTGGCCGCCCAGCTCGAACGTCGAGAGCTCGCCGACCTGCTCAAGTACTCGACCGTCATCATCGCCACCGTGCCGATGCTGATCGTGTACCCGTTCGTCGCGAAGCACTTCAGCAAGGGGATCATGGTCGGCGCCGTCAAGGGCTGACCACTCCTCTCACAGACCCACCACACACACCCGCACACCTGAACCGGTCAAAGGAGATTCCGGCAATGACACACCGCATCACACGAGGCGCGATCGCGGCGGTCACCGTCGTCGCGACGGGACTGGCGCTCGCCGCCTGCACCCCGGCGAGCGACGACAACGGCCAGCTCGTCGCATTCGGCCCGCAGGGCGAGAACGGCTCGCTCAAGGACAATCTGTTCACCCAGGAGGTCGAGAAGAAGTTCGACATCGACTTCGACTGGCAGACCACGACCTACGACGGCAGCGTCGCGGGGGAGAAGCGACAGATCTCGCTCGCCAGCGGCGACTACCCCGACGCGTACTTCCTCGTGCCGTGGGTCGACGGATTCTCGCGCAATGAGATCCTCAAGTACGGGCAGCAGGGGGTGCTCGTGCCCCTCGAAGACCTCATCGACGAATACGCCCCCAACCTCGCCGAGCGATTCGAGGAGAAGCCCGATTGGAAGCAGTCGGTCACCGCGCCTGACGGCCACATCTACGCGATCACCCAGTGGAGCGAGTGCTTCCACTGCAGCTACCCGTCGAAGCTCTGGATGAACACGACCTGGCTCGACGCCCTGGGACTCGAGCAGCCGACCACCACCGAGGAGCTGCGCACGGTGCTGCGCGCCTTCAAGGACGGCGACCCGAACGGCAACGGCGCCGCCGACGAGGTGCCGCTGAGCGGCTCGGCGTCGGAGCCGATCATCAACTATCTGATGAACGCCTTCACCTATGCGCCGGTCGGCGGACCCTCGAGCCCGCCGCCTCTCGTGCTCGACGGCGATGAGGTCGCGCTCAACGCCACCTCGGACAGCTGGCGGGCGGGGCTGGAGTACATCACGTCGCTGGCGCAGGAAGGGCTGCTCGACACCGGGGCGTTCACGCAGAACGGCGACGCCCTCAAGGCGCTCGGAGACAGCGGGGACGCGCAGATCCTCGGCTCCGCCGTCACGCTGCACCCGTACGTGTTCGTCTCGGCGGACTCTCCTGACGGACGTGACAAGAACTACGACGCGGTCGCGCCGATCGCGGGTCCGGACGGCACTCAGCTCGCCACGTGGCGGTCGCCGGTGAATCCGGTGGGCACGTTCGCGCTGACCAACAAGTCTACCGAGGACGAGCGCATCGAGGCCATCAAGCTGCTCGACTACCTCGCGACGGACGAGGGCCAGATCCGCGCGTCGATGGGACCGGAGGGGGAGGCGTGGGTGCCCGCGGTCGACGGCGACCTCGCGCTCGACCCCGAGCTCGAGCCGACATTCCGTCCCATCACGTATGACGAGACCTCCAACGCCGCGTGGCGTTCGATGTCGCAGTACTGGGACTCGCTGGAGTTCCGCAACGCCCAGGTCGTGCCGGAGGACATCTACACGCCCGACGGATACGAGCGACGTCTGCTCTACGCGACGCAGGAGTACGAGCCCTTCCAGCCCGACGAGAGCGTGATCTTCCCGATCGAGAAGCTGTGGCCCGACCTCGAGACCTCGGCCGAGCTCGCGGAGCTGCAGACGAACATCGCCACCTACATCACGCAGGCGCAGGCGGAGTTCGTCACGGGGCAGCGCGACATCACGGACGACGGCGCGTGGGACGCGTACGTCGCCGACATCGAGGGCCTCGGGCTCGCACGCTACCTGGAGCTGCTGCAGACCGCGTACGACGCACTCTGATCGACACGGGATGCGCGGGACGGATCATCCGTCCCGCGCATCTCTGCATTGCGGACCGTGGCGGGCTGGGCGCGAGAAGGGGACGGATGCCGATGGCATCCGTCCCCTTCTCTTCCGCTCGTCCCGAACGGTCAGCGCACGAGCGACTGGATGGCGGCGGCGGATGCGCCTCGCGCCCAGTCCTCGAAGGTGTGCGGACGGGTCAGGATGCGGCAGCGCGCCGCAGCGCCGAACGCGTGCGCCTCGAACGCGTCGTGCAGGGTCTTCTCGAACAGGTCGAAGTCCGAGACGCCCTCGCCGCCGATGATGACGACCTCGGGACCGGTGAGGTTCACGAGGGTGGCGATGGCCGTGCCGATGAGGCGGGCCGCTTCGCGGAATGCGGCGTCGGCGTCGGCGTCTCCGGCGTGGGCGAGAGCCACGGCTTCATCGATCGCGACCGGCCGGCCGAGGGCACCGGAGACCGCCGCCTCGATCGCTCCGGTCGAGGCGGCGGCCTCGACGCAGCCGCGACGCCCGCACGGGCAGACGAGTGCCGGATCGGCGAGCGGCAGGTGCCCGATCTCGCCCGCGACACCGAACGCCCCGCTCACGACCTCTCCGTTGAGGTGCAGTCCGCTGCCGATCCCGCGTCCGATGGTGACGATCGCGAACGAGGCGGTGCCGAGCCCGACACCGAACCAGTGCTCTCCGATCGTCAGCGCGTGCACGTCGTTCTCGAGCGTGACGGGCCAGGGGAGGCGCTCCTGGAGCAGGTCGCCGAGCGGCACGTCCGCCCACCCCATGATGTTCGACTCGCGCACGATCCCGGTGATGCTGTCGACGTCACCCGACACCGACACTCCGACTCCCGCGATGGCCGACGCGCTCTCTCCGAGCTCGGCCGCGAGCGCGGCGACGACGTCGGAGATGGCGTCGATGACGGTGTGGGGATCATCGGAGGGAAGCGCACGACGGGTGCTGGCGAGCACGGTCGTGGCGAGATCTGTGGCGACGGCGATGATCTCGTCGACGTTGACCTTGACGCCGATCATGACCATCGACTCGAGGACGATGGAGACGGGGCTCACCGGGCGTCCGGGGGTGCCGTCGCGATGCGAGGCGGGCGGCGCGTCGACGAGGCCGGCCGCGACGAGCGGGGCCACCGCTTTCGTGACGGCGGCTTGGGAGAGCCCCGTCTGGCGGGCGATGTCGATCCGGCTGATGGGACTGCGCGTCAGGATCGTCTCGAAGACCCGCGATCCCGCGTCGGACGCCGAGCGGATCAGGGTGGTTCGCGCTGCGGTGTCGTGGTCCATCAGGTCCTTCGTGTCGTGTCGGCTATCGTAGCGAATCCGCCGTGAGGCGGTCGGCTGTGCAGGCCCAGGTGCTCGGCCGCGAACTCCAGGGCGTTCTCCTCGTCGAGGTCTCCGCCGGCCTCGTGCCCGTTGTACGGCCACAGGACCACGGTCTTGTGGCCGCCGTACGCGGCGAATGCGGGCAGCACGGTCTCAGGCGGCGCGATGCCGTCGAGGAGTCCCGTGCTAAGCAGAGCCGGGGCCGTCGCACGCTTCGCGTGGTTGATCCCGTCGAAATATCGGAGCGTCTCGAGAGCCGCGGCGGCGTCGCCGCGCCGATCCGCGAAGTACTGCGTGAGCAAGGTGTACGGGTGATCGGTGCTCAGCGTGGCGGCCCGGTCGAGTTCACAGAGGAAGGGTGCCTGCACGATCGCGACGGCGAGGTCGGGGACCAGGCCGGCGATCGCCAGCGCGATTCCACCTCCCTGGCTCGCGCCGACCGCGCCGACGCGATCCGCGTCGACGACGTCGACGGCACGGAGCGCGTCGACGGCTCGCACGGCATCCGCATACACCCTGCGGTAGTAGTACTCCTGAGGCGAGCGGATGCCGCGGGTGAGGAATCCGCCGGCGGACGGACCGCCGTCGGCATGATCGTCATCGGTGTCGCCGTGTCCCTGCCCCCGCGCGTCCACCACCAAGTGCGCGTAGCCCGCGGCAGCCCACCGCAGATCGCGCAGGGCATGACCTCGGCCGTTGCCGTAGCCGAAGAACTGCACGAGCCCGGGGAGGGGCTCCGCGGCACCGTGCGGCACGCGCAGCCAAGCATGGATCGGTGTTCCGCCGTACCCGCGGAACGACACGTCGTACACGTCTATCTGGGTGAGACGCGTGGGCATCGGGGTCACGGAGAGGTCGAGCGGAAAGCTCCGAGTGCGAGCGATCGTGTCCGCCCAGAAGGCATCGAAGTCATCAGGCTCGGTCTGCGTGGTGGGGGCGACGACATCACGCACCTCACCGCGCACGGGACTCCTCCTGGTCGGCCGACGCGGAGAAGAGAAGATCATGATCGGCGAGGTCGATCCGAGCGCCCGGCGGCACAGCGATGATCGCCTCCCGCTCGCCGTTCGAGACGGAGACCTCCCTGTCGCGCTCGCCGGGGTTGCGGAGAGCACCCGAGATCACCCGCCCGTCCGCCCAGGCGAGGTCGAGCACGAGGCCCGGTCGCACGGCGATGCCCTGGACGTCTCCGTGGGTCCAGGATGCGGGGAGCGCGGGAAGCAGACGCACTGTGCGGCCGTGGCTCTGCACGAGCATCTCGGTGATCGCGGCGGGGAATCCGAGGTTGCCGTCGATCTGGAAGGGCGGATGCGTGCTGAAGAGGTTGGGGAGCAGGCCTCCCCACTCCGAGCCGTCGACGGGCCCGTGCCGCGTAGCGTCGCCGTCGAACGGCGTCAGCGCCTCCTCGAGCAGCGAGGCGGCGATGTCGCCCTGCCGTTCCCTGGCACGCAGTGCCACCTTCCACGCCCAGGACCAGCCCATGGCTCCCGGCCCGCGTGCGTCGATGAGCGCCACAGACGCGTCGAACAGCTCCGGAGTCCGCTCGGGCGTCACCTGGTCGAGCGGGAAGAGTCCGACCACGGGGGAGAGGTGCCGGTGCAGCGGTTCATGCTCGTCGACCTCTTCGGACCATTCGAGCAGTCGGCCGTCGGAGCCGACGCGCAACGGAGCGAGGGCTGCCAGCGCCTCGCGCACCTCGGCTTCCAGTGCGTCGTCGATGCCGAGTCGGCGGATCGCGACGAGCGCGCGCTCGAAGAGCGAGCCGATGAGGCTGAGATCCGACGTCGCGGTCAGGCCGAGCGGCGTCGGCAGACCGTCGGCGGCCACATAGGAGTTCTCGGGGGCCGTCGACGGCGAGGTGTGCAGGTGCCCGTCGGGGCCCGGAGTCAGCCAGTCGAGGCAGAACTCCACCGCGCCCCGCATCAGCGGCCAGATGCGAGCGCGGAGCAGCTCATCGTCGCCACCGAACTCGTACGCGTCCCAGAGATTGTGGGTGAGCCAGACTCCGCCCATCATCCAGATCGCCCAGCTCGCCGCCCCGTGCCCGTCGCCGACCGGCAGGCTCCACCCCCAGACGTCGCTGTTGTGATGGGCGACCCATCCGCGCGTTCCGTACAGCTCCCTGGCGGTGTCGGAGCCGGTGCGGGCGAGGCGCTCGACGAGGGAGATCAACGGCTCGAGGACATCAGGATCGAGCAGCATCGGCGCCGCCCAGTAGTTCATCTCGGTGTTGATGTTGATCGTGTAGTTCGACGACCAGGCCGGTTGCAGCTGGTCGTTCCAGATGCCCTGGAGGTTGGCCGCAGGGCTGCCGGCACGAGAGCTCGACGCGAGGAGGTACATCCCGAATTCGGCGGCGATCGTCGCGCGGAGCAGGGGGTCGGAGCCTCGGAGAACGTCGCGATCGACGCTCCACTCGCCCTCACGCCGACTGCCGATCGCGAATCGCGCCCGAGTCATGCGGCGCCGGTCGGCGACGTGCTCGGCGAGGAGAGACGAGGTGTCGCGCTGAGCCGCGGCCTCCGCCCTCTCTCGTGCGCGATTCCGGATCGCCTCGCGTGAGGCGGTCCGCCAGTCCCCGTCGGCGTCGGCCCACCACGACCCGGCGCGCGACGAAGTGGACAGGGCGATCAGCAGGCGGCGGGCATGGCGGACGACGATGCGATCGTCGTGGCGACCCACTTCGCCATCCGAGTCGAGGGAGACGGCGACGGCCGCGTAGGCGTCGAACTCGGCATCGTCGTCGGCATAGCGCAGGGGGTCGACGGAGTCCTCGTGCAGCGGGGCGCCGTCGATCGGAACCTGCACATCCAGCACGAGCGCGTCGGACGCGTCGACGACGCGACCGCGGAGCGGGGTGGACAGCTCGACGGTGGTCTCGAACTCGTCGTCCGAGGTGAGCTCGATGATCAGGGCGCGAGCCGGAGCCGAGACCCAGGACCGTCGCGTCACTCGGCCGGCGGGGGTGCGCAGTGACTCGACGAGGGTCGCCCTGTCGAGATCGAGGATGCGAGCGGGGACGGTCTCATCCGATCGAGCGTCCGCCACGCGCACGAGCAGATCGGCGAGAGGGAGGAACTCCTGCGAGTAGGGACCCTCGAACGCCATCAGCAGCTCCTCTGCCCGGCGCACGTCGGCGGCTGCGAGGGCCTCGCGCACGGCCGCGAGCCGTTCGGGGCCGGCACCCCCGGCGCGCACCTTCTGCAGTGCACGCGCGGGGCCGTCGGGCGTTCCCGACCAGATCGTCGAGTCGTTCAGCTGATAGTGGCCGTCGGAGCCGCCGAACGCCATCGCGCCGATGCGGCCGTTGCCGAGGGGCGTCGCCTCCTCCCAGCGGGTGGCGGGGGCGTCCCAGGTGAGGCGCAGGGTGTCGGTCATCGCACTCCGGTGTGTTCGATCGATCTCGATGTCACCGTCAGCGTAGGCGGCATTAATTGCCGCTGTCAAGTAATCCGACCGCCCTGCGCCTGACCAGGTCAGAACTGCAGGAGGACCTTGCCCACCCGGCCCGCGGTGTTGCTTGCGCGGACGGCCTCTGCGGCATCCGCCGCATCGAAGACGCCGGCGACGGGCAGGGTCAGCGTGCCGTCGCTGACGCGCTGGATCAGTTCGCCGAACAGGGCGCCGCGCGTGCCGGCATCCATGGTCTGGATCACCTTGCTGCCCCAGAAGCCCTTGACGGTCGCCTGCTTGAAGATGACATCGCCCGAGGCGATCTCCATCGTGGGGGAGTTCATGGCACCGAACGCGACGAGAGTGCCACCCTCGCCGAGGAGCGACAGGACGTCGCCGGCCGACGAGCCGCCCACCGAGTCGATGCCGAAGGCGACGTGCGCGCCACCGGTGATCGCGGCGACCTGCTCGCGCCAGTCGTCCGCATCCGTGGAGACCACGTTCTCGATGCCCTGCTCGCGCAGTTCATCGACCCCGGCCGAGCGCCGGACGAGCCCGATGACGTTGATGCCACGAGCGGCGCCGAGCTGTGCCAGCATGCGACCGACCGCGCCGTTCGCCGCGTTCTGGACGATCCAGTCGCCCTTCTCGGCGCCCAGGAAGTGCAGCAGGCTGATGGTGCTGAACGGCATCGACACGAGCTGCGCGGCGCTCTCGTCGCTGAGCGACTCCGGCACGGGGATGAGGCCCGCGGCGTTCGCGACGACGTACTCCGCCCAGGCGCCGAAGGTGCCGCCCGTCGCGACGCGCTGACCGACGGAGAGATCGTCGACGCCCTCGCCGAGAGCATCCACGATTCCCAGAGCCTCGGTGCCCGATGCTGCCGGGAGCTCCGGCTTGAAGCCGTAGGTGCCGCGGATCGTCCACAGGTCGTGGTTGTGGATGGGCGAGAGGACGATCTTCAGTCGGACCTGGCCGGGGCCGGGCTCCGGCGTCGGACGCTCGGTGACGGTGAGGACCTCTTCGGGTTCTCCGAAGGTCTCGTGGGTGAGGGCGCGCATGATGTTCTCCTTGTGGGATCGGTCGTGGTGGAGGTCGAGCGGGATCAGTCGTCGGAGACGGTGATCGCGACGTCGATGTTGCCGCGCGTCGCGTTGGAGTACGGGCAGACCTGGTGGGCGGCGTCTGCGAGCGCCTGAGCCTGCTCGTGCGGAAGGTCGGGGATGACGACCTCGAGCTGCACGGCGAGGCCGAATCCGCCCTCGCCGTTCGACCCGATCTGCACGCGGGCCCCGACCGACGAATCGGTGATCTTCACCTTCTGCGCACGCGCGACGGTCTGCAGTGCGGAGTGGAAGCAGGCGGCGTACCCGGCCGCGAACAGCTGCTCGGGGTTGGCGCCGTCGCCGCTGCCGCCCATCTCCTTCGGGATGGCGAGGTCGAGGTCGAGTCGGCCTTCGCCCGTGGTGACGCGGCCGTTTCGTCCGGCTCCGGTGGCGAGTGCTTCGGCGGTGTAGAGAGCGTCCATCGTGTGGACTCCTTCCGGGTTGCGGGTTGGGGTCAGTCGGCGAGCTGCAGGCGTGCGGTGAGCTCCTGCAGCTCGGTGATCAGGCGGTGACGCTGGTCGTCGTCCTGCATTCCGGCGAGGGCGGCGATCTTGGTGTGAACCGGAGCGACTTCAGTGCGCAGAGCCATGCCGGTGTCGGTCAGGCGCACGGTGACGACGCGCTCATCGGCCGAGCTGCGGGCCCGCGCGACGTAGCCCGCCTGCTCGAGGCGGCGGACCAGGGGGGAGAGGGTGCCGGAGTCGAGCTGCATGGCGCCGCCCAGCGAGCCGATCGTCTGCTCGCCCTCCATCCAGAGGATCGCGAGCACGAGGTACTGCGGGTAGGTCAGACCCCACGGGGCCAGGAGGGCACGGTACGCCTGCGTCGTCGCTCGGGCGGCGGAGTACAGCGAGAAGCACACCATCTCATCGGTCACGGCCATACCTCGAGTATTGCACGCGATTAAATTGTGCACAACCTATCTGAGCTCGTCGACGAGACGACGTCGTTCGCTCAGAGGAGCCCTGAGATGCCCTTCTGCAGCTGGAGGGCGCCGATCACGAGCAGCAGAGCGGCGTTCATCACGTGGGTGTTCCCGGCGACCCACCGTCGGGCGAAGTCGAGCAGCGGCTGCGAGCGCTCGCCTCGGATCGCGACGTAGAACACCGGCACCGCGATGGGCAACGTCCCGAAGACCACGAACGCCAGGGCGACCCAGACCGCGTCGTCGCCGACCTGCGCGAGCGAGATGTCGAGCGCCGCGATGATGGCGCAGGACGCGTCGACGGGGTTCAGCACGAAGAGCGCCAGCCCGAGGAATCCGGTGCGCACGGGTCGGAACGTCTCGACGGCATGCAGCCACCCCGGCAGCTGCGGAGCGGCCGCGACCACCTGCTGCGGCGAGGATGCGGCGGCCATCTGACGGATGCGCGCAGAGCCCTTGCGGTAGACCCAGACGGCGGCGCCCGCGAGGAACAGTCCGATCACCAGACGGAGGATCGGCACCCAGAGCGGCGGTTCGCGAAGCCCGTGCACCTCGAAGACGCCGAAGAGCCAGAGAGCCAGCGCCAGAAGGCCGGCGAGCCCCACGACCCACCCGATCAGGAACGCGATGCCGTTCGCACTCGCTCGTCGGGAGAGCAGCACGGCCACCAGAGCCATGATCGCCAAGGGGCTCAGGACGACTCCGAGCGCGACGGGGATGAGTGTGACCAGCAGTTCACCCATGGTCGGCCCCATCCGTCATCGCGAACCTCCCCGCGCACGGTCCGGCGCGCTGATCTCAGAGTGCACCGAGGACGGCGCGGATGGCGTGTCCCTCACCCGATGCGGGTGAGGGCTCGCGGGACGGTGTCGTCGGTGACGTGGCGACGTGGAATCGCTCCCACCGACTGGTGATCGTCAGGGAGACATGCTCTTGTCCGATATACCGCCCGTCGCTACCTTGAGGGCATGGCCTCCCCCACGCGCCTGTCTCGTCCTGTACCCGCTGTGCGCTTCCGCCCTCCGGAACGACAACCGGGAGGCGTGCGGCGAGCGCGGGTGAACGATGCACTGATCGAGGCGGCGAGAGGGCGGCATCTCAGCGTCGTCAGCGCTCCGAGCGGGTACGGCAAGACGACGGCGGTCGCCGAATGGGCATCCGGCACCGACGAACTCGCCTGGCTCGCTCTGACTCCGTCGGATGCGGAAGCCGGATTCCTCGCGCAGGGAGTGCTCACCGCGATGCTGTAACCGGGTGCACCTCGAGATCGAAAAAACAGCACGCCGCGCTTATTGCTAGCTAAGCTAGTAGTCATGGAACGCTACATTCGCCTGCGCTGGGTGGGCCTGGTCTTCATCAGCATCGCCGTCTCGCTGATCATCGTCGACTCGACGATCGTGAATGTGGCGATTCCGGCGATCGTCGACGATCTCGGCATCACCTCCACCGAAGTGCAGTGGGTGCAGGAGGCGTACACGCTGGTGTTTGCCGCGCTGCTGCTCGTGTTCGGCAGCCTCGCGGATCGGCTCGGGCGTCGGCGCGTGATGATCATCGGAGTCGTGGTCTTCGCCGCATCCTCGGTGCTCGCGGCCTTCGCTCCGGACGGCGGGATGCTGATCCTCGCCCGTCTTGCGCAGGGAGTGGGCGGATCGATGATCCTGCCGACCACGCTGTCGATCATCAACGCCACCTTCCGAGGGCGCGAGCGGGGGATCGCCTTCGCGGTGTGGGGGTCGACGATCGGCGGAATGGCCGCTGTGGGACCGCTGCTCGGCGGATGGCTGACCACTGCCTTCTCCTGGCGGTGGGCGTTCGGGATCAACATCCCGCTGGGCATCATCATCGTCATCGGCGTGCTGCTCACGGTGGGGGAGTCGCGCAGCGACCGGACGTCGAAGATCGATGTGGTCGGGGCGATCCTGTCGGTCGTCACCATGGCCAGCCTCGTGTTCGGCCTCATCGAGGGGCGCACGTACGGCTGGTGGCTCGTCGATCAACGTCCGCAGATCGGCGACTGGGCCTGGCCGCTCGATGTCTCTCCGATCCCCTTCGCCTTCGCGCTGGCGATCGTGGCACTCGTCGCGTTCATCGCATGGGGTGTGCATCGTGAGCGGCAGGGCAGGTCCACGCTGCTTGCTCTGCGTCTGTTCTCCATCCCCTCGTTCCGCAACGGCAACATCGCGGCGACAGTCGTGTCGCTGGGAGAGTTCGGCATCATCCTCGCTCTGCCCCTGTGGCTGCAGTTCGTCCTCGGCTTCGATGCGCTGCAGACCGGACTCCTGCTGCTCGCGCTCGCCCTCGGATCCTTCGTCGCGAGCGGTGCCGCGGGGGCGGCCAGTGGAAAGATCGCGCCGGTGTGGGTCGTCCGTGCGGGCCTCATCGCCGAGATCGTCGGTGTCGCCGGAGTCGGCTTCGTCATCGCCCCCGATGCGTCGTGGGTGCCGCTGATCCCGTTCCTCTTCGTCTACGGCCTCGGTGTCGGCCTCGCCACCGCTCAGCTGACCGGCGTCGTGCTCGCCGATGTGCCGGTCGACGACAGCGGCGCGGCTTCGGGCACGCAGTCGACGTCACGACAGCTCGGTGCAGCGCTCGGGGTCGCAGTGCTCGGCACCGTGCTGTTCACGAGCACAGCCGGGATCCTCGCGTCATCACTCGACGCTCGGGGACTCCCGGCCGAGCAGCGCGATCAGATCGTGTCGGCCGTCGTCGACAGTGCGGGCGGAGCGATCAGCGGACTGGAGGCGCAGCCCGAGACGGCTGACATCGCCGACGACGCCAAGGCCGCGTTCTCCGACGGCACGCGTTTCGCGGCGTGGACGGCGGCAGGGTTCCTGTCCCTCGGCCTCCTATCGACGATCTCCCTCGGAGCGACCGCCAAGACCCGACGTGAGGACCAGCCCGACGCGACGTCGGCCGCCTGATTCCTTCATGTACCCCGTGGCTACTCGATGTCTCACATCGTGTAGCCGACGACGCCGGCCGGGATGAACTCCATCGGCTTCGTCAGCTCGTTCTCGATGCCTGTGATCCGGCCGGTGTCCTCGGAGATGAGGAGGGTGCTCTGGTAGGACGTCCCCTCATCGCTCACCCGGAGCCCGACCACGTCTCGGCCGAGCCGGTCGTGCGACTCACCCAGCACCGTGAGCCCGCGCGCATCGACGAGCATGTCGATCAGAGTGGCGTGCTGCTCGTCCGTCAGAGTCCAGTAGCTCAATAGCTGGCCGATGGCGCGCAGGAGTTCTCCCGACGAACTTCTGTTCCGGCGTCGAGAGCCTCTGCTCCGAAGTCGGTCTCGCTAGCCCTCATCGACGGTCACCGCATTGCCCCACACCCAGCACCGGAACGTCCGGTCGCCTGCCCGGAACTCGATGCCTGCGGCCAACGGTGTCGACCGCGCGAGCTTCGCATCGACCCGCACCGCTTCGGGCCCGAAGCGCACCCACGCGCGGACCGCACGGTACGGCTGCGGATAGATCGTGACGGGCTGTTCCCGGAGCGCCAGCTCGCGCTCCGTCAGGGATTGAAGAGCGCCGGCGCGCGCTGCGGTGAGGATGGTCTGATGCTGAGAGCGCATGTCGTAGTGGGCTGCCAGGCGCTTGCTCGTGCCCATGCCGGCTCCCTTCTCCGGCCCAGTGACAACGGTAGCAAGATTCGAAGATTTGTTCTATTCTCGATTCATGCGACCAGCTCCTGCTCATCTGCCTGCGACTATATGGATGGTCGACGACATCCCGTCGCGAATGGTCTTCGCCGGGCGTCGGTGGAAGGTCTCCGACACGCCCACGCGACTCAGGGACTCGATCTGGTCAGCGGCGCCGGAGTCGGAGCGAGGGTTGTACGGATGGCGGTTCCAGGGCACGGATGACGAGGGCCACTCCCTGGTGTTCGACGTCTTCCGGGGTGAGGACGGGTGGCATGTGCACCACAGCTACGACTAGGGGTCAAGCGGACGGAATCCTTGTCCCGGCTCGGTCGGTGCGCGCTATCGTGTGGGCATGACGGACTCCGGCGCGACACTCCTCGCCGCGATCATCGCGGCCGGCGTGGCACGAGTCGGACTGATCTGGTCTGTCGTCAGCTTCATGCTGACGAGGCGGACCCAGCGAGCCACGGATGCTCGTCAGGAGTGGTCGCGCCGATTCGAGCACGCGCATGAGCTCGCGTTCAGCTCCGATCTCAAGGAGGCAGCGAGCGGCCTCAGGCTCATCGAGGCGCTCGCGCGTGAGCGGTGGGTCACGGACGAAGATCGGGCGACCGCGGTGAGCATCCTCTCGTCTCTCACGGGGGTGGCTGAGGCGCCGGCGGCGCAGCTGCGCGCGACGATCCTCGCGGAGGTCAGGAACCCGGCGGTCGCCGCTGCGCTCGGCAGAGTGGAGCCAGGGCCGAAGGGCCGGTTCGAGGTCTACCGCGACGCGTCCGGAGACTACCGATGGCGCCTCAAGAGCGCGGGAGGCCACTACCTGGCCGTCAGTGAGGGGCATTCCAGCGAGGCTGCCGCGATGAGCTCGCTCGAACTGGCCCGTCGTGAACTCGGCAGCGAGCCACCGGAGTAAGTGGGCCGCGAGCGCAACGAGAAAGGCCGCCTGGAACCAGGCGGCCTTTCTCGATATCTCGGCTCCGCGTGCGAATTCTCATTCATGCAGCGCGTGACCCGTGTGTGCCCCCGACAGGAGTCGAACCTGCGACCTACGGTACCGGAAACCGGCGCTCTATCCACTGAGCTACGGAGGCGTACCGATCGACAATATCACTGCTCGGGAGTGGTCTCCGACCCACCGGCCTCGGTCACCGGCGCGTCGCCCAGTTCGCCGAGCGCTGCGGCCAGCTTCTCGGCGAGGTAGCGGTGGCCGTCGGTCGACGGATGCTTGCGGCCGATCTCGACGTCGATGACCGACAGGTAGTTCTGGTCGGTGATCCAGTTCTGTGCGACGGGGGAGATGAACCACCATCCGCGAGCGGCGGCGAGCTCACCGAGATCGGCGTCGATGCGCGCGGTCTCAGTGCCCACGGGAAGTTCGTGCGGCGCCGGCCCCAGAATGACGATCGACGCCTCCGGATACTTCGCCGCCATGGCATCCCACGCGGCGGTGACGGCCTCGCGGTATCCGGCCTCGCCCTGCGCCCGGTCGTTGATCGACCCCTGGAGGATGATCAGGTCGGGGGTGAGTGTCGGGTCCAGAGCGGCGATGCGCACACCGAAGGCCGGGCCATCGAGTCCGGGCTTGAGGTAACCGCTGCCGCGGACTCCGTCGACGATCGTCCGTCCGCCGATCAGGTCGGCGAGCTGATAGGCGTATCCGAGGGTCGGCTCGGTCGCGGCCGAGCCGTAGGTCCAGGAGTCGCCGAACACGAGAACGGTCGGATGCTCCGGAAGAAGAAGGGGAACCGGCGCGATCGCGACCGATTCGTCCGCTGCCGCCGCAGCACCGACGGGTGCCGAAGACGGCATCGGAACCCAGGGCCGCCACACGCCGAGGACGACTGCCGCGACCGCCAGGATCACTGCGACGGCGAGGCCCGCGACGGGCAGACGATAGCGGGCGGATGCGGCCTTCATGGCATGACTGTAGATCACGAATCCGCCCTCGCAAATTCGGGCGCGTGACGCGCCGTAAACTGGGAGGCCTATGAACCCTGAATCGCTCGCCACAGCCCTCCTCGCCGTCCTCGCACCGATCGCCGAGGAACGACGTCCTGGCGAGCCGTTCTCGCTGTCCGCGTCGGACATCGTGTTCGAACGTCCGCGCAACCGCGACCACGGCGACTGGGCCTCGAACATCGCGATGCGCCTGGCGAAGCCGTTCGGCACGAACCCGCGCGAGCTGGCGCAGCAGATCGCCGACGGCCTCGCGCAGGTGGATGGCGTGCAGACCGCCGAGGTCGCAGGGCCGGGCTTCATCAACATCCGCCTCGACGCGGCTGCCGCCGGCGCGCTGGCGAAGCTCATCGTCGAAGCCGGCGCCGAGTACGGGCGCAACGACACGCAGGCCGGTCACAGCATCAACATCGAGTTCGTGAGCGCGAACCCGACCGGGCCGCTGCACATCGGCCACACTCGCTGGGCGGCGCTCGGCGATGCGATCGCCCGGGTGCTCGCGGCCTCCGGCGCGAAGGTCGCGAGGGAGTACTACATCAACGATGCCGGAGTGCAGATGGAGCGCTTCGCGAATTCGGTGCTGGCCGCCGTCAAGGGCGAACCAACTCCCGAGGGCGGGTACGCCGGCAGCTACATCGGCGATCTGGCCGCTCGTGTTCTCGAGGCGCGTCCGGACCTGCTCGAGCTCTCCGGTGACGAGCAGGTGGTCGTCGCGCGGGAGCTCGCCTACGGGTTCCAGCTGGAGGAGCAGAAGCAGTCGCTCTCGAAGTTCAACGTCGACTTCGACGTGTGGTTCTCGGAGCGCACGCTGCACGCCAAGGACGCGGACGGCGTCAGCTTCGTCGATCGCGCCGTCGACCGCCTGCGCGAGCAGGGACACGTGTTCGACGACGAGGGTGCAGTGTGGGTGCGCACCACCGACTTCGGTGACGACAAGGATCGCGTGATCCGTCGCTCCAACGGCGAGTACACGTACTTCGCCGCCGACGCCGCGTACTACCTGAACAAGGGTGACCGAGGCTTCGAGTACAAGCTGTACCTTCTCGGAGCCGACCACCACGGCTACGTCCACCGCCTCAAGGCGATCGCCGGCGCCGCCGGGGAAGACCCCGAGAAGAACGTCGAGGTGCTGATCGGTCAGCTGGTCTCGGTCGGGGGAGCGCGGCTGAGCAAGCGTGCGGGCAACATCATCGAGATGGACGATCTGCGCGAATGGCTCGGCACCGATGCGCTGCGCTACTCGCTCGAGCGCTCGCCTGCTGACTCGCCGCTCGCTCTCGATCCTGAGCTGCTGCAGAAGCGCACGAACGACAACCCGGTGTTCTACGTGCAGTACGCGCATGCCCGCACGCACAACGTGGCCCGCAATGCCGCCGATTCGGGTGTGGATCGCTCGGAGTTCGCGCCCGAGACGCTCACGCATGAGACCGAGGGCGCTCTGCTCGGCGCTCTGCAGGAGTTCCCTCGCATCGTGGCGTTCGCGGCCGAGGTGCGCGAGCCGCACCGCGTCGCGCGCTACCTCGAGGAGCTCGCCGGCCTGTACCACCGCTGGTACGACAACTGCCGCGTGATCCCGCAGGGCGACGACCCCATCGAGACCGTGCACCGCACGCGTCTGTGGCTCAATGACGCCGCAGGGCAGGTCTTCCGCAACGGCCTCGACCTGCTCGGCGTGTCCGCTCCCGAGCGCATGTGACCTCTGCCGTCGTCCGTGCCGTAGGGCAGGATGGCAGCATGAGCGACGACAATCACACCCTTCCTTACCCGTCCGCGGATTCCGAGCATCCGACGCTCGTGATCCCGGGTGGGAAGGATGGCGGGGATGCCGGTGCCACACCGCCGAAGCGCGCGCGCAAGCGCTGGCCCTGGGTGCTGCTGATCGTCGTGGTCGTTCTCGCTGTTCTCGCCGTCGCTGCGGAGCTCATCGCGCGCGCTGTCCTGCCCGGCATCGTGCGGGGCATGGTGATCGAGCAGCTCGACCTGCCGGCCGACCAGAAGCTCGCCGTCGAAGCCGACGGCATCCTGATCCCGCAGCTGATCGGCGGAACGCTGGACACCCTGCATCTCTCGACCGACTCGGTCACGCTGGAGGGGGTCACGGGCGCCGTCGACGTCACCGCCACGGGCGTGCCGCTACGCGGCGGTGACCTCGCATCCGCATCCGGCTCGATCCGCATCGACGAGTCCCAGTTCACGTCCCTGCTCTCGAACACCGAGCTGCCGATCGACACGGTCACGCTCGAATCGCCGAACGCGACGGTCGCGGGTTCGGTGAGCGTTCTCGGCCTCGCCATCCCGGTATCGCTCACGGTGACCCCGGGGGTGGCCGAGGGAGATCTCGAGCTCACTCCTGTCGGCCTCACCGTCGGCGGACTCGAGGTCGACGCGGATCAGGTCGGCTCGAGTCTCGGTGCTCTGGGGGAGCAGCTCACCCAGACGCAGCGCATCTGCATCGCCGACCAGCTTCCCGCCGGCATCACCCTCACGGGCCTCACGATCGACGGATCGGAGGCTGTGATCGACGTCGACGTCGACGGTGCGATCGCGACCGATCAGACCCTGCTCGAGAAGGGCACCTGCCCCTGAGACGGGCTCAGTCCTCGTCGGTTCCGAGACGGGCCTCGCGCTCGGCCTTCTGCGCCTCCCGAAGCTCGGACGTCGCCAGCGCGACCTCCGCTTCGGCGCGCTGCACACGTCGCTGGGGGAAGGTCGTCGCGCCGAACCGCGCGTGCACCCGGTCCTTGCGTTCCTCCTCCGACGTGACGATGTAGGCGCACGCGATCAGGATGACCTGGGTCGACAGGTTGAGCCAGATGAGCAGCGCCAGCAGAGTGGCGAAGGAGGCGAGGAGGGGGTTGCTCGTCGCGCCGCCGATGAACAGGCCGGACAGCTCCTGCAGCACGAGCAGCCCGACTCCGCCGATGAGGGACCCGATCCAGAGTGAACGGCCTGCGGGGCGCAGCCCGGAGAGCAGGCGGAACACCCCGGCGATGAGCACCGTGTCGAGTGCCAGCACGACGACCAGGGAGACGATCCGGATGCTCCAGGATGCCGCGGGCGAATCCTCGGGAATGCCGAGCAGACCGCTGATCCAGGTGATCCCGAGCCGACCGGCGAATGTGACGGCCGCTGCGGCGACGAACAGCACGGCGACGCCGGCCGCGAGCAGCAGGTTGCGGAGCATGACCCAGATGAACAGCACGTCGGCATGCGCGGTTCCGGCGAGGACGCGCACCGCGGTGCGCAGCGATCCGACGGCGCCGAGCGCCGAGCCGATCAGCGCGACCGTCGAGATGGCGCCCGCGACGGAGAGCGATATCGGCTCCTTGAGATCGTCGGGATTGACGACGCCGTCTTCGCCGATGAGACCGGGCACCACGGACTGCACGGCGGAGATGATCGCGTTCCAGGCGTCGGGATTGCCGGCGAGCCAGAGAGCGGCGATCGAGAACCCCAGGAGCACGGCGGCGAAGACGCTGAACAGAGCGCGGTATGTCACGCTGTCGGCGAGCATCGGGCCCCGCCGCTCGGAGTAGAGCAGGAACGCGCGGACCGGGCGCCGTGTCAGAGCCCAGCGGATCGCCGACGCGCTGACGCGCGCGATCAGGCCGGGGCGTCGGGCATCGGGTGCTGCGGATTCGGTGCTCATCTCCACCACCTTAGGAGTCGGTGGTATGTGTCCGCAGGGGGTTGACGCCGGGCGTCACCATGACTGATGCGGCATGCACGGTGCCCTAGAATCGGGGGCAACCTCGCAGTGCGCGCATCCGCCCGAGACCCGTCCCACGATTGGTGTTCCTTGCTTTCCCCTGCCGACTCGCTCGCCCCGGAATGGCTCGTCGTGCCCGACGACGCGAATGATCTTCCCACCGCCGTGTGGCCGGCGTCCGCCGTCCGCGGTGACGACGGAGCGCTGCGGCTCGCGGGGATCTCCGCCACCGATCTCGCGGAGTCGTACGGCACGCCGCTGCTCGTGATCGACGAGGACGAGGTGCGATCTCGGGCCCGCGCCTTCCGCTCGTCCTTCGACGCGGCCGCCGCCGCCCACGGCACGACCGCGCGGGTGTATTACGCCGGCAAGGCGCTGCTGACCACGACGATCGCGCGCTGGGTGACCGAAGAGGGACTCAACGTCGACGTGTGCACCGGTGGTGAACTCGAGGTCGCACTCGCGGCCGGCGTCTCTCCGTCGTCGCTGGGGTTCCACGGGAACAACAAGTCGGTCGCCGAGCTCGAGCGCGCGGTCGAGGTGGGCATCGGCACGATCATCGTCGACAGCGCGATCGAGATCGAGCGTCTCGCGGCCATCACCGCCAGGACCGGCGCTGTGCAGCGGGTGCTGGTGCGGGTCATCAGCGGCGTGCACGCCGAGACGCACGACTTCCTCGCGACGGCCCACGAAGACCAGAAGTTCGGCTTCCCGCTGCCCGAGGCCGAGCAGGCCGTCGCCCGCATCAGGGAGATCCCGGGAATCGAGTTCGCCGGCCTTCACTGCCACATCGGATCGCAGATCTTCGGCGTCGCGGGCTTCCGCGAGTCGGCGTCGCGCGTGCTCGAGCTCCATGCGACTCTCCTCGAGGGCGGACCGGTTCCGCAGCTCAACCTCGGCGGGGGGTTCGGAATCGCCTACACGAGCGTCGACGATCCGACGCCGATCGAGACCCTCGCGGGCGAGATCGTCGCCGCCGTCGCCGAAGGCTGCGCCGCGCGAGGCATCGCCGTGCCCGCGTTGTCGTTCGAGCCAGGCAGGGCCATCGTCGGCACTGCCGGAGTGACGCTCTACGAGGTCGGGACGACCAAGGACGTCGCGCTTGATTCGGGCGCGACCCGGCGCTACATCAGCGTCGACGGCGGAATGAGCGACAACGCCAGGACGGCGCTGTACGACGCGCAGTTCTCGGCTCGACTCGCCTCCCGGGTCGGCATCGGCTCGCCGCAGCTCAGCAGGGTCGTGGGCAAGCACTGCGAGTCCGGCGACATCGTCGTCGACCATGAGTACCTTCCGGCCGACGTCTCTCCCGGCGATCTGCTCGCGGTCCCCTCGACGGGTGCGTACTGTGCGCCGCTCGCGAGCAACTACAACCATGTCCCTCGCCCTCCGATCGTCGCTGTGAGCGACGGCCGATCGGCGGTCATCGTCCGCGGTGAGACGATCGCCGACGTGCTGTCTCGCGACGTCGGTGTCGCGGCCCCCGAGAGCCACGGGTGATCCGCGCGACGAACGACGCGGTCCCCGACGAAGCACGACTGAACCACCCTCCTAAGGAGAGATGCAATGACGACTGAGTATCGACGACTTCGGGTGGCGCTGCTCGGCGCCGGAGCGGTCGGCTCCCAGGTGGCCGCCCTGCTGCTGCGCCACGGCGATGAGCTCGCCGACCGGGCGGGTGCCACGCTGGAGCTGGCCGGCATCGCGGTGCGCAACCTCGATGCGCCGCGCGAGACCGATCTGCCGAAAGAGCTGTTCACGACCGATGCCGAATCGCTGATCCTCGGCTCCGACATCGTGATCGAGCTGATCGGCGGCATCGAGCCCGCCCGCACGAGCATCCTGCAGGCGATCGGCTCCGGTGCCGACGTCGTGACCGCCAACAAGGCGCTGCTGGCCACTCACGGCCCCGAGCTCTTCGAAGCGGCCGACCGCGTGGGCGCATCCGTCTACTATGAGGCCGCCGCCGCCGGTGCCATCCCGATCATCCGCCCGCTGCGCGACTCTCTCGCCGGTGACCGCGTGGTGCGCATCATGGGAATCGTGAACGGCACGACCAACTACATCCTCGACCGCATGGACACCGAGGGCGCCGACTTCGCCGATGTGCTCGCCGACGCGCAGCGTCTCGGATACGCCGAGGCCGACCCGACCGCCGACGTCGAGGGATACGACGCCGCGCAGAAGGCCGCGATCCTCGCGAGCCTCGCCTTCCACACGGCTGTTCCGCTCGACGCCGTGTACCGCGAGGGCATCACGACCATCACCGCGTCGATGATCGATGAGGCGCGCGCAGCCGGCTTCGTCATCAAGCTGCTCGCCGTGTGCGAGCGCATCGAGGCCAACGGCACCGAGTCGATCTCGGTGCGTGTGTACCCGGCCCTCGTGCCGACGTCGCACCCTCTCGCGTCGGTGCACGGCGCCAACAACGCCGTGTTCGTCGAGGCCGAGGCTGCGGGCTCGCTCATGTTCTACGGCGCAGGCGCCGGTGGCGTGCAGACCGCATCCGCCGTGCTCGGAGACGTCGTGTCGGCGGCTCGACGCCATATCGCCGGCGGCGTCGGCGTGGGGGAGTCCACCAGGGCCAACCTCCCGGTGGTGCCGATCGGTCATGTCACCACCCGCTACCAGATCACCCTCGAGGTCTCGGACGCCCCCGGTGTGCTCGCGACCGTCGCCGGCATCCTCAGCGACGGATCGGTCTCCGTCGCGACCGTGGTGCAGACGGTCGAAGGAGAGGACGAGCCCACCGCTCGTCTCGTCATCGGCACGCACCGGGCCACGGACGCCGCGCTCAGCGCCACGGTCGACGCACTCGCCGCCAGCTCTGTCGTCGAGCGGGTCGTCTCGGTGCTCCGCGTGGAAGGCGAGTGACGATGGCGGCAGGGCGCACGGTCGAGGTGACCGTGCCGGCGACCAGCGCCAACCTCGGTCCCGGATTCGACACGCTCGGACTCGCGCTCAGCGTCTACGACACGCTTCTCGTGACCGAGCTCGCCGCCGGCGAGCTCGAGATCGAGGTCTCGGGTTCCGGCGCGAGCGAGATCCCTCGTGACGACTCGAACCTGATCGTCCGCACGATCGCTCACGTGTACGCCGACGTCGATCGCGCCGTCCCGGGCCTGCGCATCGTCGCGGAGAACGGGGTGCCCCACGGGCGCGGACTCGGGTCCTCCGGCGCGGCGGTCGCGGCGGGGATCCTCGCGGCGAAGGGCCTGCTCGAGGGCGACGTCGACATCGACGACGCCGACATGCTGCGCCTCGCCACCGAGATCGAAGGGCACCCCGACAACGTGGCTCCCGCGCTGTTCGGCGGTCTGACGATCGCCTGGGTCGGCGAACGAGGTCCCCAGCACAAGAAGCTCCTCGTGCACCGCGGCGTCTCGCCGCTCGTGCTCGTTCCGTCGTACACGATGTCGACGTCGAAGGCGCGATCGCTGCAGCCGCCGCAGGTGTCGACGGCCGATGCGGTCTTCAACGTCTCGCGCTCGGCGCTGCTCATCGCGGCGCTGATGCAGAGCCCGGAGCTGCTGCTCGACGCGACCGCCGACCGACTGCATCAGGACTACCGCGCCGAGGCGATGCCCGAGACGCAGCGGCTCGTCCAGACGCTCCGTGCGGCAGGTTTCGCCGCCGTGGTGTCCGGCGCCGGACCCAGCGTGCTGGTTCTCGCAGACGGCCCCGGAAGTCGTCAGGACGCCGTGGAACTGGCGGAATCGACGACCGACACCCCGTGGGATGCGCTGCTGCTCGCGGTCGACGTGCGTGGTGGTACAGTGGGGAATCGAGCGGAGGGCTCCACGTAACTGCGTGAATCTGGCCCCATTGCAACTCTGCAAGACCCGCACGCAAAACCCCTGTCGCACTGCTCTCACCGAGAACCTCGTTCTTTCCGAGAACCCAGTGCAGAGGCTGGCTGACGCCGAGCGTCAGCCCGTGCGATCGCGCGCAGCACCCGTTGTGCGCGTGCCGCTCATGTCCCCGAGACCAAAGAGGGAGTACTCGTGGAGAATTTCTCCGAGACCCAGAACGACCAGGCGGCACCCGCCGCCGAGGCTGCGGCGAAGGCCGCGAGCTCCGACGCCGCGACGACCGCCGCGACCGAGGTCGCACCGGCCCGCAAGCGCGCTCCGCGCCGTGCGAGCACCGCGACCGCCGCCGCGAAGGCCGAGAAGGCCGCAGCATCCACCGACAGCGCACCGGCCACCGAGGCACCCGCCGCCGAGGCACCCGCCGCCGACGCGGCACCCAAGGCGAAGGCCCCTCGCCGCAGCCGTGCGAAGAAGGCTGACGCAGAGAACGCTGAGTCTCCTGCGGCGACCGCCGAGGCTCCTGCAGCCTCCGCGCCGGCACCCGCCGAATCCACCGAGGCTCCCGCAGCGAAGACCGCAGAGTCCAACGGCTCCGCGGACGCCGGTTCCGCAGAGGCGGGTTCTGCCGACGAGCCGAAGAAGACCACCGGTCGCGGACGCCGCACGGCGAAGAAGCCTGCTGCCGAGGCCGAGACTCCCGCAGCCGAGAAGCCCGCTGACGCCGCACCGGCCGAGGCAGCACCCGCGGCGGACTCCTCCTCGGATTCCGGCGACGGCGAGGAGCAGGGCGGTCGCAACCGCAACCGCAACCGCAGCCGTAACCGCGGACGCGGCCAGAACGGCAACGGCCAGGGCGGCGAGCAGCAGCCCCAGCAGCAGCCGCAGACGGCACCCGCCGAAGACGAGGGCGGCAACGGCCGCAACCGTCAGCGCAACAAGCGCCGCGGCGGCGCGCCGACGGACGAGTTCGACACCGAGATCGGCGAGGACGACGTCCTCGTCCCGATCGCCGGAATCCTCGACGTGCTCGACAACTACGCCTTCGTCCGCACGACCGGATACCTCGCCGGCCCCAGCGACGTCTACGTGTCGCTCGGACAGGTCAAGAAGTACAACCTCCGCAAGGGTGACGCGATCGTCGGCTCGATCAAGCAGCCCCGCGAGGGTGAGCAGCAGGGCCGCCAGAAGTACAACGCGCTGGTGAAGGTCGACTCGATCAACGGCCTGTCGATCGACGACGCCGCGACCCGTGTGGAGTTCGGCAAGCTCACGCCGCTCTACCCGCAGGAGCGTCTGCGCCTCGAGACGGCGCCCGAGAAGCTCACGCAGCGCATCATCGATCTCGTGGCCCCGATCGGCAAGGGACAGCGCGGCCTCATCGTCGCGCCGCCCAAGGCCGGCAAGACGATCGTCCTGCAGCAGATCGCCAACGCGATCGCGCAGAACAACCCCGAGGTCCACCTCATGGTCGTGCTCGTCGACGAGCGTCCCGAAGAGGTCACCGACATGGAGCGCACGGTGAAGGGCGAGGTCATCGCCTCGACCTTCGACCGTCCGGCAGAAGACCACACCACGGTCGCCGAGCTCGCCATCGAGCGCGCCAAGCGTCTCGTCGAGCTGGGCCGCGACGTCGTCGTGCTGCTCGACTCGATCACCCGCCTCGGCCGTGCGTACAACCTCGCTGCTCCGGCATCCGGACGGGTGCTCTCGGGTGGCGTCGACGCCTCGGCGCTGTACCCGCCCAAGCGCTTCTTCGGTGCTGCGCGCAACATCGAGAACGGCGGATCCCTGACGATCCTCGCCACGGCGCTGGTCGAGACCGGCTCCAAGATGGACGAGGTGATCTTCGAGGAGTTCAAGGGCACCGGCAACAGCGAACTGCGCCTGTCGCGCCAGCTCGCCGACAAGCGCATCTTCCCGGCCGTCGACGTCAACGCGTCGAGCACCCGCCGCGAAGAGATGCTGCTGTCGACCGACGAGGTCAAGATCACCTGGAAGCTGCGTCGCGCCCTTGCAGGCCTCGACCAGCAGCAGGCGCTCGAGGTCGTCCTGGGCAAGCTCAGGGAGACCCACTCGAACGTCGAGTTCCTCGTGCAGATGCAGAAGTCGATTCCGACGCTCCCCTCGGGTGCGCACGGACACGACAACAACATCCGCTGAGCGGAGCCGGGGTGTTCGAGTCCGTCCAGACTCTGATCGACGAGCATCGCCGGGTGCAGGAGGAGCTCTCCGACCCGGCGGTGCACGCCGATGCTGCTCGGGCGAAGCGCGTCAACCGTCGCTACGCCGAGCTGTCGCGGATCGTCGCCGCCTATGAGGCGTGGGCGGCGGCATCCGATGACCTCGACGCCGCGAGGGAGCTCGCCCGCGAGGACGAGGCGTTCGCCGCTGAGATCCCGACCCTCGAAGAGGGGGTGCAGTCATCGCAGGAGAAGCTGCGCCGACTGCTCATCCCACGCGATCCCGATGACGCGCGCGACGTCATCATGGAGATCAAGGCGGGGGAGGGCGGCGCCGAGTCGGCGCTGTTCGCCGCGGATCTGCTGCGCATGTACATCCAGTACGCAGCCTCCAAGGGCTGGAAGACCGAGCTCCTCGAGCGCAACGAATCCGATCTCGGCGGCTACAAGGACGTCCAGGTCGCGATCAAGGGATCGTCCTCGGACCCCGCCCAGGGCGTCTGGGCGCACCTGAAGTACGAAGGCGGCGTGCACCGCGTGCAGCGCGTGCCCGCGACCGAGTCGCAGGGGCGGATCCACACCTCGACCACCGGAGTGCTGGTGTTCCCCGAGGTCGACGAGCCCGACGAGATCGCGATCAATCAGAACGACCTGAAGATCGATGTCTTCCGGTCCTCGGGCCCGGGCGGTCAGTCCGTCAACACGACCGACTCGGCCGTGCGCATCACCCACGTGCCCAGTGGAATCGTCGTGTCGATGCAGAACGAGAAGTCGCAGCTGCAGAACCGTGAGGCCGCGATGCGCGTGCTCCGGGCGCGACTACTGGCGAAGCAGCAGGAGGAGCTGGATGCCGCGGCATCCGATGCACGCAAGTCACAGATCCGCGGCATGGATCGGTCCGAGCGCATCCGCACCTACAACTTCCCCGAGAATCGCATCGCCGACCATCGCACGGGATTCAAGGCCTACAACCTCGATCAGGTGATGGACGGCGCTCTCGAGCCGATCATCGAGAGTGCGATCCAGGCCGACGAAGAGGCTCGACTCGCCGCGGTGGGCTCCGACTCCTGAGGTGACGCCGCTGAGCTGCGGCGCGGGTCAGGAGCGGGCCGCGTACCGGTGCTCCGGCCGTCCGGTCGCCCCGTAACGCAGGCGGACCTCCACGACCGTCCGAGCAGCGAGAGCCGCGAGGTGGCGCTGCGCGGTGGCGCGCGAGATCCCGACGCGCTCTCCGACTTCTGCGGCCGACGCCTCGCCGTCGCCGAGAGCGGCGAGCACCAGCTGCTCGGTCGCGGATCGCGAGACAGACACCGGTTCTCCGGATCCGTGGAGGATCGCCAGGGCGCGATCGGTGTCCTCCTGGCGAAGGGGACGATCTCCGGCGAGCAGGTTGCGATACCGCGCGTAGCGCTCGAGCAGGCCGACCAGCGCCCGACGATCGAACGGCTTCAGCAGGTACCCGACGGCGCCTGATCTGAGCGCGCGTCGAATCGTCGGCGCGTCGTCGGCGGCCGAGATGAGGATCGCGTCCACGCCGCTCTCGCGCACGAGGGCGATGCCGTCTCCGTCCGGGAGGAAGACGTCCGCCAGGAGGAGGTCAGGGCGTGATGAGCGGATGCCGTCCCGTGCCTCGGCGAGGGTGCGGACGGGCTCCAGTGCCGAGAATCCGGGCTGGTCGTCGATGATGCTCCGGTGCAGTCGTCCGACGCGGAAGTCGTCGTCGAGGATCAGCACCCGCAGGGGATCGTTCATCGGTTCTCCTCAGTCGTCGATGTGTCGGTGACGGCGCCACCGAGTCGAGCGGCGAACACGGCACCGTGCTCCTCGCCTCCTGCGTCGATGATCCAGAGATCGCCGCCGCGGCGGCGCGCGATGTCTCGAGCCAACGGGATGCCGAGCCCGCGGCCGTGCACGCGGTCTGTGTCGTCGTCGCGCGGCTGACTCGGAGCCATCGGGTCGATCCCCGCGAGGCCCGGTCCCGAGTCTGCGACCGTGACGACGAGCGCGTCGCCGTCTCCGAGCACCGCGACCTCGACCCAGCGGGGAGTCCGCGCTCCGGCGACGGCGGCGGTCACCGCGTTGTCGACGAGGTTGCCCACGACGGCGGCGACGTCCTCCGGTTCTGCCACGCTGCCGATCAGCTGGCTCTCGTCCGCGACGCGCAGGGAGACGCCGCGTTCACCGGCCTCGATCCCCTTGGCGCCCAGGAAAGAGTGCAGGAACGGGTCGCTGAGCAGGTCGAGCCCGGCGACGGGGAATGCGACCGAGCCGCGCTCGACGAGCTCATCGAGGAATCCCCGAGCATCGTCGATCCTGGCTGCGTCGATGAGCCCCGCGACCACGTGCATCCGGTTCGCGAACTCGTGACGCTGCACGCGCAGGGCGGCGGTCACGGCTTGCACGGTCTCCAGTCGCTCCGTCAGAGCGATGAGGTCGGTGCGGTCACGGATGATCAGCACATGTCCGAGCGGCCTGCCGTCGCGGATCACCGGACGGGAATCGAGGTAGAGCACGCGGTGGTCCACGACGGTGCTCGATGTCGTGGGCGCTCCCGTCGCGGTCTCGACGACAGCGGTCGGCAGCGAGAGCTCCGCCAGCGGTCGTCCCACAGCGGCGTCGAGACCGAGCATCCGATCGGCCGCATCATTGCTCACCCGCACGATCCCTGCCGTGTCGACGGCCAGGACGCCGTCATCCACGCCATTCAGCACTGCTGTCTGGTTCTGCACGAGCGCCACAAGCTCCTCGGGCTGCACGCCGAGCGTCAGGCGCTCCCAGCGACGGCGCAGCAGCAGGAACGCGAGGAGAGCCAGCGCCAGGGCACCGGCGGCGGTGATGCCGATCACCGCGAGCAGCGGAGGCAGGTCATCGAAGACGCCTGTGCGCTCGAATCCGACGCTGACCTCGCCGACGGGGATCCCCGCGTCGTCGAGCACGGGCACCTTGGCCCGAGCCGACTCGCCGAGGGTTCCGGTCTGCCAGTCGACCACCTCGTTCCCGGCGAGCACCTCCTCGAAGGGTGTGCTCACCATCTGGCCGATGCGTGAACTGGTGGGATGGGCGAGGCGGATGCCGTCCTCATCGGCGATGACGACGAACAGTGCACCGGTGCGGTCAGAGACGTCCGCTGCAAGGTGCGCGAGCTCGCCCTTCCTGAGCTCGTCCGGGTCCGGCGCCTCTTCGGCGGCCGAGATTCGTGCGACCTCGTCGCGGACCTGCGGGTCCTCGGCGAGGGTCCGGGCGATGCCGAGGGCAGTGGACTCGGCTTCGGTGCGAAGCTGCTGCACGGCGAGAAGGAGGTACACGCCGGTGCACATCACGACGACAAGGGCGACCGTGGCGAGATGCAGCAGCAGCGTGCGGGTCGCGAACCGAGGTCGCGTCGTCGTCGTCGACACCGTGGTCCTTCCTTCTCTGCTCCCGCGCAATATGCGCAGAACCCACGCTACGCGCACAACATCCGAGAATGCGGCATACCGCGCTCTGCGGGGAGGGATTGCCTAGTCTCGTCAGGATCCGTCGCAGTCGACGGAGCTTCGACGAAGGAGTCACAGCATGCTCGATGCACTCACCGGCCTGTCCACGGCCGCAGAAGAGGCGCCGACCTACGACCTCGCGTTCGTGCCGCCCGAATGGGTTCTGGTCCTCCTGGGATTCACCATGGTGCTGGCCTTCATGACGCTGATCATGACGAAGCGACTGACGCCCATGGTGGCGCTGATCCTCGTGCCGACCGTGTTCGGGCTGTTCGCCGGTGCGGGGCTCGGCATGGGCGACATGATCCTCGATTCGATCGCCACGATGGCCCCGACCGCAGCGCTGCTGATGTTCGCGATCATGTTCTTCGGCATCATGATCGACGTCGGCCTGTTCGATCCGCTGATCCGGGTGATCACGCGTGTTCTCGGCGATGACCCGGCGAAGGTCGTGCTGGGAACCGCGATCCTCGCGGGAGCCGTCTCGCTCGACGGCGACGGCTCGACGACGTTCATCATCACGACGTCGGCGATGCTGCCGATCTACCTCCGTCTCGGCATGAGTCCGGTCGTCCTCACGTGCGTCGCCGGCTTGATGAACGGCACTCTGAACATCGTTCCCTGGGGCGGGCCGACGGTGCGCGCGGCGACCGCTCTGGGACTGCAGCCGACGGACATCTTCGTCCCCATGCTGCCGGCTCTCGGCGTCGGCATCGTCGTGACGCTGGGCTTCGCCTGGATGCTCGGGCTGGGGGAGCGCCGCCGACTCGGGCGCCTCGACTCCGAAGGGCTGCTCACGGGTTCCGACGGCGGTGCTCTTTCTACAGTGCCGAAGATCTTCCGCGGTGCCGGACCGAAGCCCGGCGCCCGTGCAGCGCTCCGCACCGGCAACATCGTCGTCGTCGCCGGTGGGCGAGGCCCCGTCGCCGCGGCCAGCGTCGACCCGGCCGACACCGCCATGGCGGACACCATGCTCGACCCCGCGCGCCCGACGCTGAGGCCGCGACTGATCTGGTTCAACCTCGCGCTCACCGTCGCCGTCATGGTGCTGCTCGTTCTCGACATCATGCCGCTCCCGTACGTGTTCATGGTCGGTGCCGCCGTCGCGCTGCTGGTCAACTTCCGAGGGATCAAGGAACAGGCGTCCGAGATCGTGGCCCATGCGCCCAGCATCGTCGGTGTCGTCTCGATGGTGATCGCGGCCGGAGTCCTGGTCGGCGTCCTGACCGGCACCGGGATGGTCGATGCGATGGCGACCTGGATCACCGACGTGCTTCCGCCTGCGCTCGGCCCCTTCCTCGCACCCATCACCGGTGTTCTGTCGATCCCGTTCACGTTCTTCATGTCGAACGACGCCTTCTACTTCGGCATCCTGCCGGTGCTGTCGCAGAGCGCGGCGACGTTCGGCATCGACCCCGTCGAGATGGCGAGGGCATCGATCATCGGTCAGCCGGTCCACCTGCAGAGCCCGCTCGTGCCGGCGATCCTGCTGCTCGTCTCGCTCGCCAGCGTCAACCTGGGCGATCACCACAGGAAGGTGCTGTGGCGCGCGGTGATCGTGTCGCTCGTGATGCTCGCCGTCGGCATCCTGTCGGGCGCGATCCCCTTCTTCGTCGCCCAGTGAGAGCGATATGCTCAGCGCGTGATCACCTTCCTCTTCCGCGCGCTGATGTACGTCATCTCGGCCGGCCTCGGTCTCATCGTGGCCGACCTCGCGCTCGAGGGGTTCCAGATCCAGTGGGACCAGTGGTGGGGGTTCGTGCTCTGCATCCTGATCTTCGCCGTGTTGCAGAGCGTGCTCTCACCATGGGTCAGCAAGATCGCGGATCGCTATGCACCGGTCCTGATGGGCGGCATCGGCATCTTCTCGACGCTCATCGCCCTCGTGGTCGTCGTCCTGCTGCCGATCGGTGGGCTGCGCATCGTCGATCTCGTGGGCTGGCTGCTCGGATCGGTGATCGTCTGGCTGATCACGGCGCTCGGCAGTGTGCTGCTGCCACTGATCTTCCTTCGCAAGAAGGTCGACAAGGTGAGGTCTCGCCGCGGGGCGGCCTGAGAGCGCGGGCGCGTCAGATCGAGTAGTCGGGTGCGGTGAGCACCGCTCGGGTGTCCTCGCCCATGACCCGTGCACGGGGCTTGGCGGGCACACCGACGAGGATGCTGTCCGCCGGGGCGTCGCGCGTGACCACGGCATTCGCTCCGACCACGGAGCCCTCGCCGATCGTGATCGGTCCGAGGATCTTCGCGCCTGCTCCCACGGCCACGCCGTCGCCGAGCGTCGGATGTCGCTTGCCTGAGTCACGCGTGCGGCCGCCGAGAGTGACCCCGTGATACAGCATCACATCGTCGCCGACCTCTGCCGTCTCGCCGATGACCACGCCCATGCCATGGTCGATGAAGAAGCGTCGACCGATCCGCGCGCCGGGGTGGATCTCGATCCCGGTGAGCCATCGCGACACCTGTGATGTCGCACGGGCGAGCAGCCGCAGCCGGCGGCGCCACAGCGCGTGCGAGACCCGATGTGCCCAGATCGCGTGCATCCCCGGATACAGCAGTGCCACCTCGGCGCCGCTGCGCGCGGCGGGGTCGCGAAGTCGGGCTGCCGCGATGTCCTCGCGCATTCGGCCGATCATGTCCATCGGGAGTTCAGGCCTCGCGCAGATCCTCGTAGAGCGCGGTCGAGAGGTAACGCTCGCCGAACGAGGGGATGATGACGACGATCGTCTTCCCCGCAGCCTCCGGGCGCTGGGCGACCTGCAGAGCGGCCCAGATCGCGGCTCCGCTCGACATGCCCACGAGGATGCCCTCGCGGCTCGCGGTCTCGCGCGCGACACGGATGGCATCGTCGAACGTGACGTCGATGACCTCGTCGAGGACATCACGATCGAGGATGGGAGGCACGAAGTTCGGTCCGATGCCCTGTATCTTGTGCGGCCCGGGGTGTCCCTCGGTGAGGATGGGCGAATCCTTGGGTTCGACGGCGACGATCTTCACGCCGGGGACGCGCTCCTTCAGGACCTGACCGACGCCCGTGATGGTTCCGCCCGTGCCGATGCCGGCGACGAGGTAGTCGACGGAGCCCTCCGTGTCGCGGAGGATCTCCTCGGCCGTCGTGCGGCGGTGGATCGCGGGGTTCGCCTCGTTGGCGAACTGCTTCGCGAGAATGGCACCCGGAGTGCGGGCGGCGATCGCCTCCGCCTCGGCGATCGCGTTCGTCATGCCCTTCGTGGGGTCCGTGAGGATGAGTTCGGCACCGAACGCCTTGAGAAGGAGGCGCCGCTCCTTGGACATCGACGCGGGCATCGTGAGGATCACCTTGTACCCGCGTGCGGCGCCGACCATCGCCAGCGCGATACCGGTGTTGCCGCTGGTCGCCTCCACGATCGTGCCTCCGGGCTTCAGCTCGCCCGAGGCCTCCGCAGCGTCGACGATGGCGATGCCGAGCCGGTCTTTGACGCTCGAGGCCGGGTTGTAGAACTCGAGCTTGGCGAGAACTGTCGCGCCGAGGCCCTCGGTGACCCGGTTCAGACGAACCAGGGGAGTGTTGCCGAAAGCGGAGGTGATGTCGGAGTGGATACCGGGCATGGGGAGAGCCTTCCTGTGCGGGGGACTGCGCGCTCCAGCCTAGGCGAGAGCCCTAGGGGGGTGGGCAATATGACACCTGCCGCGCTCTACGCTTGATCCATGTCCGATCTCTCCCTCGCCTCCGCCGTGCATGCGGCGGCCCGACAGCTCGCAGACGCCGGCGTCACGGATCCTCTCGTCGACGCGGAGCTGCTCGCCGGTCACGTCCTCGGCGCGCGGCGTGGTGAGGTGCAGGCATCGATCATCCGCGGTGATGCGGTGGAGGAGGCGGACGCCGAGGCGTTGCGGGCTCTGGTCGCCCGTCGTGCGAGCAGGGAGCCGTTGCAGCACATCACCGGAACGGCGCCGTTCCGCCACCTCGAGCTCGCGGTCGGGCCCGGAGTCTTCGTCCCGCGACCTGAGACCGAGACGGTCGTGCAGTACGCGATCGACGCGCTCCTCGGGTCCGCGCTTCCCGACCCGATCGGCATCGATCTCGGCACCGGCAGCGGGGCGATAGCACTCGCCATGGCCACCGAGGTGCCCCATGCGCGCATCTTCGCCGCCGAGCTCTCGCCCGACGCGTATCCGTGGGCGGCTCGGAACACGGCGGGGGTGGCCAACCTCACCCTCGTGAACGACGACCTGGCGCACGCGTTCGCGGAGCTCGACGGCACTGCCTCCGTCGTGATCTCGAACCCGCCGTACGTTCCGGACGCCGCGGTGCCTCGTGACCCTGAGGTTCGGCTCTTCGATCCGTCGATGGCGCTGTACGGGGGAGAAGACGGGCTCGACATCGTGCGTGTGCTCAGCGTGCGCGCGCTCGAGCTGCTGCATCCGGGCGGGCTGCTGGTGATCGAGCACGGGGAGCTCCAGGGCGAGGAGATCCGCAGCATCCTCACGCGCGACGGCTGGCGTGCCGCCGCGACGCACCGCGACCTCACCTTGCGAGACCGCGCGACGACCGCTCTGCGTCCCTGACGCGCAGACACGAACCGCACAGACATCGCCAACTAGAATCGGATCGTCATGTCCTCCATCTTCGATTGCGGCGACGAGGCCCAGCTCCTCGCCGGCATGCGCCACGCCCGCCAGGCCATCGCCCGCGGCGAACTCATCGTCATGCCCACCGACACGGTCTACGGCGTCGCCGCCGACGCGTTCTCTCCCGCTTCCGTACGGCGCCTCCTCGACGCCAAAGGGCGAGGGCGCAATCAGCCGCCTCCCGTGCTCATCGGCACGAAGGAGACGCTGCACGCGCTGGCGGAGTCCGTTCCCGAGCCCGTCCAGCGACTCGTCGACGCCTTCTGGCCCGGCGGCCTGACCATCGTTCTCCCCGCTCAGCCCTCTCTTGTCTGGGACCTGGGCGACACGGAGGGGACCGTCGCCGTCAGAATGCCCGAGGGGCGCGTCGCGCTGGAGCTCCTGGCGGAGACCGGACCGCTGGCCGTCTCCAGCGCGAACCTCACCGGCCGTGAGTCGGCGATCTCCGCGTTCGATGCCGAGCGGATGCTCGGAGACAGCGTGTCGGTGTATCTCGCAGACGGCGTCAGTCGCGACGGGGTCGCGTCGACGATCGTCGACGCGACCTCCCTGGTTCCCCGCGGCGCGGAGCCCGCCGCCGGTGGTGTTCGCATCCTCAGAGCCGGCGCCGTCAGCCGCGAACGGCTGGAGGAGGTGCTCGGCGACCTGCTCGAACCCGAGGCGCCGTCGCCGGAATCGGACGGGGATTCGTGAAGCAGTACCTCCTCACGATCATCCTGACCGCCGCGATCACCTTCGCGTTGACCTGGGCGGTCTGGAAGCTGAGCCTGCGTTTCAAGCTGTACCCCGGCATCCGAGAGCGGGATGTGCACACGACTCCCACTCCCCGTCTCGGTGGCGTCGCGATCTTCCTCGGCATCGCAGCGGCGATCGGTGTCTCGGCTCTGAATCCGTTCTTCACCACCATGTGGATGCCGCCGCAGACGATGTGGTCGATCCTCGCCGCATCCCTCTTGATCGCCGTCATCGGCGTCGTCGACGATCTGTGGGATCTCGACTGGATGATCAAGCTCGGCGCACAGTTCCTCGCCGCCGGGATCATCACCGTCGGTGGCGGGCTGCAGATCCTCTCCCTGCCGTTCGGCGATCTGATCGTCTTCTCGAGCTGGCTGAGCATCACCATCACGATGTTCGCGATCGTCATCGTGATGAACGCCGTCAACTTCATCGACGGCCTCGACGGCCTCGTCGCCGGCGTCTGCCTGATCGCGAACGGCGTGTTCTTCGCCTACTCCTACATCCTGACGCGTGACACCGGAGCATCGAGCTACTTCAACCTCGCATCCTTCCTCGCCGCAGTGCTGATCGGCGCGTGCCTCGGCTTCCTCCCGTTCAACTGGAGTCCTGCGAAGCTCTTCATGGGCGATTCGGGAGCGCTCGTGATCGGTCTGCTGATGGCGACGTCCGCGATCGCCGTGACCGGGCAGCTCGAGCCGTCGGCCCTCGATCCCGAGCGTCTCGGACGATCGCAGCTCCTCGGCGCGTTCATCCCGATCCTCCTCCCTCTTCTGGTCGTGCTGCTGCCGCTCCTCGATTTCGGGCTCGCAGTGCTGCGACGGATGAACGCGGGGAAGTCGCCGTTCTCACCCGACCGCAAGCACCTGCATCACCGCATGCTCGACCTCGGCCACCGCGACCGCGACGCCGTGCTCATCTTCTACGCCTGGACCGCGGTCATCTCCCTGGCCGTCCTCCTCATGTACGTGGGCGCGCGTGAGGACTGGCCCGGCCAGTACCTCCCCGGAGTCGTGTTCGGCCTGGTGGGAATCGCCGCGTGCCTCGTCATCACCCTGAATCCTCTGCGCCGACGGAAGCCCGCGGCGTCTGCTGAGTCCGACCCGACACCCGTGGAGTCCCCGTGAGCCCGAGCCCTGTTTCCAGCAATCCGATCCTGCGGAGGACGCTGATCTGGTCCGCGGTCTCGATGGCGGTCCTCGCGATCGTCGCCGGAGCGATCGGCCTCCTCGTCGGCGGGACGGAAGGTCTCGTCAGCGGGCTGCTGGGCGTCGTGCTCGCCATGCTGTTCCTCGGCATCACCGCCCTCAGCATCCTCATCGCCAACCGCTGGTTCGGCGATCCGCTCTACGTGCAGCTGTTCTTTGCGATCGTGCTCGGCGGATGGCTTCTGAAGCTCGGTCTCTTCGTCGTGATCATGATCGTCCTGAGCGGGCAGCCGTGGATCGAGCCGATGGTGTTCTTCCTGTCGATCGTCACGGGAGTGGTGGCGACCCTCGTCATCGACGTGATCGTCATCACGCGGATGCGCCTTCCGCACGTGAGCGACGCGTCCCTTCCCTCCGAGGCTCCGATCGACCGCGCGCCGGGGGTGGAGCTGCCGACCGTCGTGCCGGAGGATCGTGCGCCCGGGCGCCACCACATCGTGCCCGAACCCCCTGCGCAGGACGGCTCCGGCGAACAGCCCCCGCGGTCTTAGGACACCCTCTTATTCTGATAGTGTTGAGACGTGCCCGCCGCTCGCCCGCGAGCGCTTGCGCTTGAAGCACACCGACCATCGTCGCCCCGGTTCTGACCGGTGCCCCGAAGCTGGAGCCCGCGCTGTTCAATCTTGCTGCGACCCTGATGCCCAAACTCGCCTCTGACGGCGAGTTCCACGGACCTTCGATCGACGAGTTCTTCCCGGAGATCCTCTTCGAAGTCGCGGGTATCCCCGTGCACCGAATCCACCTCGTGCAGTTCCTCGCCGTGGTCGCCGTCGTGCTGATCCTCGTCCTCGGAACCCGCCGTATGAAGATCGTCCCCGGACGCTTCCAGAGCGTCGTCGAGATGGGGCTGGACTTCGTCCGCACCAATATCGCGCACGATCTGCTCGGACGCAAGGACGGCAACCGATTCCTGCCGATCCTCACCACCATCTTCTTCATGGTGCTGTTCATGAACATCACGGGAATCATCCCGTTCCTGAACATCGCAGGCACGAGCATCGCGGCCGTGCCGCTGACGCTCGCGCTGGTGAGCTACATCACCTTCATCTACGCGGGTATCAAGAAGAGCCCGCTGGGCTTCTTCAAGAACGCGCTGTTCCCGGCCGGCGTTCCGTGGCCGGTCTACATCATCGTGACGCCGATCGAGTTCCTCTCGACGTTCATCATCCGGCCCGTCACGCTGATGCTCCGACTCCTGATGAACATGGTGGTCGGCCACATGCTCCTGGTGCTGTGCTTCGCAGCCACCCAGTTCTTCTTCTTCACCGCAGGTGGCGGCTGGGCCGCTCTCGGTGTCGGAACCCTCGCCTTCGGCGGCGCCTTCACTCTCTTCGAGATCCTGGTCGCCGTTCTCCAGGCATACGTCTTCACCGTCCTCACCGCGGTCTACATCCAGCTCGCGGTCGCAGAAGAGCACTGAGCGGGTCGGCAACTGCCGTCCCACCCAACGAAAGGAAAAACCCGTGGACGCTACTACGGTTCTCGCAGACATCAACGGTCACCTCGCATCGGTCGGCTACGGCCTCGCAGCGATCGGTCCGGCCATCGGCGTGGGTATCGTCGTCGGCAAGACCATCGAGGGTGTCGCTCGTCAGCCCGAGCTGGCCGGCCGCCTGCAGGTCCTCATGTGGATCGGTATCGCCTTCACCGAGGCGCTTGCATTCGTCGGCATCGCCGTCGGATTCATCCCCTTCCCGTAATCCGAACCGACTTCTGAAGGAGACAGGATGCTGAACGCTCTTGTCACGAACCTCGCAGCAGAGGGTGAAACACCCAACCCTCTGATCCCTGCGTGGTACGACATCATCTGGTCGGGTCTGTGGTTCCTCGTCATCCTCATCGTCGTGTGGAAGGTCGCCCTTCCGAAGTTCACGGCAATGCTCGACAAGCGGTCCGCCGCCATCGAGGGCAACATCGCCAAGGCGGACGAAGCACAGAAGCAGGCTGAGGCCGCGCTCGAGGAGTACACCCGTCAGCTCGCCGAGGCACGCACCGAGGCCGGTGAGATCCGCGAAGCCGCCCGTGAGGACGGCAAGAAGATCGTCGCCGAGGCCAAGGAGGCCGCGTCGAGCGAAGCAGCTCGCATCACCGCGACCGCGCACACGCAGATCGAGGCCGAGCGGCAGACCGCTCTCGTCTCGCTGCGCAGCGAGGTCGGCTCGCTCGCGATCGACCTCGCCGGTGGCGTGGTCGGCGAGACGCTCTCCGACGATGCACGTGCGACCGCGGTCGTCGACCGCTTCCTCGCCGACCTCGAAGCATCCGAGAAGGCGGCTCAGTAATGGGCAGCGCGACCACTCAGGCACTCGCGGCATCCACTCAGACGCTTGCCGCAGCGACGGACGTCACTCTCGACACGGCGCGGGAGCTGTTTGCAGCCGCACGCGCCGTGGCGGAGTCGTCTCATTTGAGCGGCGCGCTCGCTGACCCGTCGGCTCCGGTCGTGGCGCGACAGAACGTCGTCGCCGCGGTGTTCGGCGGGTTCTCGCAGAACGCGCAGACCGTCCTGAAGACGGTCGTCGCCGAGCGCTGGTCATCGGCTTCCCAGCTCGTGGACGGCGTCGAGGAACTCGCGATCAGGGCTGCCGCGATCGCCGAACCGCAGGCTGACATCGGGGGAGAGCTCTTCGGCTTCACCCGGGTGATCGCCGCGAACGCGGAGCTCGAGCTCGCGCTCGGAAGCCGCCTCGGGGGCGAGGACGCCAAGGGCGCGCTCGTCGACAGGCTTCTCGCCGGGGGCGTCAGCGACGCGACCGCCGTGATCGTCTCGTCGCTGGTGCGCCAGCCTCGTGACCGTCGCGTTCGGCAGATGCTCACCCGTGCGACGCGGGTCGTCGCCGACCAGGGCGACCGTGTGGTCGCGACGGTGCACAGCGCCACACCGCTCACCGACGCACAGCGCACCCGTCTCAGCGACGTTCTCTCGCGTCGTTACGACGGCAAGATCTCGCTCAACGAGGTCAACGACCCCTCTGTCGTCGGAGGCCTGCGCGTGCAGATCGCCGATGACGTCATCGACGGCAGTATCTCCGCCCGTCTCGCCGATCTTCGCCAGAAGCTCGCCGGCTAACACGACTTCGCGCGGGGAACCGCGCACCCAGATACAAAGGGAAGACAATGGCAGAACTATCGATCAGCCCCGACGTCATCCGTGACGCGCTGAAGGACTTCGCCGCAGCATACGAGCCCACTGGGGCCGCGGCGACCGAGGTCGGCACCGTCATCGACGCAGCCGACGGCATCGCGCATGTCGAGGGACTGCCCGGGGTGATGGCGAACGAACTCGTCACCTTCGCGGACGGCACCAAGGGTCTCGCGCTCAACCTCGACGAGCACCAGATCGGTGTCGTCGTGCTCGGCGACTTCACCGGCGTCGAGGCCGGCCAGGAAGTCACCCGCACGGGTGAGGTCCTCTCGGTTCCCGTCGGCGACGGCTACCTCGGTCGCGTCGTCGACCCGCTGGGTAACCCGATCGACGGCCTCGGCTCCATCGCCACCGAAGGCGTTCGCGAGCTCGAGCTGCAGGCACCGGGTGTCATGCAGCGCAAGTCGGTGCACGAGCCGATGCAGACCGGCATCAAGGCCATCGACGCCATGATCCCCGTCGGCCGCGGTCAGCGTCAGCTGATCATCGGTGACCGCCAGACCGGCAAGACGGCCATCGCGATCGACACGATCATCAACCAGAAGGCCAACTGGGAGTCGGGCGACGTCAACAAGCAGGTGCGCTGCATCTACGTCGCCATCGGTCAGAAGGGCTCGACCATCGCTTCGGTGAAGGGCGCGCTCGAAGAGGCCGGCGCTCTGGAGTACACCACCATCGTGGCGGCTCCGGCATCCGACCCCGCCGGTTTCAAGTACCTCGCTCCCTACACCGGTTCGGCCATCGGCCAGCACTGGATGTACGGCGGCAAGCACGTCCTCATCATCTTCGACGACCTGTCGAAGCAGGCTGAGGCCTACCGTGCGGTGTCGCTCCTCCTGCGTCGTCCGCCGGGCCGCGAGGCTTACCCGGGTGACGTCTTCTACCTGCACTCGCGTCTGCTCGAGCGTTGCGCGAAGCTGTCCGACGAGCTCGGCGCAGGTTCGATGACCGGTCTCCCGATCATCGAGACCAAGGCGAACGACGTCTCGGCATACATTCCGACCAACGTGATCTCGATCACCGACGGCCAGATCTTCCTCCAGTCCGACCTCTTCAACGCCAACCAGCGTCCGGCGGTCGACGTGGGTATCTCGGTGTCGCGAGTCGGTGGTGACGCTCAGGTCAAGTCGATCAAGAAGGTCTCCGGAACGTTGAAGCTGGAGCTCGCGCAGTACCGCTCCCTCGAGGCGTTCGCGATGTTCGCATCCGACCTCGACGCGGCTTCGCGTCGTCAGCTCTCCCGTGGAGCGCGCCTGACGGAGCTGCTCAAGCAGCCTCAGTACTCGCCGTACCCCGTCGAGGAGCAGGTCGTCTCGATCTGGGCCGGAACGAAGGGCAAGCTCGACACCCTCGAGGTCTCGGACGTTCTTCGCTTCGAGCGCGAACTGCTCGACTACCTGCGTCGCAACACGAAGGTGCTCGAGACCCTGCGCGAGACCAACGTCCTCGATGACGACACCGTCGCCGAGCTCGACAAGCACACCGACGCTTTCCTTCTGGAGTTCCAGGGTGGTAAGGGGCAGGCCATCGGCGCCCCGGGTCACGAGGAGCACGCTGCAGCCGAGGCTGAGGACGTCAACCAGGAGAAGATCGTCAAGGGTCGTCGCGCGTAATCGCGTGAGGAACTGATTTCATGGGCGCTCAACTCAGGGTCTACAAGCAGAAGATCTCTTCTGCTCAGACGACCAAGAAGATCACGAAGGCGATGGAACTCATCGCGGCTTCGCGCATCCAGAAGGCGATGGCACGCGTCAAAGCGTCCAGCCCCTTCGCGCGGGCCGTGACGAGGGCCGTGTCCGCCGTCGCGACGCACTCGAACGTCGACCACCCGCTCACCCGCGAGCCCGAGACGATCCGCCGTTCTGCGGTCGTGATCTTCTCGTCGGACCGCGGTCTCGCCGGAGCCTTCAACTCGCAGATCCTCCGTGAGGGTCTCGAGGTGGCGGAGCTCCTGCGGGGGCAGGGCAAGGAGCCGGTGTTCTACCTCGTCGGACGCAAGGCCGTCGGCTACTTCCAGTTCCGCCGCATCGCGGCTGCTGCGGAGTGGACGGGCGACACCGACACCCCGTCGTTCCACACGGCGGAGGAGATCTCGGCCACGCTGCTCGAGGACTTCTCGCGCGGTGCGGACGAGGGTGGCGTCGACGAGATCCACCTCGTGTACAACCGCTTCGTCAGCATGATGACGCAGTCGCCGGAATCCGTGCGACTGCTCCCGCTGGAGATCGCGGAAGCCGATGACTCGGAAGCGGGCAGCGCCGTCTACCCGCTGTACGAGTTCGAGCCGGATGCCGAGACAGTCCTCGACGCGATCCTGCCGGTGTACATCCAGAGCCGCGTCTTCAACGCTCTCCTGCAGTCGTCTGCCGCCAAGCAGGCCGCCACGCAGAAGGCGATGAAGTCGGCCAGCGACAACGCCGACAAGCTCATCACCGACTACACCCGTCTGCGCAACAACGCGCGTCAGGCGGAGATCACGCAGCAGATCGCGGAGATCGTCGGCGGCGCCGACGCACTCTCGTCGAGCAAATAGACCATCAGGAAAGAGACGAAGAAATGACCCCCACCGCTACGGCTGACCAGCCGGCGACCGCGGTCGTCGGGCGCGTCGCGCGCGTCAACGGTCCGGTTGTCGACATCGAGTTCCCGCACGACTCGATCCCCGACATCTACAACGCTCTGAAGACCACCATCGTCATCGGCGAGGAGTCCACGGAGATCACCCTCGAGGTCGCTCAGCACCTCGGCGACGACCTCGTTCGCGCCATCGCGCTGAAGCCCACCGACGGCATCGTCCGCGGCCAGGAAGTCCGCGACACGGGCGAGGCCATCTCGGTCCCGGTCGGCGACGTCACCAAGGGCAAGGTCTTCAACGTGATCGGCGAGGTCCTGAACCTCGAGCCCGGCGAGACCATCGAGGTCACCGAGCGCTGGCCGATCCACCGCAAGGCTCCCAACTTCGACCAGCTCGAGTCGAAGACCACGATGTTCGAGACCGGCATCAAGTCGATCGACCTCCTCACGCCGTACGTGCTGGGTGGAAAGATCGGTCTGTTCGGTGGAGCCGGTGTCGGCAAGACCGTCCTCATCCAGGAGATGATCCAGCGCGTCGCGCAGGACCACGGTGGAGTCTCGGTGTTCGCCGGTGTCGGTGAGCGCACCCGTGAGGGCAACGACCTCATCCACGAGATGGAAGAGGCGGGTGTCTTCGACAAGACGGCCCTCGTCTTCGGCCAGATGGACGAGCCGCCGGGAACGCGTCTGCGCGTCGCCCTCTCGGCTCTGACGATGGCGGAGTACTTCCGTGACGTGCAGAAGCAGGACGTGCTGCTCTTCATCGACAACATCTTCCGCTTCACGCAGGCCGGTTCCGAGGTCTCCACGCTGCTGGGCCGCATGCCCTCCGCCGTGGGTTACCAGCCGAACCTCGCCGACGAGATGGGCCTCCTGCAGGAGCGCATCACGTCGACCCGTGGCCACTCGATCACCTCGCTGCAGGCGATCTACGTGCCCGCCGATGACTACACCGACCCGGCACCGGCGACCACGTTCGCCCACCTCGACGCCACCACGGAGCTCTCGCGTGAGATCGCGTCGAAGGGTCTGTACCCGGCGATCGACCCGCTGACCTCGACATCGCGCATCATGGACCCCCGCTACTTGGGCGAGGACCACTACCGCGTCGCCACCACGGTCAAGCAGATCCTCCAGAAGAACAAGGAACTGCAGGAGATCATCGCCATCCTCGGTGTCGACGAGCTCTCCGAAGAGGACAAGATCGTCGTGTCTCGTGCACGTCGTATCCAGCAGTTCCTCTCGCAGAACACCTACATGGCCAAGAAGTTCACGGGTGTCGAGGGTTCGACCGTCCCGCTCAAGGAGACCATCGAGTCGTTCGATGCGATCGCCCGCGGTGACTTCGACCACGTCGCCGAGCAGGCCTTCTTCAACGTCGGTGGCATCTCCGATGTCGAAGAGCAGTGGGCGAAGATCCAGAAGGAGAACGGCTGATCATGGCATTGCATGTCAGCCTCGTCTCCGCGGATGCGGAGGTCTGGACGGGAGAGGCGAGCCTCGTGGTCGCCAAGACCGTCGAGGGTGAGATCGGATTCATGGCCGGCCACGAGCCGGTCCTGGCGATCCTCGCCCAGGGCGAGGTCCGGATCACGCAGACGGATGGCACCAAGGTGCTCGCCAACGCGCAGGACGGATTCCTCTCGATGGAGAGCGACGTCCTGACGATCGTGGCAGGCAACGCGGCTCTCATCGCCTGATCAGTCCCAGTTCCTCGCGTCCGCCTCGGCCCTCAGTGGGTCGGGGCGGACGCGTCTGTCTCCCGAGGTCTCATGAAGATTCTGCTGCCCCCGTCGGAGACCAAGCGACCAGGAGGACGCGATGCGCCTCTCGACGAGAGCTCGCTGGCGCTCCCCGGTCTGGTCGCCGAGCGCCGAGCGGTGATCGATGCGCTCATCGATCTGGCGCACGACGAGCAGGCAGCGCGCAGAGTGCTGAAGCTGAGCCCCAAGCAGGCAGGCGATGTCGAGCACAATCGGATGCTGCGCTCGGCCGCGACGATGCCGGCGGTCGACCGTTACACGGGCGTTCTGTATGACGCTCTCGACGCGGGCAGTCTCGACCCCGCGTCTCGCCGCTGGCTCGGTTCGCACGTCTGGATCCACTCGGCGCCGCTGGGGCCGATCGGAGCGCTCGATCTCATTCCGCCGTACCGGCTCGCTGCAGGGACCTCAGTGCCGGGCCTGGCTGCGCTGCGCAGACACTGGGCAGACGCGACCACGGCGGCCATAGCGGGGGAGGACCCCGACTTCATTCTCGATCTGCGCAGTGAGGCCTACGTCGCGCTCGGTCCCGTGCCGGACTCCGTGCCCTCCGCTTATGTGCGGGTCGTCACCGAGCACGGACGGGCTCTCAATCACTTCAACAAGAAGTCCAAGGGTCTTCTCGTGCGCGCCCTGGCGGAGGACCGCCCGAGAGTTCGGTCGCTTCGCACGCTTCGGACATGGGCGGCGGGGAGGGGGCTCGTCCTTCGACCGACCGACGACCGCGGTGTCGAGGAGCTCGTGGTCGCGGAATGACGGTGCATGACGGGCAGTGCGCTGTCTCCGCGTGTGTCGTTGCCCCGAATATCAGCACACCGATATGGTGGGTCTCGCGGCGCGCACAGCGTCCGCTCCATCGGATCCGGAGGGGATCATGTACAACGACTATTACGACAACGGGGCGGCTATCGCCGGTCTGTTCGTCGTCTTCTTGATCAGTCTGCTCTTCGCGCTGGCGTTCTATGTGATCTCGTCGATCTTCCTCATGAAGATCTTCGAAAAGGCTGGCGTCCAGGGCAAGTGGCGCGCGTGGGTGCCGGTGTACAACACGATGATCTTCGCGAAGCTGGGTGACATCTCGCCGTGGGTCGTCCTCATCGGCATCGGTCTCTCGTTCATTCCGTACCTCAACTTCCTGACCGGCATCGCTCTCGCTGTGGTGCTCGCTCTGGCCGCATGGCGGGTCGGACTGAAGCTGCAGAAGGATGCCGTCTGGGTGGTCCTGTTCGTTCTGCTCTCGATCGTCTGGTACGGCATCAACGCGTTCGACAAGTCGCGCTGGAACCCGAACATCGTTCCCGCACCGTGGGCAGGAAACAGCTTCCTCGCCGATTCCACCGTCTGGGATGGCGTTCCTGTGCAGCCGCGTCCGGCGGCCGGTCCCGGCTACGGCGCTCCGCAGGGCTACGGCGCTCCTCAGCAGGGCTATGCGCCGCCCGCGCCGCAGGGATACGCACCGCCCGCGCAGCCCGGCTACGCTCCGCCCGCCCAGCCCGGTTACGCTCCGCCCGCGGCCCCGTCGACCACCGGTGCTCCGCCGGCTGCTCCGTCGACGCCGCCCACGGCACCGCCCACGGCACCGCCGGCTCCGCCCGCAGCGCCTCCGGCCGCTCCGCAGGTTCCGCCCACGGATCCCACGCAGCCTCCGGCCTGATCGCAGACCGCACAGAGCCCTCGACTTCGGTCGGGGGCTCTGTGCTGTATGGGGCGCTCGCGGCGTGGTGAAGAGCAACGGTGGAAGACGATAACGTGGAGACATGCTCATGTCGCAGCCCAGAGTTGGCGCCGCAGGACTCCGCGTGATGGCCGGGGGTGCGCGTGCGGCCGTCGCGGCGTCCACTACGATATGTGAGTGTCCTGGGGTAGCCCGAACCGCAGGAAATCCGGAGGCGACGAGTGGCTGAGACGACGACGAAGACGCGCCGCGTCACGGTTGCGCAGCGTCAGCTGCTCCTTTCCTGGGCAGGCGTCACCGACGTGGGCCGGCGACGTGAGACGAACCAGGACGCGTTCTTCGCGGACTATCCGCTCTTCATCGTCGCGGATGGCATGGGTGGCCATGCGGGCGGTGAGATCGCGAGCCGCAGCACGGTGAAGCGGCTCGACGCCGTGGTCGCTGCCGGCGCGGTCGATCGCGGCGCCATCGAGGGTGCGTTGGAGATGGCGGTGGGTGACATCGCCGACCATCCGGAGACCACGGACGAGGGTACAGGGACGACGCTCACCGGAGTCTTCCTCGAGTTCGAGGGCGACGAGCCGCATTGGACGTCGCTCAACATCGGCGACTCGCGCGTGTACCTCCTCAGGGACGACCGCCTGGTGCAGATCACCACCGACCACTCGGTCGTGCAGGAGCTCATCGCGGCAGGCAAGATCAGCCCCGAAGAGGCCGAAGGTCATCCGTACAGCAACGTGATCACACGAGCGGTCGGGGCGAGCGAGCTCACCGCTCCCGACTACGTCACGCTCGATGTGCGCCCGGGAGATCGTTTCGTGATCTGCTCTGATGGACTCACGAAGGAGCTGACCGACTACGGCATCCAGCATTTCCTCCGCGAGAACGCCGATCCGGCGGCCGCCGTCGATGCGATGCTCGCTGCGGCACTCGAGAACGGCGGTCGCGACAACGTGACGCTCGTCATCGTGCAGATCGCGGACGAGTCGTCCTCGGCGCCGGACGAGTCCTCCTCCACAACGGACGAGTCCTCCTCCACAACGGACGAGTCCTCCGCCTGACGTCCTTTTCCTGTGGAGGGCTGATTCTGAGGCCCGCGTGTGCGGTCCACTGGCTGCATGGACTCTCTGCCGATCGCGATCCCTGCCGCCCCCGCACCGGCTCGTAGGCCTCCGACACCGTTCGTCGCGGCACTCGTCCCCGTGGCCGCTGGAGTGGTGCTCTGGCTCGTCACCGGGTCGCTGTTCTCTCTGTGCTTCGCGGTTCTGGGTCCCCTGATGATCATCGCTTCGCTGATCGACGGGTCGCGATCCCGACGCAAGGCGTCGCGGGTGGCTGCGACCGACAGCGAGGCTGCGTGGTCGCTCGTCGAAGCACAGTTGACGCAGCTTCACGATGATGAGCGTCAGTTGCGGTGGCATCGATATCCCGACGCTGCGGCAGGCCTGGCGCAGCCGCCTCTGCGCGGCCTCGATCCACCCGACGCCGCCACTCAGGTCGTCGTCGGCAGCGGTACCGGCGACAGCGGCGTGCGCGCTTCGGGCGGGGATGGGGAGCGCGAACGGGACTTCCGGATGCGATGCGCGAGGGTCGAGCGGGTGCCGGTGACGGTGCCCCTCAGCGGTGGCATCGGACTGCGCGGCTCGTATCCTCTCGTCGCCGCCGCGACGCGGGCGCTCGCGGTGCAGCTGTGTCTCAGATTCGGCACCGCCCAGATGTCCATCGTCGGCTCCCGTCTTGAAGAGCTGGGGCTCGCGGGGTTCCCGCAGGCCCACGCCGCGCGGCGCGGCTCGTTCCGGGTGGCCGTGGTGCAGGGCGCTGATCCTCGGCCGACGGCCGACGCCGTGATCTGGCTGCTGGATCGGGATGACGATGTTCCGGAAGGGATCACGACCGTCATCGACATCACCGAGCCGCACCGGGCGCGCGTCCGCACGGCGCAGGGGATCGTCGAGGTCGACGCCGAGTGCATGTCCCGGGATCAGACGATCGCGATCGGGGTCAGTCGCACAGGAGAGGGAGAGGAACTCGATTCTGTCCCCGCGTCGGTGGCGCTCAGCGACCTGCTGCAGCCGGAATCGCTCGTCGGTCTCCCGGCCGCAGTCGGCCGTGGTGAGCGGGAGGACATACTCCTCGACATCGTCGATGACGGGCCGCATGCCATCGTGACCGGCACGACCGGAACGGGCAAGAGCGAGCTGCTGGTCTCGTGGGTGACGGCCATGGCGAGCCGCCATGGACCTGATCGAGTCACATTCGTCCTCGCCGATTTCAAGGGCGGCACAGCCTTCGAGCCGCTTCGGATGCTCCCGCAGGTGGCTGCAGTGATCACGGACCTCGATGAGGAGGGGGCGCGGAGGGGCGTCTCCAGCCTGACCGCCGAGCTGCGGCGCCGCGAGTCGGTCCTCGCCGAGGCCGGCGCACGAGACGTCCGTGAGGTCGGCATGGCGAGGCTGGTCATCGTGGTCGACGAGTTCGCCGCGCTGCTCCAGGATCATCCGGACCTCGGGGCTGTGTTCACGGACATCGCCGCTCGGGGAAGGGCGCTGGGCATGCACCTCGTCCTCGGGACGCAGCGCGCGTCAGGCGTGATCCGCGATGCGTTGGCGGCGAACTGTCCGCTGAGAGTGAGCCTGCGTGTTGCGGACGCCGCCGACAGTCGGGCCGTCATCGGTGCCGACGACGCGGCTGAGCTCCCGGGCGGCGTCGAGTCGAGGGGCTTGGCTCTGGTTCGGCGCCCGCAGGACGCTGCGCCGATCGCGATGCGAGTAGCGCTGACCGGCGTCGCCGATCTCAGGGCGATCGCGCTGAGATGGGCTGACGCCGACATTCCGGGCAGCCCGTGGCTGCCGGTGCTGCCGCGGATGCTTCCTCTCGCGGAGCTTCAGGCTGAGACACGCAAGGAGGGCGAAGTCATCCTGGGCCGCGCGGACGATCCGCAACGTCAGGAGCAGCCACTCGAGCGGCTGTCGATCGGATCCGATCGAGGAATCGCCTTCCTCGGAGGACCCGAGTCGGGGCGCAGCTCGGCCTTGCGTGCACTGGCCAAGCAGCATGGGCATCCACTGTGGATACCGAGCGATCCAGAACATTCGTGGGACGCCGTCGTGGCTCTGGCGGAAGGGGGAGTTCCGCGCGGAGGGCTCGTGCTGTGCGACGACATCGACGTCCGGATCGGCGAGCTGCCCGTCGAGTACGGCCAGCATCTGGCGCAGCTCTGGGAGCAGATCCTCCGCAACGGGGCCGGAGGCACGATCGCGATCACGGCGACGAGAGCATCGGGGCCTGTCGGGCGGCTTCTCGACGCGCTGCCGCGTCGGGGGCTGCTCAGGATGCCGAGTCGGGTCGATCATCTTGCTGCGGGTGGGGACTCCGCAGGTTTCGATCCGCAGCGCGGTCCGGGACGGATGCGGATGGGGGATCGTGAGATCCAACTGGTCTGGGTCCCCGAGGAGCGACTGCGGTCGTCGGGTTCATCCAGTGGCACCTCTCGATATAGGGAACGGGAAAGTGACGGCTGGGCTCCGCGGCGTGCCCTCACGGCGCTCATCACGCCGGGGGTGGCTGCGGTGGCGGAGTCAGTGGCGGCTGCGTATCCCGACTGCGACGTCGTCACTCTGAGCGGCGAACCGTGGGATGCTCAGGCACCCACGCGTCCCACCGTCGTGCTCGGCGATGCAGACGCGTGGCAGCGCAGTTGGACGCTGTGGCAGCGGGTGCGTCGAGAGGGCGAAGTGCTCATCCGAGCCGAGAATGCCGCGGAGCTGCGGCAGCTCGCCGGTGTGCGAGAGCTCCCGCCGTATTCGCGACCGCATGCGGGCCGGGCGTGGTCGCTGGTCGGCGACTCCGGGCCCCGACGAATCGTGATCCCGGCACTCGCACCCCGGCGATGAGAAGCGTGTCGTCTCCTGGTCAGATGGCACTGCCGGGGCGAACGGCTCCGACCGTCGCCCCACCGCCGAGCACCTCGAGAGGCAGCGCGGCGGCGAGTGTCGCCACGTCCGAATCGGTGAGCCCGCCTGCGCGCGCCAGCAGAGTCGCCGCCACGATGGTCGACGCGCGCGCCCCGCCGTCGAGCATCTTCAGCGCGACGGTCGTGCCGTTCGGGGCGACCATGACCATGATCCCTTCGGCACCGCCCTTCGCGAACACGCCGAGTGTCTCGATCGCGATGGTGTCCGGGCGCCCCGGGCCGTCGATCGTCCACGGGTGCTCACGCACCGCGCGCACCAGCGAGCCGGCCACCCGGTGCAGGGCGAAGGGCGAGCGGTCCGAGGCGGTGCCGATCCGGTGGATCGATCGGGCGAGGCCCGTCAGCGTGATCGCGTATACCGGGGCGCCGCAGCCGTCGATGGCCGTGTGAGCGACCTTCTCGCCGGTGAGACGCTCGATCACGTCGCGGATGTGCAGCTGAAGGGGATGCGCCGGGTCCAGGTAGCTGTCGGTCGGCCAGCCCGTCGCGACGCAGGCACGGAGCATGGCCGCGTGCTTGCCCGAGCAGTTCATGCGGATACGTGTCTGTGCGCCGTGTTCGCGCACGAGCTCGTCGCGAGCGGCGGTGTCGCCCGGCCACGCCGGCGGGCAGCCCAGGTGGTCCTCGGTGAGACCGCCCTCGGTGAGCACGTTGCGAACCACGGAGGCATGACGATCCGTGCCGCTGTGGCTCGCGGTCGACATGGCGAGCTGCTCGTCCTCGAGAGCGGCACCCGCGGTGATGCACGCCACGGCCTGCAGCGGCTTGAGGCTCGAGCGCGGAAGTATCAGGGCGTCGGCGTTGCCGTATCGAGCGACGACGTCGCCGTCGGGTGAGAGGACCACCGCCGCCCCCGCGTGGCGGGACTCAATGAACCCGCTGCGTTCGACGACGGCGAGTTCCACGGCATCTTGAACGGTGAGAGTCTCCAGCACCTCCCCAGGATATCGTCGGATGGGTGTCGACCGTGCCACCGGCACATCGTCCGGCACATCGTCCGGCAGAGTCGAGTGGCAGACTGTCGATATGGCAGATCGACTCGCGCCGCTCGGCGAGCACCGTTACTCACTCACCTCGACCTGGACCGGAAACTCTGGCACCGGCACCAGCGGCTACCGCGAGTATCGACGCGATGTCACGCTCGAGGTCGACGGCAAGCCCGACATCCTGGCCTCAGCCGATAAGCCGTTCCGTGGCGATCCGTCCCGGTGGAACCCTGAGGATCTGCTCCTCGCCTCCCTGTCGCAGTGCCATCTGCTCTCGTATCTGCACGCGTGCGTGACGGCTGGCGTCGTCGTCGTCTCCTACCGCGATACGGCCTCCGGCATGATGCGAGAGGACGGGCGCGGCGGCGGCGCGTTCGTCGAGGTGATGCTGCGGCCCGAGGTCGTCGTCGCGGACGCCTCGATGAGAGAGGCGGCCGAACGTGCCCATGCCCAGGCGAACGCATGGTGCTTCATCGCGAATTCGATGAACTTCCCCGTGCGGCACGAAGCCTCGGTCCGCGCCGAGCAGAGCTGAGCGGCGGCGGCGTCAGCGGCGCTCGTGGGGCAGCGCCTGCTTGATCTTCTCGATGGTGCCCTGCGCGGGAGCCTCGTTGTAGGCGTCCGCCAGTTCCTGCCCGGACAGGGCATGGATCGCGGCCATGATCTCGTCCGTCGCGAGTCTGCGGGCGCGCCCGCTCGTGGCGGGTCCGTGGGGCGAGAGGTCGAGAGGTTCGCCGAAGCGCACGGTGATGCGCTCCTTCAGGGTCGGCATCTTGGCGCCGACGGGCATCACCTTGTCCGTGCCGACGAGGCCGACCGGCACGACCGGCGCACCGGTCTGCAGGGCGAGGAACGCCACGCCGGTGCGTCCCTTGTAGAGGCGTCCGTCCGTCGAGCGCGTGCCCTCCGGGTAGAGGGCGACAGCGAGGCCCTCATCGAGAAGCTGACGCTGCACGTCGAGTGCGTCGAGGGCGGCCTTCCCCGCTCCACGGCGGACCGAGATCGCCCCGATGGACTCGAAGAACGTCTTGCTGAGCCAGCCCTTGAATCCAGGGCCCTCGAAATACGTGGACTTCGCGAGGAAGTGCACGGGCCTCGGTGCGGCGACCGGGATCGCGATCGAGTCGATGAACGACAGGTGGTTGCTCGCGAAGATGACCGGGCCGTCCTTCGGGACGTTCTCCCTGCCTTCGATGCGGGGCCGGTAGATCGTGCGCGCGAGGGGCGTGATGAGGCTGCGACCGAGCGCATAGGCGAAGCCGGCGTGTCGAGGCTTCTCAGTCTCTGCGGGCGAAGTTTCGGGCTCCACGGACTGCTCTGACGTCATCAGAGCAGATTACCCCGGCGATCATGCCCCAGTGGGAATGAAGCGCCGGAGCGAGTCTCCCAGCATCGGCAAAGGGGTATGGGGGATGATGGGGTGTCCCGCCCGCGATCCTGAGGTTCCACTGTGCGCAAGCGTCCGCTTATCGTCCTGTCCACCGTCGCCGCGGCGACCCTTCTGCTGGCCGGGTGCGCCGGAGGCTCGGACCCCGAGTCCACGAGCACTCCTGACCCTGCCGCCGAGACCTCCTGCCTGGCGGACATCGCGTCGGGCGCCGGCTCCGATGCCGTGACCGTCGAGGGATCCGGGGCAGACGCCAAGGTCACGGTGCCGGCGGGCACCGACCTCGCGGAGGCCGAGCGCTCGGTCGTCGTCGAGGGTGACGGCGATGACGTCATGCCCGGCGATCTCGTGTCTCTGCGCTACCAGCTCATCGACGCCACCACCAACGAGGTGCTCAGCACCTCGGAGCGGGGCCCCGACGGGGTACTGTCAGCCCTGCTCGCGGTGCAGCAGCCTCAGCAGATCGTCGACCCGACGCAGTCCACGGTGTTCACGGTGGCGGCCGAGTGCCTCCCGATCGGTTCGAGTGTCGTGCTGACGCTCCCCGCCGCGCAGGAGGGCATGAACCCGAGCGTCCTCTACGTCGAGACGATCGAACAGCTTCCTACGACCGCATCCGGCTCTGACGTCGACGCGACCGAAGGCATGCCGACCGTGAAGCTCGACGACGAGGGCTCGCCGACGATCACGCTCCCGGACTCCGATGCTCCCGCCGAGACGGAGGTGGCCGTCCTCAAGCAGGGCGACGGCGCCGTCGTCGGCGCAGGCGACCTGGTCACTGTGCAGTACCGCGGTGTGAAGTGGTCGGACGGCTCGGAGTTCGACTCCAGCTGGAGCCGGGATGCAGCTCCCTCGCAGTTCCAGACCAGCGGCGTCGTGACGGGCTTCAAGATGGCACTCGAGGGCCAGAAGGTCGGTTCGCAGGTCATCGTCGCCATGCCTCCGAAGGATGGCTATGGCGAGGGCGAGATCAACGACACCGATCTGACCGGCGAGACCCTGGTCTTCGTCGTCGACATCCTCGCGACCACACCGATCGAACAGGCCCAGTAAGAGGGAGGGGTCGAGGGCTTGCCATAGGCTGGCGGCATGCGTCGCATCATCGTCCTCGGCTCCACCGGCTCCATCGGCACACAGGCGCTCGACGTCATCCGGGCGAATCCACGTCGCTTCGAACTCGTCGGGCTCGCGGCCGGAACGAATGCCGAGATGCTCGCAGAGCAGGCTGCCGCTTTCGGGGTCGAGAACATCGCGCTCGGCGCGACCGAGGCCGAGCAGCTCGTGCGTGACGTCGAGGCTGACGTCGTTCTCAACGCGATCACCGGATCGATCGGACTCGGCGCCACTCTCGCGGCGCTGAAGGCGGGAAGAACGCTCGCTCTCGCGAATAAGGAGTCCCTCGTCGTCGGAGGCGAGTTGGTGCGCGCAGCAGCTGCCCCTGACCAGATCGTCCCGGTCGACTCCGAGCACTCGGCGCTCGCCCAGGCGCTGCGAAGCGGCACGCACGCCGAGGTGCGCCGCCTGGTCGTGACGGCATCCGGTGGTCCGTTCCGGGGCCGTTCGCGTGATCAGATGCTCGATGTCGCGCCGCAGGAAGCGCTCGCGCACCCCACCTGGGACATGGGCCGGATGGTTACGACGAACTCCGCGACGCTCGTGAACAAGGGACTCGAGGTGATCGAGGCGCACCTGCTGTTCGATGTCGCCTACGACGACATCGAGGTCGTGGTGCACCCGCAGTCCATCGTGCATTCGATGGTCGAATTCATCGACGGCTCGACGATCGCTCAGGCGTCCCCGCCCGACATGCGTCTGCCGATCTCGCTGGGTCTCGACTGGCCGAGCCGTGTGGGCGGCGTCGGTCGCCCGCTCGACTGGACTCAGGCGACCTCCTGGACCTTCGAGCCGCTCGACAACGACGCGTTTCCGGCGGTCGATCTCGCGAAGTCCGTCGGTCGTGCGGCTGCCACTTTCCCTGCGGTCTACAACGCGGCCAACGAGCAGGCCGTCGATGCCTTCCACGAGGGTCGCCTGCCGTTCCTCGGGATCGTCGACACGATCTCTCGGGTCGTCGACTCCCACGAGCCCCCGCAGACGCTGACGGTCGAGTCGCTGGCGGATGCCGAGGAGTGGGCGCGCCGCAAAGCCGACCAGCTCATTGCTCGAGCCTGACCGAACGGTTCTGGGCGGTATTCCGCCCAGGCCGCGCGGTCGACCAGGGCGCGGATGCGGTCGTCGACGGCATCCGCGCCCGGTTCAGTCCTCGTCCGGGTAGGGGACCGGCCAGTGCGAATCGGGCACGGGCCATCCGGCTGCTCGGAGGGCACGACGCGCCAGCTCGCGGGCCGAGTACGGCGTGCGAACGCCCCGGATGTCGCGATAGTCCTGGTGGCCGGGTCCCGCCCACAGGATCGAGTCGCCTTCGCCGACCAGGCCCACGGCCGCCACGATGGCCGTCTCGGGAGGCGAGTACTCATGGATCTGCGCGTCCGGGCGCGCGGCGCGTGCGCCGGCCACGAGAGTGGCTCTGATCGAGTCGGGGTCTTCGAAACGGGGGTGGTGGTCCGTGACGACGAGGATGTCGCTGCCCTCGACGGCCGTGCGCGCCATGTCGTAGCGCTTGCTGGCATCGCGGTCGCCATCGGCGCCGAAGAGCATCAGCACCTTGCCCGGTGTGACACGGCGGACCGCGGCGAGCGTCTTCTCGAACGCGTCGGGGGAGTGCCCGAAGTCGACGAAGACGACCGGGCCGGAGTCGCCGGAGACGAGCTGGGTGCGACCGGGAAGGTGCGCCAGAATGCCACCGTCGCGATCGAGTGCCGTGGCGATTCGATCCCAGGCGTAGCCGCCCTCGAGCAGCATCACGATGGCGAGTGCTGCGTTCGCGGCCATGTGCGGACCGATCACGGGAACCGTCGTCGTGAGCCTGCCTGCCGGGCCGGTGAGAGTGAACGTGGTGCCGGACGCGCGTTCGTCGTCGATCACGACGACCCAGTCGGCACGGGCCGCGGCATCGGGGTCGGCGGCGATGGAGGGCGTGCCGACGGTGACCACGGGGATCTCCGAGCGCTGAACGACCGTGGCGCCCGACGGGGAATCGAGGCATACCACTGCGCGGGTCGCTCGATCCGGACGGAAGAGCGGCAGCTTCGCCTCGAAGTACTCCTCCATGTCGACGTAGTCGTCGAGGTGGTCATGGCTGAGGTTGGTGAAGCCGGCGACGTCGAAGCGGATGCCGTCGACGCGATGACGTGAGAGCGCCTGCGCGCTGACCTCGACGGCCACGGCTTCGACATCGCGCTCGCGCATCAAGGCGAGGAGCGCGTGCATCTCGGATGCCTCAGGAGTGGTGAGTCTCGACACGATCACCTCGCCGGCGATGTGTCGTTCGGCGGTCGATGAGAGTCCGGTGACGACGCCGAGCTGGTCGAGGATGCCCTCAAGGAGGTGCGAGACACTCGTCTTGCCGTTCGTCCCGGTCGTCGCGAACAGCAGCGGGAGCGGCTCGCCTGCGCCGGTGCCGTAGACCCAGGCGCTGAGGGCGCCGAGGACTGCGCGCGGGTCGTCCACCACGAGCACGGGCAGGCCCGCGGGTTCGGCGATCTCGGCGCCGTCCTCATCCGTGATGATCGCGACAGCGCCCTTCTCCGCGGCGGTGACCGCGAAATCGGCGCCGTGGCGGTTCACGCCTCGGATCGCGACGAACGCCTCGCCGGGGCGGAGATCGGCGGTGGCCAGGGTGATGCCGGACAGGGTGACACCGGTCACCTCGCCACGGACGTCTCGTGCGAATCGAGAGGCGAGTTCGGACAGCTCACGCCGGGGCGGGTTCGCGGGGCGGAGCACGGGAGGCAGGCTCGGTTGTTGTTCAATCGACATGTCCCTTTCATGATCTCACGCCCGCGGCGCGATGACCGGGTGCGGCACGTCTCCCCGGCCGCATGCGATCGGGGAGACGTGCCGGCGCGTCACGCCGCGCGGCGGTACGCCAGTACCGAGACCACGAGCGCGGCGATGCCGGCGACGAGGCCGCCTGCGCCCAGCGCCGTGCCGACCGCACTCGCGGATCCCGCATCGTCGGCCGCGTCCGCAACGGCAGAGTCTGCATCTCCCGCATCTTCGGCAGAGTCATGCTCGCCGTGCCCGCCGGCAGCGGCCGCGGTCACCTCGACCACGGGAGCGGGCGCGTCGAGGCTGTGCGGGTCCTCGCCGTCCTCCGCGAGCTGTGTCCATTCGGTGCTGCCTTCGACGCAGGTCTGGATCACGGGGAAAGCGAGGGAAGCGGGTGTGTTCTCGTCGAGGCCGACCGCCATGCTGACCGCTCCGCGCAGCTCGTTGGGCACCGGTGCGACGGCGGTGTACGTCACGGCGCTGACGAGTCCGTCGTCGCCCTTCTCGATGTCGATCGTCCAGTCGCTGTCCATGGTGGGCGCGACCGACGCGAGCCCCTCCGGCATCGTGACCTTCAGCGAGGTGGTCGGAGAGTTCTCGCAGCCGTGCGCGAACGAGAAGGTCAGAACGCCGTGGTCTCCTGCGCTCAGCTCGTCGGGGCTGACGCTGACGTGTGCGCTGGCCATGGCCGGGATGGCGAGTGCGAGGATCGCACCCCCGATGAGGCCTGCGGTGACGTTGCGACGGGTGGTGCGGGTGTTGGTGGAACGCATGGTGGTACTCCTGTGTGCTGATCTGCGGGCGCGTCGGTGTGCGCGTCGTCCGCGGGAAGGGGAAACGCCTCGGGGAGGCGATGCGAGATCAGACGAGTGCGGGAGGCCCGCGGCGGGAGACCGACGCAGCGAGAAGGTCCTGATCCGGCAGCCGGATCGAGAGTACGGGGAGCGCGGGGGGCTCGGACAGAGGGCGGAACACGGCGACCGCGTGACGAAGGCGAGCCCGCACCCATCCGGCGATGGCCCGCACCGACGATTCGCCGTGGCACAGCAGCGCAGTGGTGAGGATCGCCGCGACGACGTGGCCGATGAGCATGAGAGAGTCGGGGGCGGTCGTCGCGACCACCGGGCCCAGAGCTGCGAGATCGAGGTGGTGCTGATGTCCCGCCGGTGCCGCCGTTCCGGTCGGCGTGCCGAGCAGCTGGAACACCAGGTGGAAGAGCCCCTGGCTGATCAGCACCGTCAGAGCGATCCGCGCGCGAGACATCCCTACGCCGATGAGCAGCGCGGCGAGCGGGACCAGGAGGATCGCCACGGCGACCACGAGGAGCGGATGCGGCGCGGCCCCGCCAGCGGTGGTGTGCGATGCGGCGGCGACGAGAGTCGCAGCACCGGATGCCGTCGCTGCGCGCAGAAGTCGCAGCTGGCGGGAGGTCACGGGACAAGCCTAACCGTGCGAGGCGGTCGCCCCGTGCAGCTCTGGGGGCGTATTCCTAGGCGTCGAGCACTAGCTTGGGGGAGTGGAAGCACTGCTCTATCTGGCCGGCATCGTGTTCATGCTGATCGGCCTCGGTCTGTCGATCGGTCTGCATGAGGTCGGACATCTCCTGCCGGCCAAGCTGTTCGGCGTGCGCGTCGGCCAGTACATGATCGGCTTCGGTCCGAGGATCTGGTCCAAGCGAATCGGCGAGACCGAGTACGGGTTCAAGCTGCTGCCGCTCGGTGGGTTCATCTCGATGTCGGGGATGTACCCGGCTTCCGCCGCATCGGGGCCTGCGAAGGGCGTGTTCAGCGCTCTCGTCCAGGACGCACGGACGGCGAATGACGAGACGATCGCCGAGGGCGCTGAGGACCGCGTCTTCTACCGGCTTCCCGTGTGGAAGCGCGTCATCGTGATGCTCGGCGGTCCGCTGATGAATCTGATCCTCGCGGTCGTGATCTTCACCGTCCTCGTCTCCGGGATCGGCGTCCAGCAGGGAACCACGACGATCGCTTCGGTGAACGAGTGCGTGCTCCCCGCCGGCTCATCGGCGACCGAATGCACGCCGGACGATCCGGCCACGCCCGCGGCAGAAGCCGGGATCCTCCCGGGCGACGTCCTCGTGTCCGTGGACGGGCAGCCGGTGTCGACGTTCGCTCAGGCGACCGCCATCGTGCAGGCGGCGCCGGGCGAGACCCTGGAAATGGTGGTGCTGCGGGACGGTGCCGAGGAGACGCTGAGCATCACGCCTATCGAAGCTGAGCGCACCATCACGGATGCGAGTGGGCAGCCCGTCCTCGACGACGACGGGCAACCCGTCGTGCGAGAGGTCGGCTACGTGGGTATGGCCGCTCAGATGGGCTTCGTGCCGCAGCCGCTCTCCGCCGGCCCCCAGATGGCCGCGGACACCGTCGCCCGCGTGGGGTCGATGATCGTCACCCTTCCCGTTCGGATCTGGGACGTGGGCGTCTCACTGGTCACCGGTTCGGAGCGGGACCCGAATGGACCCTTGAGTGTCGTCGGGGTCGGACGCATCGCCGGTGAGGTCGCAGCGACCGATGCGCCGGTCCTCAATCGGTTCTCCGTGCTTCTCGGACTTCTCGGCTCCCTGAACGTGGCCCTGTTCGTGTTCAACCTGATTCCGCTGCTGCCGCTCGACGGCGGTCATGTCGTGGTCGCCCTGTGGGACGGCATAAGGCGCGCCTGGGCGAAGCTGTTCCGCCGTCCGCCGCCCGCGCCCGTCGACGCGACCAGGCTCGTGCCGCTCACGGTCGTCGTCGCCACGCTTCTCATCGCGATGGGGGCCGTGCTGCTCCTCGCCGACGTGTTCAACCCCGTGAAGCTCTTCGGAGGTTGAGCGGCCGGTGCGGCCGATCCACCGGACTGCGCCCGGTCGAGGATCAGCTGAGCGCGTGCGTGACCAGGCGCTCGAGAGTGCGGATGCCGTCGCGGGACAGGATCGATTCCAGGTGCCCCTGCACCGACGCGAAGCGGTCGCCGCGAAGCGCATAGACGTCGCCCGATTCCGGGTCTGCCGACACCTCGACCGAGCCGATCGACGTCGTGCCCGGAGCAACCCTGGCGGTGAAGGTGTTGTAGAAGCCGATCGAGGCGTTCTCGCCGAACACGGGCACCGCCTTCTGCAGCCCCTGGTGTGGCGCCGTGAGGGGTGTCAGTTCGATGCCGAAGCGATCACTGAGGATCTGGTGGCTCAGGCATACCGCGAGCAGTGGCGCCTCGGCGTCGACGCGTCGGGACACGACCTCACGCAGTCGGGTGATGCGGTCGCTCTCGACGTCACGGGGGTCGCCGGGGCCCGGACCCGCGACAACGAGATCGGCTGCATCGAGCTCCGCGTCGTCGGCCTCGCTCCAGGCGCGGATCGCGACGTCGAGTCCCAGGTGGCGCAGCTGATGCGCCAGCATCGTGGTGAAACGATCCTCTGCATCGACGACGATCGCCGATCGCCCGGCGAAAGGACCGCTCAGGTCATCGCCCTGCGGATTCAACCAGAAGTCCGCGAGCCGCGCATTGCGGGACGAGAGGAGCTCCGAGACCGCGGGGTCGTCGGCAAGCGTCTGCGGCCGACCCGGGGCGTCCGCGTCGTCGCGGGCTTCGGCGACGCGGTCTCGGTCGATCGCTCCGATCGCGCCGAGCACCCCAGCGGCCTTGCCATGCGTCTCCGACACCTCGCCGTGGGGATCCGAGTGCCGAACCAGGGTCGCACCCACCGGGACGCTGAGCGATCCGTTCTGCAGGTACACGGTTCGGATGAGGATCGGGGCGTCGAGGTCGTGACCGCCGTCGACGTTCGGAGTGAACAGTGCGGCGACGCCCGAGTAGTATCCGCGGGGCTTCTTCTCGTGCCGGCGGATCACCGCGCATGCGTTCTGCATCGGCGAGCCCGTCACCGTCGGCGCGAACATCGTCTCGCGCAGGATGTCCCGCGGGTCGAGCGTGCTGCGCCCGCGGAGCATGTACTCCGTGTGCGTGAGGCGGGACATCTCCTTCAGATGCGGGCCGGTGATGCGCCCACCGTCGGAGCAGACGGCGCTCATCATCTTGAGCTCCTCGTCCACGACCATGAAGAGCTCCTCGGTCTCCTTGGTCGACGAGAGGAAGTCCACCAGGGTGTCCCGAGTCGCTCCGCCGGCCGGGTGGCGGAAGGTGCCCGAGATCGGGTTCATGGTGACGACGCCGCCCCGCGCGACGACATGCGCCTCGGGGCTCGCGCCGACGGCGATGTGTCCGGGCGTGACGACCGCGAAGGTCCAGTAGGCGCCGCGTTCGTGCGTGAGCAGGGCGCGGAACCAGGTGAGGGCCGCCGTGCGGTCGTCGACGTCGATCTCGGCGGTGAAGTCGCGGCGGATCACGAAGTTCGCGCCCTCGCCCCGTCCGATCTCGTCGGCGATCACGGTCTCGACGATCCGGGCGTAGTCGTCGTCGGCGATGTCGAAGCCGCCGTCACGAAGGGGGACAGGGGCGGAAGGGAGTTCGGCGACCAGTTCGGAAGCCGGGAGATGCAGATGCTCGTCGACCACGATGCATCGCAGCGGCGCGCCGTCGTCTTGGGCGACGAACCCGCGCTCGCGCACCTGGCGGTACGGCACCATGGCGAAGATCTCGCGAAGGGTGCCCTCGATCGTGAGCGGGATGTCGGCGAGCAGGTCGACGTCGACGACCTCGCCTGTGAGCAGCTCGACGGTGTCGGCGCCGTCGCGGGCGATCAGCACGAACGAGGCCGTGGGATCTGCGGTGAGCTCGGCAAGACGTGAGAGGGTCATCGGTGTCTCCTGTGCGTGGCTCCGGCTCGGCTCAACGAAAAGACCGCCCCGGAGGCGGTCTGGATTCGTGGGAACGCGAACACACCGCCTAAGAGGCGGGCCACCAGGTGAAGTTCGCGAGCATGGGCTGAAAACTATCACACCGAACGCCGCGTTCCCGGTCGTATGACTCGCATCCGAGCCGGGCGACATCCAGCCTGTGTGCATTCAGGCGGCGTAGGCTGGGGGTTGTGCCAGCAGTGAATCTTGGGATGCCGAAGATCCCCGAAGTCCTCGCCCCGCGCCGCAAGTCTCGCCAGATCAAGGTGGGCAAGGTGCTCGTGGGTGGTGACGCTCCCGTCACCGTGCAGTCCATGACGACGACGAAGACGACGGACATCAACGCGACCCTCCAGCAGATCGCCGAGCTGACCGCGTCCGGATGCGAGATCGTCCGTGTCGCCGTCCCTCATCAGGACGACGCCGACGCGTTGAAGATCATCGCCATGAAGAGCCAGATCCCGGTGATCGCCGACATCCACTTCCAGCCGCGCTACATCTACACCGCCATCGATGCGGGATGCGGCGCCGTGCGTGTGAACCCCGGGAACATCCGGGAGTTCGACGGCAACGTCGGCAAGATCGCGGAGGCGGCCAAGGCCGCGGGTGTCTCTCTGCGGATCGGTGTCAATGCCGGGTCGCTCGACCGGCGCATCCTCACCAAGTACGGCAAGGCGACGGCTGAGGCCCTCGTCGAGAGTGCCGTCTGGGAGGCGTCGCTGTTCGAGGAGCACGACTTCCACGATTTCAAGATCTCGGTCAAGCACAACGACCCGATCGTCATGGTGAAGGCCTACCGCCTGCTCGCCGAGCGGGGCGACTGGCCGCTGCACCTCGGTGTGACTGAGGCCGGTCCGGCGTTCCAGGGCACGATCAAGAGCGCCACGGCGTTCGGCATCCTGCTCGGTGAGGGCATCGGAGACACCATCCGCGTCTCACTGTCCGCACCGCCGGCCGAGGAGGTCAAGGTCGGTCACCAGATCCTGCAGTCGCTGAACCTGCGAGAGCGCAAGCTCGAGATCGTCTCGTGCCCCTCGTGCGGGCGCGCGCAGGTCGACGTGTACACGCTCGCCGAGAACGTGACCGAGGGTCTCAAAGACATGACGGTGCCGCTGCGCGTCGCCGTCATGGGATGCGTCGTGAACGGTCCCGGCGAGGCGCGGGAGGCTGACCTCGGGGTCGCCTCGGGCAACGGCAAGGGACAGATCTTCGTCAAGGGCGAGGTCATCAAGACCGTGCCGGAGGCCGACATCGTCGCGACGCTCATCGAAGAGGCGAACCGCATCGCGGCCGACATGGGGCCGGAAGCGCCTCTCGGCACCGCGCAGGTCGTCACGGTCTGACCGCGGAGCGTTCCCTCGCTCGGACTCGAAAGCGGGTCCTGTCGGCGGGGACGGCGACCATCCAGCACACCTCAAGGAGCTCCATGTCCTCGTCAACTGTCGTGTCCTTCGCCGGTGGCGACGTCTCGGGTTCGAGCACCGTCGCGCGAGTCGAGTCGACTCCCGCAGGTGTCGTCGTCGTCGTCGACGCGACGCCCTTCCACCCCGTCGACCACACCTGGCCCGATCAGCCGGGAGACAGCGGCGAGATCGCGCAGGACGGTTCGAGTGTCCGCGTCTCCGAGGCTGTGATGGCAGCGGTCTCCGACGAGGGCGAGTTCGCCGTAGCATCCGACATCCCGGTGAAGCGCGGCGCCGAGGGATGGACATGGCTCGTCGGCCATCCGCTGGAGGGGAAGGCCCCGTCCTGGCTGGTCGAGGGCGCACGTGTCGAGCTGTCGGTCGATTCGTCCCGGCGGGCTGGTCTCAGCCGCGGACATACGGCCTGCCACCTCGCGTCGTTGGCGCTCGACCTGGCTCTCGCCGACCTCTGGCGGAAGGATCCGGGCGAGGATGCTCTGGGCAACCCGAACTTCGAGGGGAAGGCCAATCAGTCCAGCCGCATCCACGTCGACGGTGCTGTGGACGAATACCGACTGGGAAAGAGCATGCGCCGGGCAGGCTTCGACACGGAGACCTTCGCGACGACGCTCGCTGAGCGCGAGGCGGCGATCAACGCTCAGCTGGCCGAATGGGTGGCCTCCGGCGCATCGAGCAGGGTGCTGACCGAAGGCCCGACGATCGTGGACCGCCGTACTTGGCACTGCGACCTGCCGGAGGGCACGGCCGAGATCCTCTGCGGCGGCACGCACGTGGCGTCCCTCGCCGAGTTCGTCTCGATCTCGGTGACACTCGACCTGACCGATCCGCAGCTGCTGGTCATGACGACGCGGGCCGTGCCCGCATCCTGAGCCCCGCTCAGCGCACGAAGCCGCTCTGCACCCGGCCGCCCGCGCGGATGAGCTCGTCCTCGACCCGGGCGGCGAAGGCGGCGTAGTCCCGCGCGAGCTGAGGGGTGCTCAGGAGGTCGGCACGCTCGCGACTGAGGCTCCGAAGCCGTCGCGGAAGCCACTTGCCCGTCGCCGTCCAGCGTCCTTCGCTCAACAGCATGAGCTCCGCCATCCTCTCGAACAGGATGGCGGCCTCGACCTGCTGCTCCAGCGCATCCGTCGCATCCCTGAGATCGTCGAGCACATCGGTGATGACGTATCGGCGAAAGGCGGACTCCTTCGCGCTCAGGGAGGGGCCGTCGTCGAGCACGCTCCGCCATCGAGCGCGCAGCGCGGAGAGGCGACCGTCGTCTCGGATCGCGATGCCTTCGACGAGCATGTGCACCGTCACCGGTCGATGCTGTGCGACGCCGCGGTCGGCCCACTCGTCGAATCCCGCCGGGGTGTATGCGAAGACCTCGAAGATCTCGCCCTCGAACTCGTGCGTCGAGGCCTCACTCGTCTGCTCCTCGACCGCGAAGAGGCGGTCGCCGAGAAGCAGCAGATCGATGTCGCTCGATGGCGTCCGCTCACCGCGCGCGGTGCTCCCCGCCACTACCGCGACGTCTGCCCCGGGATAGTGAGCGTCGACGAATCGTTCAGCGATGGCGAGGTGGTCCACGCCGCCAGCGTAGCGTCCCTCCGCGTGTGTTCCGAGAGAGTCAGACGGCGAACTCGATCTCACCTCGGGTGACGTCCACCCGCTCGACACGGAGGCGCACGATCGCGCCGGGGACGGTGTCGGGCGGCACAGGGGCGGAGGCCGTCACGGCGGGATCGGCGATCTGGACGGTCGCGCGCTCACCGCGCATCTCGATGACGGTCGCGTCGACGGATGCGCCGACCAGCGGTGTCATCAGCGCAGCTTCGACGCAGTTGATCGTCGCGGAATCGAGTCGGGAGGCACGCTGGCCGGACTCCTGCATCAGTGCAGGAAGCTCGGCGAGGGACTCGCGCACCCAGCCCGGAACCTCGCGACGCTCGGATGCGGCGAGGCAGACAGTGAGCGACCAGCGGTCGACGAGACGCCGCAATGGTGCGGTGGCATGAGCGTAGGGGGCGGCGATCGCCGCCTGTTCCGTGTCGGGCGGTACCGGGCCGTCGAAGGTCACATACCCCGCTCCGCGGAACAGGGACGCCGCAGCTTCGAGGATCGGGAGGGTCATGGGGTCTTCGCGGTCCAGCTCGCGGAGGTAGTCACCATACCTGCCGGTCGTCCACGGCCGGCCGAGGGCCTCGGTCTGGTGGCGGAACGCCTCGAACGACTTCTCATCGGGCTGGGGCATCGTCCGCAGGATCCCGATGCCTGCGTCGATCATGAGCGACGCGGCTGCCATGCCCGTCATGAGCGACAGCTGAGCATTCCATTCCTCGACAGGAAGCGGATGCCGGCGTTCGATGGCGAAGGTTCCGTCGACGCCCCGCACGACCTCTTCGTCCGGCAGGTTCAGGCTCGCACCGCCCCGCAGCTTCTCCTGCGCGATGCGGAGCGCGCCGATCTCCGGCAGGAGCTCGGCGGGACCCGCCTCGCCCTGATCGAGTGCCGCCTGCGTGCTGGCGTAGTCGAGCTGCGCGCGCGAGCGGATCAGCGCTCGTTCGAGCCGGAACTCCTCGACGACTCCCGCGGAATCCAACGCGAAGGTCCAGACGAGCGCGGGGCGATCCACATCGGCCAGCAGTGACGCACGATCCTCGCTCAACACCTTCGGATGCAACGGGATCGTGCCGTCCGCTGCATACAGGGTCTGACCTCGCCGACGGGCTTCCGCATCGACAGCGCCGCCCGGTCGCACGAAAGCGGGTACATCGGCGATCGCGTAGCGGACGGTGTAGCCGGATTCCCGGCGCTCGAGGTGGAAGGCCTGGTCGAGGTCGCGCGACCCGAGCGGATCCAGGGTGGCGAACGGGATGTCGCGCAGATCGAGCTCTGGGGTCGCAGCATCCGAGGCTGCAGCCTCCGCCAGGACCGCCGCAGGGAAGTCCGTGGGGGCGCCCAGAGATTCCCGCAGGGTGGCGAGCGCGACGGCGAGCTCGGTCTGCGCGGCTGACGGAGCAACGTGGGATCGGCGCTGAGGCATGACCCCACACTAGATCCTTCGCTTTCGCGAGCCGGTGCCGTCGGGGCAGCACCGCGGGAGCCGAGGGGTCGAGCCGTCAGCCGTAGCGGTGCGCACCACCCGGAACCTGAGATTCGCGTGTCCGTCCGGCCCCGACCGGAATACTGGGCGTTAGCGTGGGGGCATGACCACTGCTGCGAAAGCCCAGACCCTGATCGGACTCTACGAAGCTCCGGAGATCCTCCGCGTCGTGAACGTGTGGGACGTCGTGTCCGCCCGCGCCGTCGCGAAGCTTCCCGAGACGAAGGCGATCGCGACGGCCGGACACGGCATCGCCGCCTCGTTCGGCTTCGAGGACGGCACCATCACCCGCGACATCATGATCGACATGGTCGGCCGCATCGCCGCATCCGTCTCCGTTCCGGTGACCGCCGACCTCGACGACGGATACGGCGACGCAGGAGAGACCACGCGACTCGCGATCGGCGCCGGCGTGGTGGGTGCCAACGTCGAAGACCGCCTGAAGCCGTTCGACGAGTCGGTCGCGGCCGTCGAGGCCATCGTCAAGGCCGCCGAGGCCGAGGGGGTTCCGTTCGCTCTGAACGCTCGTACCGACGCTTTCGTGCGCGCCGGCCACCGTCCTGTCGCCGAGAGCATCGCCGATGCGATCCAGCGCGGCCGGGCGTTCCTCGACGCCGGCGCCACGGCTGTCTTCGTTCCGGGCATGCTCGACGCCAACATCACGCGTCAGCTCGTGGAGGGGCTCGGCGAGGGCAAGCTCAGCGTCATCGGGCTTCCCGGCACCCTCGCCGCCTCGGAGTACGAGAAGCTCGGTGTGGCCCGCATCTCCTATGGCCCGCTCCCTCAGCGGGTCGCCCTGACCGCGGTCCAGGATCTTGCGGCAAGCCTCTACGCGGGCGGCGTGATCCCGAACGGCCTGCCCGCGCTCAACTGACGCATCGCGAAAACGAGCGACCACCGGTCAGTAGACTTGCCCGGTGGTCACTCGTCTTTCGAAATTCTTCCTCCGCACGCTCCGTGAAGACCCTGCAGGCGCAGAGGTCGCGAGCCACAAGCTGCTGATCCGCGCCGGGTACATCCGGCCGCAGGCTGCCGGTATCTTCGCGTGGCTCCCGCTGGGTCTCCGCGTGAAGGCCAAGATCGAGACCGTCGTCCGCGAGGAGATGGCCGCGGCAGGCGCACAGGAGGTGCACTTCCCGGCTCTCATGCCCCGCGAGTCGTATGAGGCGACCGGACGCTGGGACGAGTACGGCGACCTGCTGTTCCGTCTCCAGGACCGCAAGGGCGGCGACTACCTGCTCGCCCCGACGCACGAAGAGGCCTTCACGCTGCTCGTGAAGGACCTGTACTCGTCGTACAAGGATCTTCCCCTCACGCTCTACCAGATCCAGGACAAGTACCGCGATGAGGCGCGTCCGCGGGCAGGACTGCTTCGCGGACGCGAGTTCACGATGAAGGACGCCTATTCGTTCGATTCCTCCGATGAGGGTCTCGATCTCAGCTACCAGGCTCAGCGCGATGCCTACGAGCGCATCTTCCAGCGCCTGGGTCTCGAGTACGTCATCGTCCAGGCGGATGCCGGAGCGATGGGCGGTTCGCGGAGCGAGGAATTCCTGCACCCGACTCCCGTCGGCGAGGACACGTTCGTCCGCAGCGCCGGCGGATACGCCGCCAATGTGGAGGCATTCACGACCGCCGTTCCCGACGCCATCGCGTTCGACGCGGATGCGGCACCGGTGATCTTCGACTCGCCGAACACGCCCACGATCGAGACTCTCGTCGCGCACTCGAACGTGCACCTCGACGGCGACTACACGGCTGCGGACACGCTCAAGAACGTCGTGCTCGCGCTCACGCACCTCGACGGCACCCGTGAACTCGTCGTCGTCGGCATCCCCGGCGACCGCGAGGTCGACGAGAAGCGGGCCGAGGTCGCGTTCGCGCCCGCCGAGGTCGAGACCGCCTCGGCAGACGACTTCGAGAAGAATCCGCTGCTCGTCAAGGGCTACATCGGCCCCTGGTCGCCCACGGGAGCTGTGCTCGGCGAGGAATCGGCTACCGGCATCCGCTACCTGGTCGACCCCCGTGTGAGCGAGGGCACGAGCTGGATCACCGGTGCGAACCTCGACGAGAAGCACGCGCATTCGGTTGTCGCCGGACGTGACTTCTTCGCCGACGGCATCGTCGAGATCGCCGACGTCCGCGCGGGCGATCCGGCTCCTGACGGCTCCGGTCCGGTCGAGCTCGCGCGCGGAATGGAGATCGGTCACGTGTTCCAGCTGGGTCGCAAGTACGCGGACGCGCTCGGACTCAAGGTGCTCAACGAGAACGGCAAGCTCGTCACGGTCACGATGGGGTCGTACGGCATCGGCGTGACGCGCATCCTGGCGATCATCGCCGAGTTGAACAACGACGAGAAGGGTCTCATCTGGCCGGCATCGGTCGCGCCCTTCGATGTGCAGGTCGTGGCTGCCGGTCGTGACCAGGTGGCCTTCGACGTGGCAGCTGAGCTCTCCGCTCAGCTCGAGTCCGCCGGTCTCGACGTGCTCTACGACGACCGCCCGAAGGTCTCGCCCGGAGTCAAGTTCGGAGACGCCGAGCTCGTTGGCGTTCCGCAGATCGTCATCGTCGGCCGAGGGGCCGCGGACGGTCAGGTCGAGCTGTGGGACCGGCGCACGGGGGATCGCAGCGCGGTGTCCGTCGCCGACGCCGTCGATCAGCTGACCCAGCGCTGACCTCGACGACAGAGAAATGCCGCGCACCTCACCGGGTGCGCGGCATTCTGTCGTTCGGAGCGGACGTCAGCAGACGATCCGGCCGTGGTTCATGATGTCGTCATCGGGCGTGTCCTTGGTCACGAGGGCCTTGAGCGCGCCGGCCGCCATCGCGATCTTGCCCTTGGAGGGCTCCCAGAACTCGGTCACCGTCGGCGTCACCTTGAGAAGTGCGATGCCGGGAGTGTCCAGCCCGTCCTCGAACCAGATGTCGAGCGAGGGCGAATAGAGCTCTTCCATCTTCGCGCGGTCGTGCACCACGGACGCGTTGCCGGCCACCGACACGTATCGCATGCCCTTCGCGTCGCAGTACGAGAGGCCGACCTGTCGATGGGCGCGCGCCTCCTCGACCTTCTCGGTGTCTTCGGCGGTGAAGAACCAGATGTCGCCGGCGTCGTCCATCTGCCGGGTCGACATCGGCCTGCTCACGAGGTTGCCGTCGTCGTCGGTGGTCGTCAGCATCGTGAAGTCGATGTCCTCGACGAGTTCGGTGACGCGTGCCAGTGCTTCCGGTCCAGTGATCTCTGTCATGCAGCCACTGTGCCGCAGGAGACCTGACTTGGCACGGGCGTTGACACGGGGACGTGAGCGTGGTGAGGGCGGCGTTGCGGCGGCCCGCCCGACGCGCTCCCATGACAGGCTGAGGGCATGACCGACGAACCGCTGACGGCGTCGCTGAGCGCCGAGATCAACAACGTCCTCGACGAAGCAGGCGTCAAGACCGATCGCAGGCTCGTGATGCGCATGATGCGCACAGCGGTCCTGCTGGGGGAGGACGGCACGAACCGCCTCGATCTCAAGATCGCCTCCGCCGCCCTCGCCGAGATGCGGGACGCCTTCCGCTTGTTCGCACCGTTCGAAGGGGTGCCGAAGGTCACGGTGTTCGGCTCGGCGCGTACCCTCCACGACGATCCGCTCTACGTCCAGGCGCGTGATGTCGCGGCTGCTCTCGCAGCGGACGGATGGATGGTGGTGACCGGAGCAGGACCGGGAATCATGCAGGCTGCCGCTGAAGGTGCCGGCCCCGCGCTCTCGCTCGGCGTGTCGATCAGGCTGCCGTTCGAGGAGAAGGCCAACAGCCTGATCGCGGCGAGCGAGCATGTGGTGGCGATGAAGTACTTCTTCACCCGCAAACTCATGCTCATCAAGGAGTCCAGCGGCTTCATCTGTCTCCCTGGCGGATTCGGCACCCTCGACGAGATGTTCGAGCTGCTGACCCTCCAACAGACCGGAAAGGCCGAGCCGACGCCGATCGTGCTGCTCGACGAGCCGGGAGGCACGTTCTGGAACGGCCTCAAGCGATTCATCGACGAGGACCTGGCGCCGACAGGGGTGATCTCGGAGGGCGACTTCGATCGCGTGGTCATCACCGACTCCGTCGAGTCGGCAGCCGCCGTGATCGCCGGGTTCTGGCGCAACTACGACTCGCTGCGCTGGGTGGGGGACTCGCTCGTGCTGAGACTGCGTGGAGAGCCGACGGACGAAGAGCTCGAGGATCTCAACGACCGGTTCGCCGGGATGCTGGCGAGCGGACGGATCGAACGGACAGCTCCGCGGTCGCCGGAGGTCGCAGACGACGATCTGCTGCACCTTCCTCGTCTCTCCCTGCATCTCGACCAGCGACAGGTCGGCAACCTGTTCCGTCTGATCGGCGCGATCAACTCGCTGGAGTCCGCTCCCGCGCTGTGATGCCTGCCGCGAATTCCGCCAGGTCGATCGACCGACCGAGAATGCGCTCAGCGGCGCGGTGCCCCGAGTAGTACGCGGCCCCCACGGTCGCCGGCTCGTCGCCCCATGTCGCCTCACCGGCGAAGTGCAGCACTGCGTCGACCGGCCCCGCGAGCTCGTCGTGGTCGTGGTGTGACGAGCCGACCGCGAGATGCGAGTACGACCCGTTCGAGAACTCGTCCTGTCCCCATCGCGTGATCCAGTGCGCGGTGGGGTCGCCGACGGCATCCGGGTAGAGGAACCGCAGGGCGCTCACGACGTCCGCGACGACCTCCTCATCCGACAGATCCTGCATCCGGCGGCCGAACGGGCCGGCGGCGAAGGTCAGCAACGTCGGGATCCCGCTGACCGCCGAGACGTCGTACCAGGAGTGCCAGTGCTCACCGGCCTCGCCGAGCGCCCGGAGAACGTAGCTGTCCTCGCGCCAGAAGCGCTCCGGGAACTGGATGAACACCTTGTTGAACACCCCCATGCCCAGTCGCGCGATCGGTCCGGCGACAGCCTCGGGCAGGGGAGGGGCGAACTCGATCGACTCCGCCTTGAGCACGCCGAGCGGCACGGTCACCAGCGCGTTGCGGGCCGAGAACTCTCCGTTCCGGGTCGACACGGTGACGCCCCGGTCGGTCCGCTCGATGCGGGTGACGACGTGACCGAGTCGGATGTCGAGACCGGCGGCGATCCGACGCGGGAGCTCATCGTAGCCGCGCGGGAAGATGACCTCGTCGCCGTCGATCGCATCCTCGTCGAGCCCGTGCGCGTCGAGGTCCCCGACCCATGCACCGCACTGCTCCTCGACGCGGTGACGGAAGAACTCGCGGACCTCATCGATGCGCTCCGGCTCGAAGCCCGAGCGGTCGAGCGCGCGCTCCGTGACATCCAGATAGGTGTCGCCGGGGGAGGACCGGGTGATCTCCTCTGCCAACAGTCGATCTGCTTGCTCGACATCGGCGACCCACTGAGAAGTGCTCGCAGGATCCATCGCCCTGCCCTCCCCGTCGAAGTTCTCGATCGGCCTGCCTCCGGCCTGGAAGCTGCCGACGGTGTACTCGAGGGTGGGGATGCCGAGCGCCTGCACGAGATCCCACAGCGGGGAGTCGTCGATGCCGTGGACCCACGACGCACCGCGATCGACGGGAAAACCCGCAGCGCGGTCGGTGTGCATCCTGCCCCCGACGCGATCCCTCGCCTCGAGGACGATGACGTCGGCTCCGGCGTCGTCGAGCATGCGGGCCGCCGTCACACCCGACATCCCTGCCCCGATCACGATGGTGTCGTACGTCGTCACTGAGTCCTCCTGCGCGCTCGGCACCGCGTCGGTGCGGCCGCCTCCGTGGCATCGGGCGGTGGGCACAGGGTATCGTGGTACGGATGTCGCGCGTGAACACCCGCGCGACGAGAGCTGAATAGGGAGTCGTCATGGATATCGAACTGAGTCTGCTGCGTGGGATCGAGAAGGAGAAGGCGATCCCCTTCGATGAGCTGGTCTCGATCATCGAACAGGCCATCCTGACCGCCTACTCCAAGCACGTCTCGGACGACGGCGCCACCCCCGAGGGGGTCCGCGTCGAACTCGATCGTCGCACCGGGCACGTCGCCGTGCTGCAGGTCGTCAAGGACGAAGAGGGCGCGATCATCGGCGAAGAGGACGCGACGCCGAATGACTTCGGACGTATCGCGGCCTTCGCCGCCAAGCAGGTCATCAGCCAGCGCCTGCGGGATATCGCGGATGATGTCGTGCTGGGAGACTTCAAGGACAAGGAAGGCGACATCGTCGCCGGCGTGATCCAGCAGGGGCCGAATCCCCGCATGATCCACGTCGATCTCGGAGCCGTCGAGGCGATCCTTCCTCCGGAGGAGCAGGTGCCGGGCGAGGAGTACACCCACGGGTCGCGCCTCCGCGTCTACGTGACCAGCGTCGCGAAGGGTCTCAAGGGACCGCAGATCACCGTCTCGCGCACGCACCCCGGTCTCGTCCGCAAGCTGTTCGCGCTCGAGGTGCCCGAGATCGCCGCAGGTCTCGTGGAGATCGTCTCGCTGGCTCGTGAGGCCGGCCACCGCACCAAGATCGCCGTCCGTGCGAACGACCCGGCGATCAACGCGAAGGGCGCCTGCATCGGTGAGATGGGCCGACGCGTTCGTGCCGTCACCGAGGAGCTGGCCGGCGAGAAGATCGACATCGTCGATCACGACCCGGAGCTCGCCGCGTTCGTCGCGAACGCCCTCTCTCCCGCCAAGGTCACGAGCTCGTTCATCCTCGACGCGAACACCAGGGCCGTGCGTGCACTCGTGCCCGACTATCAGCTCTCGCTCGCGATCGGCAAGGAGGGGCAGAACGCCCGTCTGGCTGCCAAGCTCACCGGAGCGAAGATCGACATCCAGCCGGACAGCGTCCTGGACTGACCGCTCGCCACGTCCGACTCGCGCCAGCCGCGCGAGTCGGACGGGAACACAGGTGTAAGATGGAACCCGTACGAACGTGCGTCGGCTGTCGCACGCGTGCTCCCCGCGCCGCTCTTCTCAGAGTGGTGTCCCAGAACGACATCCTCATCCTCGATGAGCGCGCCGTTCTGCCAGGGCGAGGCGCGTGGGTCCATCCGACACCGGAATGCGTGGATGCCGCTCTGCGGCGCCGGGCTTTCGGGAGAGCACTGCGCGTCTCCAGCGATCTGGACACGCGGATCATCGAACAGCACCCACCAAGAAACAAAGGCTGAACGGCTATGGAAACAAAGTGAACGGCTCGAAATGAGACCCGTCCGCGACTAGTGGTCTGCCCTGTCTGGGTGGACCGACCCCAGACAGGAGAATTGTGGCTGGTAAACCACGCGTACACGAGATCGCCGCCGAACTCGGCGTCGACAGCAAGATCGCACTTGCAAAGCTCAAGGAACTCGGAGAGTTCGTCAAGAGCCCCTCTTCGACCATCGAACCGCCGGTGGCGCGCAAGCTTCGCGCTGCCATCGAGTCGGACGCCTCGCTGAAGGGCTCCGCGGATGCGGCTCCCGCCGCAGCGAAGCCCGGTGCTGCCAAGCCCGGTGCTGCCAAGCCCGGTGCTGCCAAGCCCGGTGCAGCCAAGCCCGGTGCCGGTGCACCGACACCCGGACCCAAGCCCGGGCCCAAGCCCGCGCCCGCGCCCGAGGCGTCTGCTGCCGCTCCGGCACCCGAAGCTCCGGCCGAGGCCGCCGCTCCGGCTGCCGCCACGCCGGCAGCTCCCCAGTCCGCAGACAGCGCAGCTTCCAAGCCCGCTGACGGCGGCGCACCCAAGCCCGGCGCCCCGCGCCCGGGCAACAACCCGTTCTCGTCCGCTCAGGGCATGGGTCAGCGGCCCAACGGACCGCGACCCGGCAACAACCCCTTCGCCTCCGCGCAGGGGATGGGCCAGCGCCCGACGCCGGGCAACATCCCGCGTCCGCAGGCTCCGCGTCCCGGCGCGCCGCGTCCGGGTGCACCTCGTCCCGGTTCCCCCCGTCCCGGCGCCCCGCGCGGCGGTCAGGGCGGTCGTCCCGGTGGCGCACCGTTCCAGCAGCGTCCGGGTGGACCCGGTCGTCCCGGCGGTGCCGGTGGACCCGGTGCAGGTCCCGGCGCTCGTCCCGGTGGAGGCTTCGCAGGTCGTCCCGGTGGCGGTGGAGGTCGCGGTCGCGGTCCCGGTGGAGGTACCGCAGGTGCCTTCGGCAAGGGCGGCGGCAAGAGCAAGCAGCGCAAGTCGCGGCGGGCGAAGCGGCAGGAATTCGAGATGCGGAGCGCCCCGGTCGTCGGTGGCGTCAACGTCACCCGCGGTAACGGGGAGATCATCCGTATGCGCCGCGGCGCGTCGATCTCGGACTTCGCCGACAAGATCGAGACGCTGACCGGCTACACGGTCCAGCCCGGAACCCTCGTGACGATCCTCTTCAACCTCGGCGAGATGGCCACGGCCACCGAGTCGCTGGATGAGGCGACGTTCGAGGTCCTGGGTGCGGAGCTCGGATACAAGATCCAGATGGTCTCGCCCGAGGACGAGGACAAGGAGCTCCTCGAGGGCTTCGGTCTCAACCTCGAGCAGGAGCTCGAGGAGGAGAGCGAGGACGACCTCGAGATCCGTCCTCCGGTGGTCACCGTCATGGGTCACGTCGACCACGGTAAGACGCGCCTTCTCGACGCCATCCGTCAGACCAACGTCATCGAGGGTGAAGCCGGCGGCATCACCCAGCACATCGGTGCGTACCAGGTGTGGACGGAGCACGAGGGCATCGAGCGTGCCATCACCTTCATCGACACCCCGGGTCACGAGGCCTTCACGGCCATGCGTGCTCGTGGAGCGCAGGTCACCGACCTCGCGATCCTCGTGGTCGCGGCCGACGACGGCATCATGCCGCAGACGGTCGAGGCGCTCAACCACGCCCAGGCGGCGAACGTGCCGATCGTGGTCGCGGTCAACAAGGTCGACAAGCCCGACGCCAACCCGGCCAAGGTGCGCCAGCAGCTCACCGAGTACGGCCTGGTCGCAGAGGAGTATGGCGGAGACGTCATGTTCGTCGATGTCTCGGCACGTGCGAACACCGGAATCCAGGAGCTCCTGGACGCGGTGCTGCTCACTGCCGATGCAGGCCTCGACCTGACCGCCAACCCGAACAAGGCCGCTCGCGGTGTCGCCATCGAGGCGAAGCTCGACAAGGGTCGCGGTTCGGTCGCTACGGTGCTCATCCAGTCCGGAACGCTGCGCGTCGGTGACGCGATCGTCGCCGGAACGGCTTACGGCCGTGTGCGTGCGATGGCGGATGAGAACGGCGAGCAGGTCCTCGAGGCCTACCCGTCGCGTCCCGTGCAGGTGCAGGGTCTGAACTCCGTGCCACGTGCCGGCGACGTCTTCATCGTCACTGAGGAAGACCGCATGGCCCGTCAGATCGCCGAGAAGCGTGAAGCTGTCGAGCGCAACGCGCAGCTGGCCAAGGCCCGCAAGCGCATCTCGCTCGAGGACTTCACCCGTGCTCTCGAAGAGGGCAAGGTCGAGTCGCTCAACCTCATCATCAAGGGTGACGTCTCCGGTGCCGTCGAGGCGCTCGAGGAGTCGCTTCTCAAGATCGAGGTCGACGACTCGGTGCAGCTCCGCATCATCCACCGCGGTGTCGGTGCGATCACGGAGTCCGACGTCAACCTCGCGACGATCGACAACGCGATCATCGTGGGCTTCAACGTCCGTCCCGACACGAAGGCGCGCGAGCGTGCACAGCGTGAAGGTGTGGACATCCGGTTCTACTCGGTGATCTACAACGCGATCGACGAGATCGAGAGCTCGCTCAAGGGCATGCTCAAGCCGGAGTACGAAGAGGTCCAGTCGGGTGTCGCCGAGATCCGCGAGGTGTTCCGCTCCTCGAAGTTCGGCAACATTGCCGGTGTCATCGTGCGCTCGGGAACGATCACGCGAAACGCCAAGGCTCGCGTCATCCGCGACGGTGTGGTGATCGCCGATGGCCTCGCCATCGAGTCGCTGCGTCGGTTCAAGGACGACGTCACCGAGGTTCGCACGGACTACGAGGCCGGTATCGGCCTCGGCAAGTTCAACGACATCCAGATCGGCGACGAGATCGAGACCACTGAGCTGGTCGAGAAGCCTCGCAGCTGATCGAGTTCGATATCTTCGGGCGAGGGTGCGTCATGCACCCTCGCCCGAAGGGTACGTAGAGGGAGAGAACAATGGCTGGTGAACGACAGGCACGTCTGGCCGATCGCATTCGTGTGATCCTCGCAGAGCGACTGGAGAAGGGTCTGCGCGACCCGCGACTCGGATTCGTGACCATCACCGACGTCCGCGTGAGCGGAGACCTGCAGCACGCCTCCGTGTTCTACACGGTGCTGGGCACCGAGGAGGAGCGCCTCTCCAGCGGTGCGGCGCTGACCTCCGCGACCGGCATGCTCCGCAGCGAGGTCGGGAAGCAGCTGAGCACCCGCCTGGTTCCGACGCTCGAGTTCATCCCCGACGCGCTGCCCGAGAACGCCGATCACATCTCGGCGCTTCTTCGCGAGGCGCAGCAGCGCGATGCCGACGTGGCGAAGCTCGCCTCCTCCGCCTCGCACGCCGGTGACGCAGACCCGTACCTGCGCCAGGAAGACGACGACACGCAGGCCTGAATATCGCGCCCTCGTCTGAGGGCGTGAGCAGTCTTGGTAACCTCGGCCTAACGGGCGGTCGCCCGTGGGGACTGGGGAGTTCAGCATCGACGTTTCGCGTGCGCAGGGGACAGCTTCGGTCGCACCGGCAGCTGTTGAGACGATTCTCGAAGAACTCCTCGAGCACGACCTGAGCTGCGCGCCGCATGTCGCGGCGCGACTCGCGGCCGAGCTGTCGGAGGACCCTCACACGATCCTGGCCGTCGCAGCTCGTCTTGACGCGGCTCAACGGCAGGGGCTCAGGGCGCTCCCCTCACCGTTGCCGATGGTGTCATCGGTCGAGACGCTTTTCGCCCAGCTGGAGCTGGACGACAGCGACCGTGAGGTGCTCATCGCGGTGTCGATGCGCCTCGACGACAGGCTGGATCCGCTGGTCGGTTTCGCCGGTCGTTCTGCCGCGGAGCTCACCACAGGCCCTCTCGGAGCGCTCCTCGACATCCACGCCGGTCGCGTCCGTCTGTCCGACCCCCGCTTGGCGATCTGGTTGCGAGCGACGACGCCCTCCTCCGCGGCTGCTGCAGTGCACCTGCGACTCCACCGACTCTTCGACGAACGCGGCGAGCAGGTGGACGCCGACTGGCACAGCGCTCGAGCTGCGATGCACGGCGAACCGGTGACTGCCGGGGAGCTCACACGGATAGCCAGGGAGCATTCGGAGGCGGGACTCAGCGAGCGCGCCTTCCACCTCGCTGCAGAAGCCGCCGCCCACTCGAGCGGGGTCGAGCAGGACGAGGCGAACCTCGTCGCCGGTGTCGCCGCCATCGCGGCCGGGCACGCGGTCGAGGCGGCGCGACGGCTCGGAAGTCTCTTCCCCGGTGGCGACGAGCTCTATCGGCTCCAGGGGCTCGGCGGGCTGCTCGTCGCCGAGACGCATCTGCGCGGGTCAGTTCCCGAGGTCGACATGAGCGTGATCCGGCCGGATCGCGATGACGCGGAGCACTGGTACTCCTGGGCGCGAGCTGCTGCCTTCGCGGCGATGTTGTGCGCCGAACGCGGTGACCGTCGCACGATGCGCTCGTGGCTCGACGCTCTCCGTCACGCGAGCGCGCGCGTCGAAGCCGATCGCGAACTCCGAGATCCGGTCGTCGCACTGGCCTGGCTCGTCATCGGCGACCGCGAGAAGGACGACGTTCGCGGGGCCGGGCCCCTCACCGGCGGCCTGTTGAGGGCGCTGCAAGCGGCGGTCGACGGGGACGTCGACCGGGGGCTGAGCCTGCTCGCCGCAGGTGACTCGCCGGTCGGCGTCGAGGTCGACCCGTTCGTGGCCGGCTTCGAGCTCAGTCCACTCGTCGCGGCGTACCGCGCGGTCGCCGAGGTGCTGCTCCTGATGTGGCGTGGAGACATCGGCGCCGCGCGCGACCGGATGCTTCGTGCGGCCGTCGAGCTGCCTGTGGCGCTGCCTTTCGCCGGGCTCGGCGTCGTGATCGCACGACGCCTCGATCTCGCGGTTCTCGGACATCTGGGGCCGTTCGCCAAGGCTCTCACCGCCGCCCTCCCGGCCCCTCTGCGCATCGATCAGCTGGTGGACAGGGGGATCGAATCATTCCTGTCGGGACACTCGGCCGAGGCCGCGGCGTGCATGCGGCTCTGGAGGGATCGCGGCGCTCCTCAGCCGACCCTGTCGGTGCCGGGGCTGGAGGAGGCGATCGTGGTCACGCATGGCGGATCATGGAGCCCGCAGCGGATCGAACCGCCCGAGATCGCTCTGGCGCAACGGCTGCGCGTGCAGATCACCAGCTGCTCGGACGACGAGTGGCGCCTTGCGCGGCCGGTCGTGGTCGCCGCCGCACGGACCTTGACCTCGCCTTTCTCGCGCGGACGGGTCGAGGCGATGATCGGCACGAGGTCGCTGATCAAGGGAGACGTGGGTCTCGGACGGGAGCACCTCTCGATGGCACGGAACCTGCTCGAGGTCTCCGGTGCGACGGCATGGGCGAGAGCGGTCTCGGTGCGTCTGGAGCAGGTGGAGGCCTCCGACGGAGCTGCCGCCAGCGGTGACCCGCTCTCCTCGTGCCGGCGAGTGTGGGAGTCGATGCTCACCGCTCGAGAGTTCGAGGTGGCGATGCTGGCGGTCGGCGGAGCTTCTAACCGCGACATCGCGGATGCGCTCCACGTATCGGTGCGCACCGTGGAGGTGCACCTCGGCCGGGTCTTCATGAAGCTCGAGGTGAGGACCCGAGTCGAGCTCACGGTGCTCGCTCACCGCATCGGGCAGTTCGTCTGACGGGCGGACTCAGCGGGGAAGCGACAGCAGTTCGCCATCGGCCTCGGCGAGGCCGTCGGCGATGAGCGAGTCGATCGCACGGTCGCGCTGAAGCGGATCGGGCCAGTCGGCCAGCACGGAGTCGATCAGGACCGGGGTGGGCGCGGCGGTTCGCAGCACCCGCAGCACGGCTCCTCGCGCCTGACGGTCAGAACCCTCGAAGGCGGCTTGGCGTCTGCGGGTGTCACCGGTCTCGGGTCGCCCTGCGGCCAGCCACGCGCATGTGTCGCTCAGCGGGCAGACGTCGCAGCGCGGCGAGCGTGCCGTGCACACCGTCGCGCCCAGCTCCATCGCGGCCGCATTGAACACGGCGGACTCTGTGACATCGGCGGGCAGCAGCGAGTCCATCAGCGCCAGGTCGCGACGCGAGGGCGGTCCCGGCTGTGCTTGGCCGAGGATGGCGCGCGCCATCACACGTCGAGTGTTCGTGTCGACGACGGGGTGCCGGTCGCCGTAGGCGAAGACAGCGACAGCCCTGGCCGTGTAGTCGCCGATGCCCGAGAGCTTGAGGAGGGCATCGATGTCGTTGGGGACGACGCCGCCGTGTCGCTCAGAGATCTCGATGGCCGCGCGATGCAGCCAGAGTGCGCGGCGCGGGTAGCCGAGGTTGGCCCACTGCTGCACGACCTCGGCGGGTGAAGCGGCGGCCATGGCCGCGGGCGTCGGCCACCGGGCGAGCCACGCCTCGAGGTGCGGTATCACTCGGTTCACGGGCGTCTGCTGCAGCATGAACTCGCTGACCAGCGTTCCCCACGCGCCGAAATCCTCGCGGAATTCCGTGCGCCGCCACGGCAGGTCGCGTGCGGCACCCCGGTACCAGTCCGCAAGAGGCTCGGACACCTCGGCGGGTGGATGCGAAGTCGAAGGCACCTCGTCAGCCTAGGCGAACACCGATGCCCCTGAAGAGCGGCGGACGGCGTCGACATGGGTCGCGACGGGCAGAGGGGAGTTCGAGCGCACCGTAGGCTTGAGAGATGGTCTCGCCCGGCATCCTCCTCGTCGACAAACCAGCTGGACTGACCAGCCATGACGTCGTCGCACGCACTCGACGTGCGCTCGGCACTCGCAAGGTCGGGCACGCCGGAACCCTCGACCCCATGGCCACGGGTCTGCTCGTGATCGGCGTCGAGGGCGCGACGCGACTGCTCACCTACATCGTCGGAGCGGACAAGACCTACGAGGCGACGATCCGACTGGGACAGACGACGGGCACGGACGATGCGGACGGCGAGATCCTGACCCGAGCCACGGCGGGGTCCTGGGACTCGGTCACCCCCGATCGGGTCGCGGCGGGGATCGACGCGCTCACCGGCGCGATCTCTCAGGTCCCGAGCTCGGTGTCCGCGATCAAGGTCGACGGACGTCGCGCGTACGACCGTGTGCGGGCCGGCGAAGAGGTCGTGTTGGCCGCTCGTGACGTCACAGTGTCGCGGTTCGAGGTTCTGGCGGAGCGTTCCGGTGACGGGTTCCTCGATCTCGACGTCGTCGTCGACTGCTCCTCCGGCACGTACATCCGTTCCCTCGCTCGTGATCTCGGGGCAGCGCTCGGGGTCGGCGGGCATCTCACGGCCCTTCGGCGCTCGCGAGTCGGCGACTTCGACGTCGCGGATGCCGTGACGGTCGACGGCGTCGTCGAGACAGCGCTGCTGACTCCGGCCGCCGCGGCCGCGAGGGTCCTGGACGTGATGCCGGTGTCGGCAGAGGAAGCGAGAGATCTGCGTCACGGCAAGCGGCTGGTCGGCCAGGCGGATCGGCTGACCGGCTCCCTCGCGGCTGCGATCGACGAGGACGGCGTCCTGGTCGGCGTCGTCGAGAGGCGCGGTGCCGATCTCAAGAGCGCCATGAACATGCCGGAGGCGGCTCGATGATCCTCTGGCTGACGATCGCCCAGGTGGCGGTCGCGATCTTGGCCGGACTGTTCTGCGTGTCACTCGGCCTGGCCGGACGACGTCCGAGCGACTACTCCGTCGGTGCGCTCGCGCTCGTCGAGCTGCTCCTCGTCGTGCAGGTGATCGTCGCCATCGTGGCACCGCTGGTGGGGAACCCGCCGACGGGCGACCTGCTCGAGTACTGGGTCTATCTCGTCTCCGCGGTGCTACTCCCCATCGGCGCCGTGCTCTGGGCGCTGATGGAGAGGAGCCGTTGGAGCACGGTGATCCTCGGGGTGGCGGCGCTGGCCGTCGCGATCATGATCTGGCGCATGCACGTGATCTGGACCATCCAGATGGCCTGACCGGTCGGCGAGGCATCCGGGGCTTCCCGCCCGGATCTAGAATGGAGGACGCTATGAGCACCACCGTTCCCACCTCCCGCATGACCGGCATCGGTCGTGTCCTCGTGATCGTCTACGCCGTGATGGCGCTGGCGGCGACCGGGCGAAGCTTCGTGCAGATCTTCCGCCAGTTCGGCGAAGCGCCTCTCGCGTATGCGCTCTCGGCACTCGCTGCCGGCGTGTACATCCTGGCGACGTTGGCACTCGTTCTCGCGAATCGACGCGGCTGGTACGCGGTGGCCTGGGTGGCGATCGTCTTCGAGCTCGCCGGAGTCCTCGTGGTCGGCTCGCTCAGCATCTTCTTCCCCGAGCTTTTTCCGCACGACACGGTCTGGTCGATGTTCGGGCGCGGGTATCTGTTCATCCCGCTCGTGCTGCCGATCTTCGGCATCTGGTGGCTGCGCACGCATAGGCCGGCCCGTGCGGTCGCGTCCGCTCTCCGTGTCGAGGCGAGCGCATGATCGTCTTCCGAGACCCGAGCGAGGTTCCCCCCGGTTTCGGTCCCTCCGCCGTGGCGATCGGCAAGTTCGACGGCGTCCACGCGGGGCACAGAGCGGTGATCGGGCGCCTCAAGGAGATCGCTGCCGAGTCGGGGATCCGCGCCGTGGCCGTCACGTTCGACCGCAATCCGCTCGCCGTGCTGCGGCCCGACCGCTGCCCGGAGAACGTGGTCACGGTCGAGCGGAAGATCGAGCTGCTGAGCGAGCTCGAGCTCGACGCCACGCTGCTTCTGACGTTCGACGAGGAGCTCGCAGCGCGCAGCGCGGAGGACTTCGTCGCCGGCATCCTGACCAGTGCCCTGCACGTGTCCACCGTTCTCGTGGGTGAGGACTTCCGGTTCGGCCGCGGCGGAGCGGGCAACCCCGATCTCCTCCGACAGCTCGGACCGAAGTACGGCTTCACGGTAGAGGTCGTCGACGACGTCTTCCTCGACGGCTCCGACCGTCGGGTGTCGTCCACCTGGATCAGGGAACTGCTGATGGCCGGAGATGTCACCGCCACCGCGCGTGTGCTCGACCGCAACGTCGACGTGCGCGGGGAGGTGGTGCATGGCCTCAAGCGCGGACGCGAGCTCGGCTTCCCCACGGCGAACCTCTCGGCGTCCGTCGACTCGTTCGTGCCGGCCGACGGAGTCTACGCAGGCTGGCTCGTCGACCACGAGACCGGTCTCCGCCACCGGGCTGCCATCTCGGTCGGCACCAACCCCACCTTCGACGACGTGCTCGAACGTCAGGTCGAGGCGCACGTGATCGGAGAGACCGATCTCGATCTGTACGGTCACGACGTCACCGTCGAGTTCGTCGAGCGTCTGCGCGGAATGGTCGCGTTCGAGGGGATCGAGAGGCTGAAGTCCCAGATGGCCGCTGACGTGACGGATGCCGAGACCGTCCTGTCGCGCGACGCCCGCTGAACTCGCCCTGAACTCTGCGTGTCCTGATCTGCGTGGCTCAGGCGGCATGGCATAGAATGGGCCTCGGTGGTCCCTGATCCTCGCGCGTCCTTCGCTCGTCGACGACCGCCGGAAATACTGTTCGTACGGTCCTGGCTCACGCCACACGCGGACACCGAGAACGGCCGATGCATCCTCAGGGTGTTCCGGCCTTCACGCTCAGGAGGAGCATGCCGACCACGGCAACCGCCGCAACACGGCGCAAGAAGACGTCCCGTCGCGACGATGAGGCACCCCTCATCCCGATCCTCGCCCGCAAGGTGCGTGAGATCGAGGCGAAGTCGCAGCGAGGAAAGCTCGGACCCACCAACCGGGTCAAGTTCCAGGTCATCGCCTTCCTGGTGCGTGAAGAGCGCGCCAGGGTCAAGGCGGATGCCGACATCGCCGATGCCGCCCGCGCAGAGCTTCTCAAGCGACTCGACGGCGTCGCCACGATCCTGGCGAAGACGGCGGCGCGCGACACGTCGCTGATCCAGCTTCTCGAAGCCGATCAGGCGACCTCACCGGTCGCGAAGCGCATGCGACGCGACTGGCTGCTCGAGTCGGGGGCCGAACTGGCTCCGGAAGAGCTGATCATCGCCGACATCGCGCCCGTTCAGGCACCCGTGGTGTCTGCGGCGATCGCCGAGCGGCAGGTGACCCCGCCCTCTGTCGAGGCGCGTCAGCTGGCGAACCCGTTCCTCGCGCCCGATCTCACCCCGCGCGCCACCACGACTCCGCGTCGACGTCTCGACGGCTGGGAGCTCATGGGCCCGCTCTACAAGGCTTTCGAGACCGGAGCCGGGGGAGGAGCAGCCAGTATGGACCTGCCTCCGGCGCCCGAGTACGACCACCTCTCGCCCAAGGGCCTCGAGGTCATGGTGCATCAGTCCCGCTTCCTCGAAGCGGTGCGAGAGGGGCACAGGAGCTTCCTCCTCGCCGACGAGCCCGGTCTGGGCAAGACGGCGCAGTCGGTGCTCGCGGCGTCCGTGGCCGGGGCCTACCCGCTGCTCGTGGTCGTGCCCAACGTGGTCAAGATGAACTGGGCGCGAGAGGTCGAGCGCTGGACCCCTCAGCGCAGGGCCACCGTGATCCAGGGCGATGGTGATGACATCGACGCCTTCGCGGATGTGTTCATCGTGAACTACGAGATCCTTGATCGCCACATGTCGTGGCTCGCATCCATCGGCCTCCGGGGCATGGTCGTCGACGAGGCCCACTTCATCAAGAATCTCAGCTCCCAGCGGTCGCAGAACGTGCTGTCGCTCGCGAATCGCGTTCGAGAGCGCACCCCCGGCGGTAACCCGCTGATGCTCGCGCTCACGGGAACCCCACTGATCAACGACGTCGAGGACTTCGACGCGATCTGGCGCTTCCTCGGGTGGACGACGGGTGAGAAGCCCGGGCCGGAGTTGATGGAGAAGCTCGACGCGACCGGCTTCACCCCCGCAGACAAGGCGTTCTACCCCGAGGCTCGCGAAGCCGTGATCTCGATGGGTATCGTGCGGCGCAAGAAGAAGGACGTCGCCGCCGACCTTCCCGACAAGCTCATCGCCGACCTTCCCGTGCAGCTGGACGACGAGTTCGGCCGCGGCATCCGTCAGGCCGAGCGAGAGTTGGGCGAGCGGCTCGCCGCCCGCTACCGGCGGATCATCGAGGCGCGAGGGGATCGCGGACTGGCACCCGGCGAGATCGACGACGACATCGTGCGTCTGGTCGCCCAGAACGAGCTCGAGGAGTCGAAGGCCGCTGGCACCGGGGGAGACAACGTCTTCACGATGGTGCGGCGCATCGGACAGGCGAAGGCGCACCTCGCAGCCGACTACGCGGCCCAGCTGCAGCGATCGGTGGGCAAGGTCGTGTTCTTCGCGAAGCACATCGACGTGATGGACCAGGCGGAGGCGCACTTCGCGTCGGCCGGCATCCGTTCGGTCTCGATCCGCGGCGACCAGACCTCGACCGTGCGGCAGCAGTCGATCGACGACTTCAACAGCGACCCCGAGGTCGGCATCGCGGTGTGTTCGCTGACCGCTGCCGGTGTCGGCCTGAACCTGCAGGCCGCATCCAACGTGGTCCTGGCGGAACTGTCCTGGACGGCCGCGGAGCAGACTCAGGCGATCGACCGCGTGCACCGTATCGGTCAGGACGAGCCGGTGACGGCGTGGCGGATCATCGCCGCGCACACGATCGACGCCAAGATCGCGGAGCTCATCGATCAGAAGCAGGGCCTCGCGGCCCGTGCCCTGGACGGCGAGGCCCTCGACGAGGCGGCGGCCGAGCCTGTGCAGCTGGGCGCTCTCATGCATCTTCTGCGGGAGACGCTCGGCGTCGTCTGAGCCTTCTCGAGTCGACAGAGATCGGCGTTAAGAATTCTGTTTCTTGGCGCCGATTTCTCATGTCGGCCGGGCGTATCGCGCATTTCTGGCGAATCGTCGCGCAACGGCGGCAAGATCCTCGGTTTTCATCGTCTCGAATGGCGCCCGGTCCGCCCGGAGCGCTAGTGTCGATCGCAGGCAACGTCGCCTGTTCCCCCTTCCCTGAACCCGTCTGAGGCAAGCATGAAGATCGGCATTCTGACGAGCGGCGGCGACTGCCCCGGACTCAACGCGGTCATCCGCGGCATCGTGCTCAAGGGCACCACCACCTACGACCTCGAGTTCGTCGGCATCCGCGACGGCTGGCGCGGCGTGGTCGACGGGGACTTCTTCCCGCTCACCAGACACGAGGTGAAGGGCCTGTCGAAGGTCGGCGGCACGATCCTGGGCACCAGTCGCACGAACCCCTACGAGGGTGAGCGCGGCGGCGCCGAGAACATCGCCAAGACGCTGTACGGACACAAGATCGACGGCATCATCGCGATCGGCGGCGAGGGGACCCTCGCAGCAGCCGACCGCCTCGCCAAGGACGGCATCAACGTCATCGGCGTGCCGAAGACGATCGACAACGACCTGCGCGCCACGGACTACTCGTTCGGGTTCGACACGGCGGTCAACATCGCCACGGACGCGATGGATCGTCTGCGCACGACGGGCGACTCCCACCAGCGCTGCATGGTCGCCGAGGTCATGGGGCGCCACGTCGGTTGGATCGCCCTTCACGCGGGCATGGCAGCGGGCGCTCACGCCATCTGCATCCCCGAAGTGCCCATGTCGATCGACGACATCACCGAGCTCGTCTCGAGCGCGCACGATCGCGGTCGCGCACCGCTCGTCGTCGTCTCCGAGGGGTTCAAGCTGCTCGGTATGGATGAGGCCTACAGCGACAAGGGCCTGGACGCATTCAACCGTCCTCGACTCGGCGGCATCGGCGACCAGCTCGCTCCGGCGATCGAGCGCATCACGGGCATCGAGACCCGCGCGACGATCCTCGGCCACATCCAGCGCGGCGGATCGCCGTCAGCCTTCGACCGCGTGCTCGCGACGCGCCTCGGACTCCACGCGGCCGACGCGATCATCGACAAGGCATGGGGTCAGATGGTCGCGATGCAGGGCACGGACATCGTGCGCGTGCCGTTCGCCGAGGCTCTGGGCGAGCTGAACACCGTTCCGCGCAGCCGCTACGACGAGGCAGCAGCGCTCTTCGGCTGAGTCTCGATCGCGTGCACCACAGAGAACGGGCCGATCCCTGCGGATCGGCCCGTTCTCTGTGTTCTTCGAGAGCTCAGCGCGATGCGAGGCCGACCGTGTCGAGGATCCAGGCGAGCTCGAACGCCCGCTCCTTCCACGAGTTGTAGCGTCCGCTGACACCGCCGTGACCGGCGACCATCTCGCACTTGAGCAGGGCGTCGGTCGCACCGGCGACGCGCAGGGCAGCGATCCACTTCGCAGGCTCGACGTAGAGGACGCGTGTGTCATTGAGCGAGGTCACGGCCAGGATGCGCGGGTAGCGCACGCCGTCGCGGACGTTCTCGTACGGCGAGTACGACTTCATGTACTCGTACACCTCGGCTCCGTGCAGCGGGTCGCCCCATTCATCCCACTCGATCACCGTCAGGGGGAGGGAGGGGTCGAGGATCGTGGTGAGCGCGTCGACGAACGGCACTGCCGCGAGCACGCCGGCGAACAGCTCGGGAGCGAGGTTCGTCACCGCGCCCATGAGGAGTCCTCCCGCGCTTCCTCCCTCGGCGACCAGGCGCTCGGGCGACGTGACTCCCTGCTCCACGAGGTGCTCGGCGCACGCGACGAAGTCGGTGAAGGTGTTGCGCTTGTTCAGCAGCTTGCCGTCCTCGTACCACTGCCGACCCATCTCGCCACCGCCGCGGACATGAGCGACGGCGAAGACGATGCCGCGGTCGAGTTCCGAGAGCCGCGCGACCGAGAAGCCGGGGTCGATCGAGTGCTCGTACGAGCCATAGCCGTAGAGATGCACGGGGCGCGGGTCGGCGCCAGGCTCTCCGAACGATCGCTTCCACACGAGGGAGATCGGCACGCGGGTACCGTCCGACGCCGTGGCCCAGTCGCGCTTCTGGCCGTACTCCCGGGGGTCATACCCGCCGAGGACGGCGACCTGCTTGCGCAGATGCAGCTCGCGGGTGGCGAGATCCATCTCGTAGACGGTTCCCGGAGTCACGAACGACGTGTAGCCGAGCCGGAGGAACGGCGAGTGCCATTCCGGATTGCCGCTGACGCCTGCCGAGTAGAGGGGCTCGTCGAAGGCGATGTCGTCGACCGAGTCCGTCGTGTAGTCCAGGATGCCGACCCGTTCCAGGCCTTCACGGCGGTACTCCACCGTCGCGAAGTCGCGGAACGCGTCCATCCCGAGCAGTCGACGACCCGGCTCGTGCGCGAGGACGATGCGGCGCTCACTCTGTGGGTCGGAGGCGGGCACGGAGACGAGCTCGAAGTCCAGGGCCTCATCGTTGTGCAGGATGTAGAGGCGGTCCTCGCCGTCCACCACTGCGTGCTCGAGCGAGTACTCGACGCCTTCGCGGCGCGGCCAGACGATCCGAGGAGCTGCGGTGAGGTCTCCGGCGAGATCGACGAGGTACTCCTCGCTGGTGATGCTCGATCCGACGGCGATCACCAGGTACTTGCGGCTGCGGGTGATGCCGGCGCCGAGCCAGTACTTCTCATCGGGCTCGTGGAAGAGCTTCACGTCGTCCGAGACGGGAGTGCCGAGACGGTGCAGCCAGAGAGTGTCGGGCCGCCATGCCTCGTCGCGAGTCGTGTAGAGGATCCCGGTGCCGTCCGGTGTGAAGAACGCGCCACCCGTGTCGGGGATCTCGTCGGGGAGCGTCTCGCCGGTCACGAGGTCGCGCACGTGCACCGTGTAGAGCTCGTCGCCCTCGAAGTCCGTCGCCCAGAGCAGCTTCGTCGCGTCGTCCGAGGTGTCGAACGCTCCGAGGGAGAAGAACTCATGCCCCTCGGCCTCGACGTTGCCGTCGAGCAGCACGATCTCGCCCGGCACCGCCACGCCCGGCTCCAGCACCGGGGGAGTCCAGTCGTCCTCGGCCGCGGCAGTACGGCAGTGGATGCCGTACTGCGCGCCCTCTTCGGTGCGGCTGTAATACCACCAGGCCCCGCGCCGCGTGGGCACGGACAGATCCGTCTCCTGCACCCGGCCCTTGATCTCCTGGAACAGAGTCTCGCGGAGGTCGGTCAGATGGGAGAGCTCGGCTTCAGTGTGGGCGTTCTCGGCTTCGAGGTGTGCGATGACCTCGCCGGATTCCTTCTCCCGAAGCCATTCGTATGGATCATCGAAGGTGTCACCGTGGTGCGTGCGAAGGGTCGAGCGGCGGTCTGCGATCGGGGCATCAGTCACGCCTCCCACGCTATCCCAGGTCAAGTTGACCGGCACCCGGGAGGGTGGGAGGATCTACCGGGGCCGGTTAACGGAAGTAAAACCCACGGTGAACTCTTCGTTCGTCACGTCGATCCCGTCGACACCTCTCCTTTCTTCCTCAACGACCGAAAGCGAACGGTGGAAACCGCAGCCCTCATCGTCGTGCTGGTTATCCTGCTGGCACTCTTCTTCGACTTCACCAACGGGTTTCACGACACCGCCAACGCGATGGCCACGCCCATCGCGACAGGCGCGCTGAAGCCCAAGACCGCTGTCCTTCTCGCAGCAGTCCTCAACCTCGTCGGAGCATTCCTGTCGACGGAGGTCTCCAAGACCGTGTCGCACGGGATCATCCGCGAGGACACGATCCAAGGCGACGTGTTCCTGCCGATGATCTTCGCCGGTCTCATCGGCGCGATCACCTGGAACATGCTGACCTGGCTGCTGGGTCTGCCCTCGAGCTCGTCCCACGCGCTGTTCGGCGGCCTCATCGGAGCCACCCTGGTCGGCGTCGGAGTCAACGGCATCGACTTCGGGATGGTGCTCTCGAAGATCATCCTCCCGGCGCTCATCGCCCCGCTGACGGCCGGCATCATCGCCTTCGCGGCGACCAAGCTCGCGTACTCGATCACGCGACGCTACGACGGCAAGCCCGACGGGCGCGACGGCTTCCGCTGGGGACAGATCTTCACGTCGTCACTGGTCGCACTCGCGCACGGCACGAACGACGCTCAGAAGACGATGGGCGTGATCACCCTCGCGCTGATCACTGTCGGGTGGCAGAGCAGCGAGCAGGCCGATCCGTACCTCTGGGTCATCATCGCCTGTGCGGTGACGATCGCCCTCGGCACCTATCTCGGCGGGTGGCGCATCATCCGCACGCTGGGCAAGGGGCTGACCGAGGTCAAGCCCGCGCAGGGCTTCTCGGCCGAGAGTTCGACGGCAGCGACGATCCTCGCCTCCAGCGCTTTCGGCTTCGCGCTCTCGACGACGCAGGTCGCTTCGGGCTCGGTCATCGGCTCCGGCCTCGGCCGCCGCGGCTCCACGGTCCGCTGGCGGACCGCCGGTCGAATCGCCATCGGCTGGCTCCTCACACTTCCGGCTGCAGGTGCAGTCGGTGCCCTCGCGGCCCTGCTCATCACCTGGCTCGGCCTCTGGGGCATCGCGATCGACGCGGTCCTTGCGCTGGCCGTGATCATCGGCCTGTTCCTTCGCTCCCGCAAGGATGCAGTGACCTCCGCGAACGCCATGAGCGATGTGGCCGAGTCGGGGCTCGCGATCGAGCACCCCGACACGCCCCCGCCCACGCGTCGACAGCAGCGGATCATCGAGGCCAAGGCCGAGGCCAAGGCTCGTGCGGAGGCGCGCGAGAAGGTCAAGGCTCAGGCCAAGGCGGACGCCAAGGCGAAGGCAGCGGCCAAGGCCGCGAAGAAGGCCCCGAAGACGGGAGCCTCGACGCGGGTCGACGGCCCCGGGGCCGACAGTCCCGAGACGGCGAAGAGCGAGGAGTCGAAGTGAGTGTCGGCATCGACTGGGGCGCATTCGTCCAGGTGTTCCTTGCGGCTCTGATCGGAGCCTGCGCGGTCGTGACGTTCTATGCGTTCGGTCTTCGGCTCCTTGTTCGCAGCGGACACGCGCCGGTCGTGAGCCCGGCGGAGTTCACCGACGCCATCACCGTGATCTCCGAGAAGGAGCTCAAGCGGGCTGCCAAGCAGGCGGCCAAGGCGGCGAAGAAGAGTCCGCTCACCGAGGGGCAGCGACGGATCGCGCTGTTCGGCGCGTACGGATGCTTCGCGCTCTGCGCGGCTGCGGTCGTGGCAGGCATCCTGATCATCGTCGTCGGGCACTGACCGACGAGTCCTGCCCAGGAGGGCGTCAGCGGAGGAGACCGGCGACGAGGTCGTCGACGATCTCGTCGGTGGTGGTGTCCGGATCGATCGGGGTCGTGAGCCGATCGAGCAGCAGGCCGTCGATCGCATAGTGGAAGAGCGCGATCTCTCGGCGACCACCCGGAAGGCCCGCTCCCGCGTTGAAAGCGACGTCCGCGTCGAACCCCGCTCGCTGCCACGCGCCGAGAAGGGCGCCGACCTCGGGGCGGCGGCTGCTCTCGAGCCGCAGCTCGAACAGTGCGAGTGTGACGTCGCGGTCGTCGGTGAGGCGACGCACGATGTCGCGGATGTACTCGGCGAAGAGCTCTCTGCTCGGTTCCTCCGATGACCGCCGTGCGAGGTCGTCGTCGCTGGGGGCGAGACGCTCGCCGATCCGATCGACGAGGCCCGCGATGAGTGCCTCTCGGCTGCGGAAGTAGTTCGAGGTGGTGCCCACCGGCACGGCCGCGACGATGTCCACGGCTCGGTGGGTGAGACCGCGAGAGCCATCGGTCGCCAGAACGGTCAGCCCTGCATCCGCGATGATCCGTCGCCGTGTCTCGTTCTTCGCCATCCGAGCACTGTATCGCGACTACTACAGCTGCCGTGGAGTCGTCGCCCGTCCGGTGTCGCGCCGCGGCCTACGCTGAGACCATGTCAGCGCCTTCCGACAGCGGCTTCGTCTTCGGTCGCCATGATCCCGCCTCGCACGTCATCATCCATGTGAGCGACCCGCACTTCCTCGCGGGTGGAGCGCGGCTCGGCGGACGATACGACGTCGAGTCGAACTTCGCTCGCACCCTTGAGGCGATCAGGGCCGTGCACCCGCACCCGTCGGCGATCGTCATCACCGGCGACCTGGCCGACCTGGGGGAGCCGGATGCGTATCGCCGTCTCCGCCGCGCCGTCGAGCCGGTGGCGCAGGAGCTGGGGACGACCGTCGTCTGGGTTGCCGGCAACCACGACGAGCGGCCGGCGCTGCGCGAGGGGCTGCTCGACCTGCCCGCGACGGAGGAGCCCGTGACGGGCGCATGGGACCTCGACGGTCTGCGCCTGATCGCCCTCGACACGAGTGTGCCCGGATGGCATCACGGCGACCTGGACCCCGGCCAGCTCTCATGGCTGGCGGAGATCCTGAAGCAACCGGCGCCGCACGGCACGCTGCTCGCGATGCACCACCCGCCGCTCCCGAGCCACCTTCCGCTCTTCGACATACTCGAGCTGCGGCACCAGGACGAACTCGCGGAGGTCATTCGTGACACGGACGTGCGCGGTATCCTCGCCGGCCACCTGCATTACTCGTCGCACGGCACCTTCGCGGGCGTGCCTGTCAGCGTGTCCTCGGCGACCTGCTACACGATGAATGTCGCTCGTCCGGCCGCCGATGTGAACGGCATGGATGCGGCGCAGGCGTTCCAGATCGTGCATGTACGACCCGAGACGATCACCCACACCGTGGTGCCCGTGACCGACGCGCCGACCGGCGATCACTTCTCGATGGCGTGGCTGGAGAGAATGGCCCGTCTCAGCCCGGAGGAGCGTCTCGAGGCTTTCTCTCGCAAACGCTGACCCGCCGTCGTATCCCTGGCCGTGCATGCACGCAGGCGTAGACTGGATGCATCCCCCGCACCACACACTCGCCACTACCCACAAGGATGTGACATGGCTTCTGCCGCGCCTGCCCCCACCCGCACCGAGACCGATTCGCTCGGGAGCATGGAGATTCCCGCCGACGCGTACTGGGGGATCCACACCGCCCGCGCCGACGCGAACTTCCCGATCACCAAGCGTCCGATCTCGGTCTATCCGGACCTCGTCGTCGCACTCGCGATGGTCAAGCAGGCCAGCGCCAGAGCGAACCGCGAGATCGGCGTCCTCGACCCCGAGCGTGCGGACCTGATCGATCGGGCCGCCCAGCGTGTCATCGACGGAGAGTTCCACGATCAGTTCACCGTCGGTGTGATCCAGGGCGGTGCCGGCACGTCGACGAACATGAACGCCAACGAGGTCATCACCAACATCGCCCTCGAGCTCGCCGGACGCGAGAAGGGCGACTACGCGTTCCTCTCGCCGATCGATCACACGAACCGCAGTCAGTCGACCAACGACGTCTACCCGACGGCGGTCAAGATCGGTCTCTCTCTGACACTCCGCTCGCTGCTCGAAGAGCTCGATCTGCTGCGCATCTCGTTCCTGCACAAGTCGCACGAGTTCCACGATGTGCTCAAGGTCGGACGAACGCAGCTGCAGGACGCCGTGCCCATGACTCTGGGTCAGGAGTTCCACGGCTTCGCTTCGACCCTCGGCTACGATCACACGCGCCTCACCGAGAACGCCTCGCTGATGTTCGAGATCAACATGGGTGCGACCGCCATCGGCACCGGCATCACCACGCACGTCGACTACGCACCCGCTGTCCTGAAGCATCTGCGCGAGATCACCGGACTCGACCTGGTGACGGCCGGCGACCTCGTCGAGGCGACCAGCGACACCGGCTCGTTCATGTCGTTCTCGTCGACCCTGAAGCGCAACGCCATGAAGCTGTCGAAGATCTGCAATGACCTGCGACTGCTGTCGTCGGGTCCGCAGGCGGGCTTCGGCGAGATCAACCTGCCGGCGATGCAGGCCGGTTCCAGCATCATGCCGGGCAAGGTGAACCCGGTGATCCCGGAGGTCGTCAATCAGGTGGCGTTCGCGGTTGCCGGCGCCGACATGACGGTGACGATGGCGGCCGAGGCCGGGCAGCTCCAGCTCAACGCATTCGAGCCCGTGATCGCCCACTCGATCTTCCAGTCCATCACCTGGATGCGACAGGCGATGTGGACGCTGCGCGTCAACTGCGTCGACGGCATCACGGCGAACCGAGACCGCCTCGGCGCCATGGTCGGCGCTTCGGTCGGCGTCATCACAGCACTCACGCCGTTCATCGGATACGCCGCCGCGGCCGCGCTGGCCAAGACCGCGCTGCTGACGAACAGGAACGTCGCCGACCTGGTCGTCGAAGCCGGACTGATGTCTCGCGAAGAGGTCATCAAGCAGTTGTCGCCCGCGCGTCTGTCGGGACTCGAGGCCATCACGGCCGCGATCCCGGTGATCGGGTCCGAGGACCTCATCGAGATCTGACTCCGAGCACACGGAAGGGCCCCGGCGACATCTCGCCGGGGCCCTTCCGTGTGTCACAGAGTGAGCGGGTGATCAGTCCAGCACGCGACAGTGGGTGGTGAGCTCGCCGATGCCGTCGATGCCGACCGTCACCGTCGAACGATCCCGGAGGAAGATCTGGGGGTCTCGAGAGTATCCGGCACCGCCGGGGCTCCCGGTGGAGATCAGAGTGCCGGGAAGCAGCGTCAGGGACTGCGAGAGATGCGCGATGAGCTTCGCGACCGACCGCACCATCTGATCCGTGCTCGCGTCCTGGACGGTCTGGCCGTCGACGATCGCCCAGATGTGCAGGTCCTGCGGGTCGGCGACCTCGTCGGCCGTGACGGCGAAGGGACCGGTCGGGGTGAAGCCGTCGAACGACTTGCACCGTGACCACTGCGCTTCAGAGAACTGGACGTTCCGCGCGGTGATGTCGTTCACGACGGTGTAGCCCCAGACGTGCGAGAGCGCGTCGGCCTCTGCGACATCCTTCGCCGGGGTGCCGATCAGCACACCGAGCTCCGCCTCGTAGTCCACAGCCTCGCTCAGCGAACGCGGCCACGACGTCGTCTGCTCGTGGCCTGTCAGCGAGTTCGGCCACAGGGTGAACACGGTCGGAGCGGCGTCGGTCTTTAGACCGAGCTCGCTCGAGTGAGCCGCGTAGTTGAGGCCGACCGCGAGGACCGCCGGGGGAGCGATGACCGCTGAGGCGAAGCTCCACCCGTCGAGCGGGTGCCGCGGGGCATCGCCGTCGAGGGCCGAGCGAAGAGCGGTGAGCGTCTGCTCGCCCCCTTCGATCAGCTGCTGAAGCGTCGCAGGGGGGTCGGGAAGGAGATCGGAGACGAGGATGGCATCGGCACCCTCCACCACTGCGAGATGCGCAGCGGGAGAGTCGGCACGACGCAGATGAGCGAACCGCATGCTCCTACGCTATCCGCTGCTCGGCTCGATTGCCTGGAGGAAGTCGCCAGACCCGGGCGAAGTTGGTTGTTCGCCATATGCTTTGGCTATGAGTTCCGGAGGACCGTCCCAGCCATCGCCGTACACGCCGCCGCCCGCGCAGCAACAGCCGCCGACGTATCCCCAGCAGCCGCCGACGTATCCCCAGCAGTATGCTGTGCAGCCCCCGCAGTATTCGGCGCAGCAGTACGCGCAGTCGAACTACGCCCCGCCGCAGTTCTCCCAGCGTCCTCAGTACGCCTCGGTCCTCGCGCAGCCGACCCCGTATTCGCCTCCCGCTCCGGCCGCACCCTCGCCTGCCCCCGGTCTTCCTGCCCTGCCGGCGGCACGCCGAGGCGGACGCGTCGCGCTGTTCGCGCTGTTCGGCTTCCTCGGTCTGCTGATGCTCGGGCTCATCGCCTACTTCGGTCTGTTCCTGGGTCCGCTCGCATCGATCATCGGCCTCGTCCTCGCGCTCGTCCCGCTCGCCATCGTCTTCTTCGTCGTCCGTATGATCGACCGGTGGGAACCCGAGCCCAAGTCGCTGGTGTTCTTCGCGATCGCCTGGGGTGCGATCGCCGCCGTGGGACTCACGCTCCTCGTCGACCTCGGGCTGACCGCGCTCCTGGGGTTCCGGGGAGAAGTGGCGGGCGCCGTCATCCAGGCGCCGATCGTCGAGGAGTTCTGGAAGGGTTTCGGAGTCTTCCTGATCTTCCTCATCGCGCGTCGCTCGTTCGACGGTCCGGTCGACGGGGTCGTCTACGGGGCGCTGGTCGGTGCCGGCTTCGCGTTCACCGAGAACATCCAGTACTTCGCGATCAGCCTCATCGAGGGCGGCGGCGAGCAGCTGACGGTGACGTTCATCCTCCGGGCGATCATGTCGCCCTTCGCCCACGCGATGTTCACATCGCTGACGGGTCTCGCCATCGGCCTGGCCGCTCGACGGCACGCGTCGACAGGGGCCGCACTCGGGTTCGGTCTGCTCGGGATGCTGGGGGCGATGGTGCTCCACGGCCTGTGGAACGGATCGTCCTTCGCGAACTTCTTCCTCCTCTACTTCGTCCTCCAGGTGCCGCTGTTCGTGGGGTTCATCGTGGGGATCATCGCGTTGAGGCGCGAGGAGTCTCGCCTCACGAAGGCCCGTCTGGGCGATTACGCGGCCGCCGGGTGGTTCACCCCCGAGGAGGTCACGATGCTCGCGACTCCCGCCGGGCGCAAGACCGGCCTGGCATGGGCGTCGCAGCTTCGGGGCGATCGGCGTCCGCTGATGCGCGAGTTCATCAAGGACGCCACCATGCTGGCATCCGTCCGTCAGCGCGCGATAACGGGGCGCGACCCTATGGCACCGGCGGACGAGCAGGCGCTGCTCGCCCGAACCCGCGCCACTCGGGCTGCTCTGCTGGCCTACTGAGACCCGCTGATCATGGCCCTCTTCATCCTCGTGCACGGAGCAGGAGACACGGGGTGGTCATGGCATCGGCTCGCCGCCGTCCTGCGGGAGCGCGGACATGAGGTGATCGCACCCGACCTGCCGGGCGATGACGAGTCCCTCACTCTCACCGACTACGCGGATGCCGTCGTGGCCGCGGCAGACGCGAGACGGGGCGGTGTCGTGGTCGGCCATTCGTTCGGGGGATTCACCGCACCGATCGTCGCTGAGAGATTGGCGGCGGACGTGCTCGTGATGCTGGCGGCGATGATTCCCGACCCGGGGGAGCGTCCGGACGAGTGGTGGTCCAACACCGGATTCGAGGATGCCGTGGCGGCGCAGGCAGCCCGCGACGGAGGCCTCACCGGCAACGACGATCCGCACATCGGCTTCTATCACGACGTGCCGCGAGCGCTCGCCGACGAGGCGATCGGTCGGGAGAGAGCACATCCGTCGGTCGCATCAATGGCCGTCCCGTGGCCGCTCACGGCCTGGCCCTCTGTTCCCACTCGGTTCGTCGTCTGCACGGAGGACAGATTCTTCCCGCCCGCATTCCTTCGCGACCTCGCCCGGAAGCGCCTGGGCATCGTCGCCGACGAGATCGAGGGGAGTCACTGCGTCGCCCTCAGCCGGCCCGAAGAGCTCGCATCGATGCTGATCGCCTACGCGCAGGAGCAGCAAGCGTCATGATGCTCGAGCCGTCAAGCAGGTTCCGTACCAAGACTCAGCGCCCGGTGCTGCGGCGATGCCTGCATGTCTACCGGGCGCTGAGTTGATCTGTAAACAGGGTGCACCCGGTGTGCGCGGGTGTCAAGGGCTTAGGGGGCAGTCGACGGGCGGCATCGCCGTTTCGCCCTCAGCGGAGCGATCGCGTTGACCCGCGCCGGGCGACTCGGGTTTGATGGAGGACATGACTGATCGCACAAAGCCTGAGTTCGACGCCCCCACCGGACCCGCCCCCGCGGAGCTCGTGATCCGCGACATCATCGAGGGAGACGGAGCCGAGGCCAAGCCCGGCGACACGGTCACCGTGCACTACGCCGGTGTCGAGTTCGAATCGGGCGAGGAGTTCGACTCGTCGTGGGGTCGCGGCGAGACCATCCAGTTCCCGCTTCGCGGCCTGATCCAGGGGTGGCAGGACGGCATCCCGGGCATGAAGGAAGGCGGACGGCGCGAGCTCGTCATCCCGCCGCACCTCGCATACGGCCCGGTCGGAGGAGGCCACTTCCTCTCGGGCAAGACCCTCATCTTCATCATCGATCTCGTCGCCGTCGGCTGACCCGATCGACGCCGGGAGGCGCCGGGCCCACTGCGGGCTCGGCGCCTTCTCGTCGCCCGAGGAAATATCCGCATTCAGGGGAATACATGCATGTGCATGTAAGTTGTTACGCGTGACGCCGTGAACACGGCCCCTCATCCGTTGCCGCACACATGCGGCTGATGTCTCCAGAGGAGAAACCATGACCAGCATCGACATTCCCGGCTACCGTCCCGGCACCTGGGTGCTCGACCCGTCGCACAGCGAGGTCACGTTCAGCGTGCGCCACATGATGATCTCGAAGGTGCGCGGCACGTTCGGCGTCAAGAGCGCGACGCTGATCGCTCCCGAGAACCCGCTCGAGGCCCGCGTCGAGGCGAGCGTCGACGTCACCTCGATCGACACCAAGGACGAGGGGCGCGACACGCACCTGCGCTCCGGCGACTTCTTCGACACCGAGAACTTCCCCACGATGGAGTTCGTGTCGACGGGTGCGCGCGCCGAGGACGGCGAGCTCTTCGTCGACGGCGACCTGACGATCCGCGGCATCACCAAGCCCGTCAGCTTCGAGCTCGACTTCGGTGGCTTCGGCTCCGACCCGTGGGGCAACTACAAGGCCGGCGCATCGGCCAAGACGGTCATCAACCGCGAGGACTTCGGCCTGACGTGGAACGCCGCGCTCGAGACCGGCGGCGTGCTCGTGGGCAAGGACGTCACGATCAGCCTCGACCTGCAGGGCGCTCTGCAGCAGGACTGATCACCTGATCTCGAGAACCCCGGGCCCTCAGGGCTCGGGGTTCTCTGCGTCGTAGCCGCGGAATCCCGGGCTGCGCCGTGCGAGCAGGGCGACCAGGGTGATCACCAGCAATCCGCCCAGCAGCGGCGGGAACCACAGGGTCGTGAAGGTCGCGAGCGTGCCCGCGTAGAGGGCGCCGATCCGGGGGCCGCCGGCGACCACGATGATGAAGACCCCCTGCAGTCGACCGCGCATGGCGTCGGGCACGGCCGCCTGCATCATCGTGTTGCGATAGATCGAGCTGATGTTGTCGGATGCGCCGGAGAGCGCGAGCGCGATGCACGAGGCGATGATCAGCCCGACGTTCGGCGTCGCCTCGGTCGCCCCGGCAGAGACGGCTCCGATGACCAGGACCACGCCGAAGAGCAGGATGGACGCGCCATAGGCCTCGACCGCGCGCTCGATGCCGCGTCCGTGCCAGCGGTGCTGCACGACCCGACCGGAGAAGAGGCTCGATGCGAATGTGCCCGCGGCGACGGCTGCGGTGAGGATGCCGGTGGTCACCGCTCCGCCGCCCAGCAGAAGGGTGCCGAGTGCGGGGAAGAGCACGAGGGGCTGCCCGAATGTCATGGCGATGATGTCGACCACGAATTGCATCCGGATGTTGTTCGCGCGGCGCAGGAACCTCCACCCGTCCACGAGCGATGCGAACCCCGGCCGCACGATGTCCCCTTCCAGCCGCAGCGGAGGGAGACTCCACAGGCCGAGGAACATCGACAGCATCAGGATGACGTCGAGTGTGTAAGTCCACCCGTAGCCTGTCAGCGCGACGAGTATGCCGGCTACCGCGGGGCCGGCCATCACGGTGAGGCCGAACGCCACTCCGTTGAGCGCGGACGCGGCGGCCAGCTTGTCGCGGGGGATGAGCCGTGGCACGATCGCGGTCCGGGTGGCCATGCCGACCGAGTTCGCGGCGGAGTTGACGATGCTCAGCACATAGAGCCACCAGATCGTCTCCGCACCGGTCCAGGTGAGCGCGGCGAGCAACGCGGTAGAGGCGAAGGTCACCGTGGCCGCGACCAACGCCACGCGGCGGCGGTCGAACGCGTCCGCGAGCATCCCGCCGTAGAGGCCGGCGAGGATCATGGGGACGAGTCCGGCGACCGCGATCATCGATACCGCGAAGGTGCTTCCGGTGAGCGCGAACACGTGCAGCATCACCGTGACGATCGTCAGCTGCCCGCCGATCCCCGCGAGCACCGAGCCGATCCACATGCGTGCGAATGCAGGGCTGGCCCGCAGGGGGCTGAGATCGATCAGATGGCTGCGTGCAGCGCTCACGCCGCGTATCCGTCATGCATGATTCGAGAGTATCCGAGGTGCCGTCGGGCGGGCGTGGGCACGGTCGCCCAGCGGCATCGAGTCCTGGTAGACTCTTCAGGTTGCCGTTTGATCGGCCGCGGATAAAGAGAGCTCACGCATCAGGCGTCGGGCACCGCGCAACAAGCAGAGAGGGGATCGAATCTATGGCACTGGAAGCAGACGTCAAGAAGGCGATCATCGAAGAGTACGCGACGCACCCCGGTGACACCGGATCCCCCGAGGTGCAGGCCGCGATGCTGACGCAGCGCATCAAGGACCTCACGGAGCACCTGAAGGAGCACAAGCACGACCACCACTCGCGTCGTGGCCTGTTCCTGCTCGTGGGTCAGCGCCGTCGTCTGCTCGGCTACCTCCAGAGCGTCGACATCGAGCGTTACCGCTCGCTGATCGCGCGCCTGGGTCTCCGCCGATAACGCGGAGCGAGCCAGCGTACAATCGCGCAGAACATTCTTGAGAAGGCCGCCCCAGGTGTGGGGCGGCCTTCGTCATGTTCGGGGGTTGATCTCGTGCACGCTTTCCATTAGGAAAGTAGTGAGCTTTCCAGATGGAAAGCGAAGGGGGTCACGCGATGGAGCAGAAGCCGATCCAAGGGCACGAGGCGATCGCGCCGCCCAGTGCGGACGTCGCGCAGCGCTACCTCGACGAGGCGGATGCTGTGAAGCACCGGCGCGGGCGCGTAGTCGACCGGCGGGCGCTTGCGTGGCTGCAGATCGCCAATGCGGCCGTTACTGCGGTGTATCTCGTCGCTCTGGTTACGGCGATACGTGGTCACGGCGGCGTGACGCCGCAGGTCTTCGTCTTCAGTTTTCTCGTGTGGGGGCAGCTCTCCACAGGTATGGCTCAGCGGAGCGGAATGCAACTGCGCCTGACGTGGTCGCGCTGGCCCATTCTGCTGGCCGGCGGTGCTCTGACGGTCGTGGTGCTCGTCGTCTTCGGCTTCGCTGTCTTCTATCCCGGGTTCCCGGAGATCGGTGTGTGGATCCCGGCCGTCCTCATGCTGGTTGGATTCGGTGGCTACGGCGCAGTTCAGCTCGCTCTGGCATCGGGTGACCCGCGCCCCCCGCGGTCCATGCCGAAGCCGCTTCCACGGGCGATGCGGTGGGGAACCATCTGCGTGGGAGTCGCTCTCGGAGTGATGGCCATGCTCGGCTCCGCGCCAGACGGGGTGCTCGCGAGCACGCTCCTTCTGCTCGTCGTGCTCATGACCTTCGTCTGGCTCGTCGCCGCTCGCAGTGAGATGGGCCTTCCTGCGGTCGGCGCCTCGTGGCGCTGGCCGCACCAGCTCGCTTTCGCCGCTGCTGGCTGTGCACTGGCTCTGCTCGTCCTGCTCGACGGCGTTCCGATCGGCCTCGGATTCGTCGGTGGCCTGGGCATCATCGCGCTGTTCGTCGCCGTGTCGTTCGTCCCCGGACGTGATCTCCGTGACTGACACCCCATCGGTGCCGCACCCGCGGACCCGACTCGACGACAACTTCGCGTCGCCGATCCGCTTCTCGGTCCTCGCGTCGCTCGGTGACGGCATCGAGCTCGACTTCGCGACGCTGCGTGAGATCCTCCAGTGCGGCGACTCTCCGCTGAGCAAGGCCATCTCGCACCTTCAGGCCGCGGGGTACGTCGTCGCGCGCAAGGGAAGCCTCGGCAGTCGCCCTCGCACGTGGGTCCGTTCGACCGCAGCCGGCCGTGCAGCCTTCGACGGACACCTCCAGGCCCTGCGCGAGATCGTCGCGCTCGGAGGAGGCGCGGCGCTGTGACCCGGGTCAGGCGTTCGTGCCGACCAGGTCGGGGTGGTGGATCGCAGCCACGTCGGGGTGCGCACGCAGTCGCGACTTCATGGCGTTCTCGCCATAGGTGGCATGGATGGGGTTGCTCGGGTCCTCGGTGATGCCGGTCGCCGCCGCGGCGAGATCTGCGGGAAGCTCGAGAAGCGGCAGCTGCTGATCGAGCGCGGGGTTGAAGAAGAACGGGATGGAGATGCGCTCTTCGGGTGCCCGAGGGGAGATGACGCGGTGGTTGGTCGCCTTGAGGTAGCCGCCGGTCGCGTACTCCAGCAGCTCGCCGATGTTGACGACGAACGCGCCCGGGACGGACGGGGCTGACACCCACTCGCCGTCTCGTTCGACCTGCAGGCCGCCCTTGCCGGGCTCGACCCAGAGCAGGGTCAGCACTCCGGAGTCCTTGTGCGCTCCGACGCCCTGCTGCGGCTCGGGTTCGTGGGTGCCGGGGTAGCGGACGATCTTGATCAGCGTCGACGGATCCCGGAAGGGCTCGTCGAAGTACGACTCGTCCGCCCCGAGCGTGACGGCCCAGGCGCGCAGGAGCTTGCGGGCGACCTCGGTCAGCGTGTCGTGCCACTCGGTGATCACCGCTTTGAGCTCGGGCTGTGCGGCGGGCCACAGGTTCGGGCCGACGAGTCGATTGAAGGCCGGACCGCCCTCGACAGGCTCGCGCTCGGGGCCGATGTCGATCTGCTCGCGCCAATCGACCTTGCCCTGCGTCCGCTCGCCGCCGACCCGCGTGTACCCGCGGAAATGAGGACTCTTGACGTTCTCGATCGCGAGCTTCTCGTCGTCGGGCAGCGCGAAGAAATCGAGCGCCGCGCGGTGCAACCTCGCCTCCAGCTCGGGGGAGACGCCTGTGCCGGTGAGATAGAAGAAGCCCACGTCGTGCGTGGCCGCGCGAAGGTAGTCGCGGAACCGAGCAGCGGCTTCGGGACCGGCATCGAGCTGGGACAGGTCGAGGATGGGAAGCGAGAGATCAGCCATTCACCGAGCGTAGATCGGGTCTGGGCGAGTGCGGTTCAGTGTTGCGCCGAATTACCGAGAGGCGATCGCGTGCGTGCGAGGCCCGAGCGGAAGGGGTGCTAATGTCTCTGAAGTAAGGGATGCCTTACCTCAGTCTTTCCCAGAGAGTTCCCTCCGTGCTCGCCACTTTTCTCATCGGTCTTCGTGAAGGCCTCGAAGCCGCGATCGTCGTCGGCATCCTCGTCGCCTACCTGCGCAGGCTCGGTCGCGGTGACGCGTTGCCCAGGCTCTGGGCGGGGGTCGGCCTGGCGATCGCCCTCGCACTCGGCATCGGGGCCGTCCTGACCTTCGGTGCGTACTCGCTGACCTTCGAGGCTCAGGAGCTGATCGGCGGACTGCTGTCGCTGCTCGCGGTGGGCATGGTGACCTGGATGATCTTCTGGATGCAGAAGGCCGGGCGCACGATGAAGGCGACCCTCGAGGGCGGACTCGACCGCGCGCTCACACAGGGCGGCGTCTGGGCGCTGATCGCGATCGGCTTCGTCTCGGTGGCACGCGAAGGGATCGAGACGACTCTTCTGCTGTGGTCGATGGTGCAGTCCTTCGGCGATGCTCCGTCGGCGCTGCTCGGCGCGGTGCTCGGGCTTCTCGCCGCCGTGGTGATCGGCTGGGCGCTCGCCCGCGGCGCCGTCCGGCTCGACCTTCGCCGGTTCTTCACCTGGACCAGTGGGTTCCTCGTCATCGTCGCAGCCGGGGTGCTCGCCTACGCGATCATGGACCTCCAGGAGGCCGGCGCGTTGCCGGGACCGTTCACCGCGGCGGCACCGATCGACGCGGCCACCGGGGCGGTCGCTCTCGGCTGGGTGGCATTCCCCTTCGGCTGGGCCTTCGATGTCACGAACGTGATCGCGCCCGACAGTGCCTGGGCGACCATCCTGCAGGCGACCGTCGGCTTCATGCCACGGATGACGTGGCTCCAGGTCACGGCTTGGACCGTGTACATCGTCGTCGTCGGGCTCTTCTTCATCCGGGGGCTCCGGTCACGCCGGTCCGCCTCCCCACATGTGCAGACGTCCCCTGGCCGGGACACGTCGGCATCCACTCTCACCCAGCAAGGAGCAGCATGACCACCTCTCGCCGAATCCTCGGTGCCGTCGCCGCAGCAGGCGCGGCAGCACTCGTCCTCAGCGGGTGCGTCGCCAAGAGCGACGTCGCCGCGGGTGCATCCTTCGACGTCTCGTCGACCGACTCGGCGTGCGCCGTCTCGGCTGCGACCGCCAAGAGCGGCACACTCACGTTCGATGTGAAGAACGACAGCGCGCAGACCTCGGAGTTCTATCTGCTCGCAGAAGACGGCCTCCGCATCGTCGGCGAGGTCGAGAACATCGCGCCCTCAGCGTCGCGGACCCTCACGGTGGTGGCTCAGCCGGGGGAGTACTTCACGCTGTGCAAGCCGGGCATGATCGGCGAGGGGGTCGGCAAGTCCGCGTTCACCGTGACCGGCGACCGGGTCGCGGTCGACGGCGAGGATGCCGATCAGAAGCAGCAGGCCGTCGACCTCTACGCCGCCTTCGTCAAGGACCAGGTCGGTCAGCTGGTTCCGTCGGTCGACGAGTTCGTCACCGCCTATGAGTCCGGCGATGATGAGGCCGCGCGAGCGCTGTTCCCCCAGACGCGCGCGTTCTACGAGCGCATCGAGCCCGTCGCCGAAGCGCTAGGGACGCTCGACCCCCGCATCGACTACCGCGAGGTCGACGCTGTGGCGGAGGGCCTCGACTGGACGGGCTTCCACCGCATCGAGAAGGACCTCTGGGTGCCGGCGCAGGACGCCCTCAACGCCGACGGCGAGACGCCCGCATGGCAGGACTGGGCACCGTCGACGACGGAGGAGCGCGCCGAGTACGGCGACCAGCTGATCGCCGACGTGCAGGAGCTCTACGACTACGTGCACTCGGACGACTTCACCGCGGCTCTCGACGACCAGGGGATCGGCGGCATCTCGAACGGCGCGATCGCGCTGCTCGACGAAGTGGCGACGGGCAAGATCTCCGGCGAGGAGGACTGGTGGTCCGGCACCGACCTGTACGACTTCGCCGCGAACGTCGAGGGGTCGAAGATGGCATTCTCGCTCGTTCAGGATTTCGCCACGGCACAGGGGGATGAAGGCGCGGATCTCGTGACCGAGATCGAAGGCGGATACTCCGCTCTCGAGGAATCCCTCGCGGCGCACGGCTCGCTCTCCGACGGCTTCGTCGGCTACGCCGAGCTCACCGATGCGGACAAGCGCGAGTTCACCGATCTCATCAACGCCCTCGCAGAGCCGCTCTCGCAGCTCACCGGCACCGTCCTCGACTGATCCGACGGACACGGTCTCGCACATGAACGACAGCGCGAAGGACGCTGCAGCTGCCGACTCCCTCCCGGAGTCGGCGGCCGCGGCATCCTCGGCCACGGGTCTCAGCCGGCGCGGACTCCTCGGACTGGCACTCGGCGGCGGCGTCGCGTCCCTCGCCGTCGGAGTCGGCGCCGGACTGTCGGGGGGAGTCGCGCTCGGACGCGCGAGAGCAGAAGCGGACGCCCAGCGTGCGTACGACTTCTTCGGCGCCCATCAGGCGGGAATCACGACGCCCGTGCAGGAGCATCTGCATTTCGCCTCCTTCGACATGATGCCTCGCACCGACCGCGAAGACCTGGTCTCGCTGCTGCAGGATTGGACGTATGCCGCCTCGCGGATGACGCAGGGGCTCGAGGTGAGTGCCACCGGCGCTGTCGGGGGCGATGCGGAGGTGCCGCCGGATGACACGGGCGAGGCTCTCGGGCTGACGGCAGCCGGCCTCACGATCACGTTCGGCTTCGGCCCGACCCTGTTCGAGAACGACGAGGGCGACCGGTACGGCATCGCCTCCCTGCGTCCCGAGCGGCTCGAGAGGCTTCCCGCCTTCCTCGGCGACGATCTCGACCCGCAGACCTCGCACGGCGATCTCTGCATCCAGGCGTGCGCCGACGACCCCCAGGTCGCCGTGCACGCGATCCGCAACCTGAGCCGCATCGCCTTCGGTCGTGCCAAGCTGCGCTGGTCCCAGCTCGGGTTCGGCAAGACGTCCCGCACGACGTCGGCGCAGGCGACGCCCCGCAACCTGTTCGGCTTCAAGGACGGGACCGCGAACATCCTCGCCGATGACTCCGTCGCCCTCGACGAGAACGTGTGGCTCGGCCCCGATGACAGGCCCGAGTGGATGGTCGGCGGGTCGTACCTCGTGGCGCGCAAGATCGCGATGCGGATCGAGACCTGGGACCGCGTGCGGCTCTCCGAGCAGAACACCATCATCGGGCGCGACAAGGGCGAGGGCGCTCCGCTCTCCGGCGGCGACGAGTTCGCGGCGCCGGATTTCGGTACGTCGGCCATCGATCAGAACGCGCACGTGCGTCTCGCGCATCCGGACCAGAACGACGGCATCCGGATCCTGCGGCGAGGATTCAACTACGTCAACGGCAACAACGATCTCGGACGGCTGGACGCGGGGCTCTTCTTCCTGTCGTACCAGCGGGATCCCGCTCAGTTCGTCTCGCTGCAGCGCCGGCTGTCGACGGATCGGATGAACGAGTACGTCACGCACGTCGGGTCAGGGATCTGGGCGGTCCCCGGAGGCTCGAAGCCGGGCTCGTTCGTCGGCGCCGACCTCTTCGCCTGATGCCGGTCAAGGGTCAGGAGCGCAGCGTCTCCGCGACAAAGGTCGCGTAGGCATCCGCACCGAAATGGTCGTCGGCTGTGATCGTGACGACGGCATCCTCACCGAATATCAGCAGCTGTCCGTACGCCCCGTGCAGGCGCCACACCTGGCCCGGGCCGTCCCAGCCCGCGAGCGCATAGCGCTCGTAACCGGCATTCTCACCGGCGACCACCCAGTCGGAGTGCATCGCGTCGATGATCTCGGTCGGCACGAGTCGTCGGCCCTGCCATTCGCCACGGTCGCGGATCAGTCGACCGAGGCGTGCCACCTCCTCCGTGCGCAGTGCGATGCCGCCTCCCGCGACGATGCGTCCCTGCGGGCACCGCTCCCACTCGAGGTCGTCGAAGCCCAGAGGCGCGAGCAGCCGGGGGCGCAGATACTCGACGACGTCACCGGTCCGCGTGGCCAGGATCATCATCGCCGCGTACGTGCTGGCGTTGGAGTACTGGAAGACGTGACCGCGAGACGGGCGCGAGAGGAACTCTCGTGCGAGATCGGGCCAGTCCGTCATCATGGTCTCCGACCAGGCGAGATCGACTCCGCTCGACATCGAGAGCAGTCGTCGCAGCGTGAGGTGCTCGACGCCGTCTCCGAAGGCGAGGTCCGGCACGTACTCTGCGATCGGGGCATCGAGCGAGATGAGACCGTCGGCGGCAGCGATTCCGGCCGCGAGGACGCACACGCCCTTCGCAACCGAGTGGATCTCCTCGCGGACGTCGGCAGTCCACCGGTGCTCGGCGACGTCGTCACCCACGAGCACGTGGAGCCCGTGAGCCCCGAACCCCGACGAGTCCGCATGGTCCACGAGGCGGTCGCGGATCATCTCGGCTCTCGTCACTCCTTCAGGCTAGCCGCTGCGCCCTGACGGGGCCGACGAGAGCCGGTCGGGTCGCTGCGGTGGCCCTCGCGTCGAGCCAGCTCGTGGTCTCGGAAGAGCCAGGACGGGCGAGGCTCCACCAGCGGGCGGAAGAGCCAGCGCACGGGCTTGGTGGCGAGCGCGAGAGCCAGCACCACCGACAGCAGCGTCACGAGCGGCAGCCACAGCCACGTCGGGTCGAGGTCGCGCAGCACCCCGGTCTCGCGGAAGGGGTACAGCACGAACGAGTGGAGCAGGAACACGTACATCGTGTACTGGCCGAACTTCGTCCACCAGTAGGTTCCGCGGGGGATCAGAGCGAAGAAGGCGGCGCTCAGGATCACTGCCATCAGCATGAGTGCGACGCGCACACCGCCGGCCCACCACTGCTCTCCGCCGAGGTCCGCGTACGCGTCCTCGTAGAACAACCAGTGGCGCAGATCGAGCTCCTTCCAGACATCGATCCACCGCCAGGCCGAGAATCCTGCCGCGGCGAGGAGTACGACGCTGACGACGCGGATCCACCACGGGCGGATCTCGAGGAGGCGGAAGCGAGTGACGACGTCGCGTTCGCGCAGCCACCAGCCGAGTGCGAAGAAGGGCAGAAGGCCCAGGGTCCGCGAGAGCGAGAACGTGCTGTCGACGTTGGGCAGATAGCCCACGCCGATCGAGATGATGACGGTCCACAGCAGCGGCCACCGCAGCAGCGCGAGGTAGGGGAGGACGAGGCGGAAGATGCCGAGCGCCAGGAGGAACCAGAGGGTCCAGGACGGTTTGGTGAAGTTCGGGTCGGCCTGACCCTCGACCAGCCATTTCGTGAGGGTCCACAGGAACTCGAAGATCACGTAGGGCAGCAGGATGTCGGTGATCACCCTGGCCATCTGCACACGCGTCGGGGAACCGGACTTCGAGAAGTAGCCCGAGATGATCGCGAACGCCGGCATGTGGAAGGCGTAGAGGGCGAGATAGGCCGCGAGCGCGATGTCGGAGTCGTAGGTGAGGCGCTGGATCGCGTGGCCGAGCACCACGAGGACGATGCACGCATATCGCGCGTTGTCCCAGAACGGCACGCGCTTGCGGGGCTTCTGGACGGATCCGGTGGCGGGGTTCGTCAGGGCGGATCCGTCGCTGTGCATGCTCTGAGGCTACTCGGGGAATAAAGTTGCTCGCATCGCGTTGACTCAGATACATTCAAATGAATAGAACCGGATGCAGGGCACCCGATTCGGAGAAGACGGAGCAATCATGAGTGAGCAGGCAGGCGTCCCGGTGCAGTTCGGCATCATGTCGGTCAGCGACATCACCCGCGACCCGACCACCGGCGAGACGCCGAGTGAGCAGGAGCGGATCAAGGCGACCCTCGCGATCGCCAAGCACAGCGAGGAGGTCGGCCTCGACGTCTTCGCGATCGGCGAGCACCACAACCCTCCGTTCTGGTCCTCGAGCCCCACGACGTTCCTCGCCGCCCTCGCGGCTCAGACCGAGCGTCTGATCGTCTCGACGTCGACCACCCTGATCACGACCAACGACCCGGTGCGCATCGCCGAGGAATACGCGATGCTGCAGCACGTCTCGGACGGGCGCATGGACCTCATGCTCGGCCGCGGCAACACGGGTCCGGTGTACCCCTGGTTCGGTCAGGACATCCGTCAGGGGCTCCCGCTGGCGATCGAGAACTACGCCCTGCTGCACAAGCTGTGGCGTGAGGACGTCGTGAACTGGGAGGGCAAGTTCCGCACCCCGCTGCAGGGCTTCACCTCGACGCCTCGTCCCCTCGACGGAGTCGCGCCGTTCGTGTGGCACGGATCGATCCGCACCCCGGAGATCGCCGAGCAGGCCGCGTACTACGGCGACGGCTTCTTCGCGAACAACATCTTCTGGCCCAAGGAGCACTACCAGCGCCTGATCGAGCTGTACCGCCAGCGCTACGCGCACTATGGACACGGCACACCCGAACAGGCGATCGTCGGCCTCGGTGGCCAGGTGTTCATGGCGGCGAAGTCGCAGGATGCCGTGAATCAGTTCCGCCCCTACTTCGACAATGCCCCTGTGTACGGTCACGGACCGAGCATGGAGGACTTCACCGAGATGACCCCGCTGACGGTGGGCTCGCCTCAGCAGGTCATCGACCGCTACGCCGCCATGCGCGAGCACTACGGCGACTACCAGCGTCAGCTGTTCCTGATCGACCACGCGGGCCTTCCGCTGAAGACCGTCCTCGAGCAGCTGGACATCCTCGGTTCCGAGGTCGTGCCCGTCCTGCGCAAGGAGCTGGCGAAGGATCGTCCGGCCGGCGTGCCGGATGCTCCGACCCATGCCGCACGGGTGAGGGCCGAGTTCGGCGACGGACCGACGCGTCAGGCTCGTCCGGGTGCGAACCGCGGTGACAACCTGACGGGGGACTCGCCCTATCAGGACTCTCCCGCTCCGGCGGGAGCCGCGTTCGGACTCAGCCGGAAGGGGGCCTGAGATGACCACTCGTCGTATCGCCGTCGTGTCTGCCGGGCTCTCGAACCCGTCGTCCACGCGCATGCTCGCGGATCGCCTCGCGGCCGAGACCGTGAAGGCCCTCGCGGGGCACGACATCGAGGCGAGCGTCGACGTGATCGAGCTGCGCGACTACGCCCACGACATCACGAACAACCTGCTCACCGGATTCGCACCGCCCGCGCTCGAGACCGCGATCAACACAGTGGTGTCGGCGGACGCGCTCATCGCCGTCACGCCGATCTTCTCGACGAGCTACAACGGGCTCTTCAAGTCGTTCATCGACGTGCTCGATCCCGACGCGCTCACGGGCAAGCCGGTGCTGATCGGAGCGAACGCCGGCACGGCTCGGCACTCGCTCGCCATCGACTACGCCATCCGTCCGCTCTTCGCCTACCTGCATGCCGACGCCGTCTCGACCGGTGTGTTCGCGGCGTCGAGCGACTGGGGCGGGGGCGGCGACGACGTCGCGCCTCTGGCCAAGCGCGTCGAGAAGGGCGCTCGCGAGCTGGCTGAGGCGATCGCGAAGCGCGAGGTGGCTGCGGCCGCCGACCCGTACGACCCGGCGACGTATCTCGGAGAGGGCCGTTCGTTCGGCCACATGCTCGGCGGTCTCGCCGGCGAATGATCGATCCCCGGCACGACCGGGAATGAGCGCAGGGCCATGAGGCCGTAGACGATGTCCGAAGGGAGTCGTACGGTGACCTCATGGCCCTTCGCTCTGTGCTCGAATCCGCGCGGCATGCCCTGCGCGGTGCTCTCGTCCTCCCCGGCGACGAATCCTTCGACGCGGCGCGTCGTCCGTGGAACCTGGCGATCGAACAGCATCCGGCGGGCGTGGCCGCACCGACCGATCTGCGCGATCTGCGCGCTCTTCTCGACGCCGCGGGCGACGCGGGTGTGACGCTCGCGGTCCAGCCCACCGGGCACGGCGCCGGCGGAGACCTGGCCGACGCCGTCATCGTCCGAATGGCGGCCTTCGACGAGCTGTCGATCGACCTCGGTTCGGGGGTGGTCCGCATCGGCAGCGGAGTCCGCTGGGGCGCCGTCGTCGAGGCGCTCGAAGGAACGGGCTGGGTGGCTCCTGCCGGCACGAGCCCGGTCGTCGCCGTCGCGGGGTACACCCTGGGCGGCGGCCATTCCTGGTTCAGTCGCACAGCAGGACTCGGGTCGGACAACCTCAGGGCCGCGTGGGTGCTGCGGAGCGACGGGACCCATGATCGGGTCGACGACGAGAGCGACCCGGAGATGATGTGGGCGCTTCGCGGAGCGGGCGGCGTCGTCGGAATCGTGACGGCCCTCGAGATCGACCTGGTTCCCGCCCCGTCGCTGTGGGGAACCGAACTCACTTTCGACGCCGCAGACGCCGGGTCGGTGCTGCGGGCCGTCCGCGATCTGTCCGTAGAGGCCCCGGCATCGCTCAACGTGTTCGTGAATTCGATGCGTATGCCCGACGCTCCGCAGCTTCCCGAGGAGATCCGCGGACGCAGCTTCCTCAGCGTGCGGGCGCTGTCCACGGTCGGATCCGCCGATGAGCTGTTCGAGCGGGTGCGGCGAGCGGGCACGGTCCGTCGTGAGATGTCGGGGGCCACATCGCCGAAGACCGTCGCGGCGTCGAGCGGCGAACCCACCGAACCGACGCCGGGCAAAGGCGTGTCTGCTGCGCTCTCGTCGCTCGACGACGCGACGATCGACGATCTCTTGCGGTTCCGCGAGCTGCCGGATCAGTGGCCGATCATGGGCATCGACATCCGGATGCTCGGTGGCGCGCTGAACGATCCTCGACGCGCCGGATTCGCGACGCTTCAGGGCGTCGGCTGGCTGCTCCACGCCCTGGTGCCCGTCTTCCCCGGGGTGGCGAGCGAACCGGGGGAGGCGAGCATGGCGGGCTTCCGTGAGGTGCTGGCGCACGCGATCGCCCCGTGCACGGTCCCGACGTTCCTGGGTCCGGGTGAGACCCTCGAGCGCTGCGGTGACCCGACGGCGATCGATCGTCTTCGCGCCATCAGGGCCGCCGCCGACCCCGACTCGCTGATCCACGAGGGGCGGCTCCCGCGCTGACACCGGGCTGAGACCGGGCCGCATCCAGCGGAAAGGATCCGCGTCGTTCTAACGATCGGGACGGGCGGGGGTGCCGCGCCGGCATCATTCGTCTCCGTCGACGCGTCTCGTCCAGCGGTACTCCGTCTCCGGGCGTCCACGTGCGCCGTAGCGAGCGCTGCGCGTGATGATGCCCGAATCGGTGAGATGCTCCAGGTACCTCCGCACGGACACGCGTGACATCCCGAGTCGCGCGGCGGCCTCGCTCGCCGAGACCGCGGCGCTGGAGGAGCGCAGCTCTGTCGTCACCTTCTGCAGCGTCGCGGTCGACAGCCCTTTGGGAATCGGGATCGTCCCCGTCGTGCGCCCGAGAAGCGCATCGATCTCCGCCTGGGTCGCCTCTCCGGCCGTCGACCGTGCCTGCTCCCGATGGATGCGATACGCGGTGAGACGCTCGTGGAACACCGCGAAGGGGAACGGCTTGACGAGGTACTGGTAGACGCCGAGAGCTGCCATCTGCCGGACGGTGTCCGCATCGCGCACGCCGGTGATCGCGATCACATCGACGGCAGCGTGTCGGGAACGCAGCCCTCGGAGCACATCGATGCCGGAGCCGTCGGGCATCGTGATGTCGAGAAGGACCAGGTCGAACGGCTCGTCGTGCGGCTGATCGAGCACGGCGGTCAATGCGGCCCTGGCGCCGGTGCACTCGCCGCCCACGATGAAGCCGTCGATCCTCTCGAGGTACGAGCGGTGGAGCTCGAGTGTCAGAGCGTCGTCATCGACGATCAGCGTGCGGATCATGGGCTCCTGCGTCCTCTCGCCGGCGGGAGGGTGACGGTGAACGTGGTCGGATGAGCGGAGAGCTCCACAGTGCCGCCCACCCCGGCCACCACCGCGCGGACGAGAGCGAGCCCGACTCCGCGCCCGTGGTTGCTTGCAGGCTTGGTCGAGAAGCCCTGGGTGAAGACGCGCTCGCGCAGGTAGGAGGGTATGCCGTCCCCGCCGTCGGAGACCTCGAGGACGATTCCGCCGTTCTTCGAGGGGCGCAGCGAGACCCCCACCCAGCGCTCGGCGCCGGCGGCGGCGGCATCCATGGCGTTGTCGATCAGGTTGCCGAGCACGGCGACGCTGTCGACGGGGGAGAGGGGGGAGGCGGGAGTGTCCGGGTCGATTCTCACCCGCCAGTCGATCCCGCGCTCCCTGGCCTGCGACGCCTTGCCGAGAAGCAGGGCACCGACGGCGGGGTCGCCGGCCTGTCGTGCGGTGACCTGATCGACGAGCGACTGACTCTGGCGCGAGGTCTCGGTCAGGATGTCGATCGCCTCCTCGCTACGGCCGAGCTCGAGAAGCGCGACCGCCGTGTGCATGCGATTGCCGTGCTCGTGCGTCTGAGCGCGCAGCGCGTCGCCCAGAGTGCGCAGGGATTCGTATGACGACACGGCGTCCCTCACCTGACCCGGCGGCAGGTCTCCTGCGATACCGCGCGTGAACCGGCGAGCGATCCACGCGCCGAGCGCACCGAGAGCGATGAGGCCGACGGTGATGCCGAGTGACAGGGGGAGACGACGGATCAGGGTGTCGGAGATGGTCTCGGTCGTCACGCCGGCCGAGACCCAGCCCACCGGTTCGCCATCGGAGGCGAGTACCGGAACGATGGTTCGCACCGAGGGCCCGAGAGTGCCGGTGAACACCTCGGTGAAGGTTCGAGGCGTGTCGGGGATGGTGCCGAGGTATCTCGCCCCGATCTGCTCGATGTCAGGGTGGGTCACGCGGGTGCCGTCAGGCGTCATGATCGTCACGAAGTCGAGATCCGCGTCCGAGATCACATCGAGCGCATAGGGCTCGAGGGTCTGCGTGGCCGTTGCGGCATCGCCGGCCTCGAGGGTGTCGATCACGAGCGGTGACACGGCGAGAGTCACTGCTGTCGCCGCCGTGACGCGCTCGGCCTCGGCATGCGTGGCGCGTTGCGCATCGATCACGAGGAAGACGGCGACCAGAGCTCCCACGACGAGCGCGGCGACGAGGAGCACGGCGAACACCCGTGAAGCGATGCTGCGGGCAGGTCTCATCGCGTCCTTCCGATCGACGGTGATCGCGGAGTCCGGCATATCGGTAATGACCAATACGACCACAAATGGCTTTGCCGAGTGATGTCCGCGACGGTGAGCTTACCGAAGGCGAGGGCGCCCGAGGGCATGAGACGAAGACGTTCATGATCAAGGAGGAAAACATGGCCATCACGACAGGGTTCTCGCTTCCCGGATTCCATTGGCGGCGCGGCAAGCAGGCATGGGACAGGCACACGTGGCTGTACGTGTCGGTGATCATCGCCGTCGTGCTCGGAGCCGCGGTCGGCCTCATCTGGCCCGAGGTCGGACAGAGCCTCGAACCGATCGGCAAGGGCTTCGTCTCTCTCATCAAGATGATGATCGCGCCGATCATCTTCTGCACGATCGTGGTGGGCGTCGGCTCGATCGCCAAGGCAGCGACCGTCGGCAAGATCGGCGGACTCGCGCTGCTCTACTTCATGGTCATGTCGACGTTCGCGCTGGCGATCGGCCTGGTGGTCGGCAACATCATCCACCCCGGTGCGGGCCTCGATATGGCGAACTCCAGCTATGACGCGACAGCGACCGAGGCGAAGACCACCACGGAGTTCATCCTGGGCATCATCCCGACGACGTTCTTCTCCGCCTTCACGGGCGAGAGCGTGCTGCAGGTTCTGTTCATCGCGCTGCTCGTCGGGTTCGCGCTCCAGGGACTCGGCGAAAAGGGCGCCCCGATCATGGATGCGGTCAAGAACCTCCAGAAGCTGGTCTTCCGCATCCTGGGCATGATCTTGTGGCTTGCACCGCTCGGCGCGTTCGGAGCCATCGCCGCGGTCGTCGGCAAGACGGGCATCGCCGCGATCTGGAGCCTCGGCGTGCTGATGGTCGCGTTCTACATCACCTGCATCCTGTTCATCGTGGTCGTGCTCGGAACCCTGCTCTTCGCCGTCACCCGGGTCAACATCTTCAGCCTGGTGAAGTACCTCGCCCGCGAGTACCTGCTGATCGTCGGCACCTCGTCATCTGAGTCCGCCCTTCCGCGTCTGATCGCGAAGATGGAGCACATCGGGGTATCCAAGCCCGTCGTCGGCATCACGGTCCCCACCGGGTACTCGTTCAACCTCGACGGCACGGCGATCTACCTCACGATGGCGTCGCTCTTCATCGCGACCGGCATGGGGCAGCCGATGACGATCGGTGAGCAGATCGGCTTGCTCGTCTTCATGATCATCGCCAGCAAGGGTGCCGCAGGTGTCACCGGAGCCGGACTCGCCACTCTCGCCGGCGGGCTGCAGGCTTACCGTCCCGACCTGGTCGACGGCGTCGGCGTGATCGTGGGCATCGACCGGTTCATGTCGGAGGGACGGGCCCTGACGAACTTCACCGGCAACGCGGTGGCGACGCTGCTCATCGGCACCTGGACGCGCCAGATCGATCGCGAACGCGTGCAGCAGGTGCTGAGCGGCGCGCTGCCGTTCGAGGAGTCCTCGCTCGACGGCGTGGACGATCACGGCATGGCGGACGAGCGCACGGCCGTGGACATCCAGGGCCTCAAGGAATCCGCGCTCGACGAGATGGCGGCGAAGGAGGAGCGGGCACGGGCGCGCGCGGCGCGAAGCTGAGCTGCCTGCTGAGAAGAGGGATGCGGGAGTCGACGGCAGTCGGCTCCCGCATCCGTGTGGTCAACCGCTCTTGCGTCGGAACTCGCGCCGCGTCTGCGGGGCGGGCGCGCCATGGACGGCGGAGTCGCCATCCAGGTGGGCCTCGCCCTGCCGGTGGTGCGCGTTCTTCTTCTCGAGCGCTTCCTTGAACTTGCGCTTCATCTCCTCGCTGGAGGAGGCGCCTTCTTCGGTGCTCATGCTCGCCAGCCTAGGGCACGCATCTGAGGCATGGGTGGATCAGTTCCGTGCTCGGCGCGACACGACATCGATCGCGGCGCCGAGCCCGACGGCGACGATGACGGACACGAGGACAGCGACCAGAGGGCCTCCCGGAAGCAGCACGGCGACGATGGCGCCCACGGATGCCTGGTAGGCGGACCACCCGAACGCCGCGATCGTCACGAGCGGCAGATACCGAGCCGGCGGGATCCGCGAGCCCCCTGCCATGAGGTTGATCGCCAGTCGAGCGAAAGGGACGAAGCGCGCGGTGAAGAGCACGGTGGCGGTTCCGCCTTCCAGACGCAGCCGCGCCCAGGTGAGCGCTCGGCGCACTCGGGGCGTGCGCATCCAGCGCCACCTGTCGATGCCCACGCTGCGACCCACGAGATAGCAGGTGACGTCTCCGGCGACCGCGGCGATGCCCGCCCACAGGATCACACACCACAGCGGAGGATCGCCGGTCGTCGATGCGACGGCGCCGAGCGCGGTCACCGCGATCTCTCCCGGAACCACCACGAAGAACGAGTCGCCCAGCACGAGCAGGCTCATGACCACCAGAGCCCAGGGGCCGTCGAGCAGTTCAGTGGACACGTTCCCACCGTGGTCGTCGGAGGTGAACGGGAACCAACGCCGGGATAGCCGGTGAAGAGCCGTCCAGCATCCGGTGAACTTCTGGTGCTCCGACCCGATTCGCGCCTCGGGTGGGAGTCGAGCGCTGCATCCTGAGGACGTGAGAGTCGCGATCGTGACAGAGTCCTTCCTTCCGCACATGAACGGTGTCACCGGATCCGTCCTGCAGATCCTCAGTCACCTCGAACGTGCTGGCCATGATGCGCATGTGATCGCGCCCGATGGGACCGGCATCCCCGGGGAGGTGCACGGAGCCGCTGTGGAGGCGGTCCCCAGCCTCGCGCTGCCGGGGTACCGCAGTGTGCGCGTGGGGACCCCGCCTGCACGTCAGGTCGCGGCATCGCTGCGACGCTTCCGCCCCGATGTCGTCCACCTGGCTTCGCCCTTCGCCCTCGGATGGCGAGGCGCGCTCGCCGCAGAGCACATCGGCGTCGCCGCCGTCGCCGCGTACCAGACCGATGTCGCGGCATACACGCAGAGGTATCGCATCCCTGTGGCGACCGGTGTCGCCGAATCGCACATCGCGCGGCTCCATCGGCGCGCGACCATCACGCTCGCGCCGTCGCCCGACTCGGCGCAGCAGCTCGCGCAGCTCGGTGTGGATCGCATCCGTCTGTGGGGGAGAGGCGTGGATGCCGAGCGGTTCCAGCCGGCCCGCCGGAGCGCGACACTGCGCGCGGAGTGGGCGAGCGAGGTCGTGATCGGCTACGTGGGCAGGCTCGCACCCGAGAAGCAGGTGGAAGACCTGGCAGTGCTGCAGACGATCCCCGGTGCGCGCCTCGTGATCGTGGGCGACGGACCGAGCAGGCCTCGACTCGAGTCCCTGATGCCCGGTGCGTGCTTCCTCGGGCACCTCGAAGGCGACGCGCTCGCAGCAGCCATCGCATCCTTCGACGTGTTCGTGCACCCGGGAGAGAGCGAGACCTTCGGACAGACCCTCCAGGAGGCCCACGCCAGCGGGGTGCCCGTCGTCGCCACCGGTCGCGGCGGCCCCCTCGGCCTCGTCCGGATGGGAATCGACGGATGGCTCTACCGTCCCGGCGATCTCGGCGACCTGCGGATGCGCGTGGTCGACCTCACCGGCGACGGCCGCAAACGCCGGGCGTTCGGCGCAGCGGGACGCGAGGCCGTGCAGGGTCGCAGCTGGGCGAACGTCTGTTCTCAGCTGATGGGGCATTACGAGGAGGCCCGAGAGCTCAGGATGATCGATGAGGGAGCGCGCGCTCGCCGCCTGACGCGGCCGGAGCCCATCGCCCCGGTGCAAGCGCGCACCTGGCGGCGTTACGTGGCGCTGGGGGACTCGCTCACGGAAGGCCTGTGCGATCCGGCACCGGATGGTGCGCTCCGTGGATGGGCCGACCGGCTCGCCCTGCTGCTCGCCGCACGCGGAGGTCTCCGGTATGCGAACCTCGCCGTCCGGTCGAAGCGTGTGCGTGATGTGTGCGGCACCCAGCTCGATCGAGCGCTCGAACTGCAGCCGGACCTCGTGTCCATCCTGATCGGCGCCAACGATCTGGTTAAGTCGACGGTCGACGTGCCCGCGCTCGCCGCGGAGCTCGAGGGCGCGGTCACCCGGCTCCGCGACATCGGGGCCGACGTGCTGCTCGTCACGCCGTTCCTGCCCCGACGGAGAGCGGCCGGGATCTACACCAGGAGGTTCGCGGCATTCGCCACGGCACTGTCCGGCATCGCGGCGCGGACGAGCGCGATCCTGATCGACACCGACCTGTACCCGTCGCTTCCGGATCGCCCGAACTGGGGGGAGGACCTCGTCCACCTCAGCAGTCGTGGTCACAGATTCCTCGCGTATCGCGCGGGCGAGGTCCTCTCGGTGCCGCACGCCGACGCACTGGGGGTGCTCGATGCCGCGCTGCATGAGAACGAGCAGATCGGCGCGGGACTGTGGTGGCGCCGCCATGCGCTGCCCTGGGTGTGGCGACGACTGCACGGTCGGGCGGCCGGCGATGGCCGGGTCGCGAAGCACGACGACTACGTCTATCTCGGACGATCGAGCGCTCCGCAGGACGTCAAGGTCCACTGAACGAACCCGCCGCGGACGGAAACGGAGGACATCCAAGGGCGCGCTGATAGGCTGGAGGAGGTCGACGTGTGTCGACCGCACAATTTCATATCGACTCATGGAGCGATCGGCGGAGAGCTGGTCCCCTGTGGTGGGTTCCTCGGCGCGACGTCGGGTGGCTTTCTACTGGTGGCCAGCGTAGGTGAGATTCGCGGGGATGCCCGCGCGCCCGTATCCGGCTGAATCCGCTCCTTCATGAATGCGCTCGCGCGTCACACGGACTCGCGAGTCTAAACAAAGAAGGAGAGACCTCTTGGAAGGTCCTGAAATCACCGCCACCGAGGCCGTTCTCGACAACGGCCGCTTCGGCACCCGCACCATCCGCTTCGAGACCGGCCGCCTCGCGCAGCAGGCTCAGGGCGCAGTCGCCGCGTACCTCGACGGCGAGACCATGCTCCTCTCGGCCACCAGCGCAGGCAAGCACCCGCGCGAAGGCTTCGACTTCTTCCCGCTGACGGTCGACGTCGAAGAGCGTTCGTACGCAGCAGGCAAGATCCCCGGCTCGTTCTTCCGTCGTGAGGGACGTCCCTCGACCGAGGCGATCCTCGTCTGCCGTCTGATCGACCGTCCGCTGCGTCCGTCGTTCGTCGACGGCCTGCGCAACGAGGTCCAGATCGTCATCACCGTCCTGTCGATCGCCCCGGGCGAGTTCTACGACGCCCTCGCGATCAACGCGGCTTCCGCGTCGACGCAGATCTCGGGTCTCCCGTTCTCGGGTCCCGTCGCCGGTGTGCGCCTCGCGTTCATCCCCGGCCACGGCGAGCACGCGGACCAGTGGGTCGCGTTCCCGACGGCTGAGCAGGTCAGCGAGGCCGTGTTCGACCTGATCGTCGCCGGTCGCGTCGTCACCAAGTCCGACGGCACCGAAGATGTCGCGATCATGATGGTCGAGGCTGAGGCCACCGAGGGCAGCTGGAACCTCATCAAGGCCGGCGCCACCAAGCCCGACGAGGCTGTCGTCGCGCAGGGCCTCGAGGCATCGAAGCCCTTCATCGCTCAGCTCGTCAAGGCTCAGGCCGAGCTCGCCGCCAGCGCGTCGAAGGAGCCGGGTGTGTACCCGGTCTTCCCGCCGTACTCCAGCGAGGTCTACGACTTCGTGGCCGAGCGCTCCTACGACGACCTGGTGAACGTCTACCAGATCGCCGACAAGCAGGAGCGTCAGGGCAAGGACGACGAGGTCAAGGACCGCGTCAGGGCGCAGCTCATCGAAGCGGTCGAAGCAGGCAACCTGCCCGCTGGAGCCCCGATCGAGTTCTCCGCAGCGTACAAGTCCGTCACGAAGAAGATCGTCCGCGGCCGCATCCTCACCGAGAGCGTGCGCATGGACGGCCGCGGCCTGGCCGACATCCGTCCGCTCGACGCCGAGGTCCAGGTCATCCCGCGCGTTCACGGCTCCGCGATCTTCCAGCGCGGCGAGACCCAGATCATGGGAATCACCACGCTGAACATGCTCAAGATGGAGCAGCAGATCGACTCGCTGTCGCCGACCACGAGCAAGCGCTACATGCACCACTACAACTTCCCGCCCTACTCGACCGGTGAGACCGGCCGGGTCGGTTCGCCGAAGCGTCGCGAGATCGGGCACGGCTTCCTCGCCGAGCGCGCGCTCGTGCCGGTGCTGCCCAGCCGCGAGGAGTTCCCCTACGCGATCCGTCAGGTCTCCGAGGCGCTGAGCTCCAACGGCTCGACGTCGATGGGTTCCGTCTGCGCGTCGACCCTGTCGCTGCTGAACGCGGGTGTGCCTCTGCGCGCAGCCGTCGCCGGCATCGCGATGGGACTCGTCTCCGATGAGGTCGACGGAGAGACGCGCTACGCGGCCCTCACCGACATCCTCGGCGCAGAGGACGCACTGGGCGATATGGACTTCAAGGTCGCCGGTACCAGCGAGTTCGTCACGGCCATCCAGCTCGACACGAAGCTCGACGGCATCCCGTCGTCGGTGCTCGCCGGCGCGCTGACCCAGGCTCGCGACGCCCGTCTGACCATCCTCAACGTGCTGAACGCCGCGATCGACGCTCCCGACGAGATGGCGCCGACCGCGCCGCGCGTCATCAGCGTGCAGATCCCGGTCGACAAGATCGGTGAGCTGATCGGCCCGAAGGGCAAGACGATCAACGCGATCCAGGACGAGACCGGCGCGCAGATCTCCATCGAGGAGGACGGCACCGTCTACATCGGCGCGACCGACGGCCCCTCGGCCGAGGCTGCCCGTGCCCAGGTCAACGCGATCGCGAACCCGACCAACCCGGAGGTGGGAGAGCAGTTCCTCGGAACCGTCGTGAAGATCGCGACGTTCGGTGCGTTCGTCTCGCTGCTGCCCGGCAAGGACGGCCTGCTGCACGTCACCGAGGTGCGCAAGCTCGCCGGTGGCAAGCGCGTCGAGAACGTCGACGACGTCCTGTCCGTCGGCCAGAAGATCCTCGTGAAGATCACGAAGATCGACGACCGCGGCAAGCTGTCGCTCGAGCCCGTGCTCGACGACGCCCCCGCAGCGGACGCAGCTCCTGCTGACGAGGCCGCTGCCGAGTAATCGCCAGCGCTTCGACACGAGGCCCGGGCTGTCCACACGGACGGTCCGGGCTTCGTCGTATCCGATGTGATCAAACCGTTATGGGAAGTTCTTGCGCCGTTCCCCGTATTGGTCGGGGAGTTCGCAGATCTCGCCTACTCTCGAAGTACGCACCGGGGGGTGCATTTCAGGCAGTGACGCAGGTCGGTACGCACCGATTGACGCGGGGGTGAGGATATGCGGTTGTTCAGTGTAGGCGCAGGAGCGCCGGCCGATCGCGCGCAGCAGGGCGCCGCAGAGCACCCGTCCGCACCCATCCCGATCGTCGGACCCGGAATAGGGGAGACCATCCGCGTCCCTCTCGGCGAGACCGGGCTCGAGACCTTTCCGCTCATGCTCGGTGCGGCGGAGTTCGGCTGGAACGTCGATCTCGAGACGAGCCATGGGATCCTCGACCGCTACGTCGAATTCGGTGGCAACGCCATCCACACCGCCGACGGATTCTCCGGCGGTCGCAGCGAGCACATCATCGGCCAATGGCTGCAGTCCAGAGGGCGACGCGACCGCGCCCTGCTGAGCGTGCGGATCGGTGCTCACGCAGACAATCCGGGTCTCGGCTCGGTGAACCTCGTCCGCGCTGTCGAGGGGTCGCTCACGCGACTCGGCGTCGAGCGCATCGACGTGCTGTATCTCGACGCGACGCTCGACCGCACGACGAATCTCGAGGACACCCTCGCGACGGTCGAGTGGATGGTCGACGCGGGCAAGATCGGCGCACTCGGCGCATTCGGCTTCGCACCCGAGCGGCTCGTGGAGGCGCGCATCCTAGCCTCGGCCGGGTACCCACGCATCGAGGTCATCGATTCGCCGTACAACCTCGTCCGCCGTCAGCCGTTCGAAGGGGACCTGCGTCTGGTGGCGGGTGCGCAGAGCCTCGCGGTCACGCCGTCGCACGCTCTCGAGCACGGTTTCCTCTCCGGTCGCCACCGCAGCAAGGCGCTGACCTCGCGGGGCGTACGCGGGGAGCAGCTGCGGGGGCATCTCAACAGGCGTGGCACGAAGATCCTGCGGGCTCTCGACCAGGTCGCGACCGAACTCGAGGTTCCCGTGGCCGCCGTGTCCATCGCGTGGCTGCTCGCGCAGCGGACCATCGCGGCGCCCATCGTCAACACCTTCGCGACCGAGCACGTCGACGAGCTGATGCAGGGCGCCGGCGTCACGCTGTCGCGCGCACAGGTCACCGAGCTCACTCGCGCCGGCAACTGAGCGTCGTAACGCCTCTGTCACAGACCTGGCATAGGGTGGAGTGAATCCCGGCGGACGCTGTCGATGAAGCGAGCGAGTTTGTGACGCATTACATATATCTGGTCAGACATGGTGAACATCAGGACGCCGAGCACGGTCTCGCCGACGGACCCCTGTCGCCGCGTGGCCAGCGTCAGGCCGAACTCATCGCAGATCGGCTCTCGGGACTCCCGCTCGACGCCGTCTGGCACTCTCCGCTCCTGCGCGCCAACGAGACGGCCCGTGCGATCGCCGAGCGGCTCCCGTCGGTCGATCCAGAGCCGACCGCACTGCTGTTCGACTGCGTGCCCACGGGGATGACCGACGAGACCCCGGCCGCCTACGAACCGTTTTTCGGCTCGGTGACCGAGGCGGAGCTCGATGCCGGGCGTGCTCAGATGTTCGACGCGGTCAACGAGTTCCTGGTGCGCAAACCGGGTGACGTGCACGAGGTTCTCATCACGCACAACTTCGTGATCTCGTGGTTCGTGCGTGAGGTCCTCGGTGCCCCCGAGTGGCGATGGATGACCTTGAACCAGGCGCACTGCGGCCTCACGGTGATCGCCCAGAAACAGGGCCGGCCCTGGACGCTCCTCACTCACAACGACACCGGGCACCTCCCGGTCGAGCTGCGCACCGGCATCCCCGATGCGATGCCCGTCTGATTCCCCGTTGATTCCCTGAGTTCCGGCCCGCCGCGCCGGGCGGATCGACGTCGCGAAATAGACTGAACGCATGACCACCCAGGTAGCACTCGTCGGCGGAACCGGGAAGCTCGGATCGATCATCGGTGCGGTGATCGACGAGCTCGAGGGCTTCGAGGTGACGCGCGTGCTGACGTCTCGTAGCGACCTCGCCGAGCTCGACGGTGCGGACCTGGTGATCGACGCCACCACGCCTCAGGTCAGTGTCGACGTCGTGCGCGCTGCGGTCGAGCGCGAGATCAACATTCTCGTCGCCACGTCGGGATGGTCCACCGAGCGGATCGCACTCGTGCGTCCTCTGGTGGAGAACGCCGGAACCGGGGCTGTCTTCATCCCGAACTTCTCGCTGGGATCGGTGCTCGGTTCGGCTCTGGCCGCAGCAGCCGCGCCGTTCTTCGGATCGGCGGAGATCGTCGAGGCGCACCATGAGGCGAAGGTGGATTCGCCGAGCGGCACTGCGGTGCGCACGGCCGAGCTCATCGCCGCCGCACGCGCCGAACAGGGCCCCGTCAGCGCACCGCACGCCGACCAGCGAGCGCGCGGACAGCAGGTCGGCAGCGTGCCGATCCACTCGCTCCGGCGTCCCGGCGTCATCGCCAAGCAGGAGGTCGTCCTGTCCGGCCCCGGTGAGTCCCTCACGTTCACGCATGACACGGTCGACCCCGCACTCGCCTACGCCCCGGGCATCCGTCTCGCGGTGCCGTTCGCGGCCCAGGCGATCGGCGTCTTCGTCGGGCTCGAGAGCATGATCGACATCGGCATCCGCTCGTGATGTCGCGGATCGGCGTCGGCCTGATGGCCGCCGCACTGCTGGTCTACCTCGCCGTCGCCATCTGGTTGGCCGTGATGTTCTTCGCTGTCGGCACACCGGTGTCCATCGGCATGGGCATCGCGCTGATCGTTCTCGCCCCGATCGGGGCATGGGCGCTCGTCCGAGAGATGCAGTTCGGGTTCGCTGCCGACCGGCTCGGGCGTGAGCTCGATGCCGAGGGCGGTATGCCCGCGGCGGAGTCCGAGCTGACGCCGAGTGGCCGAATCGCTCGTGCCGACGCAGACCCGCTCATCGCTAGATACGCGGGGGAGGCGGATGCGGTGCCGACGGACTGGCGCGCGCGCTACCGACTCGGCGTCGTCCAGGATGCCGCTGGCCGCCGCAAGGACGCTCGCGCCAGCATCCGCGAGGCGATTCGCATCGCTCGCGGATGACCGACGTCAGGCGAGCGTGGCCTCGAGCGTGATCTCGATGCCGGCGAGCGCCTGCGATACGGGGCAGCCGACCTTCGCCTCGGCAGCGATCGACTGGAACTCCTCAGGGCTGAGCCCGGGGACGACCGCGTTCACGTTGAGGTGGCTTCCGCTGATTCCGACACCGGGCTTGAAGGTGACGGACGCGCTGGTGTTGACGCGCTCCGGCGGAGTGCCGTTCTCGGACAGCGCGTGAGACAGCGCCATGCTGAAACACGACGCGTGGGCTGCGGCGATCAGCTCTTCAGGCGTGGTGGTGGTGTCGCTGCCCTCGCTGCGGGCCTTCCAGTTGATCGGGAAGGTCCCGAGCTTCGACGAGGAGAACGCGACTGTGCCCGAGCCCTCGGTGAGGGATCCGGTCCAGGTGGTGGTGGCTTCGCTGGTGACGGGCATGATTCCTCCGTTGTATCGCGCGCTGCTCGATGCGGGTCGCGTGTGCGGCCAGCCTATCGAGCGTGGGCGTGCGGCGGAACAGCGCTCAGGCGGTCGACGCCGCGCGACCGAGGATGCCTGCTCGCTGCAGCAGCAGATAGATCTGGCATCCGAGGCAGAAGGAGAACGCCGCATTGAGGAAGGCGGCGATGAAAGCGGCGGCGGTCGCGATGGGCAGCGCCCACGGGACCCCGGCGAGGTGCAGCACGAGACCGATCGTGACGACGACGAGACCGACACCCTGGGCGAACCGCGGTGGACGCGGATCCTCGAGCTCGGTCGGAGCGGCCAGTCTCGGACGGATGACCCTGCGGAACACGACGCCCCATGGTGCAGTCGCGGGTGACAGGACGCCCCACAGGAACAGCAAGGCGATCACGATCGTGAGGAGGAACCCCGGGTCCAGCGCGCGCTGTGCAAGGGTCGCCGACGTCACGGCCCACGTGGCCGAGCCGATGTCGGCCGAGTCGAGCGGCTGATAGGCGAACCAGCCGAAGGTCCGTGCGGTCGAGATGCCGACCAGCGCCAGATATGTCGCGACGAGCAGCAGCACTGTCGTGACCGTCGCTGCGAATCGCGGGCCGCGGGGATCGATGCCGGCCGGTGTCGTCATGCGCTTTCCGTCCTCGTCATACGGTTGCCAGCGCGTCGTTCAGCGCGTGTCGATGGGGCACGCCATGGAAGCGTGCGCGGACGGCTCCTGATCCGTCGACGATGAAGGTCGTCGGTGTCTGCATGACCTTGTATCGAGCCGACAGATCCGGTCGATGCGTCAGGTCGACCTCCACGTGGTCCAGGCCCTCCGATTCTGCGACGTAGCTGCTGAGCATGCGTCGTACCTGGGGGCAGCGGGTGCACATCTCGGTGCTGAACTGCACGACTGTCGCTCTCGCGCCCAGGCGCGACACGCCCGCGTCGTTCGGATCGAAGCGCAGATGGCCGCCTCCGCGACGCCGTCCGTCGAGAAGTCTCAGCACGACACCGATCGTGCCGGCGAGCACGAGCAGCGCTGCGGCGAGGAGAAGGGCGACGGCGGGTGACATGCGTCGAGAATACGGGTGATCCGGCACCGCCCGGGCCGATATGTCGCATCGTGACGATCCGACTCGACAGCCCCCAGGGCGGGTAGTCTGGCACACATGAGCGCAGCCGTCCCGACGCCGTACGAAGACCTTCTCCGAGACGTGCTGGAATCCGGCACTCACAAGTCCGATCGAACAGGAACCGGCACCACCAGCGTCTTCGGGCGGCAGATCCGCTTCGATCTCTCCGAGGGCTTCCCGCTCATCACCACGAAGCGGGTGCACTTCAAGTCGATCGCCTACGAGCTCCTCTGGTTCCTCAGGGGCGACTCGAATGTGAAGTGGCTGCAGGAGCATGGCGTCACCATCTGGGACGAATGGGCGGATGCCGACGGCGATCTGGGTCCTGTCTATGGAGTGCAGTGGCGCAGCTGGCCGACGCCGGAGGGTGAGAGCATCGATCAGCTCGCTCAGGTGATCGAGCAGATCCGGCAGACGCCCGACTCCCGGCGACTCATCGTGTCTGCCTGGAACCCGGCCGACATCCCCGACATGGCGCTTGCTCCTTGTCACGCCCTGTTCCAGTTCTACGTGGCGGACGGCAAGCTCTCCTGCCAGCTCTATCAGCGCAGCGCCGACCTGTTCCTCGGCGTCCCGTTCAACATCGCGTCCTACGCCCTGCTGACGCTGATGATCGCCCAGCAGGTGGGACTCGAGCCTGGCGACTTCGTCTGGACCGGGGGTGACTGCCACATCTACGACAATCACCTCGACCAGGTGAATGAACAGCTCACGCGCGAACCGTATCCATACCCGACGCTGAGGTTCGCCCGGAAGCCCGAGTCGATCCTCGACTACGACTACGAGGACTTCGTCGTCGAGGATTACCAGCACCACGCTCCGATCAGGGCGGCGGTCGCGGTATGACCTGGGTCGGGCTGATCTGGGCCGAGGCGCACGGCGGCGTCATCGGAGCAGAGGGCGGCATGCCCTGGAACGTCCCCGAGGATCTCGCTCACTTCAAGGAAGTCACCCTCGGCGCTCCCGTGATCATGGGTCGCAAGACGTGGGACTCGCTCCCTGAGCGCTTCCGCCCGCTTCCAGGGCGAGAGAACATCGTCATCACCCGCCAGCAGGACTGGTCCGCGGACGGCGCCCGTCGTGCCGCGACCGTCACGGACGCGGTGCGCGGCCACGAGAAGGTATGGATCATCGGCGGCGCCGAGATCTTCCGCCTGGTGATCGCCGACGCCGACCGCCTCGAAGTCACCGAGCTCGACATCGAGGTCTCCGGCGACGCGTATGCGCCGTCCAAAGCCGGGTGGCGGCTCGTGAACGAGGGGGAGTGGCAGACGTCGCGCTCCGGCATCCGGTTCCGCTTCCTGGGATACGAGCGCTGATGCCCACCGCACTGATCACCGGAGCGAGCGCCGGCCTCGGCGCAGAGTTCGCGCGCCAGTTGGCCCGGCGCCGAGCCGATCTGATCCTCGTCGCACGTTCCGCCGGCGATCTCGAGGTCGTGGCGGCCGAGTTGCGCAGCGAGCACGGTGTCGCGGTCGAGGTGCTTCCCGCCGACCTGTCGATCGACGAGGATGTCGAGCGCGTGGCCGACCGTCTCCGTGATGCCTCCGATCCGGTCGACCTTCTCATCAACAATGCAGGCTTCGGCCTCCCGCTGCAGTTCGCCGACAACGACATCGACGACGAGGTGCGCCATCTGCGCGTTCACGTCGAGGCGTCGATGCGGCTCATGCACGCGGCGCTTCAGACGATGCGCGGCCGTGGGGGCCGGATCATCAACGTCGCGTCCGTCGCAGGGTTCATCTCGCGCTCCACGTATTCCGCGTGCAAGAGCTGGTTGATCGGATTCAGCCGCTGGGCGAATGTCGAGTACGCACCCGACGGAGTGACGGTCACCGCCGTCTGCCCGGGTTTCACGCACACGACCTTCCACGAGCGGATGGGACTCGAACCGGGGCACGAGGGCGTTCCCGGCTTCATGTGGCTCGACGCGCGGAATGTGGTCCGCGAGGCGCTCCGTGACGCGGCGCGCGGAAGGGCCGTCTCGATCCCGTCGCTGCGTTACAAGGCGATCGTCGCTGTCGCGTCCCTGCTTCCGAGCGCGCTGACCTCCGGCGTCGCACGTCGCGGCCGCGTCTGATCTGAACGTCGACCGCGTCCCGCTGTGGGCGCGCCGTGCGCGAATGAGGGCGCTAGGAGATCAGCGGAATCTGCCCAGACGGATACCGGCGTATCCGATCGCCGCCACGGTCTCTCCATCGGTGATGCGGCCATCGGAGATCATGCCGAGGACGTCGGAGAACGGTACCCAGGTGACGGCGTCGATGCCCTCCTCCGCCTGCGTGTGAGTGGAGTCGTCGGACGGAGTCAGACCCCGAGCGAGGAACACGTGCTCGGGGGCGTGGGCGATCCCGTTCAGGGCGTTCATCGTTCCGAGTTCCGTCCAGTCCTCGGCGACGAAGCCCGTCTCCTCGAGCAGCTCGCGCTGCGCTGCAGCGAGCGGTTCTTCGCCGTCGCTTCCTCCGGCAGGAATCTCTATCGACACTCCGGTCGTGTAGCGCTCGAGAGTGATGAGGCAGACGCGGTCCTCGTCATCGAGTGCGACGACGAAGACCGCCGGATGCCGCATGGTCACCACGCCGTAGATGCCATCGCCCCCGGGCCCCGTGACCTGGTCCTCCCGAACCTCGATCCACCGGTTCTCGTACACCGTCGACGATTCGCGTGTAACCCATGCCATGGAGTCGAGCCTATGTGGATCCCAATCAAGATGATGGTCGCGATCGTCCGGGGAGATGTCATCCGCCGTCCCTCGTCTGGGTGAGCGGCATTCGAACCGATACGCTGGGGGCATGACGCACTCGGGCAACCCCTTCGGACAGGTTCTCGTCGCGCTCGTCACTCCGATGACGGCCGACGGCGAAGTCGATTGGCCCGCCGTCGAGAAGCACATCGATGACGTCATCACCGCCGGTGCTGACGGAATCGTCGTGACGGGAACGACCGGCGAGACCTCGACCCTGACGGACCCTGAGAAGCTCAAGCTCGTCGAGGTCGGAAAGTCGGTCTCGGCCGGACGCGCCAAGATCATCACCGGCGGTGGATCCAACGAGACCGCGCACGCGATCGAGCTCTACAAGGCGAGCGAGAAGGCCGGCGCAGACGCCATCATGATCGTCACGCCGTACTACAACAAGCCGACCCAGGCCGGGATCCTCACGCATTTCCGCCTGGTGGCCGACGCCACCGACCTGCCGGTGATCCTCTACGACATCCCCGGTCGCACCGGCGTGCCGATCAAGTACGAGACCATCCTGCGCCTCGCCAAGCACCCGAACATCCTCGCCGTGAAGGACGCCAAGGGCGACTTCTCCGAGGTGAGCCGCGTCCTTAACCAGACCGACCTCATGTACTTCTCGGGAGACGACGCGAATGTTCTGCCGCATCTCGCCATCGGCGCGACCGGCCTGATCGGCGTGACCGCCAACGTCGCGGCGGCTCCGTACCGCACCATCATCGACGCCGTCAACCGAGGCGATCTGACGACGGCCACGGCAGAGCACAAGAGGCTCGAGCCGCTCGTGCGCGCGGTCATGACGCATGTCCCGGGAACCGTCGCCGCGAAGTACATCCTGCACGGCCTGGGCCGGATCTCCAGCCCCCGCGTGCGTCTGCCCCTGGTGGGTCCCGAAGAGTGGGAGGCCGCGCTCATCGAGGACGAGCTCGATCTCGTGAGGGACGTTCCGGGAGCAGACTTCTCCAACTTCCGCCCCGACCGCAACGCGGCCGCGGGCGGCGCCCTGCCGAAGGTGCACGGCACGACCCGCTGAGAACGCACGCGCCGAGGCGCGTCACCATGAACGAACGGACGCGTGGAGTGTCCGACTGAGGAGACAGCATGTCCATCCCGCTCGCAGAACCCGCAGCTCTCGACGAGGGGACGCTGCGGGTCACTCCGCTCGGCGGACTCGGTGAGATCGGTCGCAACATGACCATCTTCGAGTTCGACGGCAAGATCCTGATCGTCGACTGCGGAGTGCTCTTCCCGGAGGAGCACCAGCCCGGAGTCGACCTGATCCTGCCGGACTTCGAGCCGATCAAGAGCCGCCTCGACGACATCGTCGGAGTCGTCCTCACCCACGGGCACGAGGACCACATCGGTGCCGTTCCCTACCTGCTGCGCCTGAAGAGCGACATCCCCGTGATCGGATCGGGCCTCACGCTCGCGCTGGTCGAGGCGAAGCTCAAGGAGCACCGCATCAAGGCCTACACCCTCACGGTGAAGGAGGGCCAGCGGGAGCAGGTCGGACCGTTCGACCTCGAGTTCGTCGCGGTCAACCACTCGATCCCGGACGCACTCGCCGTGGCGATCCGCACTCCCGCGGGCCTCGTGCTGGCGACCGGCGACTTCAAGATGGACCAGCTTCCGCTCGACGGACGCATCACCGACCTCCGCGCGTTCGCCCGCCTCGGCGAGGAAGGGGTCGACCTGTTCCTCGTCGACTCGACGAACGCCGACGTGCCCGGGTTCACTCCCACGGAGCGCTCGATCGGCCCCGTGCTCGATCAGGTCATCGGCAAGGCGCCTCGCCGGGTCATCGTCGCGAGCTTCTCGAGTCACGTGCACCGCGTGCAGCAGGTTCTCGACGCCGCGCATGCGCACGGCCGACGGGTCGCGCTGCTCGGACGCAGCATGCTGCGCAACATGACGATCGCCGAGGACCTCGGATACCTGAAGGTGCCGAGCGGTCTTCTCATCGACTACAAGAAGGCCCGCGACCTTCCGGACGACAAGATCGTCTACATGTCCACCGGCTCGCAGGGCGAGCCCATGGCCGTTCTGAGTCGCATGGCCAACCTCGACCATGCGATCGAGCCCGGACCGGGTGACACCGTCATCCTGGCCTCGAGCCTCATCCCCGGCAACGAGAATGCCGTGTACCGCGTGATCGACGGTCTGACCAAGCTCGGCGCGAACGTGGTGCACAAGGCGAACGCCAAGGTGCACGTCTCGGGCCATGCTGCAGCGGGTGAGCTCATCTACTGCTACAACATCCTGCGACCCAAGAACGTGCTGCCGGTGCACGGCGAGTACCGCCATCTGATCGCCAACGCCAAGCTGGCGCAGGACACGGGCATCGAGGCCGAGCGCACGATCATCGCCTCGAACGGCACGGTCATCGACCTGAAGGGCGGCGACGCCCGAGTGGTCGGCCAGCTCGATCTCGGTTTCGTGTACGTCGACGGCTCGACCGTCGGCGCGATCACGGACGCAGACCTCAAGGATCGTCGGATCCTGGCTGAAGAGGGCTTCGTCTCCGTGATCGTCGTGGTCGATGCCGCCACCGGTCGCATCATCTCCGGTCCGGAAATCCACGCGCGTGGCATCGCCGAAGACGATTCCGTCTTCGATGACGTCACCCCGAAGATCATCGCCGCCCTCAAGGAGGCCTCCGGCAACGGCGTGCGCGACACGCATGCGCTCTCGCAGGTCATCCGTCGGACCATCGGGCGCTGGGTCAACCAGAAGCTCCGTCGTCGTCCGATGATCGTCCCGCTGGTCATCGAAGCGTGATCGGAGCCCGGTGGTTCGCGGGTTCCCAGTCGACCGACACTCGGCTGTAACGCGAACGGCCTAGGCTCACTCCATGCCGGACGTCTTCTCGATTCGACCCGCCGACCAGGCGGACGGGAGCTTCCTCGGCGACATGGTCGTCGAGGCGGCGAACTGGCGCTCCGGCGGGGCACGCGCTCGGCATGAGATTCTCAGCGCCGTCGAGCACCGGCGCTACATCGCGGGGTGGATGCGGCCGGCGGATGCCGGTTTCATTGCGCTCGACTCCGATCTGCGACCCATCGGTGCGGCGTGGTATCGGATGCTCGCGCCGGACGACGCAGGCTTCGGTTTCGTCGGAACCGCGGTGCCCGAGCTCATCATCGGAGTGCAGCCGATCTGGCGGGCGCACGGAGTCGGACGGACCCTGCTTCGACGCCTCGTCACCCACGCGCGCGAGCAGGGGCACCCTCGGATCAGCCTCAGCGTCGAACGGGACAACTTCGCGCACGCCCTGTATCGGTCGGAGGGCTTCGTGGTCACCGACGCGGGGGATCTCCGTGACACGATGGTGCATCGCACGTCCTGATCTCCCTTCGCGGGCCCGGGAACCGGCCGGAATGCCGCGTCATTACGGGTGAATGTCGGCCTCTGGCCGTAACGTGAGATCATGGCCAGGAGTACCACGAAGTCCGCGCGCGCGTCCGAGAGCGCCACGCCTCGCCCGAAGCGGCAGGCTGCGCCGAAGGCCCAGGCTGCGCCGAAGAAGTACATCGACGAGATCGACAAGCCTCCGGTGGCGGTACGAGCGTGGAACGGGCTCGCCCACGGCGTCGGTGGTCTGTTCCGGGCATTCGGCCCGGAGACGCTCGACAAGGATGACCGGCGCGACGGATTCCCCTTCCTGCTGGTGCTTCTGGCGATCGCCGGAGCGGTCAACGAATGGTTCTTCATCGGCAACGAGGTCGCGTCGAACATCAGCGCCTACTCGGTGGGGCTTCTGGTCGGGCGTGTGGCTTTCGTCATGCCCGTGCTGCTGCTGCTGCTGGCAGGGTGGCTGTTCCGCCATCCCTCGTCCGTCCACGACAACGGGCGCATCGGCATCGGCTTCGGACTCTTCGTGCTCACCCTGGCAGGCTTCTGCCACATCGCAGCGGGTCGAGTCGACTCCGCCGGACTGCTCGTTCGTGCGCAGCCCCGGGACGGCATGCCTGCGCTCAGCGAAGCGGGCGGTCTCTTCGGCTGGATGATCGGTGAGCCGCTCTCGTATCTCACTCCGGTGGGTGCCTATATCGTCCTGGCCCTGCTGGCGGGACTCAGCATCCTGATCCTGACCAAGACTCCGCCGAACCGTATCGGGCAGCGCCTGGGCGACCTCTACGCGTGGATGTTCGACGCTGAGCGCACCGAGAAGCCTGCGAAGGAAGCCGCGGCGATCGACGAGTCCGACAAGGTCGACGACCCCGACGTCCTTCCCTGGTGGCGGCGGAACAAGACCGGCCGTGAGGAAGACCCCGACGAGGGGACGCTGGGCTCCGACGACATCACCGCGCTGCTGACGACCTCCGAGCCGACTCCGGCTTACGATCAGGCCGTCGTCGTGGAAGATCCGTATGACGCGGCGACCGAGGTGCTGACGGACGTGCGGTCCGTGACGGAATCCCTGGCAGGGCAGCAGACCACCGCACTGCTAGACGACGAGTCCGACACCGGAGAGATGCCGGAGCTTCCGGGTCTCGACGGCTTCGGCACGGCCGGGCCGGGGGAGCGAGGCCCCCAGGCCCCCGTCGCCCCGTACGTGCTGCCGTCGCCAGGTCTTCTGGTCGAAGGGCCTCCACCGGTCGCGCGCTCCGAGGCGACCGACAAGGTGATCGAGCAGATCACGAGCGTGCTGACACAGTTCAAGGTCGACGCGAAGGTCACTGGTTTCTCGCGTGGCCCCACGGTCACCCAGTACGAGGTCGAGGTGGGGCACGGCGTCAAGGTCGAGAAGATCCTCCAGCTGAGCAACAACTTCGCGTATGCGGTCGCATCGAACGATGTGCGGATCCTCTCGCCGATACCCGGAAAGAGCGCGATCGGAATCGAGATCCCGAACGCCGACAAGGAGATGGTCGCGCTCGGCGATGTGCTCAGGTCTCCGGCAGCGCACAAGAGCACCCACCCGATGACGATCGGCGTCGGAAAGGACGTCGGTGGGAACATCGTCATCGCCAACCTCGCGAAGATGCCTCACCTGCTTGTCGCCGGTTCCACCGGCTCCGGAAAGTCGAGCTTCGTCAACTCGATGATCACGAGTCTGCTCATGCGCGCCCGACCCACGGATGTGCGGATGGTCCTGATCGACCCCAAGCGCGTGGAGCTGACGAGCTACGCCGGGGTGCCGCACCTGATCACACCCATCATCACGAACCCCAAGAAGGCGGCGGAAGCGCTGCAGTGGGTCGTGAAGGAGATGGACATGCGGTACGACGACCTCGCGTCGTTCGGGTTCCGTCACATCGACGACTTCAACCGTGCCGTCCGCGCCGGCGAGGTGGAGCTTCCCGTGGGAAGCGAACGCGTGCTCAAGCCCTACCCGTACCTCCTCGTCGTCGTCGACGAATTGGCGGACCTGATGATGGTCGCCCCGCGCGACGTCGAGGACTCGATCGTCCGCATCACCCAGCTCGCACGCGCGTCCGGTATCCACCTCGTGCTAGCGACGCAGCGACCCAGCGTCGATGTCGTGACCGGTCTGATCAAGGCGAATGTCCCCTCGCGCCTCGCGTTCGCCGTCACGAGCGTCACAGACAGTCGCGTGATCCTCGACAGCCCCGGCGCCGACAAGCTGATCGGACAGGGCGATGCGCTGTTCTCGCCCATGGGGTCGTCCAAGCCGTTCCGACTGCAGGGTGCGTGGGTCGATGAGAAGGAGATCGACGCGGTCGTCAAGCACGTGACGCGTCAGGCCCGTCCGGACTACCGCGCCGACGTCCAGGAAGCGCTGGAGCCCACGAAGAAGAAGGAGGTCGACGAGGACATCGGCGACGATCTCGAGCTTCTTCTCGCCGCGGCCGAACTCATCGTGTCGTCGCAGTTCGGGTCGACGTCGATGCTGCAGCGCAAGCTCCGCGTCGGGTTCGCGAAGGCCGGTCGCCTGATGGACCTCCTCGAGTCGCGAGAGATCGTCGGCCCGTCAGAAGGATCGAAGGCGCGCGATGTGCTGGCGACGGCCGAACAGCTGCCCCAGGTCATGGCGAAGCTGCGAGGCGACGACACTCCGCCGAAGCCGCCTGCCCCCTCCTCGGCCGCGACTGCTGCCGGGACGCCGCACGACCCGGTCGAGGCGCAGTTCCAGGGACTCCCTGTGGTCGAGGCTGAAGACGATGGCGACGAAGACGCCTGGGGACTGACGGGACGCGACTGATGGCCATTCCACGGCAGCTTCCCAACGCGATCACGGTCGCGCGCATACCGCTCGCGGTGATCTTCTTCGTCCTCCTGCTGATCGGTGGCACGTTCGGACTCGACGACATCGCTGTCCGCTGGATCGCCGCCGTTCTCTTCATCGTCGCGATCTCGACCGATTGGGTCGATGGCTATCTGGCCCGCCGCTACGAGATCGTCAGCGACTTCGGAAAGCTCTGGGACCCGATCGCCGACAAGCTGCTCACCGGCGCCGGTTTCATCGGTCTCGCGATACTCGGCGAGCTGAACTGGTGGCTGGTGATCATCATCCTCATTCGGGAGTGGGGCATCACGATCCACCGTCTCATGGTGGCGAAGGAGCACGTCGTGGCTGCGGCCTGGATGGGCAAGATCAAGACTGCAGTGCAGGCGGTGGCCTTGTCCTGGGCGCTGCTTCCGTTGCACGTCGTGATCGGGCTGGAGCCGTGGCTGCTCGTGACCGCGATCCTGATGGTGCTCGTGCTGATCCTGACCGTGGCGAGCGGAATCGACTACATCGTCGCGCAGGCACGAGGCGCGCGGCAGCCCTCGTGACATCTGCGTCGGCCGTGCTCGCCGCGCTGGTCGAGCGTGGCTGGACGCTCGGTGTCGCGGAGTCGTTGACGGGCGGTGCTCTCGCTGCCGAGTTCGTCTCCGTGCCGGGGGCGTCGGCCTCCCTCCGCGGAGCGATCGTCGCGTACGCCACTCCGGTGAAGCACACGCTGCTGGGCGTGGACGACGCGCTGCTCGACGCGCACGGTCCCGTGCACCCCGACGTCGCTCTTCAGATGGCGGCGGGGGTGCGCGGTGCGTTGAACGTCGACGGGGCCCCTGCCGACGTCGGCGTCTCGACCACGGGTATCGCGGGGCCGGACTCACCTGACGGTCAGCCGGTCGGCACGGTGCATGTGGCCGTGGTGACGCCGGATTTCTCGGTCACCGAGTTGTTTCGATTCGCCGGTGATCGTGCCGAGGTGCGGGCGCAGGCGGTCGACGCGGCGATCGATATGCTCGCTCGGGTTCTGCGGGAATAGGGGATGGGTGCGCTCCGTTATGTCCTATGTGCTCACACCGAAAGCACAGCGTGCGAAGGTAGATTTTGTGAAGGTCGGTAGGACTAGACTGGCGGTCTCTTCGAGGGAGACCTCGAGAAGGCGATCTGGGAGGAGGTTCCGATGATTCTTGTACGACAGGAAATCGGCGATGTGCTGAGGGACTTCCGCCTGCAGAAGGGGCGGACGCTCCGGCAGGTTGCAAGCAAGGCTTCTGTGGCGCTGGGCTATCTCAGCGAGGTCGAGCGGGGCCAGAAGGAAGCGTCGAGTGAGATTCTCGCCTCGGTGGCTGACGCTCTGGATGTTCCCATCTCGATCATCATGCGCGAGGTCGGCGACCGGATCTCGGTCCTCGAAGGAATTCAGGTCTTCCCTGATGTCGTTCCGGACGACCTCGTGGCTTCTGTCGAGCCCGAGCTGTCGCTCCACTGAACGTCGGACTCTCATAGCCTCTGATGCGACGTAGTGAGTTCCTCCGCGCAGTCGACGCTGAGTTCGGCGGTCGCGGGTCATCTCTGATCAGCGACCTCGTTCTGACTCAGCTCGCCGGGCGCACTGCCGACGAAGCGCTGGACGCTGGCGTCGCACCGCGCGAGATCTGGCTGGCGCTGTGCGCCGAGACGGATGTCCCCCTGGAGCGGCGACACGGTGCAGGTCGTCTGGAGCCGCGCAAGCGATGACCCTCTGAGGCGTTCGCGGCGAGGGCCGCGTTCGAGGCGGTTTCGATTTGCGACACGCCGCGACGGCGTGTCGTCGAATATGTGTTCGAAACGGGCGTAGTCTTCTGCACAAGTGGTTCAGAGACGTTTCTCTCCCTGTTTCGCGGTGCTGACGACGCAATGTCGGAGGCTCCTCCTACGGTGAAGAACAAGCCGAAGAGCCATACGCCTTGTCGGAGAGTTCCGCCCAGCCGGGAGGACCGCGACAGCCTACAGGCGGCACCACGCGAGCATAAGGAGCACGTCATGCCATCACCCGCTGACCGCGAGAAGTCCCTCGAGACCGCCCTCGCCCAGATCGATCGTCAGTTCGGAAAGGGCTCGGTCATGAGACTGGGCAGCGACGAGCGTGCGCCTGTCGCCGTCATTCCGACCGGTTCCATCGCTCTCGATGTCGCCCTCGGCGTCGGAGGACTGCCGCGTGGACGAATCGTCGAGATCTACGGTCCTGAGTCGTCGGGTAAGACGACGCTCACCCTCCACGCGATCGCCAACGCTCAGCGCGCTGGCGGAATCGCTGCCTTCATCGACGCCGAGCACGCGCTCGACCCTGACTACGCCGCGAAGCTCGGTGTCGACATCGACGCCCTTCTCGTCTCGCAGCCCGACACGGGTGAGCAGGCGCTCGAGATCGCGGACATGCTCGTCCGCTCCGGGGCGATCGACCTGATCGTCATCGACTCCGTGGCCGCGCTCGTGCCTCGAGCCGAGATCGAGGGCGAGATGGGTGACTCCCACGTGGGTCTGCAGGCTCGTCTGATGTCTCAGGCGCTGCGAAAGCTCACCGGTGGGCTCAACCAGACGAACACCACGATGATCTTCATCAACCAGCTGCGAGAGAAGATCGGTGTCTTCTTCGGCTCGCCGGAGACCACCGCGGGTGGAAAGGCGCTGAAGTTCTACGCGTCCGTCCGAATGGACATCCGCCGAATCGAGACTCTGAAGGACGGCACCGACGCAGTCGGAAACCGTACGAGGGTCAAGGTCGTGAAGAACAAGATGGCTCCGCCGTTCAAGCAGGCTGAGTTCGACATCCTCTACGGCGTCGGCATCTCCCGTGAGGGCAGCCTGATCGACTTCGGTGTGGAGCACGGCATCGTCAAGAAGTCCGGGTCCTGGTACACCTATGACGGTGACCAGCTGGGACAGGGCAAGGAGAACGCGCGAACGTTCCTGCTCAAGAACCCCGACATCGCGCTGGCGATCGAGACCCAGATCAAGCAGAAGCTCGGCATCGGAGGAGCCACCGAGGCACCTGCTGACGAGCTCGCCGAGCGCCGCCCGGCATGATCGTGATGGTTCGCGGTTGTGGCGCAACCGGAGCGAACTATGAGTGATGGCGGGGGCGAGCCTCAGGAGCTCGCCCCCATCATCCCTCTGTTCGGCCGTGATTCCGCGCGGATGAAGCCGGTCGATCGAAGCTCTGTCGGGTCCGATGCAGGTACCCGCCGCGCCGCGGAAGACGCAGGCCTCGTGGAATCGACGGCGGTGGGAGTCGCATCCACCGGCGACTCGGCTCCAGCTCCACTCGTCGACTCTCGTGGGCCCAGCGAACGGCATCCTGCTCGAGGCGCTGCGGCTCGGTCTGCACCCCGATTGCGTGCACTGCAACCACACGACGACGACTCAGCAGATGAGAGCGGCGTCGATCCGTCGAAGCTGCGCGTCGACGCCGAGGAGCTTCTCGTGCGCAAGCTGAGGGCTCGATCGCTCTCGTTGTCCGAGGCGCGGATGGTGCTCAGGGGCTACGAAGAGAACGGCGTCCGGCTCGACTCCGGGTCGATCGACGACGTGATCGACGACTTCTGTCGCCGCGGCTACCTCGATGACGCGGTTCTCGCCGATCAGCTCGTGATGTCGGGAATCGAGCGAAAAGGACAGGGGCGGGTCGCTCTTTCGCGGGTGCTCTCGCAGCGGGGGATTCCCCGCGATGTGATCGACGCGGCATTGGGCGATGTTCCCGACGACGACGCGGAGCGCGCACTCGAGTACGCTCGCTCGAAAGCACGATCGATGTCCCGCCTCGACCCGGATACTGCTCTGAGACGCCTCGTCGGTCAGCTATCACGTCGCGGGTACAACGGTTCCATCGCGATGACGGCTGCGAAGACGGCCCTCGCCGAGGAATCTTCCGGCTCGTCGTCGCGGGTCCGATTCGTCGATTCGGACTGACACCGGGGAGGGCGCGCACCTCGCCCGGCGCCGGCCGGTCAGCGGCAGCGGCAGCGAGGGGGGAACCGCTCGTACAATGGGGAGATCATGACTATCCCGCGCAGTGAACCGACGATCATCGCGTCGTCGTCAGCCGCAATCGACCGTGACGGGCGCCAGCGTTCGTACGAGGTCCGCACCTTCGGCTGCCAGATGAACGTCCACGATTCCGAACGTCTCTCGGGCTCGCTCGAAAGTGCGGGATACGTCCGAGCCACGGACGGCGCCGAGGCCGATGTCGTGATCATCAACACGTGCGCAGTTCGCGACAATGCCGCGGGCAAGCTCTACGGGACCCTCGGTCAGCTCGCTTCGGTGAAGCGCCGCAAGGACGGGATGCAGATCGCCGTCGGGGGCTGTCTCGCCCAGATGGACAAGCAAGCCGTTCTCGACAAGGCCCCATGGGTCGATGTGGTCTTCGGCACGCACAACATGGGGTCGCTTCCCGGCCTTCTCGAGAGAGCGCGACACAACGGTGACGCCGAGCTGGAGATCCTCGAGTCGCTCGAGGTGTTTCCCTCGACGCTCCCGACCAAGCGCGACTCTGCGCACAGCGGGTGGGTGTCCATCTCGGTCGGATGCAACAACACGTGCACCTTCTGCATCGTTCCGAGCCTTCGCGGCAAGGAGAAGGACCGCCGTCCGGGTGACATCCTGAACGAGATCCGCCTCCTCGTGGAGGACGGTGCCATCGAGGTCACCCTGCTCGGACAGAACGTCAACTCCTACGGCGTGGAGTTCGGCGATCGCCAGGCATTCGGCAAGCTCCTGCGCGCGGCGGGCGAGATCGACGGACTCGAGCGCATTCGCTTCACGAGTCCTCACCCGGCTGCGTTCACCGACGACGTGATCGACGCGATGGCTGAGACTCCCACTGTGATGCCGCAGCTTCACATGCCGCTGCAGTCCGGCAGCGATCGCATCCTCAAGTCCATGCGTCGTTCTTATCGCAGTGAGAGGTTCCTCGGAATCCTCGACCGCGTCCGTGATCGCATTCCGCATGCCGCGATCACCACCGACATCATCGTCGGGTTCCCCGGTGAGACCGAGGCGGACTTCGAGGACACGATGCGGGTGGTCGAACAGGCCCGCTTCTCGAGCGCCTTCACCTTCCAGTACTCGATCCGCGAGGGCACACCGGCGGCGACCATGGAAGACCAGGTTCCGAAGGCCGTCGTGCAGGAACGCTACAACCGGCTCATCGCGCTGCAGGAGCGCATCTCGCTCGAAGAGAACCAGAAGCAGATCGGCCGCGAGGTCGAGGTCCTCGTCTCGACGGGCGAGGGCAAGAAGGACGCCGAGACGCATAGGCTGACCGGCCGGGGAGAGGACAACCGCCTCGTGCACTTCGAGGTGACCCCGGGGTCGGCTGTTCCCCGGCCCGGTGACGTCGTCTCGGTGACCATCACCCATGCGGCTCCGTTCCACCTGCTCGCCGATGACCCGACGGGCTCCCCGCTCAAGATCCGTCGCACGCGCGGCGGGGACGCGTGGGATCGCGCCCAGGCGGAATCGTGCGCCGTGCCGGCGCCTGCGGCGCCCGACGGCACGCGGGCGGTGTCTCTCGGCCTGCCGACGCTGCGCGTCGGCAGGTGACCGCTGCTCGCGACGAAGCCGGTATCCAAGGGATGACTGGTACGGAGCCGGGCGGCACGCACGATGCGCCGCGGCTCTGGGCGGTCGTCGGCGCGACCGGGACGGGCAAGAGCGATCTCGCGCTCGATCTCGCCGCGGCGCTGCGCCGGCGGGGCAACGCGGCCGAGATCGTGAACGCCGATGCGATGCAGCTCTACCGCGGAATGGACATCGGCACGGCGAAGCTCGCCGCCGCTGACCGACGCGGCATTCCGCACCACCTCTTCGACGTGCGCGAGGTCGACGAGGAAGCGGCGGTCGCCTGGTATCAGCCTCTTGCGCGCTCCGTGATCATCGATATCCAGCGCCGTGGTGCTGACGCCATCCTCGTCGGCGGCTCCGGGCTCTACGTCTCCAGCGTCGTCTTCGACTTCGCCTTCCCGCCGCGCGACCCGGTCATCCGCGCTCGGCTCGAACGCGAGCTCGAGGACGAGGGTGCGGGGGCGATGCTCGACCGGCTGAGAGCGCTCGACCCGGCCACGGCGGCGCGCGTCGACCCCCACAACGGGAGACGGGTGATCCGCGCCCTCGAGGTGCTCGAGCAGGGCAGCGCCACACACGGTGCCGCTCTGCCGGAACAGCCGTCGCTCTGGCAGGCGGACACCCGACTGATCGGTCTCCATGTCGAGCGCAGCGTCCTCGTCGAACGGCTCGACGCACGGGTCGAACAGATGTGGCGTGCAGGCCTCGTCGACGAGGTGGCGGGGCTCCGGCGGCAAGGGCTCGAGGATGGCGTCACTGCGCAGCGTGCCATCGGCTACTCCCAGGCTCTGGGGCAGATCGACGGGCGGCTCAGTCAAGACGAGGCGATCGCCGAGACGCAGGCCCTCACGCGTCGGTATGCCCGACGTCAGGTGTCCTGGTTCAAGCGGTATCCGGGTCTCACCTGGCACGAACCCCCGGTCGACGCGACGGCACTCGTCGAGTCCTGAGTCGACATCTCCCTCACCGCCATCGCGCGATGTCGGTGACCGATGAGAAGGTGGATGCATGGCCACCCACTTCTACACGGCGAGCAGCCTCGACGGTTTCATCGCGACTGACCAGCACTCCCTCGATTGGCTCCTCAAGCAGGACATCGACGCCGAAGGACCGATGTCCTATGGGGCGTTCGAGAAGACGATCGGGGCGCTGGCCATGGGGGCATCGACCTACAACTGGGTCATGCAGCACGAAGAAGGGCGCTGGGGCTACGAGCAGCCGACCTGGGTGTTCACGCGCAGGGAGCTCGAGATTCCCGTCGGCGCCGACGTCCGCAAGGCGCAGGGCGATGTGACCGCCGTTCACTCCGAGATGGTCACTGCCGCCGGCGGCAAGGATCTGTGGGTCGTCGGCGGCGGAGACCTGGCCGGGCAGTTCGCGGATGCGGGTCTTCTCGATGAGGTGTGGGTGCAGTACGCGCCGGTCACTCTCGGATCCGGGGCGCCCCTGTTGCCGCGGATGCTGGACCTCGAGCTCCTCGAGGTGGCTCGCAACCGCAACTTCATGTGCGGGCGTTACCGCGTGCGCCGTGGCTGAGGCGTCAGCCCCTCGGCGCGCAGTCGAGAGCTGGCCGGTCCGGGCGTTCGACCGGGCGCACACCGAGGCGGTTGTCGCGCTCTGGGATGAGGCCGGGCTCACGCGCCCGTGGAACGATCCGCGGCTCGACATCGAGCGCAAGCTCACGGTGCAGCCGGAGCTGTTTCTGGTCGTCGAGAGCACCGAGCCCGAATCGAGCTCAGCGTCGATCCTCGGGACGGTCATGGCCGGCTACGACGGCCACCGCGGCTGGCTGTACTACCTGGCGACCGCCAAGTCGCACCGCCAGCGGGGGATCGCGCGAGCACTCGTGCACGAGGCCGAACGGCTTCTCGTCGCCATGGGCTGCCCGAAGGTGCAGCTCATGGTCAGGGAGGGGAACGAAGGCGTCCTCGGTTTCTACGACGACCTGGGCTACGAACGATTCTCCGTGTCGAACACGGGCAGACGCCTGATCGTCGACGCCTAGCCGAGATCTCTAGACTGGACGAATGGTCGCATTCACCAAAGGGCACGGTACGGGCAACGATTTCGTGATCATCGCCGACCCCGACGGCTCACTGGAACTCAGCTCGGAACAGGTCGCAGTGCTCTGTGACCGGCACCGCGGCATCGGAGCCGACGGCATCCTTCGTGTCGTGCGCTCTGCAGCGATCGTGGACGGGCGGGCGTCACTCGCTGAGGAGCCGGCAGCTGAATGGTTCATGGACTACCGCAACGCCGACGGATCGATCGCCGAGATGTGCGGCAACGGCATCCGCGTCTTCGCGCACTATCTCGTGCGCTCCGGGCTCGCCACGATCCAGCCCGGCTCGACGCTCCCGATCGGAACCCGAGCGGGCGTGCGCGACGTGACCCGCAGTGAGACGGGATATCAGGTGGATCTCGGCCTGTGGAAGCTCTCCGGCGACGACCCTCTTGTCACGGCGGACGGGCTCCCCGTCACGCGCCCGGGGCTGGGCATCGACGTCGGGAATCCTCATGTGGTGGTCGCCCTCGCATCCGAGGCGGAACTCGCCTCACTCGAACTCCACCGTGCTCCGGTGCTCGAACCCACCCCGCCCGCGGGTGCGAACGTCGAGTTCGTCGTCCCAGGTGAGCCGCTTGTGCGGGACGGGATCGGGCACGTCTCGATGCGCGTCTCCGAGCGCGGTGTGGGGGAGACCCTCAGCTGTGGCACGGGTGTGGCGGCCACAGCTCTGGCGGTGCGCTACTGGGCAGGTGCGAAGGCGCCCGACAACTGGCGGGTCGAGGTGCCGGGTGGCACGCTCGGCGTGCGCATGTTCCCCGCGGAGGACGGCGAGCACGTCGCGCTGTCCGGCCCCGCGCAGCTCGTGTTCAGCGGCGAGGTCGACCTGATCTGATGGGCGCGACCGGTCCGATCGATCTGGTCATCTTCGACTGCGACGGAGTCCTCGTCGACAGCGAGCGGCTCTCGATCGAGGTGGACCGGCGGGTACTCGCCGATCTCGGGTGGGAACTGTCCTCGGACGAGATCGTGCACCGGTTCGTCGGACGTTCTGCCGCCTACTTCCGCTCGGAGATCGAGTCGTACCTCGGGAGCCCGCTTCCCGACGACTGGGAGGCAACCTATCAGCCGTGGTACGTCGCCGCCTTCGCTGAGCTGATCGCGGTGGACGGCGTCGAGCGCGCACTCGACGAGATCGTGGCGGCCACGTGCGTGGCTTCGAGCGGTACCCATGCGAAGATCCGGAGAACGCTCGGGATGACCGGTCTCCTTCCGCGATTCGAGGGAAGGATCTTCAGCGTGGATGACGTGGTCGTCGGTAAGCCCGCCCCGGATCTCTTTCTGCACGCCGCAGATCGGCTCGGGGTGCACCCCGAACACTGCGCGGTGGTCGAGGACAGCCGGTTCGGCGTCCGCGCCGCTCGAGCCGCCGGGATGCGGGTATACGGCTACGCCGGCGGGCTCACCCCAGCCGAGTGGCTCGAACAGGAAGGAGCCGTCGTGTTCGCCGACATGCGCGACCTTCCCGACCTTCTCGGTCGCTGATGTCGCTGCGGCGAGACGTCAGACGAGAGCGATCGGCTCGGTGGGTGGGGTGCCGTGCTTGCGCACCTTGAGGATGCGATAGCCCTTGGAGGTCGCGGTGCGGTGCACGCTGAAACCAGGATGGAACGTCGAGCCGATCCACCGTTGCAGCGAATCCGCGCCGAGGTTGCGCTGCACGACGAGCCACGCGTCGCTGCGCTCGTCGAGGCGGGGGATCCACTTCTCGAGCAGGCCGTGAAGCTCGTTCTTGCCGACGCGGATCGGAGGATTCGAGCGGATCGAGCGGAAAGTCACGTCAGCGGGAACATCCTCGGGCAGTGAGGCGTTGACATTCTTGAGACCATGAGCCGCGGCGTTGCGACGCACGAGATCCAGAGCCCGCTCGTTCACATCGACCGCCCATACGGTCGCATGGGGCGCGGCCAATGCCATCGACAGCGTGACCGGTCCCCACCCGCTTCCGAGGTCGAGAAGATGGCCTCCCGGCGGAACCGGAGGCGTGTTTGCGAGAAGGACGGCAGTACCGGCATCCAGCCGATCCGGGCTGAAGACGCCGCCAGCAGTGGTGACGTCCAGCTCTCGGCCTGCGAGCGTCACACGGATCGATCGCAGGTTCTCGGGGCTTGCCGGGGCCGCGGTGAAGTAATGGTCGGACCCCATACCGTGAGCGTAGCGGACAGCGCGGGCTAAGGTTAAGGCTCGCAACAAAACCCAGAGATAAGGGACGGATGACGGAGACCAGCACACACTCCACAGGTGACGAAGCAGTCGATCGCGTTCTCGCGAATGCGGAGAAGCGGACGGAGGCACGAGTGTTCGGCGCCGCTCAGGCGCTGCAGGACCAGTCCACCGCGTCACACGCGTTCTCGGACGGCGACCAGTGGGACCTCGAGGATCGTCATGCGCTGCGGCGCGTCGGCGGTCTCTCCACAGAACTCGAAGACGTCACGGAGGTCGAGTACCGCCAGCTCCGGCTCGAGAACGTGGTGCTGGTCGGCGTGTATCCGCAGGGCGCTCAGGAAGACGCGGAGAACTCGCTCCGCGAACTCGCAGCCCTCGCGGAGACCGCAGGAGCCGTCGTCCTCGATGGCGTTCTGCAGAGGCGACCGCACCCGGACGCCGCGACCTACATCGGGCGCGGCAAGGCGCAGGAGCTGAAGGACATCGTGGCGGCCACGGGCGCGGACACCGTGATCGCCGACACGGAACTCGCCCCCAGCCAGCGACGAGCTCTCGAGGACGTGGTCAAAGTCAAGGTCATCGACCGCACCACCGTCATCCTCGATATCTTCAGCCAGCACGCCAAGAGCCGTGAGGGCAAAGCCCAGGTCGAACTCGCGCAGCTCGAGTACCTCCTGCCGCGCCTGCGCGGCTGGGGTGACTCGATGAGCCGTCAGGCGGGTGGCCAGGTCGGTGCCGGTGGTGCCGGAATGGGCTCCCGTGGCCCCGGTGAGACGAAGATCGAGCTCGACCGTCGCCGCATCCGCACCAAGATGGCGCTCCTTCGTCGGCAGATCCGTGACTTCGGCCCGGCGCGAGAGGCCAAGCGTGCCGAGCGCAAGCGCAACACGATTCCTTCCGTGGCCATCGCCGGATACACCAACGCCGGCAAGTCGAGCCTTCTCAACGCTCTCACGAGCGCAGGGGTGCTCGTGGAGAACGCACTGTTCGCGACGCTGGATGCGACGGTCCGCCGCTCGGAGACGTCGGACGGGCGTGTGTACACGCTGACGGACACCGTCGGCTTCGTCCGCAACCTTCCGCACCAGCTCGTCGAGGCTTTCCGATCCACGTTGGAAGAGGTCGGCGACGCCGACGTCGTGCTGCACGTCGTTGACGGATCTCACCCCGATCCCGCCGGTCAACTGCAGACCGTGCGGGACGTCATGGGCGACGTCGGTGTGCGTGATATGCCCGAGCTCGTGGTGTTCAACAAGGCCGATCTGATCGACGACGACGAGCGTCTCGTGCTGCGAGGCCTCGAGCCCACGGCGCATTTCGTCTCATCCCGGTCGGGCGAGGGCATCGAAGAGCTTCGAGCGGCGATCGAAGAGGCGCTTCCGAAGCCGGCCGTGGAGGTGCACGCGGTTGTTCCCTATGACAGGGGTGATCTGGTCGCGGCGATCCACGAGACCGGGATGCTGCTGGCGGTGGACCACAGCGAGCAGGGCACAGTCGTGCACGCGCGTGTGTCCGAGCGACTCGCCGCCGATCTGGCGCCGTTCGCGATCGACGCCTGACCGCTTTGCGGTGCGGGGCGCGGTTCAGCGCGCGACGAATCGCGCCTCGACCGTTGCGGAGATGACGATCTCGTCGGGTTCGTAGTCCATTGACGGCCCGCCCACGTCCTGGGACTCCTGCATCATCGCCCCGCGCATCTTGGGCATGACCGCGAGCGGCTGAACGGGCGCGGGGGTTATCAGCCCGACATCGGCGATCTCGACGGGAACGACGGAACCGAGTCCGAGCGCTGTGGCGTATGCTTGCGCGCGCGTCACGGCCGCTCCGACGGCCTGCGCCGCGACCTCCCGTTCGACCCGGGACCTCGTCTCGGCGGTGAGGTGCCAGTCGACCCAGCCGACCTCGACACCGTCCCATGCCGAGACCTCGGACACCCAGAGCGAGAGCGCCGAGGCTTCGGCGAACGTCGCAGTCAGATCCACGCCGGCGTAGTGAACGGGCGCGAGCTGCGTGCCCTCCGAGTTCCACGGGCGCTCGGCGCGCACGGACAACCGCTTGCTGGACCAGTCGACGACGATGCCCGTGTCGAGCCGCGCGGTGATGCTCTCGCGCACCGGCTCGGTGAGATGCATCACGCTATCGACCACTCCTGCGCGGTCGGCGCCGTCGGCGCGGACACTGACGTGGATGGTGGCGCGCTCGGGCGCAACTCGCGCCTCGTGATCGCCGCGGACGGTGACGGTGACTTCGCTCATGTCGTGACTCTACGCCAGGGCATGGAATGGCGAAGGCCTCGCGAACGTTGTAGTCTGTGAGGCTCGGGGACTCCGGTTCCCGGGATGATAAGTACACAGAGTGACAGCGGCTCCTTCGAGAGAAGGACCACGGGGCTGATCGGTTTCGACAGCGCCTGTGAATCCACGAGAAGCGGGCCGAGGATGCAGAGTTATCTCGTAAACGCTCTCTGCAAAAAAATAGTTGCCGAAACCAAGCGCAACGACTTCGCCCTCGCTGCATAAGCGAGCCCGATAGTCCGTCAGGCCGTATGTGATTCCGATACGGATCCTGGCGTCATTTAGGAATCTTGCTGCGTGATGGCGTCTGGACGTCACGTGGGACTCTTCCCAGGCTGGGCTCGTCGACTTAGGTGTCTGTGACAAAGGTCGGAGCCGAGCAGAACGTCTTCACAGACTGCGCCCGGAGAAGGCGTGGAGACTCAGCGTTGGACGGGGGTTCGATTCCCCCCAGCTCCACCACGTCGCTGTCACAAGCAAGAAGGCCCGCCTCCCTGGTGAAGATCACGAAGGGAGGCGGGTCTTTTGTGTGCGTGATCGGGAATCGACGCGGCTCAGGCTCGGCCTACGGCGCGCCAGGCAGGGTCTCGCAGGGGATGCCGTCGTTGTCGAAGTCGAGCTTTGCGACGTCGCCGTAGTAGGGGTAGAACCGGTCGAACCATTCCTTCGCTGCAGCGTAGTTCGCGAAGTCCGTGCAATTCCGCGTGTCCCCGGGGTTCCCCGGTTGCTGAGGCGGTTGAGGTTGCTGAGGCGGCTGAGGGACGGGGATGCCTGAGGACGGTACTCGGAAGTTGTCGCCTTCGTAGATCCACACCCGCCACCACTTGGCGAGGACTGCATCTCGTTCGGCCGCGTCCGCGGTGTAGAAGTGATGAGCCGCGGAGTTCGACCAGAACCGCGCGACGGGAACGGTGCCGGCCTGCGTGGAGTCGGCCGGGTAGACGTAGTACGCGATCCCTTCGTCTTTCCAGATGTTCGGCCACTTGGCGATGACAGCCGCGCGCTCGGCGGGGTCTGCGGTGTAGAAATGCCCCGAGTACGTGCTGCTCCAGAACCTGTAGAGCGGGATGGTTCCGGCGACCTGAGTCGTGAACGCGGTGTACCGCTGCCCCTCGTAGGTCCAGACGTTCGGCCAACGGGCGATGATCTGATCGCGCTCCGTCGGGTCAGTGGTGAAGAAGTGCCCCTGGTAGACGGGGCTCCAGAACCGGTACACGCCGACGGGGTCTGGCATCGGCGGCGCGGAGGGCCGTCCGACGGCGGGCGTCGCCGGCATCCAGGCGTCCCACTGGGGGCCGCATTCTCGGAGGAGCGTCTGGATGGCGCTCTTCTCGACGGGGTCGACGGACAGGTTCCACCGCCACTTCACCGCGACCCACTCGGAGACATAGGTGCACCGCATCGGCCGGTATGGAGGCAACCAGGATGCAGGATCCTTGTCGGCCTTCGCGGTGTTCACGGCGGCGGTGACCATGGTCAGGGTGCGCTGGTCGTCGAGGTCGTTGGAGTAGCTCTGTCGTTGCGCGTCGGTCCAGGCCCACGCGCCGGACGCCCACGCTTCCTTGAGCGCGACAAGGTGATCCATCTCGATCGCGGCGGGGTCGATGTGCGTGACGTTGTCGTAGTAGGAGAACCACTGACCTCCAGTGACGGTGCACGCGCCGGTGACGGTCGTCGGAATGTCGGACTCCTCGAGCAGCACCTCCTGACGGGTGCGGCATCCGTCCCCGTCGAGATCCGCGCCTTCGAAGAAGAGGTCGCGGTCGTACTTCACGGTGGACGGAGCCTCGACACGCAGCTGATCGAGGAGCGTGCCGACGGGTACCCAATCCGCCGCTGGCGGAGGCGCTGCCACCGCCGCTGACGGAGTGAGCGAGCCTGCAACGACCGCGGTCGCGACGAGGATGGCACTCAGGAACCGATTGCGCATGCCACTCCCTGTGAAATCGGCTCCGCCGTGGAGCCTCGCGCTCAGGATACACACAGAATACCGGTACCCTGTCGAGGTCGTTCGACGGCGCGTGCGTCCGCTGACACGTCCTCCCGCGTCGGTGGTCAGCCGGTGGTGAGCCGGTCGAGAGCGTCCTCTGCGGTGCGGAGATGCTCTTCCGACTCCCGCACTCGCTGCGCGAGCGATTCCTGTTCGGCCTTCGCCTCCTCGGCGTCTTCTCGCGCGCGCTTCGTTTCATGTCGGACCTTCGCCAGGTCAGCTTCGAGTTCACGCTCACGACGTGTGAGGGCTTCGATCCTCACCGCAGCATCGCGGAGTGCTCGGTCGGCCGTCGCCGCTTCGCGTGCCGCAGTGTCGTGAGCCTTCTGGGCTTCTCTGACGGCCCGTTCCGCGTCCCGTCGCTCTCTGCGTGACCGCACCTCGTCGACGGGTGTGGGCGAGATCGCGGGCGGTGCGGGTGCGCCTCCACCCACGAGGGTGTCGGCGATGTCGGCGAACGTGCCGGCCGGTTCCAGCTCGCGCACGAGCCTCGCCGAGGCGACGGCGGCGGCCGCAGTGGGATCGAAGAAGGCCGCGCTGATGGTCTGCTGAACCGCCTCTCTCGTCGAAGCCGTGACGCGCTGTCCGCGCGCTTCAGCGAGCGCAGCGGCATCTGCCGCGAGTCGGCTCGTGAGGGCGCGGCGGTCGCGACCGAGCTGCGCGAGCGCGCGAGCATCCAGGTCCGCCTGAGCTTCGCGGAGCTCTTCGGCGAGTTGAAGCGCTTCTCCGAGTTGCGCGGCGCGCTCGTGTGCGAAGACGTTGACCACCCAGGCGGCGACCGACGGCTTCTTCAGATCGCGAATCTGCGCGGCGAGGCCCGCGTCGTCGGCCTCGACGGCGCGCGCGTTGCGTGCGCTCACGAACTCTGCAGGTGACCCCGTGTACAGCTCCACTGCGATGTCAGCGAGCGGGGAGTCCATGCGTGCGACGATACACCGCGCAGGATGAGCTCCTCCCTGCCTCTTCAGATGCGCAGTCCGTGCCACCTGTGCCAGTATTCTGGTTCGCATGGCAACGCTGTTCTATGGCGCGTCGGACGTTCCGATCCACATCGAGGATCGATCACTCGCGCATCTGAAGATCGTCATCGCGACCAAGCTCCGCCGTCAGGAGAGCTTCACCCTGTCATGGCGTCATCCCGAGGGAGAGCCCGGCGGACGATCCACCATCTGGATCCATCCGTCCATCCCGCTGCGCTTCACCTTCGACGAGCCGGAGCAGCCTCAGTTGAACCCGCGGTGGATCGACGATCTGATGCAGTCGGTGAACTCGACAGGCGGCATCCTCCTCGTCGACGAGGTGATCGATTCTCCGGTCGAGTGAGCGTCAGCCGGCCCACTCGATCAGGATGAGGCCCTGGCGCGTGTCCGCGAACTTCACCCAGCCGTCGCCGAACAGATACGTCATGCCGTAGCCGTCTTCGTCGGTGCCCATCGCGAACTGCGGGTTCTCGGTGATGTAGATGCCGTCGGGGCCGTCCTCGCGGGTCCAGCCCTCTCCGAGGAGGGAGGTCTGTGCAGCAGTGGCGTCTTCAGCGCTGATCGTCGACCACCCGTAGAGCTGACCGTGATCTGAGGCGACGCTGTAGTCGGCCCAGAAGCAGAGGAGCCCGTCGGCGAGCGTCACGCCACCCACCACGAACTCCTTCTCCTCGAAGGTCCAGCCCTGATCGGTGAGTGCCTGCACGGTTCCGGCCGAGACGATCGTGTCGCAGGCTGGCTCCACCGCCGCGGAGGGTGTGGGAGTGGCTGCCGGCTCCGCAGTCGCCGTGGGGGAGGGCTTCGGCGAGTCGGGCGTGGGCGACGGCGCTCCCTCGGGCGTCGCTGCGCAGGAGACGAGCGCGACGGTGAGCAGGAGCGCACCGAGTGCGGCGGAGGTGAAGCGGTTCATCGCGCGTGCCTTCATCGGGGGTCAGTCGTGCAGAAGTGCGAGGAACGCGTCGTGGAGGATGCCGTTGGTGGCGAGCGCCGAGAGGTCGGAGATCGTCTCTGCGCCGTCGAAACCGGTCATCCGACCGCCCGCCTCGCGCACGATCGGGACTGCGGCCGCGACGTCGTACTCCTTGACGCCGAATTCCGCGACCATGTCGATCCGCCCCTCGGCCAGGAGCATGTAGGCGTAGATGTCTCCGTAGGCACGGTCGCGCCATACCCGGTCGGCCAGCTTCAGCAGCTGGTCGAGGTGACCGGACTCAGCCCATTGGGTGATGCTCTGGAAGCTCACGCTCGCGTCATCGAGAGACGACACGGAGGATGCCGAGACGCGGCGCGGTTCGGCATCCGTCGCCGTCCATGCCCCTGACCCTGACGCCGCCCACCAGCGGCGTCCGATCGCGGGCATGCTGACCACTCCGACCTGCGGTACGCCGTCGACCGCGAGGGCGATCATCGTGCCCCACAGCGGCACTCCGCGGAGGAAGTTCGCGGTGCCGTCGATGGGATCGATGATCCACTGCCGATGGGTGCTGCCCTCAGCGCCGAACTCCTCGCCGAAGATGCCGTCATCGGGCCGTTCGGTCGACAGGATGGCGCGGATCGCCCGTTCGGTGGCGAGGTCCGCATCGGTGACATGCGAATTGTCCGCTTTGGTCGAGATCTCCAGGTCGGAGCTGTCGAACCGGGGGAGCGACTGCGCATCTGCGGCGTCGGCGAGTCGAAGGGCGAGTGCGAGGTCGCGAGAGAAGTCGTCGACGCGGGGGGAGGCGGTCACATCTCCAGGATAACCGCCCCGCCCGGGGACCCGAGGGCTCGTGACACGGGGCGACACGCGCGGCGAACACGTGGGACCCGACTCGATTTCGCACCGCGGCGATCGGCTGGTAATGTAATTCCTCGGCCGGGGAATACCGCGCCACGCACCTCTAGCTCAATCGGCAGAGCAACTGACTCTTAATCAGTGGGTTCTCGGTTCAAGTCCGAGGGGGTGCACGGATCAGCCCTGACAGATCTCGCCATCTGTCAGGGCTTTTCTGCGTTAACGCGCAGAACGATTGCGTCGAATCGGTTGACACTTATGACGGCATCCGCCTTCTACTCGTCGTTTTGGGTGGACACCTAGCCGCGGTGGAAGAACGTCTCGAGAACATCGCGCGCTGCATCCGGGCCCTGCCGACGAGCGCGCTTGATGTAGTGCTTCTCGGCTACCTCCTCGGAGTTTCCGAGCTGGTCGGCCGCGGCCTTCGTCCCCACCTCGTCAGCGAGGAGCGTCGCCACCGCCTTGCGGAACTTCGTCGGCGTCACCCACGCATAGGGACTCTCGCGCAGTGCCTCGCGCCACTGGCGCATGAGGTTGTTGTCCCACTGATAAGTACCGGTCGACGACGGGAACACGATGCCGCTGTCAGAGTCAACACGGCGCCGCATCAGCATGTCGACGAGGAAGGCGGGCAGCTTCGCGTCACGGACGGATGAGTCTGTCTTCGGCTTCATCTGCACGACGAGCTTGCCGTCGTCGCCCTCGATGAGAGTGCGGTCGAGGCGAACGAACGGCGTCGGTGTGTCGAAGTGCACGTTCGCGTCGAACTGCAGGGCGAGCACCTCATTCGTCCGTGCGCCGGTTCCGATATACATGTCGGCGACGTCGGCCGAGACGCGGGAGTACGTCGAGCAGCTCGCCAAGGCGGAGTGATGCGCCGGCTGTGGCGGGCATCGATCTGGCATCCGAACGCGATCCCGCTGCACGAGCAGAAGTATCGCTCGCTCAAGCGGCTCTGGCTGCCGGTGTACGACATCATCGCCGTGCTCGCCGGGATCACTGCCGCCGTCTACGGGTCCAGGCTGCTCGACCGTCTGTACGGTGACTTCACGGACGCGATCGGCGTGTTCTTCTCGTTCGTCGCGCTGGTGTGCCTTGCCGGTGTCGCGTTCCCGCGATTGTGGGCGCTCGAGATCGCGGGAAAGTCGCTGCTCGTCGGCATGATCCTCGCTTACGCGATCGCGATCGTCGTGTCCCCATCACCCGAGCAGATCGCGCAGCAGGAAGCACCGTCGTGGTTCGTCTCGGTCATCCTGCTCCTTCCACTCCCGCTGCCCCTCTTCCGGCTGGACCTCCTCGCGACCGAGTGGGCCGACAGGCGGGCGGTGGAGAGGCGGAAGCCGTTGGAGGGCGCACGTGACTGATACCGGCATCATCGTCTCCGTCATCGCCCTCCTCTCCGGCGTGATCCTCGCGCTGATCGCTTTCTGGCGGTTCCGCCGCAAGGACCGTGCCGACGCTCAGCAGGTCGAGGAAGGCACGATCTCCGGACGCTTCAAGGACGCCGACGCGCTCATGCGGTACATCGACGAGCGCGTCGAGGAGCGCACAGCGCATCTCTCCGCGGAACTCGCGCAGGTGCGCCTCGACCTGCGCACCGTCGGCAAGGAATCGCACGAGATGCACGACGCCGTCCGCGCTCGTGAGACACAGCTGTGGCTATGGAACCACCGTGGCCGCCCCGGCGACCTTCCCATGCTCCCCGAGCCCATCCTTCGCCGCCTCGGCCTCGGCCACATGGTCGGCGACGACTGGCCTACTCAGCCCCTCAACCCCAAGACCTAGGAGGTCACCCATCATGAACAAGATCTGGTTCCCTCTGCAGCGCGCAATCCGCACCGCCGTGCAGGTAGTCGTCGCTGCCGCCGCCATCCTGGCGACCACCGTGATCGTCGCACCACAGATCCTCACCGCGATCCAGGACGTCCTCCCCGGACCCGTCGTCGCGTGGATCACCGGAGCGATTGCGATCCTCGCGGCCGCGAGTGCGGCGATCGCTCGCGTAATGGCGATCCCCGCCGTCGATGAATGGCTCCGACACATCGGCGCAGGATCCGCGCCCGCCGGCGCCGTCGCCTACACGCAGTTCGACGGCAGCGAGACGGGCCTCACCGGACGCCAGTACCGCGCGATGCAGGACGGCGCAGACACTGGCACCGACGGCTCGGCGAACCTCTAAACACGACGATCGCCTCAGCCTGTGACACAGAAGACCCCCACTCAGCTTCGGCTGGGTGGGGGTCTTCTGCGTTTGCGAGGCGGGTATGCTCGCCGCATGGCAAAACGGGTAATTCTTGAATCCAACGGCGACACATGGACGTTCGAGGAGGCGAAACGCGCGACCTTTGTCGATCGGAAGGGCCGTAGCCAGGACGGCGATTTCGAGGTCTTAGAAATCCAGGAGGGAGTCCCGTTCCTTCTGATCGGGACAAGCCTGCGCGGTATCTCTCGATTCGATTGGATGCCGGTGATCCAGTGGGCGGGTGAGTACGACCTCGTCGAAGTCTGAGCTTGTAGGCGCGGCGACAACGCCGTCACAGACAGCAACGCGCGATCAGTTGGAGGGCAAATCGGACTCGTAGCAGGGTGACCGCCCCGTCTCGAGCTGCGATCACCACCCTGCGCGGGGACTTAAACCAGAGACGCGCTGTGAGCTGTTATCCAGGCAGTTGCGCGCTCGGATGCCTGCATGACTGCATCGAACAGATCTTGAAGCGGAACAGCATCGTCGAGAGCTGAGTACTCAAGCGTTGTGAGGTTCAGGTGTCGGAGCCAAGTAGCACCTTCGAAGAATATGCCGCCCTCGACGGAAACGTTGGCGTCCACGAGCGAGATCCCCGGTTCTTCGCATAAGACCTTGTCCAGCCGTTCACCGAAGTGTTCCACCGAATTGCGCACGTCGCGCGAGAGCAGCAAAGGAGACGGGTCGATGATCGCGCGCAGTGTCGCGGCGCGCTCCTTCCCGAACCGCTTCACTTCTGCACTGCCGCGACGAAGTGCATCGGGGTCTACGATTTTCGAGATTTGCGCAGCTGCGGTCAGGAGTGCTTGAGCGGCTGCTAGATAACTCGCGTAATGCGGGGGTGAGCTCTGCGCAGGTACAACGTCGCGTTTGATCGCGGCGTTGAGGGCCTCGGCTGCGATCATTGCGAAATGACCCTGATGGACGATCTCTCCCAGATAACGGGCGGTGTCCCGTTCCCTCATGCTGAGCGCCGAACAGAGGGTATCCGCCACCTGTCGGGAACGTCGCGCGATAAGCGGGCGAGCTCTACCGGCGTGTAGATTTGCATGCGATCACGATAGCGGAACGCGACCCCGAGGGGCACGCAGTCCGGAGCCGTGGCTCGCGATCGGGTCCCCTCGGGGAGTAATGTGCGGACAACTCGAGCTGTACCCGATTTCCCAGCCCGTCGATCGGCGTGAGGCGGATACCTCAGATCGAGCCAAGGACTCGTTCTAGGTTTTCGAGGTCGTAAGGTCGACGGTTCTCCAGCTGTTGACCCGCTGAGATGAAGCCGTGTTCCTGACCCCGCGCGGCAGTCAACGCTCGCTGATGCGGAACGGGGGCTGCGCCGGAACGGATGTCGCCCAGCTCGAGGACGCGTGTTGTGGAAGGCGCGAATATCGACAGATGTAGGGCGCTGCCTGACCAACCGGCGAGGATCTGTGCACCGCGCGCGAGGGAAATCTGCTCCTTGATGGAAACCGACTCGGGAGTGACGACGTGGAAGCCGTGCTGTGCGAAGACCTGATCGGCTTCCCCCTGGTTGTCGAAGACCCGACTCGGGTTCACCGCGCCCCCGGTCCTGTGGTCCGTGACCGAGAAATACACGAGAGGATGCGTCGCGGGTGTCGCCAGGGTCGCACCTACCCGCTCCCAAACGTCCACCGCTTCCGGCGCGGCGAATCCGTTGATGACGACGGGACGAGAGGGGACGAGTAACCTCTGCACGCTCACGGGCCGATCATTCACGATGTGAAGCGGCAACCCCGACGCGCCCGCGGCGTCAAGCATCGCGCGCTGCCACGACCGCTCGCTGCTATCGAAGGCAAACCGGTGCGCAATGATGCCTCTCACATCTGAGTGCGGAAGCGGCCAGACATTCGGCAGCGTCTCGGTTAGCCAGTGACCGAACTGGCCCATCCAGTTACCGGCGTACAGCCATGTGCCATCGAATCTTTCGGCGATACGCGCCGCACGATGCACGGGTGGATCGCCGGCGATATAGAAGTCTCCCTGAAGACCGCCGCGGCGTTGCGATTCCTCAACGAGGACACCATCCGAGTCGTAGACCGCTCCGTAGTTCATGAATCGTGGGGCGGCGGCTCGGTCTGCGATGGCCTTCCGCTGGTAGATGGTCAGGTGCGCGTCGTCGATGACGCGACAAGTCGATTCACGGTCGACCGGCATGAGCGGGCCGTACCGCTGGAAGGTGAACGTCACCGAGCGAGTCTAATATGTGGCGTCATACTCGGGCCAGGACGCACCTGCGTGGGCAGTCGGGGTTCGGTGATCGGGCTGAGCGCGCCGGCTCGCACCGATCGCGATCCACGGTTCGAGCCCGGGCAGCTCTCGCAGCGCCGTCCCCAGGGTGATCGCGTAGTCGTCCTCGTGGAAGCCGATCGAGGGTCTCGTTGGCAGCTAGCATGAGGCGGTGTCTACACATATTGAGATGGTTTCGCCCGCCCTCGTAGCAACGTCGCCGATGAAGAATGGGCTGGGAAATCGAGTACAGCTCGTATTGTCCGCGCAGGCTATTGCGGACGGCGAGGGACGCAACTTCTACTACCACTGGCCGGTCGGCAAGGATGGCCGCAGGCAGTTTGGTGCACGCTTCGACGAACTGTGGGAGTACACAGGCGGCACCCCGATTGACGAACCGGGTCCAATACCAATGGTCGAGTTCTTCTCACAGCATGGATTCGGAGACCTAGAGCCGGTTCGCACCGAGCCCGTCATCTCCCTGACGGGCAACGGGGCGATCCCCGCGCTCGGTGACAGCCGGGATTGGACGAACATGCTGCCCGAGCTCAATCCGGCCGAGGAGGTGCGGGACCTCAGCACTGGTCCGTTGGGGAACCTCGGGCACGAATTCATCGGGGTGCAGGTCAGAGCGCACCCGACACTGACCCACCATCTGACGTTGGCCGAATCACCGGTGGAATGGTTCATCGGCAGGATGCTGGCCATACGTGAAGAGCGCCCCGATGTGGCGTTCTACCTGTCGTGCGACACTTCGAGTGCTGAGGAACGCATCAAGGATGCGGTGCCCGGTGTCGTTTCCTTGCAGAAAGCAGGCGAGTACAACTCCCGTCAGGGTCTTATCGAGTCCGTCGCTGATCTTGTGGTCCTGTCTCAGTCGCAGCGAATCATCGCCCCGTACGTTTCGACCTTCGCGAAGCTGGCATGGCACATGGCTCGGCGACGGATCCCGTTCGAGACCTCGAAGCAGTCCATCCCCGCGAAGAGCTGATTCATCCGAGCCTAGGCGCGTCACTCCGGCCACGACGCGCCCGCGTGCGCGGCCGGAGCGCGATGGTCCGGTTGTGCGCGGCGGTTCGCACCGACGGCGATCCACGGCTCGAGCCCGGGCAGCTCGCGGAGTGCCGTGCAGAGGGTGAGGATCTCGGCCTCTTCGAAGAACCCGACCCATGTGCCGACCGACTCGGTCAGGATGTCGACACGGCCGCCGGCGGTCGCGTAGAGTTCGGCGATCACGGGCGCCGGTGCGGTGGTATATCGGTTGCGTGAGCAGATCGCGTCGAGGGTGATACTGAGCATCACGTCAGGAGAGAGCCTTCGAGGCATGGCCGGGTGTCCTTCCTCCGGCCGAGATGATCGAGTCTAAGCGTCCTCGCGGACGGGCAGCACGTCGCTCAGATTGAGGTACGTGGGATGCGGCTCTGAGTCGATCGGATCGTCTTCGCGGGGACGGCGCCAGGTTCCATCTCTCTGCAAAGTCACTCCGCCAATGCCTGAGCCCGTTGCCATGCGAACTTCGCCACCATCGAGTTGGACACCTCCGACCGAACCGCGAATCGAGGTGCTGCCACCGCGTGCGATGACCGTGCCGGTGACTTGGCCCTGGATCTCGACTCTCCCGTCGAGGATCGTGATGTCGCCGTACACGGCACCTTGGATCATCGAGTCCGCGGTGATCGCAACGGCTCCGTACGCGGGCGGGAAAGTCATGCCGCCCAGCATACGACCTCGTCCGAATGTCGGTGACCTCTGGCACAGTCGGGCACTGTGACACCTGAAGAACTCCTCGCGTTCGAAGCGCGCTGGCCCCGTCATTCCACCACGAAGGGAGAGGCAATCCGCGGCCACCTCGGCATCTCACCCGCTCGCTACTACCAGCTGCTGCACCGCGCCGCGTCGTCGCTCGAGGGGATCCGTGAGCACCCCATCACCGCGCGCCGCGTCCGGGAGACGCTGGCGCTCCGAGCAGCATCCCGAGAAAGATTCGTGGGGTGACGAAGACCCATCGTCGGAGGACTTCAACGACTGGGGCGCGTGACGCTATCCGTCGTTTACTCGTCGTTTTGGTCACATACCTCGCCGTACTTCGACGTACCGGAGTCGCATAGTTCCGCGGAAAGTAGGGGGGAGGTATATCCAGGTACGGTTCACCGGATATCAGTGGGTTCTCGGTTCAAGTCCGAGGGGGTGCACGGATCAGCCTCGATGACTCTCGCCAGTCATCGGGGCTTTTCTGCGTCGCGGTGATGCCGCCGACATCGCTTTCCGTGCGCTAGTTTGATGCAAACGCTAAGGGGTGGCGATGCGCGCACGGGTGAAGAGATTCGCAGTCGGAGCGATCGTGGCCGTCTGCAGTCTTCCGCTCACCGCATGCTCGGCTGGGCTCGAGACGAGCATCGCCTACACGGCCTCTTCGGTGACGCTGGCCCCGGATGAGGCGCTCGTGGTCGACTTCGGTGACATCAATCCCACCGTCGGTGAGGAGTGGGTGCTGACGCGGGAGCCCGATCCGGCGGTTCTCGGACCGGGCGACGAGCGGTCGCGGTACCTGGGCGAGGAGGGTGAGACCGGAGCGCCGAGCGCGCTCACCTACCGCTTCGCGCCCGTGGGTGAGGGAACCACCGTGATCCAGTTCGAGTACCGATTCCGCGGCGCCGTTCCCGAGGACCTCGACGACCAGAAGACCGCGGAGATCACGGTCACCGTCAAGTAGGTCGATCAGGCGACTGCGATGACAGCGCCGCCGGTGGGCCTGCTGCGCTCTGAGAGCTCGCTCATCGCCCCACGGCATCGAACGCAGCAGGCTGGCGTGTCACCCGGCGTCGCCGAGCAGGATGGCCTGCGCGTCCTCGATCGCGGCGTCGTCGGGCTCGTCGTCGATGTGCGCGAGGATCTTCCTGCCGCAGAAGATCGTCGCCGCTGCGATGAGCACGGCGAGAGCGGCGACCAGATACGGGATCGTCGCGTTGAACGCGTGCCAGAGAGCCGCTGCGAGGGGCGGCGCGATGGCTCCGCCGAGGAACCTCACCGACGAGTACGCCGACGACGCGACCGAGCGGGGCAGGTCCGTGGCCTCCATCACCGCTTCGGTGAGCACGGTGTTCATCACACCCAGCAGCAGTCCGCCGATGACGATGCACACGACCAGCGCAGTGGCGGATTCGACCAGCAGGCCGGCGATGATCAGATCCACGGCGAGAAGCGGCAGGACGGTGAGGATCACGCTCGTGCGGGACATCCGGCGCATGAGCAGGGGAGCCACCCAGACGCTCGTGATGGCGAGGGCGAGGCCCCAGCCGAAGAACGTGAAGCCGATCCCCATGGCCCCGAAGCCCAGAGGGAACGGCGAGAACGCGAGCAGGATGAAGAAGCCGATGTTGTAGAAGAAGGCCGCGATCGCGAGAATCGCGAGCGCAGGACGACCCAGGGCCCTGAAGGGTGCCGAGAACGGGATGGGCGCGCGCTTGTCCTCGGGTCCGCGCAGAAGCACGAGCACGGCGAGGAAGGCGATCGCCATGAGCACCACCACTCCGAAGAACGGGGCGCGCCAGCTCTGCTCGCCCAGCAGGCCGCCCAGAAGCGGACCGATGGCGATACCGAGCCCGAGGGCTGCCTCGTAGAGGACGATCGCAGCTGAGCTGCCCCCCGACGCCGCGCCCACGATCGTCGCGAGAGCGGTGGAGATGAACAGCGCGTTGCCCAGACCCCATCCTGCGCGGAAGCCGATGACCGCGTCGACGCTGCCGCTGAGCGCGCAGAGCAGGGCGAACACCACGATGAGCGCCAGCCCGATCAGAAGCGTCTTCTTGGCGCCGATGCGGCTCGAGATCCAGCTGGTCACGAGCATCGCGAGACCGGTGACCGCGAGATAGCTCGTGAACAGGAGCTCCGTCTCGAACGGGGTCGCCTGCAGGGATTCCGCGATCGCGGGGAGGATGGGATCCACGAGTCCGATGCCCATGAATGCGACGACGCACGCGAAGGCGACGGCCCAGACCTGGGCTGGTTGCTTCCACACTGAGGTGGCGGGGGTGTTCACGCTGCTGCTCCTGTCGAGTCGGTGGTGGTGTGCGCCGCGAGGATCTCGGCGGCGCGCGTCAGGATGCTCCATTCGTCGCCGTCGAGGTCGGCGAAGCGAGGGGCGAGCGTGTCACGGAACTCTTCGCGCCATGACTGCAGCGCGTGGGACCCGGCCGCGGTGATGGCGACGGCCGTCGCGCGTGAGTCCTCGGCGACGGGGGAGCGAAGGACCAATCCCTCGCGCTCGAGATTCCCGATGAGCCGGGTCATCCCGGGCTGGGTCGTGCGTGCGGCTGCCGCGAGCTCTCCGACCCGCTTGGGCCCGGACTGCTCGAGCAGACTCAGCACCCGCCACTGCGCGGCAGGCGCATCATTGCCGGCGTCCTGTGCGGCGATCCGGCCGAGCGCATACCCGGAGAGCACGAGCGAGGGGATGACATCCTGACGATTCATACCAGAAAGTATATACCCACTGGTATGTATAAGTCCGAGTCAGCGCCGAGCCCCCGCGATCCGAGCCGAGAGCTGGTGCGCATGGGCGAGGAGCGTCCTGCCCAGCTCGCCGATCCGATCAGGGCCGAAGCGGAATCCCACGCCGGTCAGGCTCAAGGCCCATTCCGGTCGACCCGAGCGATCGAAGACCGCCGCGCCGAGACCCCAGCTGCCCTCCACGATCAGCCCCGGATTCACCGCATAGCCTCTCTCCTTCGTCTCGGCCAGCCGTGTTCGCAGAGGTGCGGCGCCGTGAGATCTGCCCCAATTGGCCTCGAGCTCCGGATGACGTTCCAGATAGGCGTCCACATCGTGGTCAGGGAGGAATGCCAGGATGGCGAGCCCGGCGCTTGCTACGCCGAGCGGAAACCGCACGCCCTCGCTCAGCACGAAAGACCGGATCGGGAAGGAGCCCTCCTCGCGGACGAGGCACACCGTCTCATCGGCACGGCGCACCGAGAGGAAGGCGCTCTCCTCGGTCTTGACCGCGAGCGAGCGGACGATATCACGCCCCAGGGCAGTCACGTCGTAACGGGCTGCGGCGACGGATCCCATGAGATAGAGCTCCGGCCCGGGCATCCAGCGAGTGGAGGACTCGTCGCGGTCGACCAGACCCTCGGCGCGAAGTGCGGAGAGCAGGCGATGCGCGGTCGAGCGGGACAACCCGGCGGACGCGGACAGCTCCTGGAGCGACGCACCGTCGTGGCCGCTGGAGGTCACGAGCCTCAAGAGCTTCGCGGCGCGCGCGATCGCCTGCGTTCCGGGAATCGAGGCGGAGGGTTCCATAATGTGGACGCTATTCGTTGATGTGTCCACATCGCAAGAGTGTTCTTCCCTCGGGGATGCCGGAGAGCGGATGCTGAAGGAACGAGCGTCATTCGAAGGAGCATGCGTGATCGACAAACAGTGGGCGAGCGCCGAAGAAGCGGTCGCAGACATCGAGGACGGTGCGTCTCTCGCCGTCGGAGGATTCGGGCTCTCCGGGAATCCGACTGCGCTCATCGACGCACTGCTCGCCCGGGGCACGAGCGGGCTCAGCATCGTCAGCAACAACTGCGGAGTGGACGACTGGGGGCTCGGCATCCTGCTCGCCGCTCGCCGGATCCGCAAGATGACCTCGTCCTACGTCGGGGAGAACAAGGAGTTCGAACGGCAGTTCCTCTCCGGCGAACTCGAGCTCGAGCTGACACCGCAGGGAACCCTCGCCGAGAAGCTCAGGGCGGGAGGGTCTGGGATCGCCGCATTCTTCACCCAGACCGGCGTCGGCACGCAGGTCGCCGAGGGTGGGCTCCCGCGACGCTACAACCCCGACGGCAGCATCGCGGTGGCGTCTCCGGCGAAGGATGTTCGTACCTTCGACACCGCGGCAGGGCCGCGCGAGTATGTGCTCGAAGAGGCGATCACCACCGATTTCGCGCTGGTGCATGCGCTGGCGGGGGACAGGCACGGGAATCTGATCTTCAACAAGGCGGCGCGCAACTTCAACCCGCTCGCGGGGATGGCCGGACGAATCTGCATCGCGCAGGTGGAGCAGCTCGTCGAACCGGGGGAGCTGGATCCGGACCGCGTCCATCTGCCGGGTGTCTTCGTGCACCGCGTCGTCGAGGTCGGCACCGACATCCCGAAGCGCATCGAACGTCGAACCGTCACGCCGGAAGGAGTCTGACATGGCGCTCACACGCGATGAGATGGCCGCTCGCGCTGCCGCAGAGCTGCGGGACGGCTCCTATGTCAACCTCGGCATCGGGCTGCCCACGCTCGTGCCGAACCACGTGCCCGACGGGGTGACCGTCGTGCTGCAATCCGAGAACGGCATCCTCGGCGTCGGACCGTACCCGCACGAGGGCGCGGTGGATCCGGACTTGATCAACGCCGGCAAAGAGACCGTCACGGTGCTGGCCGGTGCCGCGTACTTCGACTCCGCGACGAGTTTCGGCATGATCAGAGGCGGCAAGATCGACGCGGCGATCCTCGGCGCCATGCAGGTGTCCGCCACCGGAGACCTCGCGAACTGGATGATCCCGGGCAAGATGGTGAAGGGACCCGGCGGCGCGATGGATCTCGTGCACGGTGCCGCGCGCGTCATCGTGCTGATGGAGCACACCGCGAAGGACGGATCGGCGAAGATCGTGCACGACTGCTCGCTTCCACTCACAGGCCGCGGGGTCGTCGATCGCATCATCACCGACCTGGCGGTGATCGACGTGACACCGGACGGTCTCTCGCTCGTCGAGCTCGCACCGGGCGTGACGGTGGAGCAGGTCGTGGCGGCGACGGAGCCGACACTCACGGTCCCCGAAGAACTGCACGACCGATGAACGCACAGAACGGAGAGGCGGAGATGAACGCCCCAGACCACTCGAGCGACGCGGACGTCGTGATCGTCGCCGCGGCACGCACTCCCCAGGGCCGCCTCAAGGGACAGCTGGCGAGCTTCAGCGCGCCGGAGCTCGGCGCATTCGCGATCCGAGGTGCCCTGGAACAGGGGTCCATCGATCCCTCGGACGTGGACGCCGTGATCGTCGGCCAGGTCCTCGCGGCCGGCTCGGGACAGAACGCAGCGAGACAGGCGGCGATCGGAGCCGGTATCGGCTGGGACGTTCCCGCCCATTCCGTGAACAAGGTGTGCCTCTCAGGTCTCACGGCGATCATCGACGCGGCTCGGATGATTCGGACGGGAGACGCGGCGGTCGTCGTCGCGGCGGGCATGGAATCCATGACCAGGGCTCCGCACCTGCTCATGGGGTCGCGGGACGGATGGACGTACGGCAGCGTGGAGGTGCTCGATCACATGGCCCACGACGGCCTCACCGACGCGTACGACAAAGAGAGCATGGGCGCGTCCACCGAGCGCCACAACGCCCGCTACGAGCTGACGCGCGGGGCTCAGGATCAGGTGGCGGCGCTGTCGCATCAGCGTGCTTCGGCGGCTCAGGCCGCCGGCGTCTTCGACGATGAGATCGTGTCCGTCGCCGTTCCCCAGCGGCGGGGGGAGTCGACGCTCGTCACCGCCGATGAGGGCATCAGGCCCGACACGACCGTCGAGTCTCTCGCGGGCCTTCGGGCGGCGTTCGCCGAGGGCGGCTCGATCACGGCCGGCAATTCGTCTCAGATCTCCGACGGAGCGTCGGCGGTCGTCGTGACGACCCGCGCCACGGCGGCGACCAGAGGCTGGCCGGTGCTCGTCACCGTCGGCGCCAGCGGGCAGACCGCAGGGCCGGACAACTCGCTGCAGGCGCAGCCCGCGCGGGCCATCGAACGCGCGTGCGAGAAGCAGGGCATCACGGCCGCAGACCTCGATGTCGTCGAGATCAACGAGGCCTTCGGAGCGGTCGTCGCCCGATCGCAGCTCGAGCTCGGGCTCTCCAGCGACATCGTGAACGTCCACGGCGGCGGCATCGCGATCGGTCATCCGATCGGCGCGTCAGGCACACGTCTGGTCGTCCACATGGCACACGAACTCGCTCGCAGAGGAAGCGGCGTCGCGGCTGTGGGGCTATGCGGAGGAGGCGGTCAGGGCGAGGCGCTGATCCTCACCCGCTGAGACTCAGCGCTTGATCGGCTTGACGCCCTCGGAGCGCTGCTTCTTGGCTTCCTTCTCGCGCTCCTTCTGCTGCTTGGCATAGACCGGCGAATCGGGCGACACGGGGCGACCCTGCTTCGCGCGGCGGGTGTCGATGACAGCGCCGATCGACAGCGCGAGCGTGATTCCCCAGCTCACCCACGCGAGGGCGGAGCGCCAGGTGATCTTGGTGTCGCGGGATCCGCGGAGCAGAGTGACGCCCGTCATGATCGCGCCGACGATTCCGGTGCCCGAGAGGTAGTTCATGACTTCACGCTACCTGTCGACGGCTGCGTCGCGCCCCGCCTTGACAACTCGGCGGGGAATCTGTCAGAGCCGTTCGCCGATGAGGCGGCCCGGGAACTCAGGCGTCGTCCCGCCGACCGCGCTACCATGGAAGGGTCGCGGCTGGTCCGCGGCCGCAATCCGTGTATCTACCGGCCGCCGGCTTCCCGGCGGACAGCGGCGGCACCCGACCCCGCGTCCGTGGACGCGCGAGAGCCCATGACACACGCAACTCCCATTCCCGAGCACCCTGCCCCGATCCCCGCGGCTGAGGAGCGAGGACTGCTCCGCATCGCGGGGCTCCCGTATTTCATCATCGCGTTCATCGCCCGGCTTCCGTTCGCGATGATGGTCGTCGGAGTACTCACGGTCGTCGTCTCGGCGCGCGGTTCGCTCTCGCTCGGCGGACTCACGTCCGCGGCCGTCGGACTCGGCACGGCATGCTTCGGACCTCTGCTCGGCGCCGCCGCCGATCGGTTCGGACAGCGCATGGTGCTGCTGATCCTGGCGATCGCCAACGGGGCGATGCTGGTGCTCTTCACCGTCGTCGTCTACACGGGGGGAGCGGACGCGCTGGTGCTGATATCCGCGTTCGGCATCGGCGCCACCGCTCCGCAGGTCGCTCCGATGTCTCGATCCAGACTCGTGACGATGATCGCCGATCGGATGCCTGAGGCGGCGCGCACGCGCACCGTCTCGGGGACCATGGCGTATGAGTCCGCCGCCGATGAGACCGTGTTCGTGTTCGGCCCGTTCATCGTCGGCATCCTCGCCTCCGCCATCGCGCCGTGGGCCCCGCTCATCGGTGCGGCGGTGCTCACGGTCGTGTTCGTGGGCGCGTTCGCCCTGCATCCGAGCGCGCGTGTCGTCTCGGTGCACCGAGGCGAGGACGGGCGGGCGCCGTCGGCCGTGACCGAGCTCTTCAGCCCGCGTCTGCTGATCGTCGTCGTCGGCATCCTCGGCGTCGGCATGTTCTTCGGCACGATGCTCACATCGCTCACCTCCTTCATGGCGGACCGCGGCGCCGCAGAACAGGCAGGGCTCCTCTACGGCGTGATGGGCGTCGGGTCGGCGATTCTCGCGCTCGGCGTCGCGTGGCTCCCGGTGCGGTTCTCGCTCCGCGCGCGCTGGCTGCTGTTCGCCGGCATCCTGCTCGGCGGAAGCCTGCTGCTCCTCCTCGTCGACTCGCCGGCGACCATGATGATCGCTCTCGGGATCATGGGGATCGGCATCGGCCCGACCCTCGTCACGCAGTACAGCTTCGGGGCTGCGCGCAGCCCTCTGGGGCGCTCGGCGACCGTGATGACGATGCTCGGCTCGGGGATCGTCGTCGGCCAGTCCCTCGGCGCGGCCGTGGCGGGAGAGCTCGCCGAGAGCGCGGGAACGACCAGCGCTCTCGTGCTGCCGATCATCTCTGCGGCGATAGCCTTCGTCGCCGGGCTTGTCAACTGGTGGCTGAGCGGCCCCCGACCTCGCGTAGCCTCGGTCTGAGCTTCTGTAGCCTGAGGAGCACCCCCACTGCATCGTCAGGAGCACTCACCCATGTCAGTCGCAGATTTCGTCGTCGTCGCCAACCGACTTCCCGTCGACCGGGTCGTGGGTCCTGACGGAGACGAGGAGTGGCGGACCTCCCCGGGCGGTCTGGTCGCCGCACTCGAGCCGATGATGCGAAGTGCGCGCGGAGCCTGGGTCGGGTGGGCCGGCCAGCCGGATGTCGAGCTGGATCGATTCGAGATCAACGGCATCGACCTGATCCCGGTGCCGCTCAGCGCCGAGGAGGTCGCCGACTACTACGAGGGCTTCGCGAACGACACGATCTGGCCGCTGTACCACGACGTCATCGCGCCGCCGCAGTACCACCGCGAATGGTGGGAGGCGTACGTCAAGGTCAACCGCCGTTTCGCGGAGGCAGCCGCCGACGTCGTCGCACAGGACGGCACCGTCTGGGTGCACGACTACCAGCTGCAGCTGGTGCCGCAGATGATCCGCGAACTGAGGCCCGATGTCACGATCGGCTACTTCCACCACATCCCGTTCCCTGCGCACGGGCTCTATGCCCAGCTCCCGTGGCGTGATCAGGTGCTCAAAGGCCTGCTCGGCGCTGATGTCATCGGCTTCCAGCGCGCACAGGACGCCACCTACTTCCTGACCGCTGTGCGCCGTCGTCTTCGTCACGAGGTGAAGGGGTCGGCGGTCACCATCCCGACCGCGGGGGGCGGCACGCGCACCGCCGTCGCTCGGGCCTTCCCGATCTCGATCGACACCGCTCCGTACCTCGAGCTCGCGGCACGCCCCGATGTCCGAGCGCGCGCGGCCGAGATCAGAGCGAGCCTCGGCAACCCGAAGAAGATCCTCCTGGGCGTGGACCGCCTCGACTACACCAAGGGCATCCGGCATCGCATCAAGGCGTACGGCGAGCTCCTCGAAGACGGCAAGCTGAGCGTCGACGACGTCACCTTCGTGCAGGTCGCGAGTCCGAGCCGAGAGCGTGTCGACGCGTACGTGCATCTTCGCGACGAGATCGAACTCGCGGTCGGGCGCATCAACGGCGATCACGACACCATGGGGCACACCGCCATCCGCTATCTGCACCAGGGCTACCCGCGCGAGGAGATGGTCGCACTGTACCTCGCCGCCGACGTCATGCTCGTGACCGCGCTGCGCGACGGCATGAACCTCGTCGCGAAGGAGTACGTCGCGACGCGGGCCGACAATCGCGGGGTGCTCGTGCTGAGCGAGTTCACGGGCGCCGCCGACGAGCTGCGGCAGGCGGTGCGCGTCAACCCGCACGACATCGCCGGGTTGAAGGACGCGATCATGACCGCGGTCACCATGACGCCCGCTGAGCAGGGCAAGCGGATGCGGTCGCTGCGACGTCGCGTGCTGGAGAACGACGTGAACGCGTGGTCGTCGTCGTTCCTGCGCGCACTCGCGGACGTCCGCGGACGCTGATCGGCCGGGTCGCACCGTTCCGCCGGGTCATACTGGGAGGACACCGCCTCGATTGGAGACACTGTGACCCGTAGCTGGACCCCCGGAGCCGCAGACCCGGCGCTGAGCGCCATCGCCGCCACACCCAGACTGATCGTCGCGCTGGACTTCGACGGCACGGCATCTCCGCTCGTCCCCGATCCGATGGCCGCCAGGGCTCTGCCCGAGGTCGCCGTGCAGGTCGCCCGTCTCGCGGCGCTCCCCGACACGGTCGTCGCCTACGTCTCCGGGCGCAGCATGCATGACCTGCGGGTGATCACCGAGCACACGGATGACTCGCTGATCGCGCTGGCCGGATCGCACGGTGCGCAGTACTGGTATCCCGGGGTCGGCGCCAACGAGGCCGACGGCGACACCGCGGAGGGGTCGCGAGAGGAGCTGTGGGAGGCCGCGCGGCCGATCATCGATCGATACGAGGGGGCGGAGCTCGAGCCCAAGACCTTCGGAATGGGTGTGCACACCCGCACGGCCACACCGGAGGTCGAGAAGGCGGTGTTCGCCGAGATCGATGCACTCGTCGCGGAGCGCTTCCCGCACTGGCGACGCCGCTCGGGGCACCGTGTGCTCGAGTTCTCGTCGCGGAACGAGGGCAAGGATGCCGCGATGACCGCGCTGCGCGAGCATTTCGACGCCACCGCCATCCTTTTCGCCGGCGATGACGTCACGGACGAGGACGCCATGCGCGTGCTCAGCGGCGACGATCTCGGCGTCCGCGTGGGACCGGGGGAGAGCGCCGCCGAGCTTCGTGTGGAGAACCCACAACAGATCGCCCTGCTTCTGGAGGCGCTCGCGGACGAGCGCACCTCCCGGCGGGAATAGACTTCCGTCATGTCCTCGCATGATCCCTCCACCAGCGCGCCCATCGACATCAAGCCCCGCAGCCGCGTCGTCACCGACGGCATCGAGGCGACGACCTCCCGAGGCATGCTCCGTGCCGTCGGCATGGGCGACGCCGACTGGGACAAGCCCCAGATCGGAATCGCCTCCAGCTGGAACGAGATCACACCCTGCAACCTGAGCCTCGACCGGCTCGCGCAGGGTGCCAAGGAGGGCGTGCACTCCGGCGGCGGGTACCCGCTGCAGTTCGGGACGATCTCGGTCTCGGACGGCATCTCGATGGGCCACGAGGGCATGCACTTCTCGCTCGTGTCGCGCGAGGTCATCGCCGACTCGGTCGAGACCGTGATGATGGCCGAGCGACTCGACGGATCGGTGCTGCTCGCCGGTTGCGACAAGTCGATCCCCGGAATGCTGATGGCCAGCGCCCGGCTCGACCTGTCGAGCGTGTTCCTCTACGCCGGCTCCATCGCACCGGGCTGGGTCAAGCTCTCGGACGGCACCGAGAAGGACGTCACGATCATCGACTCGTTCGAGGCCGTCGGCGCCTGCCGCGCGGGACTCATGAGCGAAGAGGACCTCAAGCGCATCGAATGCGCGATCGCACCGGGTGAGGGCGCCTGCGGTGGCATGTACACGGCGAACACGATGGCGTCGGTCGCCGAGGCCCTGGGCCTGAGCCTTCCCGGGTCTGCCGCTCCGCCCGCCGCAGATCGTCGTCGTGACTACTTCGCGCACCGTTCCGGCGAGGCCGTCGTCAACCTGCTCCGCCAGGGCATCACGACCCGCGACATCCTCACCAAGGAGGCGTTCGAGAACGCGATCGCCCTCGCGATGGCCCTGGGCGGTTCGACCAATGTCGTGCTGCACCTGCTCGCGATCGCGCGCGAGGCCGAGGTCGAGCTGAGCCTGCACGACTTCAACCGCATCGGCGACAAGGTGCCGCACGTCGCGGACATGAAGCCGTTCGGCAAGTACGTCATGAACGACGTCGACCGCCACGGCGGCATCCCCGTGATCATGAAGGCGATGCTCGACGAGGGCCTGCTGCACGGTGACGCGCTCACCGTGACGGGCAAGACGCTCGCCGAGAACCTCGCGGACCTCGACCCGCAGCCGATCGACGGCGAGGTCATCCACACCTTCGACAACCCGATCCACGCGACCGGCGGCCTGACGATCCTGCACGGGTCGCTCGCGCCCGAGGGTGCCGTCGTGAAGACCGCAGGCTTCGACGCGGCCGTCTTCGAGGGCTCCGCCCGGGTGTTCGAGCGCGAGCGCGCGGCCATGGACGCCGTGGCCAACGGCGAGATCGAGGCGGGCACCGTCATCGTCATCCGCTACGAGGGTCCGAAGGGCGGACCCGGTATGCGCGAGATGCTCGCCATCACCGCGGCCATCAAGGGCGCGGGGCTCGGAAAAGATGTACTACTCTTGACTGACGGACGATTCTCAGGCGGCACAACCGGCCTGTGCATCGGCCACATAGCACCCGAAGCGGTGGACGCAGGTCCTATCGCCTTCGTGCGCGATGGTGATCTGATACGGGTCGATATCGCAGCTCGCTCTCTCGACCTACTCGTCGACGAGGCGGAGCTCGCCTCCCGCCGCTCTGGCTGGGAGCCGCTACCCCCGCGCTATACCCGTGGCGTTCTTGCCAAGTACTCGCGTCTCGTGCGGTCCGCCGCCGAGGGCGCGACGACCGGCTGATCCGCGTCGGCTCCGGCATCCCAGCCTCCGACGTCGCCAACAGACCATCAGAAGGAGTGTCATGACTGCTGACACCGTCTCGGCTGTGCCGAGGCCGCCCGCACCCAAGTCCGCCGCACCGGAGATCTCCGGAGCCGAGGCCGTGGTCCGCACGCTCGAGCTCCTCGGCGTCAAGGACGTCTTCGGTCTTCCCGGAGGAGCGATCCTCCCGGTCTACGACCCGCTGATGGACGCCGCCGAGCTGCGGCACATCCTCGTGCGGCACGAACAGGGAGCGGGACACGCCGCCGAAGGCTACGCGTCGTCCTCGGGCAAGGTCGGCGTCTGCATCGCGACGTCGGGTCCCGGTGCGACCAACCTCGTGACCGCGATCGCCGACGCCTACATGGACTCGGTGCCGCTGCTCGCGATCACCGGGCAGGTGTTCTCGACGCTGATGGGCACTGACGCGTTCCAGGAGGCCGACATCGTCGGCATCACGATGCCGGTCACGAAGCACTCGTTCCTCGTGAAGGATGCGTCGGAGATCCCGGGCGCCATCGCGGCGGCCTATGAGATCGCCTCGACCGGCCGACCGGGTCCGGTGCTCGTCGACATCACGAAGGACGCCCAGCAGGCGATGGCGCCGTTCGTCTGGCCTCCCAAGTACGACCTGCCCGGATACCGCCCCGTGACCAAGGCGCACGGCAAGCAGATCCAGGCGGCGGCGGCCCTTCTGGCCGAGGCCAAGAAGCCGGTGCTGTACGTCGGCGGCGGTGTGATCCGCGGTCGCGCGTCTGCCGAGCTGCTCGCCCTCGCCGAGACCACGAATGCGCCCGTCGTGACCACACTCATGGCTCGCGGCGCATTCCCCGACTCCCACCAGCAGCACCTCGGCATGCCGGGCATGCACGGCACCGTTCCGGCGGTGCTGGCGCTGCAGGAGGCCGACCTGATCGTGTCCCTCGGGGCGCGGTTCGACGACCGCGTGACCGGCAAGGCCGCGCTCTTCGCGCCGAACGCCAAGGTCGTGCACGTCGACATCGATCCGGCCGAGATCTCGAAGATCCGCACCGCAGACGTGCCGATCGTGGGCGACGTCCGCGACGTGCTGGTCGATCTCGAGTCGGCGTTCCGCACCGCGATCACCACCACGACCCCTGACACCGAGGAGTGGTGGTCGTACCTCGACGGGCTGCGCAACGAGTTCCCGCTCGGGTACGCGCCGACGACCGACGGCCTCCTCGCTCCGCAGTACGTGATCCAGCGGATCGGTGAGCTGACCGGGCCGGAGGGCATCTACGCCGCGGGCGTGGGACAGCACCAGATGTGGGCTGCGCAGTTCATCAAGTACGAGCGCCCCAACGCCTGGCTGAACTCCGGGGGCGCAGGAACCATGGGCTACTCGGTTCCCGCTGCGATGGGCGCGAAGGTCGCCGAGCCCGACCGTGTGGTGTGGGCGATCGACGGTGACGGCTGCTTCCAGATGACCAATCAGGAGCTCGCCACCTGCACGATCAACAACATCCCGATCAAGGTCGCGATCATCAACAACTCGTCGCTGGGCATGGTGCGCCAGTGGCAGACGCTGTTCTACGACGGTCGCCACTCGAACACCGACCTCAACACCGGTCACGGCACCGTCCGCATCCCCGACTTCGTGAAGCTCGCGGAGGCATATGGCTGCCTCGCGATCCGCGTGGAGAAGGAGGAGGAGGTGGACGCGGCGATCAAGCTCGCCCTCGAGACGAACGACCGTCCCGTCGTCATCGACTTCGTCGTCAGCGCCGATTCGATGGTGTGGCCGATGGTTCCCCAGGGCGTGAGCAACAGCTACGTCCAGTACGCCCGCGAGCACGCGCCCGCATTCGACGAGGAGGACTGACCATGTCGACTCACGTGCTGAGCCTCCTCGTGGAGAACACCCCCGGCCTGCTGACCCGAGTCGCGGGACTGTTCGCACGCCGTGGCTTCAACATCGACTCTCTCGCGGTGGGCGTGACCGAGGTGCCTGGCATCTCGCGCATCACGGTCGTCGTCGACCTCGAGGATCTTCCTCTCGAGCAGGTGACCAAGCAGCTCAACAAACTGATCAACGTCATCAAGATCGTCGAGCTCGACTTCCCGACCTCGGTGCAGCGCGAGCACATGCTCGTCAAGGTGCGCACCGACAACGCGACCAGGTCGAACGTCATCGAGGTGGCGAACCTGTTCCGCGCCTCTGTGGTGGACTACGCCTCCGACGCGCTGGTGATCGAGGTCACCGGTGACCGGGGCAAGGTCGACGCCATGCTCCGGGCCCTCGAGCCTTTCGGAATCAAGGAGATCGCGCAGTCGGGCCTCCTCGCCATCGGCCGCGGAGGCAAGAGCATCACCGAGCGCGTCCTGCGCGGCTGACCAGATTTCACACACGTACACGAACATCAATCAAGGAGAGAAACCAGTGAGCACCGAGATCTTCTACGACGCAGACGCCGATCTGTCGATCATCCAGGGCAAGAAGGTCGCGATCGTCGGCTACGGCTCGCAGGGTCACGCGCACGCGCAGAACCTTCGCGACTCGGGTGTCGAGGTCGCCATCGCCCTCAAGGAGGGGTCGAAGTCGGCGCCGAAGGCGGAAGAGGCCGGATTCGCGGTCAAGACCGTCGCCGACGCGACGCAGTGGGCCGACCTCATCATGATCCTCGCGCCGGACCAGCACCAGCGCACGATCTACAGCGAGTCGATCGCACCGAACCTCACCGAGGGCAAGACGCTCGCCTTCGCGCACGGCTTCAACATCCGCTTCGGCTACATCGATGCTCCTGAGGGCGTCGACGTGATCCTCGTCGCCCCGAAGGCTCCGGGTCACACGGTCCGTCGCGAGTTCGTCGCCGGCCGTGGAATCCCCGACATCATCGCCGTCGAGCGGGACGCATCGGGCAACGCGTGGGCCACGGCGCTCTCGTACGCGAAGGCCATCGGCGGCACCCGCGCCGGCGTCATCAAGACGACCTTCACCGAAGAGACCGAGACCGACCTGTTCGGCGAGCAGGCCGTGCTGTGCGGTGGCGTCAGCCACCTCGTGCAGGCCGGCTTCGAGACGCTCACCGAAGCGGGATACCAGCCGCAGATCGCGTACTTCGAGGTGCTGCACGAGCTGAAGCTCATCGTCGATCTCATGTGGGAGGGCGGCATCGCGAAGCAGCGTTGGTCGGTCTCCGACACTGCTGAGTACGGCGACTACGTCTCGGGTCCCCGCGTCGTGACCCCCGAGGTCAAGGAGTCGATGAAGGCGATCCTCGCGGACATCCAGAACGGCAACTTCGCGAAGCGCTTCATCGACGACCAGGACAACGGCGCGGAGGAGTTCCTGGCACTGCGTGCCAAGGAGGAGACGCACCCGATCGAGGCCACCGGCAAGGAGCTGCGCTCGCTCTTCGCATGGAAGCAGCAGGACGAAGACTACGTCGACGGCAGCGCTGCGCGCTGATCTGAGACGGTCGAAGAGAAGGGGCCCGGTGCGGATCGCACCGGGCCCCTTCTCGCGGTTCTGCGGGTCACTCCGCCGGAGCCTCCTCGACCTCGATCGGGGCGTCGGCGGGGTCGGCCCATACCGGCGCGGGCAGAAGAGTGTCGACCGCTCCGCCCTGGATCTCGCGCAACGCGTCCTCGATCTCGTCGGCGTTCTCGGGCACGGCGAGACCGCAGGTGCGCAGCTCGGAGGCGAACTTCAGCGTGAGGCGGCTCTTGCCGGCCTCCACGGCCTCAGCCGTGGTGCCGGTGCGCTTCTCGCTCCCGGTCTGGATGTCGGAGACCTCATCGCACACGTGGTAGACCGCACCGCCGTCGACCCACACGACCTCGTCCTTTCCGAGCATCAGGATGACCGCCGACTGGTCGGCCGTGTACTTCTCGACGGACGGCGGGTTGAAGTCGACACCGATCACCGTGGCGAGCAGGGCGAGGACCACGCCGACGATGCCGGCCGTCGTCTTCTGCCCCTTGCTCATGTCCTTGTTGAGGAAGATCAGGATCACCAGGGGGAGGAAGGCCACGATCGCGATGATCGCGCCGAGCTGGTTCTGCACGAAGAAGCGCACGGTCTCGGATCGGCGCGCGGGGTCGAGCCTGTTGGCCTTCTTCCAGAGCACCGAGCCGGTGATCGCGAGCGCGGCGATGACCACGAGCAGGACGAGAAGCGTGACGAACGCCCACTGCGGGAACTGCGCCGTGACGCCCTGCTCTTCCAGGAGGCCCGTGTCGGGGTCGCGCACGAGCGTGCCGTCCTCGCCGACGTACTCGCGCTGGCGGAGCAGCCAGAAGATCGACACCGCCTCGGCCGCGATGGCGACACCCCACAGGACCGCGGCGATCCAGCGGAAGGTCGTCGCCCGCGACTTCGCCGCGGCTGTCGGCTTCCATCCCGCGGCGGGCTCGTCGGCTCCGCCCGGTGTGCTCTGGTCGACCCTGTCGTTCTGCTCGGCCACTGGCTTCCCTTCCGGAGAGGGCCGCGGTGGCCCAGATGCCCCCGAGCATAGTGGACGACGTGTCCTACGCTGGGGACATGACTTCCGACTCCGACGATGCCCTGAGCTGGGACGGCGACGACGGCGTCGCGCCGAAGGCGCGCACTCCGAAGCGCCCTGAGAGCGAGGCGTCCACCCAGCGGGATCACGCCGATGATGCGGCGCTGCCGGACGGCTGGAACGCCGTCGGCCGCGGCAGCGAGGCCGTCGGTCGCGTCGAGACCGACGGCACCGTCACGATGCCGGACGAGCAGGAATCAGCACACCTGAGCACCGCGATGCTGCTGACCCTCGGGGTCGTCGGCGGCGTGTACCTCCTGTACAGCATCGGCTGGGTCGTCGGAGGGCTGCGGCTGAAGCCGCTGGCCAATCTGATCGTGGCCGATGCCATGTACGTGCCGTGGTTCGTGCTCGCGGTCGCGGCGCCCGCGCTCTGGTTCCTCGCGGTGTGGGTCTTGACCCGTGCGAAGGCGACGTGGGTCCGGGTCGGACTGCTGCTGCTCGGAGTCGTGCTGCTCGTGCCCTGGCCTTTCGTGACGGTGGGGGTGATCGGATCATGACCGAACAGTCGACCTCTCAGGCGACCTCCGCCTCCCCGCGGTGGCTCAATGCACTCGTGCTCGGAGTCGCAGGACTCTTCTACGCCTATGCGATCTGGAATGCCGTCGCTCACCTCGTCTCCATGGCCCAGAGCGGACTCACCGGCATCGGCTGGGTGACCCTTCTCTTCGGAGTGGTGTTCCCGGCGCTCGTCTTCGTGTTCGCGTACGTGATCGGGCGACGGCGACGCGCGGGCGAGCTCGCTCTGGTGCTGCTGGCGGGTCTCGGCGTCGTGGCGGTGTTCTGGCTGAGCCTGATCGGCTACAGCATCCTCAACATGTCCGATCTCGTGACCGTCGCTCTCTGACAGACGGCGTCACACGGCACGGAGCAGCGGAGCCGCTCGGGTACAGTTGAAGTGATCGCGCCCCCACGGTGTGCGGCGCATCGGCCCCCTGTCGCGCTGCCCCGAAGGATCCCTGTGCCGAAGCCCGTCGTGCTCATCGCTGAAGTTCTCTCTCCCGCCACGATCGAGGCCCTCGGCCCCGACTTCGACGTTCGCAACGTCGACGGCACCGACCGCGAAGCGCTGTTCGCCTCGCTCGCGGATGCCGACGCGGTGCTCATCCGTTCGGCGACGCACATCGACGAAGAGGCGCTCACCCACGCTCCGAAGCTCAAGGTCGTCGCCCGCGCGGGCGTCGGGCTCGACAACGTCGACATCAAGGCAGCCACCGCAGCGGGTGTCATGGTGGTCAACGCGCCGACCTCGAACATCGTCTCGGCCGCCGAGCTGACGGTCGGCCACATCCTCAGCCTCGCCCGTCGCATCCCCGCCGCGCACGCATCGCTCGCGGCCGGTCAGTGGAAGCGCAGCTCGTTCACGGGAGCCGAGCTCTTCGAGAAGACGGTCGGCATCGTCGGCCTCGGACGCATCGGAGCTCTCGTCGCCGCGCGCCTCGCCGCGTTCGACATGCGCGTCGTCGCTTACGACCCCTACGTCACCTCGGCCCGCGCGCAGCAGCTCGGTGTCCAGCTCCTCTCGCTCGACGAGCTCGTCGCAGAGGCGGACTTCCTCACGATCCACATGCCGAAGACGCCGGAGACGACCGGCATGATCGGTGCCGAGCAGTTCACGGCCATGAAGCCCACAGCCTTCGTCGTCAACGTCGCCCGCGGTGGCCTCATCGACGAGGAAGCGCTGCACGCGGCCCTCGTCGCCGGTGAGATCGCGGGTGCGGGTCTCGACGTCTTCACCTCCGAGCCCCCGGCCGAGGGCGGAACTGCTCGTCCGCTGCTCGACCTCCCGAACGTCGTCGTCACTCCGCACCTGGGTGCCAGCACGGAGGAGGCGCAGGAGAAGGCCGGAGTCTCGGTCGCGCGTTCCGTGCGCCTCGCGCTCGGCGGCGACCTCGTTCCCGATGCGGTCAACGTGGCCGGGGGAGTCATCGACCCGTATGTGCGCCCCGGCATCTCGCTCGTCGAGAAGCTCGGCCAGATCTTCGCGGCTCTCGCGACGTCGCCTCTCACGAGCCTCGATGTCGAGGTGCACGGCGAGCTGAACGACTACGACGTGAGCGTGCTGAAGCTCGCCGCGCTCAAGGGCGTCTTCACGAACATCGTCAGCGAGACCGTGTCGTACGTCAACGCACCGCTGCTCGCCGACCAGCGCGGTATCGCGGTCCGTCTGCTCAAGGACGACGTGAGCGACGAGTACCGCAACGTCATCACTCTGGCCGGAGCGCTCTCGGATGGCACGCAGCTGTCGGTGTCGGGCACCCTCACGGGCCCCAAGCAGGCCGAGAAGCTGGTCGCCATCAATGACCACGCCCTCGAGCTGCCGATCGAGAAGCACCACGTCGTGATGCTCTACACCGACCGTCCCGGCATCGTCGCGGTCTACGGTCAGAAGTTCGGCGAGGCCGGCATCAACATCGCAGGCATGCAGATCTCGCGCCTGGGGGCGGGCGATCAGGCGCTCAGCGTTCTCACCCTCGACTCGCCGGTCTCGGACGATCTGCTCGACGACCTGCGCAACGAGATCGACGCGGACCTGTTCCGTCAGATCGAGATCACCGAGGTCTGATCGCAGGGGAGACTCCGACAGAGCGGGAGGAGCGACCGGGAGGTCGCTCCTCCCGCTCTGTCGTTCCCGGACTCAGGGAGCGGTGGCGCGCAGCACGAGCGCGATCAGGTCGGACAGCTCGTCACTTCTCGGCACCAGGCGCTCGGGACCGTGCACATCGAGCGAGTTGTTGAAATACAGACCGTCGCTGAGCAGCATCACGAGATCGAGGCTCGCGGCATCCCGCACATGAGGACGGATCGTGTCCTCCCAGCGGTCGCGGTTGCGTCGCAGCGCGTCGGCAGCGGGTGCCGAGCCGCCTTGGGCCAGGCGGGTGGCGGCGATGAGGACGCGGTCCAGCGCGTCGTCCTCCATCACGGAGGTGCGCACGTAGTACGCGACGGGGCCCTCTTCGGCCGAGGTCATCCGCTCGAGATCCAGAGTGGTGAGCGCATCGAGGCGCTCGATGAGGCCCGCTGCCAGCTCGTCCTTCGAGCCGAAGTGATAGAGGAGGCCGCCCTTCGACACGCCGGCGGCCTTCGCGGTCGCATCCAAAGTGGCCGCCCGCTCACCGTCTTCGATGACGATCGATTCGAAGGCGTCCAGGACGCGTTCGCGGGCGAGGGGAGGTCGGGGCATCGGGGATCCTCTGTTCGTCTCGATTCACAGTAGCGCGGCCGGATGACGATTCTGTTACTATACCATCTGGACGGTTCAGTAACGATGCCGTCGTGATCCTGAGAGGTGTTCCATGACCCGTACTGCGTCGATCCCGACGACAGAGACGGATGCTCCCCGCGTCGGCGCCCGTGGCTGGGCGGCACTCGTCGTGCTCATGCTGCCGGTGCTCCTGGTGTCGGTGGACAACACGGTGCTGAGCTTCGCGTTGCCCGAGATCTCCATCGCGCTCGCGCCCACCGGAGCGGAGCAGCTGTGGATCATCGATGTGTATCCGCTCGTGCTCGCCGGGCTGCTCGTGACCATGGGCACACTCGGAGACCGCTTCGGGCGTCGTCGGATGCTGCTGATCGGCGCGACCGGCTTCGCGGCCGTGTCGGCACTCGCTGCGTTCGCCCCCACGGCAGGTCTTCTCATCGCCGCGCGAGCGCTGCTCGGCTTCTTCGGTGCGATGCTGATGCCGTCGACCCTCTCGCTGCTGCGCTCGATCTTCACGAACCGCGATCAGCGGCGACTCGCCATCGCGGTCTGGGCGTCGGCGTTCTCCGCGGGCTCGGCCCTCGGCCCGATCGTCGGCGGCTTCCTGCTCGAGCACTTCGACTGGGGCTCGGTCTTCCTGATCGCCGTGCCCGTGCTGATCCCGCTCCTCATCGCGGCGCCGCTGCTCGTTCCCGAAAGCCGCGACCCGCACCCCGGACGCATCGACATCGTCAGCATCATGCTCTCGATGGCAGCGATGATCCCGGTCGTCTACGCGATCAAGTCGCTCGCCGTCGACGGCCCCAGCCTCACTGCGGGGGCGTGGGCGCTGCTCGGCATCGTGATGGGGTATCTCTTCGTGCGGCGTCAGCTCGCTGCCGAGGTCCCGATGCTCGACATGCAGCTGTTCCGCCGGGGCTCCTTCTCGGGGGCGATCCTCGTGAACCTCCTGAGCGTCGTGGCGCTCGTGGGCTTCCTCTACTTCGTGTCGCAGCACCTGCAGCTCGTCCTCGGTCTCTCGCCGATGACGGCCGGCGCAGCGCTCGTGCCCGGAATGGCCGCGATGATCGTCGCCGGCCTCTCGGTCGTGCCGATCTCACGGCGAGTGCCACCGCACGTGCTCGTGCCCGCCGGTCTCGCGTTCTCTGTGGCCGGCTACCTCCTGGTCGCGTTCACGACGGCGGATCACGGCGTCGCTCCGCTGATCATCGCCTTCGTGGTGCTGGGCATCGGCATCGGGGCGGCGGAGACGATCTCGAATGAGCTGATCCTGTCCAGTGCTCCGGCCGAGAAGGCGGGCGCGGCCAGCGCCGTCTCCGAGACCGCCTACGAGCTGGGAGCGGTGCTCGGCACCGCCGTCCTCGGCGGCCTGATCACCGCGTTCTACCGCGGGGCGCTGGTGATTCCCTCCGGCATCCCAGCGGAGGCGGCGCACGCCGCGACGGAGACGCTGGCCGGCGCCTACACTGCCGCGAAGGATCTGCCCGCGCAGCTCGGAGACGCGCTGTGGGATGCGGCCGCCGCCGCCTTCGGATCGGGTGTCCTGGTGACCTCGCTGATCGGCGCGGGCCTGGTGATCGTGGCCGGGGTGATCGCCGCCGTCACACTGCGCAAGGCGCCCTCGCACTGACCAGTACGCTGGGAGGACCGGCCCGCTCGGCATGCATCCGAGCGTCGGCCGGTCCATCCCGATGCAAGGAGTGTCATGTCGCGTGTCGTGAAGCTGGCCGTCATCCCCGGTGACGGAATCGGCCCAGAGGTCGTCGCCGAGGCCGAGAAGGTCCTCGACGCGGTCACCGCATCGAGCGATGTGACGTTCGACAAGACGCGCTTCTCGCTCGGCGCCGCCCGATTCCTCGAGACGGGCGACACTCTCACCGACGATGATCTGCAGTCGATCTCCGAACACGACGCGATCCTGCTCGGCGCGGTCGGCGGCACGCCAGGAGACCCGCGCCTGAAGGACGCGAACATCGAGCGCGGCCTGCTGCTGAAACTCCGCTTCACGCTGGATCATTACGTCAATCTGCGTCCGTCCAAGCTCTTCGCCGGTGCCTCGGGTCCGCTCGCGAACGCCGGCGAGATCGACTTCGTCGTCGTCCGCGAGGGCACTGAGGGGCCGTACGTCGGCAACGGCGGCGCGATCCGCAAGGGCACACCGCACGAGGTCGCCAACGAGACGTCCGTGAACACGGCATTCGGTGTCGAGCGGGTCGTGCGATACGCGTTCGATCTCGCCGAACGTCGCAGCAAGAAGATCACCCTCGTGCATAAGACGAACGTGCTCGTGCACGCCGGCGCCATCTGGCAGCGCGTCGTCGACGAGGTTGCGTCCGAGCATCCCGACGTGTCCGTCGACTACCTGCACGTCGATGCCGCGACGATCTTCCTCGTCACCGATCCCTCGCGCTTCGACGTGATCGTCACCGACAACCTCTTCGGCGACATCCTCACCGATCTCGCAGGCGCTGTCACCGGCGGCATCGGACTCGCCGCATCGGGCAACATCAACCCCGACGGCACCTTCCCGTCGATGTTCGAGCCGGTGCACGGCTCGGCTCCCGACATCGCGGGGCAGCAGAAGGCCGACCCCACCGCGGCGATCCTGTCGGTCGCGCTGCTGCTCGATCACCTCGGACTCGGAGCGGAGGCCGCTCGAGTGAGTGCCGCCGTCGAATCCGACATCGCGACCCGCACGGGTGCGCGCACGACCGCGGAGATCGGCTCCGCGATCGCTGCTCTGCTCTGACCGACAGGCGTAGGCTGAGACGGCGCGAGGATGCGCGCCGCATGAGGAATGGATGACGAGATGACGACCATCGACGCCGAGACCACCGTGGCTCCGCTGGAGTTCGCTGTGACCAAGAACCTGACCGCAGCGACGCCCGGTCGGGTCGCCGAGGTTCACGAGAACCCGGGGTTCGGTGTCGTGTTCACCGACCACATGGTCGACATCTGCTGGTCCGTCAAGGGCGGATGGCACCGACCGCGCGTGCAGCCCTACGGACCCATCCCGCTCGACCCGGCCGCGTCCGTGCTGCACTACGCCCAGGAGATCTTCGAGGGCATCAAGGCCTATCGTCACGCCGACGGCTCGATCCACACGTTCCGCCCCGACCGCAACGCGGCACGACTGCAGGCCAGCGCGCGTCGACTCGCGCTCCCGGAGCTGCCCACCGAGTACTTCATCCAGTCGCTGCGCGAGATCATCGCGGTCGACGGTCGCTGGGTTCCCTCAGGTGCCGACCAGAGCCTGTACCTGCGTCCGTTCATGTTCGCCAAGGAGGCCTTCCTCGGTGTTCGCGCGGCTCAGAAGGTCGCGTACTACGTGATCGCCAGCCCAGCCGGAGCGTACTTCACCGGGGGAGTGAAGCCCGTGCGGATCTGGCTCTCCGAGGACTACGCCCGTGCCGGCAAGGGCGGCACCGGCAAGGCGAAGACCGGCGGCAACTACGCCTCGAGCCTGCTCGCGCAGAGTGAGGCGAGCGCGAAGGGCTGCGACCAGGTCGTGTTCCTCAACGAGCAGCGCAACGTCGAGGAGCTCGGCGGCATGAACGTCGTGTTCGTCTTCAAAGACGGCCGCGTCGTGACGCCCGAGTCCGACAGCATCCTCGAGGGGATCACACGCGATTCGCTGCTGCAGCTCGCCGAAGACCGCGGCTACGCGGTCGAGAAGCGTCCGATCTCCATCGACGAGTGGCGCGAGGGTGTGGCCTCAGGCGATATCGTCGAGGTCTTCGCCTGCGGCACCGCCGCCGTCGTGACTCCCATCGGTGCTCTCGTCGGCGAGGGCTTCGATGAGCCGCAGCCGCTCGGCGAACTGGCCCTGTCGCTGCGCGAAGAGCTCACCGACATCCAGTACGGCCGCCGTGAGGACAAGCACGGCTGGCTTCTGCGGCTCGACGCCTGAGCCTTCGTGCTCTCGAGACCCCGCTGCGCTTCCGTGTAGCGGGGTCTCGTCGTGCATCACGCTGGATAGGCTGGTGGCATGAAGATCGCCCGATTCAGCCATGACGACGCCATCCTCTTCGGGATCGTCGATGACACCGACCTCGTCGTCCTCTCCGGAGATCCGCTCTTCGCGGGCTACGAGCCCACGGGTGACCGGGTGCCGATCGCGGACGCGGTGATCCTCGCTCCGGTGATCCCGCGCTCCAAGATCGTCTGCGTCGGCAAGAACTACCACGATCACGCCGCCGAGATGGGCGGAGTCGCCCCCGAGGAGCCGCTGCTGTTCCTCAAGCCCAACACCGCCGTCATCGGCCCGGGAGACGCCATCGTGCGCCCCTCGATCTCGGAGCAGACCGAGTACGAGGGTGAGCTCGCTGTCGTGATCGGTAGGGTCGCGAAGAACGTGAAGGCCGCGGATGCCCTCGATCACGTGCTCGGCTACACGATCGCCAACGACGTCACCGCGCGTGACCTCCAGCGCAAGGACGGTCAGTGGGCTCGGGCGAAGGGCTTCGACACCTTCTGCCCTCTCGGCCCGACCATCAGCACCGACTTCGACCCCTCGGTCGCGACGATCGAGACCCGCGTCAACGGCGAGGTGCGGCAGAAGGCGCCGCTCACCGACATGATCCACTCGGTCGAGGCGATCATCGAGCATGCTTCGGCGGCCTTCACGCTGCTGCCCGGCGACGTCATCCTCACGGGTACGCCGGCAGGTGTGGGGGAGTTCGTCGCCGGGGACACCGTCGAGGTCGAGATCACCGGACTGGGTATCCTGCGCAACACCGTGCGCGACGCCGTGCGCGCATCATGACCGGCGTCGCCCTCACGGCTGCTCAGCAGGCGGCGGTGCAGCGGCGAACCGTGCTGGTTCTCTCCACAGGGCAGGTACTGGGCGGGATCGCCTTCGGGGCGACGGTGTCTCTCGGCGCTCTGCTTGCGGCTGACATCTCGGGCAGCGACGCCCTCTCGGGGCTCGCGACGGCGTCGGTCACCCTCGGCGCCGCGCTGTGCGCCATCCCGCTCGCGCGCCTGGCTGCCAAGGTGGGCCGACGCCGAGCCCTCACCTTGGGAAACCTCTTCGCACTCGTCGGCATCGCGGTGGTGATCCTCGCGGCGTCGGTGCGGGTGTTCCCGCTGCTGCTCGTCGGCATCCTGATGATCGGCGCCGGCAATGCGGGCAATCTGCAGTCGCGGTTCGCCGCGACCGACCTCGCCGCACCACAGCATCGCGGAAGGGATCTCTCGATCGTGGTCTGGGCGACCACCATCGGCGGTGTCGCTGGGCCGTTGCTGCTGGGGCCGGGGGAGATCGTCGGGGCGGCGATCGGCATGCCGCCACAGACCGGTTCCTACGCCTTCTCGTTCGTCGCTCAGTGCGTCGCGCTCGTCCTGTACCTCGTGGCGCTCCGCCCCGACCCGCTTCTGGCAGCGCAGCGGCTCGCCTCGGCGGCCGCGAAGGCGACGGGCGCCGTCGTCGCCGACCGACCTGTGGTCGCGCGCTACGCGATGTTCGCGGTGGCCGGTTCGCACGTGGTGATGGCCTCCGTCATGGCGATGACCCCGGTCCACCTCGCCCAGATGGCGCACGGTGCACACGGCATGGCGCCCACCCCGGCCGATGTCTCGGCTCTCGTGGGCATCACGATCGCCCTGCACGTCGGAGGCATGTACGCGCTGTCGCCCGTCTTCGGCATCCTCGCCGACAGATGGGGCCGGCTGCGCGTGGTTCTGCTGGGGCAGATCCTTCTCGGCGGGGCGCTCGCGTTCGCCGTCTTCGCGAACGATCGGGAGTGGGGCGTGATCGTCGCTCTCATCCTGCTGGGACTCGGATGGAGCGCGGCGACGGTGGCAGGGGCCGCGCTGCTGACCGAGTCGAGTGCCCCCGAGATCCGCACGCGCAGGCAGGGCCGCAGCGATTCGCTGATGAGCCTCTCGGCCGCAGCAGGCGCTGTGCTCGCGGGTGTGGTGCTCGCGAACTTCCAGTACGCAGGGCTCGGGATCGCGGCATCGGTGATCGTCATCGCCATCGTCGCGCTGTCGCCGCTCGGCCGCTCGCGCGGATGAAGGACTGGACGGGCACCGGGCGCGCATACGCCGACTCCTACGCGTCGCTCTGCGTCGGGACCGCGGAGGCCCTGCTCGGAGCGTTCGGAACCCCTGGGAAGCGGACGCTGCTCGACGTGGGGTCGGGCACAGGAATGCTCACGGCCGCATTCGCCGATGCCGGCTGGGATGCGACCGGATGCGAGCCCGAGCCGACGATGCGAGACGTCGCGCTGCGCGAGCATCCCGAGATTCCGGTGCGCGACGGAACGCTGCCTGACCTGCCTTTCGAGGACGGCCAGTTCGACGTCGTCGTGGCGAACTTCGTGCTGAACCACGTCGCCGACCCCCGAGCATCCGCGGCGGAGCTCCTCCGCGTCTCCGCAGATCTGGTGTCGGCGACGATCTGGACGAACTCGCCCACCTGGCTCTGGCGGGAGGTGTGCGAGCGTGCGGCACTCATTCCTGCGACGGGGGAGCGACTGCCGCCGGAGAAGGACTTCGAGCGCACCGTCGACGGCTTCGCGAGGATGCTCGACGACGCGGGCTGGCCGCGCCCGCAGGTGTCTGAGATCACCTGGACGTGGTCGGCCGATGCGACCGCGCTGTGGGCGTCCGCCGAGGGAGGCGTCGGGGGAGCCGGTCAGTTCTACCGTGCGCTCGACGACACCGATCGGCGCTCGTTCCGCGCGGCCTTCGAGTTCGTGTGCGCCGAGCGGTCGATCGCCGGACGCCTGCCGCTGGCGCATGCTGCGGCGGTCGCCGTCGCGCCGCGAGGCTGAGACCGCCCAGGGCAGAATGCCCAGGGCTCCCCGGTGCCGCGACCGCCTCCGTGAGCGCGGCACCGAGGAGCACCTGAATCGCGGCGATCAGGTGTACCAGGTCGGCTCAGGCACCTCGTTGCGCAGCACGTAGTCGCCGACCTCCCGCTTCTTGTACGCGATCGGGTCGTGCAGACTGTGCGTGCGCAGGTTGCGCCAGAAGATGTCGAGGCCGACCGAATTGGCCGAGGCCCTGGCGCCGGTGAGCTCGTAGATCTTCGTGGCGACCTCCAGGCCGTCGTCGACGATGCGCAGCTTCCCCGCCGCGATGCGCACGGCGATCTCGCCACGTCGACGTGCAGTGAGTTCTTCGCGCGGGGCATGCAGCACCGCACTGATCTCGGCGCCCACGGCATCGAGCAGCGCTTCGTCGGCCCACAGCTTCGATGCCAGCTCGCCATAGCCTTCGAGCAGATACCACTCGTCTGTCGCGTGCTGCTTGTCATCGCCGCCGTACGGCCACGGGCGGGTCACAGATCGCGTGTAGGCGGATGCCGTCTGGAGGGCACCCTGTGCGATGCCGAGGTAGAAGTTCGCGAAGACGAGCTGGATGGTCGGCACGTTCAGAGTGTTGTAGGTCAAGGGGCGGAACACCCGGTCGACGAAGCCGGCTGCCGCCGACCAGGGGACTCGGACGTCGCGGATCTCGACCGAGCCCGATTCGGTGAGTCGCTGCCCCAGGTTGTCCCAGTCGTCTCCGAAGACGATCCCCTCCTGAGCCGTGGGGACGATCGCGAAGATGTGCGTCTCGGTGCCTTCGAGGACGCCTTCGAGGACGGTCAGGTCCGAGATCTGGCCGCCAGTCGAGAAGGACTTGCGCCCGGAGAACACGAGATCATCGCCGTCTTCGCGGATCACCAAGTCGGAGTCGCGCGGGTTGACCGCGCCGCCGAAGACGAAGTCGTTCGCGGTGTACAGCTCCTCGACCGCGGCGATCTGCTCTTCGGTTCCGACGAGACGGGCCGCCCACGCCCAGAGGTAGTGATACCCGAGGACCTGTCCGATCGACCCGTCGCCGCGGGCCACCGCCCTGATCACCTTGTAGGCGGTGTCCCAGCTCTCACCGGCGTCGCCGTGGGCGCGAGGGCCGAGCAGGGTGACCAGCCCCGAGTCCTTGAGCAGCTGGACCTCGGCCCGAGGGGTCGCATTCGCGCGGTCCCGCTCGACGGCATCCACCGCGAGGATGTCGGCCACCTCCTCGGCGCGGTCGATCCACTCGAGGCTGGTCTGAGGTCTTGGCGTGCCGCGCCAGCGATCGCTGAGGCCTGTCGTCACTGCATCCGTGATTGTCATGTTGTCACCCTTCCGGTTGGTCGATGCGGCAACGATAGGAGCGCGTCGGCGTCGAATGCGGGTTGTTACCCAGGGTGAGGGACTGTTACCCACGGTGACCCCTCCTGAGCGGCCCGCGACCGCTGGCGATCGGGGAGGTCGAGACGCCACCCGGCAACTAGAATCGAGGGGATATGGCTACCCCGCACCCCCTCACCACGACCGCCAGCGGCTCCGACGTACGCGTCCGCTTCTGCCCCTCGCCCACCGGACTGCCGCACGTCGGCATGGTCCGCACGGCCCTCTTCAACTGGGCGTACGCCCGCCACAACGGCGGGAAGATGGTGTTCCGCATCGAGGACACCGACGCCGCGCGCGACAGTGAGGAGAGCTTCCGCCAGCTCGTCGACGCTCTGACCTGGCTCAAGATCGACTGGGATGAGGGCGTCGAGGTCGGTGGGCCGCATGCCCCGTACCGCCAGTCCGAGCGTCACGACATCTATCGCGGCGTGATCGACAAGCTCCTCGCCTCCGGCGCCCTGTACGAGAGCTTCTCCACGGCGGAGGAGATCGACGCCCGCAACGAGGCGGCCGGACGCGCGAAGCAGCTCGGCTACGACAATCACGACCGGGATCTCACGACCGAGCAGAAGGACGCCTTCCGCGCGGAGGGTCGTCAGCCGGCACTCCGACTGCGCGTGCCTGACGAGGACCTCACCTACGTCGATCTGATCCGCGGTGAGGTGACCTTCCCCGCCGGTTCCTTCCCGGACTTCGTGGTGGTGCGTCCGAACGGGATCCCGCTCTACACGTTCGTGAATCCCGTCGACGACGCGCTCATGGGCATCACGCACGTTCTGCGCGGCGAAGACCTGATGCCCTCCACGGCTCGTCAGCTCGCGCTGTACGCGGCCCTGATCGACGCCGGCGTCACCACGTTCGTCCCGCGGTTCGCTCACATGCCGCTCGTGCTCGGCGAGACGGGTAACAAGAAGCTCTCCAAGCGCGACCCGCAGGCGGATCTTTTCCTGCACAGGGATCGCGGATTCATCCACGAGGGTCTCCTGAACTATCTGGCGCTGCTCGGCTGGTCCATCGGTCACGACCGCGATGTCTTCACGCTCGAGGAGTTCACCGAGGCGTTCGACATCGTGGACGTCAACCCGAACCCGGCTCGGTTCGACCAGAAGAAGGCCGAGTCGATCAACGGCGACCACATCCGCAAGCTCGACGAGAAGGACTTCGCCGAGAGGACGATCCCGTACCTCGCGGCCGCCGGCCTCTTCGACGAGCCGACTCACCAAGAGCTCGTGCTCGCCTTCCGGGTCGCCCCGCTCGTGCAGGAGCGCGTGCAGTTGCTCGGCGACGTGCCCGGCATGGTCGGCTTCCTCTTCTCCGACGACGTCTCGTATGACGCCGACGCGCTCAAGGGGCTCCCTGCGAACGCCGGCGAGGTGCTCGACGCGTGCGTGGTGGCTCTCGAGCCGGTGACCGACTTCACGCCCGAGAAGATTCAGGAGGCTCTCGCAGCGGCGCTCGTCGAGAGCCTCGAGCTCAAGCCGCGTGTCGCCTACGGTCCTCCGCGTGTCGCGATCACGGGACGCCGCATCTCGCCGCCGCTGTTCGAATCCATGGAGCTCCTGGGCAAGGACGAGTCGCTGCGACGGCTCCGGTTGCTGTCGGAGTTCCTGGCCGGCTGAGACGGCCTGGTCGACGAGGGAGAGTCGCCGATGAGTGCTCTCCCTCGTCATCCCCGCCCGCGACGCGCCCGGACGAACGGCGGCGTTTTGGCATTAGGGCCGCGGCTCGGGTAAGCTTGACTCTCGGTGCGAGACTCCGGTTCCGCCCTTGGGGTATGGTGTAATTGGCAACACGGCGGTTTCTGGTTCCGTTGTTCTTGGTTCGAGTCCAGGTACCCCAGCAAGACAAAAACCCCCGCTCAGGCGGGGGTTTTGTCGTTACTGGATGCGTGCCTACTCGCACTCTCCGATGAACCCGAGGTAGCACACCGCTTCGTGCGTGACGGCCGGCTCGTAGTCGTCGTTCGACACCTGACGGGTATCGATCTCAGGCGTCCGGTGAAGGCTGCCATAGCTGCCGAGCGTGGCCACGAAGTAGCCGTCGCCGTCCTGCGCCTTCATCTCGTCTATCGCCGCGCTGTACTCGGCGCACAGGCGGGTCGCGCTCTCGGTGAGCTCGACATCGACGCAGGCTGCCGTGTAGGTCGCGACCATGAGGTTCGTGCAGTCCGTCCAGTCCTGGTTCACGCTGCAGGGGTTCACGTCGTCCATCGTGACGTCGTAGCGCCCGGTCTCGTACTCCTCGCTGCGGAAGGTCTCCGGCTGCTCGGGTACATCGGTCTTGGTCCAGTGTCGCGCCGTGGCGAAGGCGAAGATCACGACGATCGCGGCGATGAGAAGGAGCGCGCCCACGATCGAGAGCGCCACCCAGAGACCGACACGCCTCTTCTGACCCGGAGGGCCGTCGGGCGCGGCCGTGTATCCCGGGTACACCGGCGGGCCTGCTGGCGCCGGGGCCTGCGTGGCGTACACGGGCGCCGTGTCGTATGCGGGAGGAGGTGCGTCGTACGCCGGAGGAGGTGCGTCGTATGCGGGGCCCGTGGGCGGCGGGGGAGCGGTCGGCTGGGTCGACACCCAGTAGGCGTACCAGCTCTGAGCGGACGCGGTATCGTCGGCCACCTGTCGGGCTTCGAGGTCGGTGAGCTGCAACCCGAGTGGGGCGCGCAGATCTGCACGGGTCAGGGACGCACGGAACTCCTCGAATGACATCGCCATAGTCACGAGGATGGCAGACCATCGGGTGCCCGGACAATCCGATCGGCGCGATGCCGCTGCCGACGGAGCATGCCGTCCGGAGGGAGATATCGCCTAGCAGAGCGAGCCCGTGTCGCGCCATGCCCTTCACTGCCGTCGCCGGGCCGGGCATCGTGATCGCAGATGCCCGACGCGGCATGACAGGGAGGATGCCAATGGCACTCACGAGAGTCGTCCCCGGCGAGACGCCGGGAATTCGACGCGTGCGATCGGGCTCCGGCTTCCGATACGTCGATGCCGGCAACACGCCCGTGGCCGAGGCCGATCGAGAGCGCATCCGGGACCTCGCGATACCTCCCGCGTGGAAAGACGTGTGGATCGCCGCCGACCCCCTCGCTCACATTCAGGCGGTCGGCACAGACGATGCGGGCAGACGTCAGTATCTCTACCATCCCCTCTGGCGCACCGGCAGAGATCAGCGCAAGTTCGCCCGGGCGCTGAAACTGGCCGAGGCGCTGCCCGCCGCCAGGGCGAAGGTCACCCGTGCCATCGGTGAACCGGGACTGACACGTGAACGCGCCCTCGCCGTCTCCTTCCGGCTGCTGGACGACGCTGCACTGCGCATCGGCTCGGAGCGCTACCTGGTGAAACACGGCAGTCGCGGCCTGAGCACGCTTCGGCGACGGGACGTGCGGATCGACGGGAGTACGGTCGCGCTCAGCTTCCCTGCGAAGAGCAAGCAGCTCGCCTCGATCGAGATCACCGATGCGCCGCTCGCCGAGGCGCTGTCGGAGTTCGCCGTCGGTTCGCCGAAGGCTCCGCTGCTCGCCTATCGCAAGGGCCGTCGCCGGGTGCGACTCACCTCGAGCGAGGTCAACGACTATCTACGGCAGGTGGCGGGATCGTCGTTCACCGCGAAGGACTTCCGCACGCTGCACGGTACGATCCTCGCGGCGGACGCGCTGGCGCGGATCGGCCGACTCGAGACGAAGACCGATCGACGGCGCGCCGAGCGCCTCGCTGTGCAGGCCACGGCGTCGGCGCTCGGCAACACTCTCGCGGTCGCCCGAGGGAGCTACATCGACCCGCGGGTCTTCCGGCTCTACGCGCGCGGTCGCACTCTCGACCTGTCGGTGTCGCCGGAGACTGCTATCCGCAAGCTCCTCGGGCGGTGAGGGGCGTCAGCTCTCGCGAGGGTAGGTGTAGAAACCCTCGCCCGTCGCGACCCCCAGCTTGCCGTGGTCGATGTACTGCTCCTTGAGCAGGTCTGCGAAGCGCTGCTGCTTCTCGCCGCCCATGCGCGAGATGTTGTAGGCGGTCGTCAGACCGACGATGTCGTAGATCTCGAAGGGGCCTGCCGGCGCGCCCGTGCCGATCCGCCAGGTCGCGTCGATGTCCGCCGGCTCGGCGATGCCGTCGACGAGCAGCTCGGCCCCGGCCTGGAGGAAGGGCACGAGCAGCGAGTTCAGCAGGTAGCCCGCCTTCTCCTTCTTGATCTGGATGGGGACCATCCCGATCTGCGTCGCGAACTCGACGACCGTCTCGTAGACGGTGGGGTCGGTTGCGGGGGTTCCCATGACCTCGGCGGTGTTGTGCGACCAGATCTCGTTCGCGAAGTGGAGGGCGAGGAACCGGTCGGGGCGACCCGTCGATTCCGCGAGCGCGCTCGGCAGGAGGGTCGAGGAGTTGGTCGCGAAGATCGTGGTCGCCGGTGCGGCGTCGGCGAGGGTCCGGTAGATGCTCTGCTTGAGTTCGAGGCTCTCGGGCACCGCCTCGATGATGAGGTCAGCCGCAGCGGCTGCATCCGCGAGGTCCGAGGTGAGCCGGATGCGGTCGATCGCGGCATTCGCGCCGCCGTCAGCGGCATTCTCCACGCCGTCTGCGATGTAGCGCGAGGCGAGACCCTCGAGTCGTTCGGCCGCGCGATCGAGCGCGGACTGATCGATGTCGTATGCGACGACGTCGAAACCGTGGAAGGCGGTCTGGAACGCGATCTGCGATCCGAGCACGCCGGTGCCGAGAACAGTGATGTTCTTCATTTCTCTTCTTCCTCTGGTGGCCTTGTGGGCCGTGGTCAGGCTTGTTCGTCGCCGCTGTCGAAACGCCGGAGATCATGCGCGAAGCGCTGCACCTCGTCATCCGTCCACTGCGCGAGATGGGCGTCGATGACGTCCTGCAGCGATCGCAGTGTGCCGCGGAATGCCTCTTCGCCCTCGGCGGTCAGCTCGAGCGGTCGGCCGCGTCCGGAGTTCGAAGGGGCCTCCTGCACGAGGCCGAGAGACATGAGTGCGGACAGCTGACGTGAAACGGTCGAGCGGTTCAGTCGGAACATCCGGGCGATGTCCGTCGACCGGATCCCGGGCTGGTCGGCGATCGCCATGACGATGGACTGGTCGGTCATCGAGAGCGTCGGCTCTCCCGCGCGGGCGTCGACCAGGCCGCGCCGCGTGATGGCGACGAGCGACTTCAGGACGGCGGCGCTGTCGGTTCGGCGTTCGTCTGACCCAGTCTCATGTTGCATAGCGCAACTCTACGCTCTTCTGTTGCGTGATGCAACGGACGTAGGTTCGGCAGGGCGGGAACGCGGATGAAAGGATGGAGGCATGGACACAGCCAATCTCTCCCGAGAGGAGACCGCGGCACGATCCGCCGCCGTCTCCGTGCGCAGCATCCGCGTAGAACTCGACCTCACGGGTGCGCCGGAGCGGGCACGCAGCGGGTTCTCCACGACCACGACCCTGGATTTCACCGCGACGGCGGACTCGACCTGGGTGGACTTCATCGGAGAGAGCGTCGAGAGGGTCGTCGTCAACGGCGTCGACCGCGATGTCGTCTACGACGGGTCGCGCATCGAGCTGAGCGGCCTCGGGACCGAGAACGTCGTCCGTGTCGAAGCTGTCGCGAGCTACAGCCGATCCGGCGAAGGCCTGCACCGGTTCCACGACCCGGTCGACGACCGCACCTACCTCTACACGCAGTACGAGCCCGCCGACGCGCGACGGGTGATGGCCTGCTTCGAGCAGCCCGACATCAAGGCGCCCTACACGTTCGTGATCGATGCTCCGGCGGGTTGGCAGGTGCTGTCGAACCAGGCGGCGGTCAGCGTCGACGCCGGCGTCGGCGTGCAACGTGTCGAGTTCGCTCCTACGCTTCCGATCTCCAGTTACATCACGTCCATCGCGGCGGGACCCTACGCTCGAGTCGACGGCGAGTGGCAGCGCGACGATCAGCGCATCGCGCTGGGCCTGTTCGCGCGACAGTCCCTCGCGCAGTACCTGGAGTCGGACGAGATCCTCGAGATCACCCGCCAGGGTCTCGATTTCTTCACCGACGCGTTCGCCTACCCCTATCCCTGGGGCAAGTACGACCAGATCTTCGTGCCCGAATACAACCTCGGCGCGATGGAGAACCCCGGCCTCGTGACATTCACAGAGTCCTACCTGTCGCGAGGGGCCGCCACGGATGCCCAGCGTGCCGCTCGCGCGAACACAATCCTGCACGAGATGGCGCACATGTGGTTCGGCGACCTGGTCACGATGAAGTGGTGGGACGACCTGTGGCTCAAGGAGTCGTTCGCCGACTACATGGGTTCGCACGCCTCGGCGGTGGCGACGCGCTTCCACGACGCCTGGGTGAAATTCGCTGCGAACCGCAAAGCGTGGGCGTACCAGCAGGACCAGTTGCCCACGACGCACCCGATCGTCGCGGACATCCCCGATCTCGAGGCGGCGAAGCTGAACTTCGACGGCATCACCTACGCCAAGGGTGCCGCCGTGCTCAAGCAGCTCGTCGCGTTCGTCGGCGACGAGGCGTTCTTCGAGGGCGCGCGGCGGTACTTCGCGGCGAACGCCTTCGGCAACACGACCCTCGAGGACTTCCTCGTGCAGTTGAGCGCGGTCTCCGGGCGGGACATGACCGATTGGTCGCGTGCCTGGTTGCAGACCACCGGGGTCTCGACGCTGTGGGTGGAGCGGGATGCCGACGGCGGCGCCGCCGTCATGCAGAGCGACCCGCGGCCGCACCGCCTGCGTATCGGTCTCTACGATCGTGTCGACGGGAGGGTCGTCCGTCGCGATCAGATCGCGCTCGACATCGACGACGAGCGGACACCGGTGGTCATTCCGGCTGCGGATCTCGTGCTCCTCAATGATGACGACCTCACCTATGCCAAGGTGCGTCTCGATGACGCCTCTCTGGCGACGGTGCGGGAATCACTGTCTTCGCTCGACGATCCTCTCGCCAGGGCTGTCATCTGGTCATCGCTCTGGAACGCCACCCGCGACGGCGAGCTCGCGGCCGCTCGTTACGCCGAGATCGTTCGTGCCCACGCTCCGCGGGAGTCGAACATCGGCCTTCTCGCCGGCATCCTCGCGAATACGCTCTTCGCGATCCGCAACTACGCGAGCGATGACGCGCGACAGCGTGAGTTGACAGCATGGGTCGAGACCGCGTGGACTGCGCTCCAGACGTCCGATGCCGGCAGCGATGCACAGCTCTCCTGGGCGCGTGCGCTCGCATCGGCATCAGCTTTCGACGATGTGCGTGCAGACGACATCCGCGCGATCCTGCATGGCGATGCCCCCGACGGGCTCACGATCGACCCGGATCTGCGGTGGCAGCTCCTCACCGCCCTCGTCACCACGGGACACGCGGATGCCGATGCGGTGGCCGCGGAGCTGGAGTCCGACGACACGGGCAGCGGACGCACCGCTGCCCGCAGGGCCCTGGCCTCGCGTCCCGAACTTGACGTCCGGGCTGCCGCCTGGGACGCGGCGTGGAACGACGGATCGCTCAGCAACGATCATCTCGACGCGGTGATCGGCGGGTTCCGAGCCGGAGGACGCCGCGATCTCATCGAGAGGTTCGATGCCGAGTACTTCGGGCGGATCGGCGATGCGTGGGCGACACGGAGCATCGAGCTGGCGCAACGCCTCGTGGTCGGACTCTTCCCCGCCTCGCCCACACTCGATGCCGTGGATGCGTGGCTCGCGGACAACGACACGGCGCCCGCCGCTCTGCGCCGAATCGTCATCGAACAGCGCGACCACCTGGCTCGAGCTCTGCGCGTTCGAGCCGCGCAGAGCTAGTCCTCTTCGAGCGCGTCGGCCGTGCTCACTCCGACGGCGAAGTACTCGGGCCTGTCATCGCTCTGAGTCATCAGGACGAGGGCGATGTACGCCGCCCAGCCTCTCGCGCGGGTCCAGGTGGCGCCGTCGTAACGCTCCCTCGTCGCTCGCCGGAATGCCTCTCGGCCGCAGGCGTCGAAGAGCATCCAGGCCGAGGCGAGGTCGTAGGCGGGGTCGCCGACCGTGACATCGCCGAAGTCGATGAGCGCGGTGAGCGTGCCGTCGGCGACGAGCACGTTGCCCGGGTGCAGATCGCCATGGATCCAGACCTGCTCCGATGCGGGCGGCGCTGCGAGTGCCGCGGCCCAGGCGTCGCGCAGTGCCGTCCGGCGGTCGAACGCGTCCAGACGTGGCCGAATGGCGGCGTCTCGAGTGGACAGGGCGCGTCCGCGCACCGGGTTGCGGGGAGCATCGACCGGCGCGGCGACGTGCAGCGCGCGCAGGGCGTCCGCGAGTCGGGGCGCCCAGGTCGCGTTGTCCGGGCGGGAGGACGCGAGCGCCGTCGTTCCGGGGATCCAGGGCAGAACGGACCAGGGTCGCGGAAAGTGCGCGCTCGGCTCGCCCACGATCACGGGGACGGGCGCACGGATGCCGACGGCGGCGAGAGCCGGGCCGATCGTGCGCAGGGCACGCTGCTCGTGGGTGATGAGCGGCACCGAGAGATCGCGTCGAGGCAGTCGCACGGCGAGTTCGGAGCCGAGGCGCCACATCGAGTTGTCCCAGCCGTCGGCGAACAGCCTCAGCGGAAGCTCGGCGAGGGCGGGGTCCGTGCTTCGGAGGAGATCTCGTACGCCGCCCTCGTCGAGCGAGTACTCGGCAGAGGGGGAGTCCGCCACGTCAGATGTCGAGCGAGTCGCCCGGTTCGAGTATCGAGAACTCGCCGCCGCCCTGCTCGGTCGCCCACTGCAGCCGCTGCCGGTGCATCGTCTTGCCCGCGACGGACAGCGTCATGTCGTGAGTGCCGAACGCCCGCCGTGGTTTCACGGCCAGGACGTAGTCCATGGCCTCGCCGATCTTCAGCCACGGCGCGCCGAGCGGTGCCGCGAGAGTGCCGACCTCGACGCCCTCGGGGATCGCGTACGAGTCGCCCGGGTAGTAGAAGACATCGTTGATCAGCACGCCGACGTTCTCGACCACCGGCAGTGACGAGTGGATCACCTCATGCGTGCCGCCGAAGAAGCGGAGCGTGAACGCACCGACCTCCACCGTCTCGCCCGGAGCGACCACGGAGATGTCATAGCCGTCGGCCGCGCGCGCGACGCCCGCCGGGGCGTAGATCGGGGTGCCGGGGGCGGCGCGCAGGATCCGATCCAGGTGCTCGGGGGTCCAATGGTCGGGGTGCTCGTGAGTGATCACGACAGCGACGAGACCCGAGAGATCGTTCAGGGGAGAGGTGAACGAGCCCGGGTCGAGGAGAAGGACGTCATCGCCCTGCTGGATGCGAAGAGCGGCATGTTCGAATTTGGTGACGCGCATGAGATGAGTCAACTCCTTCAGGGGCGCCGTGGCAAACCCCTCGGCAGGTGCGCCACGCCCGGGATCTGAAGACCGTCCCGCTCGATTTGGCGACGTGAGAATCGTCGTGGCATACTTGAACAGTTGTCGCGGCACGGAAACGTTCCGCCAGACGGCCCCATCGTATAGCGGCCTAGTACGCTGCCCTCTCACGGCGGTAACGCGGGTTCGAATCCCGCTGGGGTCACAACAAGCGAAAGCCCTCGGTTCTCCGAGGGCTTTCGTCGTCTCCGCATCCATCATGTGGATCCGACGGCTGTACGCAGCGACATGCTCCGGAACGCGGGGTTGGCCAACGGCGCCACCATCGATGCCGTCATCGCTCCACCGAAGAGGGCGAAGGGAACCCAGAGCGCGGTGGTCGACGCGAGCAGACCGAACGCGGCCATCGCGAGCGGCATCAGGCAGTCGTCGCCCAACCGGGTGATGGAGCTCATGCGGCCGAGGTACGCGGTGTCGACGGTTGCCGAGAACGTGGCGCTGAGCAGCACCGATGCGTAGCCGGCGGTCGCACCGATGACGAAGGCAGCGACTCCGACACTCCACGCGGGACCCCAGCCGAGTGCGACGATGGCCAATCCCTGCAGCATCAGAGCACGGAATCCCGCGCGTGCCTCGCGCCGAGGCCGCCACCTGGCGACGGACACGGCGCCGATCGCCGCGCCGAGTCCCAACAGAGCTTCGAACAGCCCTACAGCCGGCGCGCCCCAGCCTTCGTCGTGTGCTCGGAGCGCGAGGCCGATCCCGACGGCCGGACCGACCGCGAGGTTGAGCCCCGAGAGGGCGATGACGAGCGTGCGGGTGGTGGGATGTGCGCCGAGGTGGGCGAATCCACCCGCGATGTCGCGAAGAGCGGACTGTCGGTCTGCCCGTGCGAGCAGGAACCGCGGTCTGAGCCAGATGGCGATGAACGCGATGACGACGGTGAAAGTCACCGCGTTCACCGCCGCGCTTCCGACGAGGCCCGCGGACGCGACGATCACACCGCCGACGGCCGCGCCGGCCATCGTTCCGAGTCGCGATGCGGTCTGCGAGAGAGCGCCGTAGGACGGCAGGTCAGCGGCTCGCACGAGCTGGCGGGCGACGGTGCCCGCCGAGGGCTCGTAGAAGGCGTCGCAGACGCCGAATGCGGTGGCGGCGAGGAGGAGCACACCCACGGTGGGCGGCGCGGAGAGCACCCAGAGCGCCACCGTCACGAGAACGCCCACCCGGACGGCGTTGAACAGCATCATCACTCGGCGCGCGTCCGCGCGGTCGGCGATCATGCCGCCGAACAGCAGGACGACCGCACGAGGCAGAGTGCCGGCGGCGACGATGAGTCCTGCGACCGCAGGCGAGGCCGTCTGCACGGCGGTCCACGCCAGCGCGATCGTCCACAGGGCGTCGCCCGCGTCCGAGAGCGTCTTGACGAGGATCCACGCATGCACTCGATGGTCTCGTCGGAACGCCGGCGGCTCGACGAGCTGCACAGGGTCTGCGGCGGTCATGGTGTCGTCGGGAAGGCGTGCGCGAAGAAGAAGATCGGTGTCCGCTGCTGCCCGTCTTCGAGATCGACCGAGTCGCGCCAGTCCTTCAGCGTCGCCGACAGCCTCGAGCTGAGGTCGCGCAGCTCGTCCGGCGTCGCCCAGGCCGTGGTCTCGGCGTTCGAGGCGTCATAGCCGGCGACGGCCGGATCATCGTGCCGGCGCTGCCAGCGTTGGAGGCGCTCGATCTGCATCCGGATGCTCTGCCGTTGCGCTTCGCGCGCCAGAAGCGCGTCGGCGGGGGAGTCCGCGAAGTCTTCCGCCGACCAGGTCAGGCCGCGACGGGCGATCTTCCACCAGCTCGTGCGCCGGTCGCCCGACGGGTCCTCGGCGCGCTCGACGAGGCCCGCCCGCTCCAGCATGCGCAGATGATGGCTGATGCTGCCGACCTGCGCATCGAGCGACCGGGCGAGTGCCGTCACCTGCGATGTGCCGTACAGCAGCAGGTAGTCGTAGATGCGTCGGCGCAGCGGGTGGTGCACGGCGGTGACGACCGAGATGTCTTCCATGAACGTCACGTTAGAACCGGTTCCCGATTCTCACAAGAGTTCTTGTATACCCCGGAAATCCGAGATTTAACGGGTGATCTAGCTGTCGGTACCCGCCGCGTCGGAGCCTCGACGACCGCGGCGTGCTCGGCGGACGCCCCATATGATCAGCACGACCAGCCCGGCCACGGCGAGCCACGGAAGCAGGAATCCGACAGAGACCACCAGGGCGTTCAGCGAGACCACGAGCCCGTTCCATCCCGCGACGAGCCCATCGGAGAATCCTGCGGGATCGGCCGTCGTCGGCGCGGCGGTGCGGGTCAGCTGCACCGAGAGACTCGACATCGCGACCTGGTCCTCGAGCGAGGCGAGCTGCTGCTCGTACGACTCGAGCTGCGCCTGACGATCGGTCAGCGCCACCTCCGCCTCGATGAGCTCCGCGACGGTGCCGGTCTGGGACATGAGCTCGCTGAGTCGCTGGACGGATGCCCTGGTCGCATCGATGCGCGCTCGCAGATCGATCGCGGTCGAGGTCACATCCTGCTGCGCGATGGAGGAGGAGAGCACCTCGCCGGATTCGGTGAGCTCATCGATGACGGCGGGAAGATCCGCCGACGGCACGCGGATGCTGATCCAGCCGTACTCCGAGTCCGCGGCGACAGGATCGGAGGAGGCGTCCACGGCAGGGGTCCCGCCGATCTCGGTGCTCTCGACGTAGCCGCCATGCGACTCTGCGAGTGCCCCGATGGCGACCGCGGCGTCCGAGACGTCCTTCACCTCCACCGTGGCGTTGGCCGTGGCGATGATCTCACGATCACCCGCTGCGACATCTCCGGCGACCGCGCCCGACTCGGCTGACTCGGTCAGAGCCGAGGGCGCGCTCTGGTCGACGGCGCCCGAGCGAGCGTCCTCGACGACAGTCACGCCCCCGCCGTCGGCCGAGCTCGTCGCCGAACCGCCGACCGCGGTGAGGATGGGCGGGGTGATGAGGACGCCGATGACGAACGCCGCGGCGATGCCGGTGCCGGTGAGCCACCGACGACGACGAACGCGACCGCGCTTCTCTGCAGGCGACTGCCGCGGCAGCTCGGCGGCGATGTCCTCGAACACGGCTCTCTCGATGCGCTCCACTGCGGCATCGGTGAGCTCGGGCAGTGGCTCGGTGGAGGTGTCGTTCATGCGTCGCTCGCTTCCTTCACGGCACCACGCAGTCGGGTGCGGACTCGGGAGAGACGGTTCCGGACGATGGCGTGGCTCACGCCGAGCTCCTCGGCCGCAGCCTGGTAGGCGTAGCCTTCCGCGGCGCAGAGGCGGAAGATCGCGCGATCGAGGTCGCTGAGGGTGCCGACCTCGGCCGCGATCCGCTCTGCGAGGTCCGCGGTGATCACCTGCTCCTCCACGCTGACCGTCGAGGGGAGGGTCTCATCGACCGCATCCGCGGTGTTGGCCTGGTCGCGTCTGCGCTGGCGCAGGCGGTTCGCGGCCTGGAAGCGGCAGATCGTCGCGAGCCACGGGAGGATGGAGTCTCCCTGCAGCTCGAACCCCGGCAGCTTCCGCCACGCCGTGACGAAGGTCTCCTGAGTCACGTCCTCGGCATCCGCGGCGGCGCCGACGATCCCGTGTGCGATCCAGTAGACCGGGCGGGCGTACGCGCGGTACAGCTCGCGGAAGGCGCTCTCGTCACCTGCCGCGGCCCGCGCCGCCACTCTCTGGTCACTCGTCTGCACTGGCATCCCGATTCCGTTCGGTGTCTCTCACCCAGGAAGTGTCGGTCGACGCCCCATCGTCTCAGATCGGTGCCGGCGGCATCCGCAAGCGTCTTCGACTCCGCTACCATTGCTGAGGCGAGAGGGAGTATCCCGCAAGCGCATCCACCGTCATCACGAGCACCGACATCGCTGCTCCGGTCGTGCGACGCACTCTGTGCGTGGGAGAGACTTTCGGCGTTTTTCCGACCCTCCCGAAAGGTGCTGTACGCCCTTGGAAATCCCTGTCTGGTTCGAGATCACCTCGATGATCGTCCTCACGATCATCCTGATCGGCGACCTGCTTCTGATCCGACTTCGTCCCCACATCCCCTCGACCAAGGAGTCGACCCTGTGGGTGGTGTTCTACGTCGGACTCGCGCTGCTCTTCGCGGTTCTTCTCGGAAACGTCGCAGGCTGGCGAAACGCCGGCGACTTCATCACCGGCTGGGCGCTCGAATACAGCCTCTCGATCGACAACCTCTTCGTCTTCGTGCTGATCATGGCGCAGTTCGCGGTGCCGCGACGCTTGCAGCAGCAGGTGCTGATGGTCGGCATCATCATCGCCCTCGTCCTCCGCGGAGCGTTCATCCTCGTCGGCGTCACGATCGTCGAGCACTTCTCGCCGATCTTCTACATCTTCGGTGCCTTCCTCATCTACACCGCGATCAAGCAGGCGATGCCCGAGGGCGAGCACGAAGACGATGTGAAGAAGGAGAACTTCATCGTGCGCCTGCTGCGGCGCCGCATCGACATCAGCGAGGAGTACGACGGCTCGAAGCTGCGCACGACGGTCGACGGCAAGCGCATGTGGACGCCGATGGTCATCGTGTTCATCACGATCGGCGTCACCGACCTGATCTTCGCGATCGACTCGATCCCGGCGATCTTCGAGATCACCACCAACGGGTTCCTCGTCTTCGCCGCGAACATCTTCGCGCTCATGGGTCTGCGCCAGCTCTACTTCCTGCTCGGTGATCTGCTCGATCGTCTGCGCTACCTCCACTACGGGATCGCGGTCATCCTCGGATTCATCGGCATCAAGCTGATCCTTCACGCGCTGCACGAGAACGAGCTGCCGTTCATCAACGGCGGTGAGCATGTCGAGTGGGTTCCCGACATCGACAACATGGTGTCGCTGGGCGTCATCGTCGTGGCGATGACCGTGGCCACCGTCGCCAGCCTCATCGCCTCGTCTCGGGAGAAGCGGGCGCAGCGGGTCAGCCCGACGGTCGAGTGAGGCGGTCGCTCTCCGCGGCGCCCGCGATTCCCGCGACGAGCAGGAGACGTGTCACTCCGCTGTCCAGAGCGCCTCGGCGTCGAGCGTGAGATCGATCACCTGACGCAGTAGAGCGCCCACCGTGGTGGACTGCAGCAGCGTGTACTGGTCGTATTCGCCCAGCGGCGCGATGGCGGCGAGCTGCCAGGCGGCCGCGAGCGGTTCTTCCGACAGCTCGGTGTCGGCGTCCCAGGGCGAGTCGGTGCGTGCCAGCACCCGGCGCACGATCGCCTCGGCTTCGGTGCGCAGGGGGGTGAGGGCATCGTTCCAGGTCAGCTCGGGCAGCGGGGTCACCTCTGCGCGCGGGTAAGGAGCTTCGTCCAGCCACTGCTCGACGGTGAAGCGTGCCGTGCCGACCGCCAGGGTGTGCAGCACCTGGGCATCCGCCGCCACGCTCACCAGGCGCGCCATCGTGCCGAATCCACTGCGGCGGTCGCCACCGCCGACCTCATGTCCGCGCTCGATGAGCACGACGCCGAACTGAGGGTCGTCCTCGTCGAGCAGCTGCCCGATCATGGTGAGGTACCGCGGCTCGAACACGCGGAGCGGGAGCGGGGTGTACGGGAAGAGCACCGACCCCAGCGGGAACATCGGTATTTCTGACATGGCCCCAGTCAACACCGTGCGACGTACAGTGAACAGATGCGCAGACCCCGCCCTCTGATGCCCTCGCCCGGTCAGGAATCCGTCTGGGACTATCCTCGACCGCCGAAGGTCGAGCCCGTGGCTGCGCGCATCACCGTTCGCCTCGGCGGCCAGCTCATCGCCGACACGCGCGACGCGGTGCGAGTCCTCGAGACGAGCCATCCTCCCGTGTACTACCTGCCGATCGCCGACTTCACCGTGGGCTCGCTCTCTGACGCGCCGGGCTCCTCGTTCTGCGAGTTCAAGGGAGCCGCACGCTACCTCGACGTGCGAGGTGGAGCGCAGACGGCGGCCGGGGCCGCCTGGAACTACCCGAATCCCTCTCGAGGTTTCGAGATGCTGGCAGACCGGGTCGCCGTCTATGCGGGTCCGATGGACGAGTGCACGGTGGGGGACGAGGTCGTCACACCGCAGCCGGGCGGGTTCTACGGCGGGTGGGTCACGTCGACGGTCGTCGGCCCCTTCAAGGGTGCACCCGGCACCCTGGGCTGGTGACCCTGCTCGCCTACGCGTCAGAACGCGCGGAGGTTCGCCTGCAGCCCTCCGTCGACGTAGTCCCGGCGCAGGATGCCCCGGCGTCGAAGAACAGGCACGAGTTCATCCAGCGTCCGATGCAGCGTGACGGGGTGGAAGTCGCCCCACAGCAGGACGCCGTCGTTGCCCCACTCGCCGAGCTCTTCGATCAGATCTGCGAACTCCTCGGCAGTGCCGACGAAACCCGAGCGATCGGAGATGCGGCCCGTCCGAGCGAGCGCGGCGAGATGGACTCGTAGAGGAGCATCGTCTCCGCGGTCGCCGATCAGGCGCTGGATGCTCCCGCGCGAGACGTGCTCGCCGAAGATCTCGAGGTCGAGTGGTCTGTCGAGATCGAGCGAGGTCAGATCCGTCTCGAGGTCGCTGGACTGCTTGCGTGCGATCTGCACGAGGGTCGCGTCGTCGGGATGCGCGGAGGCGGCGACGATTCGGTCGGCCTCCTCGGCGGATGATGTGATCACCGGCTGGATCGCGAACAGGATCTTGATGTCGTCCGGCGAGCGTCCGGCGGCGATCGCCGCATCGTGGATCTTCGCTCGATAGGCACGCACCGAGGCTTCGTCCAGCGGCGCGAGGGCGAGCTGCACATCGGAGTTGGCGCCGGCGAATCCGAGGCCGCGGCCGGAGCCGCCGGGGGAGACGATCGACGGCTCCCCGTCGGTGAACGGCACGGCGTTCAACGGGCCGTCGAAGTCGAAGTGCGTTCCGCGGTGCTGCACGGAGCGCAGCTTCGATCCGTCGGCGAACACGTCGGTCTCGCGATCGCGGACCAGTGCACCGTCGTCCCAGCTGCGCCAGAGCGAGCGGATGCCGGCGAGCCATTCTTCGGCGCGGTCGTATGCCGCATCGTGCCCGAGCTGTTCCGCGGCGGAGAAATGTCGCGCACTGCCGGTGTCGGTCACCACGTTGAGCCCGAGGCGGTGGCCACTGAGGTGCTGAAGCGTGGAGAACTGCCGAGCCGCGGTATACGGCAGGTACGCCGCCGGGTTCACGGTGGGCACGACCCCGAGATGCCGTGTCGCCTGGAAGAGGTAGGGAGCGAGCAGCAGCGGGTCGTGCTTGGGGCCGCCGAAGGCATGGCGCACCCGGAGGTCGATCGTGTCGGGAGAGCCGAGCGACGGCGCGTCCTCGATGATGAGGAGGTCGAAGCCTGCCTGCTCGAGCGTGCGAGCCGCCTCCTGGTAGATCTCCGGACGGGTCCAGTCGTAGTCCCAGTCCAGCGACGGATAGCCCCACCCCTGCGGGCCGAAGCCGCGTGCCAGGAACCACCCGAAGTGCTGGGGCCTGGTCATGAGACGGCCTCTCGTGCGGGTTCCAGGACTCGGGCCAGGTCGCCGAGGAGGTCGGCGACGTCTTCGATGCCGACCGACAGCCGCAGGGTTCCCGGCTGCACTCCGAGGACGTCTCGCTCCTCGGGCGTGCGATGCGAGTGGCTGGTGGTCGCGGGGTGCAGCACCAGCGAGCGCACGTCGCCGATGTGGGTCATGTGCGTGAACACGTCGACGCTCTCGACGAAGTCGCGTGCGGCGTCGAGGCCCCCGCGGAGCGTGAAGGTGAAGATCGAGCCGTACCCTCCCGAGAGGTACCTCTCGGCGAGGCCGTGATCGGGATGCGTGTCGAGGCCGACGTAGTCGACGCTCTCGACCGCTTCCTGCGCGGCGAGCCAGCGGGCGATCTCGAGGGCGTTCCGGGACTGCCGCTCGACCCGCAGACCGAGGGTCTCGGCGCCCTGTCCGATCAGGAACGCGTTGAGCGGCGACGGGGACGCGCCGAATCGCGGAGCGACGGACTCGCGCGCGTAGGCGATGCGCGCGTTGCCGCCATGACGCGAAGCCACGCTCGGGAACCCGCCGCGCCCCGGAAGAACGAGATGCGGAGCGTTGTGCCCCGCCTTCGCCGGGTCGAAGCGACCGTCGTCGAGGATCACGCCTCCGAGCACCGACCCGTGACCGGCGAGGAACTTCGAGGCGGAGTGCACCACCATGGCGGCGCCGTGCTCGAGCGGCCGGAACAGGAACGGCGTCGCGAGGGTGTTGTCGACGATGAGCGGGATGGCGAACTCGTCGGCGACCGCGCTCACCGCGGAGATGTCGAGGATGTCGTTGCGCGCGTTCGCGATGGATTCGCCGAACAGCGCCCGGGTGGTCGGGCGGATCGCACCCCGCCAGGCGCCGGGGTCGGCGATGTCGTCGATGAACGTCGTCTCGATGCCGAGGCGAGCGAGGTTGTCGAGCAGAAGCCCTCGCGTGCCTTCGTAGATGTGCGTCGAGGAGACGATGTGATCGCCCGCTCCGGCGACGGTCAGCAGTGCGGTGACGACCGCGGCCTGGCCGCTGGCGACGAGCACGGCCTCTGCGGCGGATTCGAGTGCGGCGAGCTGGCGCTCGACGGCGTGCACCGTCGGATTCCCCGTGCGCGTGTATCCGAACCCCGCGCCGGTGCCGAAGTGGTCGGCGGCGTGGTCGAAGTCGTCGAACTCGAAGCCCGCCGTCAGGTAGATCGGCGTCGCCCTCGACGATGCGGGCCCCTGATTCCGGGCCGCGTGGACCGCTCTCGTGGCGAATCCGGTGCTGTCGTCGGTCATGCGGGTGCCTCTCGAAGGTGTGGGTGACAGTAGCGTGTCACGCGGAGACTCCGGGCGCTGAAGCGGTGGTAATCTGACGTCATGCGGATCGTGCTCCTTCTTAGCGGCCGCGACGAGACCTCGTTCTGAGCCCCTCCTCGTCGCGGAGTCCATCGTGGGCCGAACCGCCAGCTTCAGGAGACACGCAATGAACACCCCCGCAGCAGACACTGCTCCCGTCCGTCCCAGGACCCTCGCCGAGAAGGTCTGGGACGACCATCTCGTCGTCAAGGGCGAGAACGGCGAGCCGGACCTCATCTACATCGATCTGCACCTGGTGCATGAGGTGACGAGCCCGCAGGCGTTCGACGGACTGCGATCGGAGGGGCGACCGTTGCGGCGCCTCGACCTGACGATCGCCACCGAGGACCACAACACGCCGACCTGGGACATCGACAAGCCCATCGCCGACCTCACGAGCCGCACGCAGATCGAGACGCTGCGCCGCAACGCCGCGGAGTTCGGCGTGCGTCTGCACTCGCTCGGCGACGCCGAACAGGGCATCGTCCACGTCGTGGGGCCGCAGCTCGGTCTCACCATGCCCGGCATCACGGTGGTCTGCGGCGACTCGCACACATCGACGCACGGCGCGTTCGGCGCCATGGCCTTCGGCATCGGCACGAGCGAGGTCGAGCATGTCATGGCGACGCAGACGCTGCCGCTGAAGCCGTTCAAGACCATGGCGATCAACGTCGAGGGCACGCTGAGGCCCGGCGTCACCGCGAAGGACATCATCCTCGCGGTGATCGCGAAGATCACCACCGGCGGCGGTCAGGGCTACGTCCTGGAGTTCCGCGGCAGCGCGATCCGGGCGTTGTCGATGGAGGGCCGGATGACGATCTGCAACATGTCGATCGAGGCCGGCGCTCGTGCCGGCATGGTCGCGCCCGACGAGACGACCTTCGAGTACCTGAAGGGTCGCCCGCACGCCCCGAAGGGGCAGGACTGGGACGACGCCGTCGCGTACTGGCGAACGCTGCCGACGGATGAGGGGGCGACGTTCGACGCCGAGGTCTTCATCGATGCCGATGAGCTCGAGCCGTTCGTGACGTGGGGCACCAACCCCGGTCAGGGCAGCTCGCTGTCGGCGGCGGTTCCCGACCCGGCAGAGATCGCCGATGCCAATGAGCGTGCCGCAGCCGAGCGGGCCCTAGAGTACATGGATCTGACGCCTGGCACGCCTCTCAAGGAGGTGCCGGTCGACGCCGTCTTCATGGGGTCGTGCACGAACAGTCGCATCGAGGATCTCCGCGCGTTCGCGTCGATCGTCGAAGGCAAGAAGAAGGCCGACGGCGTCCGCGTCATGGTCGTTCCCGGCTCTGCCCGGGTGCGGCTCGAGGCGGAGGCCGAAGGGCTCGACAAGATCATCAAGGACTTCGGAGCCGAGTGGCGATTCGCGGGGTGCTCGATGTGCCTCGGGATGAACCCTGATCAGCTCGCGCCGGGGGAGCGCTGCGCGTCGACCTCCAACCGCAACTTCGAGGGCCGGCAGGGCAAGGGTGGACGCACGCACCTGGTGTCGCCGCTCGTCGCCGCCGCGACCGCGATCCGCGGCACGCTGTCGAGTCCGAGCGACCTGAACGAGATGGCGGAGGTCTGACCATGGAGAAGTTCACCACCCACACCGGCATCGCCGCCCCGCTGAAGCGCTCGAACGTCGACACGGACCAGATCATCCCCGCCGTGTTCCTCAAGCGGGTCACGAAGACCGGCTTCGAGGACGCACTGTTCCACGGCTGGCGTCAGGATCCCGAGTTCGTGCTCAACCAGCCGGCTTTCCAGGGCGCATCGGTGCTCGTCGCCGGCCCCGACTTCGGCACCGGATCCAGCCGCGAGCACGCCGTCTGGGCGCTGCGCGACTTCGGCTTCGCGGTGGTCCTGAGCCCGCGCTTCGCCGACATCTTCCGGGGCAACTCGGGCAAGCAGGGGCTCCTCGCCGCCACCATCTCCGAAGAGGATCTCGAGCGGATCTGGGCCGAGATCGACCGGAATCCCGGGGCTTCGATCACGGTCGACCTCGAGGCGCGAGTCGCGTCGATCGGTGAGATCCAGGCTGACCTCGGGATCGACGATTACACTAGATGGCGGCTCCTCGAAGGGCTCGATGACATCGGGCTCACCCTGCGCAACGAAGACAAGATCGCGCAGTTCGAGGCCCGTCGCGAGTCGTGGCGGCCCCGGACCCTTCCCGTTCAGCAGTGAACGGCGGGGCGGGGGAGCCGAGGGCGACCCCGCCCCGAATTCCGTTGAATGAAGTGAGGCTCCGAATGACGACACCTGTGCGCGACGCTCTTCCGGACGGAGTCCCCCCACTCACCGGAGACGTCCTCGCCATTCGCGGAGGGCGCCCGCTGCGCGGCCGCGTCGACGTCAAGGGCGCGAAGAACCTCGCGACCAAGGCGATGGTCGCGTCCCTGCTCGGAGAGACCGTCAGCGTGCTGCGCGACGTGCCGGCCATCAGCGACGTCGCGGTCGTCCGCTCGCTGCTCGAGGTCCATGGCGTGCGGGTCTCCGACGGCGATGAGCCCGGAGCTCTCGTCTTCGACCCCAGCGATGTCGAGTCGGCCCACTTCGAGGAGATCGACGCTCACGCGGGTGCCTCGCGCATCCCGATCCTCTTCTGCGGCCCGCTGCTGCACCGTCTCGGTCAGGCCTTCATCCCCGACCTGGGCGGCTGCCGCATCGGCGACCGCCCGATCGACTTCCATCTGGACGCGCTCCGCAAGTTCGGCGCCATCGTCGAGAAGCTGCCGAGCGGCATCCGCCTGTCGACGGGTGGTGCGCGCCTGCACGGTGCGAACATCCACCTCCCGTACCCGAGTGTCGGAGCGACCGAGCAGGTGCTGCTCACGGCCGTTCGCGCCGAGGGCACCACGGAGCTTCGCAACGCCGCCATCGAGCCCGAGATCATGGATCTGATCGCGGTGCTGCAGAAGATGGGCGCGATCATCTCCTACGAGCCGAACCGCGTCATCCTCATCGAGGGTGTCGAGACGCTTCGGGGGTACGACCACCGCTCGATCTTCGACCGCAACGAAGCCGCATCCTGGGCTTCCGCCGCACTCGCCACCGACGGCGAGATCTTCGTGGGCGGCGCGAAGCAGCAGGAGATGCTCACGTTCCTCAACGTGTTCCGCAAGGCCGGCGGATGGTTCGACATCAAGGAGGACGGGATCCTGTTCCGTCGCGACGGCGAGCTCAAGCCGGTCATCGTCGAGACCGACGTGCACCCCGGATTCATGACCGACTGGCAGCAGCCTCTCGTCGTGGCGCTCACTCAGGCCAAGGGCCGCTCGGTCGTGCACGAGACGGTCTACGAGAACCGTCTGGGCTTCACCGAGGCGCTCGTCAAGATGGGCGCCGACATCGTCGTGCACCCCCGCGGACTGCAGGACGGAGCCCGTCGTGTCCCGCGCCGGGACCTCGAGCAGGCCGCCGTCATCACCGGCCCGACGCCGCTGCACGCCGCAGACATCGTTGTTCCCGACCTTCGCGGCGGATACAGCCACGTCATCGCGGCGCTGACCGCCGAAGGCGAGTCGAGGGTGTCCGGAGTGGACATCCTCAGCCGCGGCTACGAGAAGTTCCTCGCCAAGCTCGATGCCGTGGGCGCCGACTTCGACGTCATCCGGTGACCCCGATGGGTTCCCGCTCGACGGAGACCACGCGACCGAGTGCGTTCTGGCCGGTCGCGGCGATCGCCGTGCCGCTGATCTCGCTCGTCGCGAAGCTCCGCATCACGGGAAGCGAGAAGCTCCCGCGTGAGGGAGCGTACGTTCTCGCCCCGAACCACTACTCCGAGTTCGATCCGCTCGTGGTCGCACTCGCGGTGTGGCGCATCGGTCGAGCTCCGCGCTTCATGGCGAAGGAGAGTCTCTTCAAGGTTCCTGTGCTCGGAGCCGTGCTCCGCGCGACAGGAATGGTCCCCGTGGCACGCGCCTCGTCGGCATCCGCGGCGAAGCAGACGCTCAAGCAGTCGGCCGAGCTCGTCGAGCACGGTCGCGGTGTGATTGTCTATCCGGAGGGCACGCTGACGCGCGACCCCGACATGTGGCCGATGCGCGGAAAGTCCGGGGCTGTCCGGCTCGCGCTGACCGACGGCATCCCACTCATCCCGATGGCCCACTGGGGCACCCAGCGGATCATGGGGCGTTACCAGAAGGGGCTCAGCCTCTGGCCGCTGCGCAAGCCCGTGGACGTCGTCATCGGCGATCCCGTCGATCTGTCGGACCTCCGTGGTCGTGCAGGCGAGGCATCTGCGCTGAACGAAGCCACCGAACGACTGATGCAGGCCATCACGGCGCTGCTCGAGGACCTGCGTGACGAGAAGGCTCCGGCCGAGCGCTGGAACCCGTCCGCCCATGGACAGAAGGAGACGGGTCGCCTTGACTCCTAAGCGCAACGCTCCCGCAGGACCACGCGTCGCGGTGATCGGTGCCGGAAGCTGGGGCACCACGTTCGGAAAGATCCTCGCCGACGGCGGGGCGCAGGTCACGATGTGGGCGCGCCGAGCCGAACTCGCCCACGAGATCGACGAGGCCAAGCGCAACTCCCGCTATCTGCCCGGCATCAACCTGCCGCGCACGATGTCCGCGACGCACGAGCTGGCGATCGCGCTCCGCGATGTCGACCAGGTGTACCTCTCGGTGCCGAGTCAGTCGCTGCGGGAGAATCTCAAGGCGCTTCGGCCGCTGCTCGCCGACAACGACGCCAAGATCGTCAGCCTGATGAAGGGCGTCGAGCGCACGACGGGGCTCCGGATGAGCCAGGTCATCGAGCAGGAGCTGCGCTGCGATCCCGACCGTATCGCGGTCGCCTCCGGGCCGAACCTCGCGCTCGAGATCGCTCGCGAGCAGCCCACGGCCGCCGTGATCTCCTCACGCAGTCGGGAGACCGCCGAGGAGGTCGCGCGCGCGGCACGTAACAGCTACTTCCGGACGTTCGTGAACACCGACGTGATCGGCACGGAGTTCGGGGGAGTGCTGAAGAACCTCATCGCGGTGGCCATCGGCATCGTCGACGGCGTCGGGTACGGCGAGAACACCAAGGCGTCGATCATCACCCGCGGGCTCGTGGAGATGACCGATTTCGCCGTCGCCAACGGCGCTCACCCCGAGACCCTGCAGGGACTCGCGGGCCTGGGCGACCTCATCGCGACATGTCAGTCCCCGCTGAGCCGCAACAACACGGCCGGGCGCCTGCTCGGCCAGGGATACAGCTTCCAGGACGTCGTGAAGCAGATGCAGCAGACCGCTGAGGGCCTCGCGTCCGTGGCGCCGGTGCTGCAACTCGCCCGAGAGTCCGACGTGCACATGCCCATCGTCGAGCAGGTGAAGATGGTGCTCGACGGCAAGATGAACCCCCGCGACATCGCACCCCACCTGACGACGGACGACGACACCCCGCAGGGTGAGAGGACCAACCATGGACAAGCAGACGGTGGTGGTGCTCTTCGGAGGGCGCTCCAGCGAGCATTCGATCAGTTCCGCAACGGCGGGCGGAGTGCTGGGCGCGATTGATCGCGATCGGTACGCCGTGATCCCGGTCGGGATCACCCGCGACGGCGCCTTCGTCCTCGAGGACGACGACCCGGCGAAGTTCCCGCTGGATGCCGCTCACCTGCCCGAGGTCGCCGACAACGGCACACGGGTGCTGTGGCCGGAACCCGGCGGAGACCGCAGCCTGCGCGTCGTGCGCACCGACGGCACCACCGAATCCCTCGGCGAGATCGATATCGTGCTGCCGATCCTCCACGGCCCGCACGGCGAGGACGGCACCATCCAGGGGTACTTCGACACCCTCGAGGTCCCCTACGCCGGCGGCGGGGTGCTCGACTCCGCACTGTGCATGGACAAGCACTTCATGAAGATCGCGCTGCGGGCCGCCGGTATCGCGGTGGCGGCCGGATTGACGGTGCGCGCGCGCCAGTGGGAACAGGATGCCGTCGCGATCCGCGACTCGGCGGCGGCGCTCGGCCTGCCGCTCTTCGTGAAGCCGGCTCGCGCGGGATCCAGCGTGGGCGTCTCGAAGGTCGAGAGCGCCGACGAGCTCGATGCGGCGCTGGCGATCGCGTTCGCAGAAGACGACAAGGTCCTGATCGAGGCGGGCGTGGTCGGCCGCGAGATCGAGGTCGCCGTGCTCGAAGGTGCCGACGGCGTCCGAGCGTCGCTTCCTGGCGAGATCGTGCTGACGACTCGAGGGTTCTACGACTTCGAGGGAAAGTACCTCGGCGGCGACGGCGTCGACGTCGTGTGCCCGGCGGAGCTCGAGGATTCCGAGGTCGCGGCCATTCAGGATGCGGCAGTCCGTGCGTTCGAGGCGGTGGACGGGCGAGGTCTTGCGCGCGTCGACATGTTCCTCACTCCTACGGGAGAGCTGGTGGTCAACGAGCTGAACACGATGCCGGGATTCACTCCGATCTCGATGTTCCCGAAGTGCTGGGTGGCCTCCGGACTCAGCTACGGCGACCTGATCTCCGAGTTGATCGAGGCGGGCCTGCGCCGCTGACCCTCGACGGGTCAGCCTTCGGTCGATCCGTCGTCCGGGTTCTCCTCGGTGGGCACCCGGTCGGTGCAGCGTGCCGTGGCGGGCGCGAGGCCCGACTGGATGCTCGTGGAGATGCTCTCGACGACCGTACGGAAGTCGATCTCCTCGCCACGGCGGATGATCACCTCGATGGCGGGCTCGCGACCGTACGTCACGAGGCGCTGCCGGTCTTCCTCCTGATCGAGAACGAGCCAGTCGACGCTGCCGATGGTCGTGCACACCTCTGTCGACGGCGCGGGCGGTTCGACGCCGCAGCGCAGCACGACGGTCGGGTCGCCCCAGGCTCCGGTCGCCTGAGCATCGGTCCACACCCGATCGAGATCGCCGACGGCGTCGGGGAGGAGCACGGACACCTCGGCGCAGGCCGGATCGTTGGCGTCCTCAGCGGGTTCGAGGTGGATCGTCGTCGAGCAGCCGGACAGTGCGGCGAGGAGGACCAGCGAGCCCGCGACGACGGCGAGACGGCGAGAGCGGGGCATGCATCCAGGCTACCTTTGACTGCATGTCCTCCCGACCTCGCGACGATGATCCGACCCTCGGCGAACTGTCGGAGGGGGAGATCCTCAGAGCGATTCTGGTGAGGACCGCGCGGGCCTCTCACACGCTCGTCGGACCCGGCGACGATGCGGCGGTGATCGCCGCTCCCTCGGGTTCGGTGGTCGCCACGACGGACACTCTCGTGCACGGCCCGGACTTCCGGCTCGCGTGGTCGTCGGGGTACGACCTCGGTTGGAAGGCCGCCGCCGTCAACCTCGCCGACGTGGCGGCCATGGGCGCGCGGCCGACGGCGCTCCTGGTGGCGCTGGCCGTTCCCCGAGACCTTCGACTGTCGTTCATCGAGCGCCTCGCAGACGGCTTCCGAGAAGCCTGCGCCGCACTCGCACCGGGATGCGCGGTGGTCGGCGGCGATCTCACGGTCTCGGACGTCCTGACCGTGGCCGTCACCGCGCTCGGCGATCTCGAGGGCCGGCCGCCCGTGACCCGGTCGGGCGCACGGGTCGGTGACGCGGTCGCGGTCGCAGGCGAACTGGGGCACGCCGCTCACGGACTCTCGGTGCTTTTCGGAAGGTTCCGCGAGGGGGAGGCACCGGTCCCCGTCGATGCGTCCCTGCTCGCCCCGGGTGAGAGCGCTGCTCTGGCGGCTCAGCTCCGTCCATCGCCGCCGATCGGTCTCGGCCCTTTCGCTGCCACTGCGGGCGCGACCGCGATGATGGACATCTCAGACGGGCTCGCGCTCGACGCGCGACGGATGGCAGCGGCCTCCGAGGTCACCATCGCACTCGACAGCGCAGCCCTCGGCGACAGCCCCCAGCGAGCTCTCGCCGGTGGCGAGGATCACGCCCTTCTCGCCTGCTTCCCGCCGGGGATCGTGCCGGCGGGCTTCCGCGTCATCGGCACTGTCGTGCCCCGGGGCGAGCACGAGCTGCTGGTCGACGGCGCACCCGCGGATGTCAGCGGCTGGGATCCCTATCGCGACTGGGACTCGGCCTCGGGCTGAGACGACTCCGTCGCGGGAGTGGGCTCGGCCCACCAGAGGGCGGTGTCGCCGTAGGCCTTCTCGCGGATCAGCTCCAGTCCGGCCGCAGCGAGGTCGGGAGGGGTCGATCGCTGGGCGCGCTCGATGATCACGAGGGCGTCGGGAGCGAGAAGCGGCGCGAGCGTGACGAGGTCCGCCGTCATCGCCTCGTCGTCGAGGTCGTACGGGGGATCCGAGAACACGAGGTCGTACGGGCCGGAGGCGCGCAGCAGGAACGATCGGACGGTGCTCTGGTGCACCCTCGCGCTCGGCGCTCCGGCCTTCGCGACGGTGGCGGCGTTGCGGCGGACCACCGACGCCGCCTCTCGGCCGTGCTCGACGAGATCCGCGCTCGTCGCGCCGCGGCTGAGGGTCTCCAGTCCCAGCGCACCCGAGCCGGCATAGAGGTCGAGCACCCGCGCGCCGACGATGGCATCCGCCGACTCCAGCGCTCCGAAGAGCGACTCCCGCACGCGGTCGCTGGTGGGTCTCGTTCCCGCGCGGGGCACGACGAGCCGTGCGCCGCGCGCTGTTCCGGCGATGATCCTCGTCACCCGTTCACGATACGACAGCTGCGGCGCACGTCGTGTCCGTGCGGCCTCCTAGACTCGGATCATGTCGCTCACGCTGGATTCGTCGCTCGAGGAGGCGCTGGGCGCCACGCCGGCGAAGTCTCTCGACAGAGCCTTCAGCATGAAGACGGTCGGCGATCTCGTGTCGCACTATCCCCGACGGTACGCGGATCCGGGCGAGCTGACCCCGATCCGTGAACTCCCTCTGGGTGAGACGGTGACGATCGTCGCCGAGGTGCTGTCCTCCAGCGCCAGGGCGATGCGCAACCGTCGCGGTGCGATGGTCGACGTCGTGATCGGCGACGGCATCGGCAAGATGTCTCTGACGTTCTTCGCGAAGAACCTGGGCGCGGCCAAGTGGCGCTCCGAGGACCTCGCGGTCGGACGTCGAGGCGTCTTCTCGGGCAAGGTCGGCGAGTTCAACGGCATGACGCAGTTCGCGCATCCCGAGTACGAGCTGTTCGACGACGAGGATGCGGCCAGACGCCGGGCGGACGCGCGCGCTGCCGTGCTGATTCCCATCTATCCCGCGACGTCGACACTGCAGACGTGGCAGATCGCGAAGTTCATCACGCGGGCGCTCGACGGCCTCGGCGACGTGCCGGAGCCTCTCGCCCCCGATGTCCGCGCGCGGGAGGAACTTCTGACCGCCCGAGAGGCGCTCGAGCAGATTCACCGCCCGAAGACCCGCAACGACATCGATCCTGCGGTCCGCACCCTGCGGATGCACGAGGCGCTCACTCTCCAGACCGCCCTCCTGCAGCAGCGCGATGCGGTGCGATCGCTGTCGGCGACCGCGCGTCCGTCGAAGCCCGGTGGGCTGCTCGAGCGCTTCGACGCCTCGCTGCCGTACGACCTCACGCCCGACCAGAAGACGGTCGGCGAGCAGGTGGCGAGCGACCTCGTCGCCGCCTGGCCGATGAATCGTCTCGTGCAGGGCGAGGTCGGGTCCGGGAAGACCCTCGTCGCGCTGCGCGCGATGCTCCAGGTGGCCGAGTCCGGCGGTCAGGCGGCGCTGATCGCCCCGACCGAGGTGCTCGCAGGGCAGCACCTGCGATCGATCGCGAAGATGCTCGGGCCGCAGATGTCGCCGCTCGTGATGCCCACCCTGCTCACCGGTCAGATGCCGGCCGCCGAGCGTCGCAAGGCTGCGCTCCGCGTCGCCTCCGGACAGGCGCTGATCGTCGTGGGCACGCACGCGCTCCTCGGCGAGAAGACGACCTTCGCTGATCTCGGTCTCGTCGTCGTCGACGAGCAGCACCGGTTCGGAGTCGAGCAACGAGAGGCGCTCCGCGCGAAGGGGTCCAGCCCGCACGCGCTGGTTCTCACCGCGACCCCGATCCCGCGGACGGTCGCGATGACGGTGTTCGGCGATCTCGATACCTCTGTGATCCGCACGATGCCCAAGGGACGAGCCGGAATCGAGTCCTTCGTCGCTCCGCTCGCAGAGCATCCCGGCTGGTTCAATCGAGTCTGGGAGCGCGCCGCCGAGGAGATCTCTCAGGGCCGACAGGTGTTCGCGGTATGCGCGGCGATCGACACGACCAAGAAGACGGCGGAAGCGGGGGAGCAGCCCGTGATCCCGCCCGAGGGTGCACCAGGTCCTCGCTGGGGCGTGGTGCAGCTCGATGAGGCCCTGGCGACGCACCCCCGGCTCGGGAACGTCCGACGGGCCGTGCTGCACGGTCGCATGCCGTCCGACGAGAAGGACGCCGTCATGCAGTCCTTCGCGCGCGGCGAGATCGACCTGCTGGTGGCGACGACCGTGATCGAGGTCGGCGTCGACGTCCCGAACGCCTCGACCATGATCGTTCTCGACGCCGATCGGTTCGGGGTGTCGCAGCTGCACCAGCTGAGGGGCCGTGTCGGTCGAGGAGGCGTTCCAGGGCTCTGCCTGTTGGTCACCGAAGCCGAAGAGGGGTCAGTGGCGCGCGAACGCGTGGACGCGGTGGCAGCGACTCTCGACGGATTCGCTCTCGCGGAGGTCGATCTCGAGCTCCGCGGTGAAGGTGACGTGCTCGGTGCCGCACAGGCTGGAGCTCGGTCCTCCCTGAAGCTGCTGCGGGTCGTCAAGGACTCGGGCCTGATCGTCCGAGCCCGGGAGCTCGCGGAGGGCATCCTCTCCGACGACCCGGATCTGCGGGCGAATCCCGGACTCCGCTCGGCGATCGAGCGACGCGTGAGCGACGACGACCGGGCGGCACTCGCGAAGAACTGACCGCGGCATCGCGTGCTTTAGGCTGGGGGCATGAGCAGCCGGATCGCCGTCGTCCCTGGATCGTTCGATCCGCCGACCCTGGGTCATCTCGACGTGATCCGTCGCGCAGCCAAGCTGTACGACGAACTCCACGTGCTCGTGGTGCACAACCCCGGCAAAGAGGCGCTGCTCCCGATCGCTCAGCGGATGTCGCTGCTCGAGCAGTCGATCGCTGAGGACGGGATCGGCGACAACGTCGTCGTGGGCTCCTGGAGCATGGGGCTGCTCGTGGACTACGCCCGCGACGTCGGTGCGGGAGTTCTCGTGAAGGGGATCCGTTCGCAGATCGACGTCGCGTACGAATCCCCGATGGCGATCGTCAACCGTCACCTCGCCGACATCGAGACGGTCTTTCTCCTGCCCGACCCCGCGCATGCCCTGGTCTCCAGCTCCCTGGTCCGCCAGGTGGCGGGCCTCGGCGGTGACGTGTCGCCGTTCGTGCCGCCGGCGGTCGCCTCCTTCCTCGACACCGGATCACGCGGGATCTGATTTCCGGAGGCGCCGTCTCCACACAGCGCGGAACCAGCCTCCATCCCGCAGGAGCCGGTACCATTGCCGGGTGCGTTCCCGAATGAATGGTCCCTTCGTCCTGCCCGTCCGTGACATCGTCCGCAAGCCGGGCGAGATGCGCGAGCACGAGTTCTCGGTGACCCTCGGCGAAGGCTGGGGAGAGGGAATCGTCGCGTATGAAGCCGGTTCTGCGCTCGACCTGGACGTGCGTCTCGAGTCGGTTCACGAGGGCATCCTGGTCTCCGGAACCGCCGATGCTGAGTACTCCGGCGTATGCGGAAGATGCCTGATCGACATCACCCGGCCCGTCGAAGTCGAGTTCCAGGAGCTTTTCGCGTATCCTGGTGAGGAAGAAACTGACTTCGAGGTTCAAGACGACCACGTGGATCTTGAAACTCTAGTCAGGGATGCGGCCGTATTGGCGCTTCCATTTCAGCCGGTGTGTCAGCCGGATTGCCCCGGGCTCGACCCGGAGACGGGCGAGAGGCTGACCGCGAGCACCGGGACGGAGCAGGTGGCTCCCATCGATCCTCGGTGGAGCGCGCTCCAGCAGATCACAGACCAAGACGGTGAGGCACAGAGCCGAGCCGCCGAGAAAGAAGAGAGCTAGTCATGGCTGGTAACCCCCCGAAGCGCAAGGTATCCCGTTCGAACACCCGCTCGCGCCGCGCGCAGTGGAAGGCGGCGCCCGTCGCACTCGTCAAGACCATCGAGAACGGTCAGGTCGTCTACAGCCGTCCTCACCAGGCCAAGGTCGTCACCGACTCGCAGGGCACCGAGCTCTTCCTCGAGTACAAGGGTCGCAAGGTCGCCGACGTCTGAGTCGCGACTTCACGATTGTGACTGAGGTCCCTGGGGGGACGAGACCGCTCCCAGAGAAGCTCCGCGTCGATATCGACGCGGAGCTTCTGGAGTTGGCGCTCACCCATCGCTCCTATGCCTACGAGCACGGCGGCATCCCCCATAACGAACGTCTCGAGTTCCTCGGCGACTCCGTTCTCGGACAAGCCGTGACGGTGATGCTCTTCACGACCCATCCGGGGCTGGACGAGGGGGAGTTGGCCAAGCGGCGCGCGAGCGTCGTCTCGACGGTCGCTCTCGCCGAGGTCGCGAGAGCGATCGATCTCGGCAGCCATCTGCTGCTGGGACGCGGTGAGGAACAGACGGGCGGTCGCGACAAGGACTCGATCCTCGCCGACACGATGGAAGCCGTGATCGGCGCGACGTATCTGTCAGCGGGTCCTGAGGCGGCGACCGAGCTCGTGCTCCGGCTGACCGCGCCGCTCCTCGCCGACCCCGAGCGCTACGGCGCGGCGATGGATCCGAAGACGAGCCTGCAGGAGCTGGCTGCGCGAGTCGGTGCGACTCCGCCCCAGTACTCGGTGGAGGCGAGCGGCCCCGACCACGATCGTCGATTCCTCGCAACCGTGGTCGTCGGCGATCTGGCGATGACCGGCAAGGGCAGCAGCAAGAAGACGGCAGAGATGGCCGCCGCGCTCAGCGCGTGGCGACTGCTCAACGAGCGTGCCTGAGCTTCCCGAGGTCGAGGTCGTCCGGGCGGGTCTCGCTCCCGCGGTGATCGGCTCGCTCATCACGGCCGTGAGCGTGTTCGATGAACGAGCTCTCACACGGCATGCGGCCGGGCCGTCCGACTTCGCCGCGCGCCTGGAGGGACGCAGAGTCACTGCAGCCGACCGACGGGGCAAGTTCCTCTGGCTGCCGCTGGACACCGCTGATTCCGCGTTGATCGCGCACCTCGGAATGAGCGGACAGATGCTGCTGCGCGCGCCGGACGCCGAGGCGGAACGCCACGAGCGCATCCGGATCAGCATCGAGCATCCTCGTCATGGCGAGCTCGCGATCGTCTTCGCCGACCAGAGGACTTTCGGGTCGTTGGCGGTCGACGGTCTGGTGCCGGACGGACCGACGTGGATCCCGACTCAGGTCGTGCACATCGCCCGTGATCCGATAGACCCGCTGTTCGACGACGATCGCTTCCTGCGTGCACTCCGCACACGTGGCAGTGCGATCAAGCGAGTGCTGCTCGATCAGCAGACGATCAGCGGCGTGGGCAACATCTATGCGGATGAGGCGCTGTGGGCGGCGCGCATCCACCCGGCGACGCTCGCGAGTGCCCTGTCGACGCAAGCGAGCAGGCGCCTCCTCGCCGAGATCAGAGTGGTGCTCGTGAAGGCCCTTGCAGAGGGCGGCACGAGCTTCGACTCCCAGTACGTCAATGTGAACGGTCAGGCAGGCTACTTCGCCCACTCGCTCAACGCGTACGGTCGAGGCGGACAGCCGTGCCCGCGCTGCGGCACTCTGATCCGCCGGGAGGCTTTCATGAACCGCTCGAGTCATTACTGTCCGCGCTGCCAGCGGCGTCGCTGAGACTCACACCATCTCGAACGACCGGGCGAGCAGCGGCCGCGTCGCTCGAGTGCTCATCCAGACGATTCCGATCCCCACGGCCAGTACGAGCGCGATCGTGAGGAGAGACTCGGGTGCCGCGACCAGGGCGATCCCCAGCAGCGGGAAGACCAGCACGCCGGCACAGGTGGCCGAGCCGATCGCGGTCACGAGGAGTGGAGACATGATCGCCCGGCGGCGTGCGCTGTCGACGATCGCGAGCGGCACGCCCAGCCGGTACAGACTCCGGTGGAGTTCCTGCTGATCGAGAACGGCCGCGGCTTGATTGACCCCCACGGATGCCGCGACCATCAGGAATGAAGCGACGAGGGTGATGACGAGGCCGGTGCGCATGTCCGCGGCGAGGGCCGCATCCGCGGACGTCGTGTCGCCGCTGTTCATCACATTCATCAGGGAGACTCCGGTTCCTGCGAACACGGCCATGAAGCTCGCCATCGCGATGCCGCTCACCTGACGCCACGCGGCTTTGGGGGAGTCCAGCACCAGATGGGCGGCGAGCAGCCGATCTGCGTGCTCGGCCTTGCGCAGCTGACGGCCGGCGGCGACCTTCAGGACCCATGGTCCGATCACGTTGAGCACCGCCAGGGAGACGGCGAACAACAGGGCGAGGACGGCGATGGTCGCCGCGAGTCCTGCGACGGAAGGGAAGACCGTGACAAGGACGAACACGAGCGCAAGAACGGAGACTGCGATGATCGCGCGGAACCAGTGCGCGGTGGAGACGGTCGTCCGCAGGCGCACGCCGAGGGGCGAGATGATCACGCGCCGGAGCCCCAGCACAGCACTCGCTGCCGCCACGAGAAGGACGCCTCCCACGACGGCGAGAACGCTGAAGGGCGAGAGCATGATCGCCTCGACGCCGAGAGCCGTGCCACGGAACGGGATGAGTCCGACGAGAGGGGTGAGGGCGAGATGGACGACGGCTCCGGCGACGGCACCGGCGGCCGCGACGATCATGGATTCGATGACCGTAGCGACGCCGACGCCCAGAGGCGTCACGCCGAGAAGCCGCAGGGTCGAGAGACGCTCGTCACGGCGGCGGGCTGAGAGACGGGCGGCCGCCCCGCCGAGATTCATCAGCGGGACGATGAGGAGCACGAGCGCGATCGCGGCCAACGCCTGGTACACCGGCGCGTACTCATCGGTCCAGGTCCAGAACGACTGAGCCCCGCCCACGACGGTCAGCACGAGGGCTGTGACGATGCCGAAAGCGATGAGCGGAAGCGCGAGCACCGCTTTCTCTCCCGTCCCGGCGCGAAGAAGCACAGCCAGGACGCGGGCGTTCATGCCGTCACCGCCGACGAGATGATCTGGCCGTCGCGCACGGAGACGATCCGCGAGCAGCGCGCCGCCACGTCTGCATCGTGTGTCACGACGAGCAGCGTGCGCCCTTGGCCCGTCGTCGACCACAGCAGCGCATTCATCACGTCTTGCGACGTGTGCGAGTCGAGGGCGCCGGTCGGCTCGTCGGCGAACACGAGTTCCGCACCCGTCGCCTGAGCCCGTGCGATCGCGACGCGCTGCGCCTGCCCGCCGGACAGCTCGCCGATTCGGCGGTCCTCCATCCCGGCCAGCCCGAGCGCGGCGAGCCAGGACGCCGCGTGAGCGGTGGCCTGTGCTCTCTTCACTCCGTTGATCATCGATGCGAGCGCCACGTTCTCGACCGCCGTGAGCTCCGGAATGAGCAGACCCTGCTGGAAGACGAACCCGAACCGCTCTCTCCGCAGCCGGGAACGAGCGGATTCTCCGAGTCCGGCGAGTTCCACCGCCTGACCGACCGAGGGCTGGAACGACACGGTGCCCGAGTCCGGACTGATGATGCCGGCGAGGACATGGAGGAGAGTGGTCTTGCCCGACCCGGAGGCACCCATGATGGCGACCGACTCGCCGCGGTGGATGGTGAGATCCACCCCGGCGAGTGCGCGGGTCGTTCCGTAGGACTTGGTCAGAGAGCGTGCGTCGAGGACCGTCGTGTTCATGCATCCAGCCTCGCGGCCATACGGAGACCGCTGCGTCGGCCGGGCGGATGATCCGTGGCCGGCCGTGTACACCGCTCGGATGATCTCGATCAGATCCGCTTCTGCCACGCTCCCGCATAGGAGACAGGCGCGAAACCGATCGCCTCGTTGATGCTCAACATGGGACGGTTCTCCTCTGCGTTGAACGTCGAGACCGTCGGGGTGAGCGGCATGAGCTCTCTCCAACGGAGGAGATTCGCGCACTTGACGATCGTGCCGAGACGGTGCCCGCGGTGCTCGCGAGACACCAGAGTGCCGAGCTGGTGGGTCACTCCTGCGCGGTCCGCCCCGACGAGCAGCTCGTTGTAGGCCACCATGTCGCCACTGGGCACATGCTGCACCGCGACGATCGACAGAGCCTGACCGGCCCCCGTGAGCCGTCGCTCACGTCGCACGACACGTTCCGCATCCCACTCCTCGGCGACGAAGTCCATGTCGCCGCTCGGGGCGTCGGTAGACAGGCGAGCGAGGATCGCCGCGTACCCGTCGCGGAACTCAGGCGGTGTCGGCGCCATCCACTGGAGCACCCGGTAATCGTCGCCGGCGGCGGTCTTCGCCGATTCCAGAGCGGCCAGCAGCGGGGCGGGGTCGGAGCGCAGATCGAGCTCGCTGTTGCGTTCGACCTGTTCGAACTCGTATCCGCGGGCGACGAGAGCGTCCGACAGCGGAATCGCCGGAATGCGACCCCACCCTGTTCGCGGTGTGATCATCCGGTCCGACTCCATGGGCCTGTGCAGCGTCCAGGTCTGCACCAGAGAGCGGCCGTGTGCGCGCGCCTCCGACTCGGCGAGCGACAGGAGAGCGTCTTCGACACCGCGTCCCCAGTGCTTCTCCGGCACGAGGAGGTCCGCCTCTGCGGCGTTCGCGTCCGCCTCCTGAGCGTAGGAGAGAGTGATCATGCCGACGATCTCGGTTCCGAGCCTGGCGACGAACCCGGTCTGCAGGGTATCGCTGGGATCCTGCCACGATGCGAGCATCTGCGCGGCATCGGGGGCGATGTCGGGCAGACCGACCAGCTCCTCGCAGATCTGCCTGTTGAGCTCTCCGTATGCGCGGAAGTCCGCGGCATCCTCGGCGTCCAGCGCGCGGGGGACGGCCAGAGGTGTGATCGTCAGTGTGCTGGTCGTCATGACAGCTCCTTCTTCCACGCGCCTTCATAGGCGACGGCGGTGAATCCCATCGCCTCGTTGATGGCGAGCATCGGCCGGTTCTCCTCGGCGTTGTAAGTGATCACGTCGCGTGACGCGGGAGCGATGCCTGTCCACGACAGGAACGCTTCGCACTTCACGAGTTGCCCCAGACGATGGCCGCGGTGCTCGGTGAGCACCAGGGTGTCGTGCTGGTGTGTGGTGGCGGTGGGATCCGGACCGATTCCGAGTTCGGTGAATGCGGTGAGCTCGCCTGTCGGGATGTGCTGCGCGACAGTGACCTGCATGATCTGGCCCATCTCCGCGACTCTCTTCTCCGTGGCGACCAGACGCTCTGCGTCCCAGGCCTCCTCGTCGGTCTCGAGATCGGCCGAGGGGGCGTCGGTCGACATGCGCGACTTGAGCCATGCGTAGCCGTCGACGTGCTCCGGTGGCGTCGGAAGCATCCACTGGAGCACGCGATAGTCCTGTGAGAGCGCTCGCGCGTCCTCGCGCAGCTCCTCGGCACGCTGAACCGTCTCCTGGGTGACCGCGAGGCGGCTCACCCGATAGACCTGCTCGAGGGTGAATCCACGGCGGATGAGGAATCGTGCGACGTGATCGTCCGGAACGCTGCCGAAGCCCGTCTTCGCCTGCAGCCTGGGTCCGTCGCTGGCCGGCTGCTCCGTCCAGTTCTGAATGACCGCGCGGCCGTGGAGACGGGCGAAGGCCTCGACGTGCGGCAGGATCGCGGTTCCGATCCCCTGACCCCAGACACGGGGGTGGATCTCGATCGCGGCGATCGCCACACGCGACCCCTCCTCATGAGGAATGTCGATGACTGTGCGCCCGACGATCTCGCCTCCGACGCGCACCGCCCACACGGCAGTCGTGCGCTCTTTGCGAGAGCGCAGGATCGGAAGCAGCGCCTCTGGCGTCAGATCCTGCTCGGTGCGTCCGGTGAGTTCTCGGTAGACGGCGTTGCGAACACGGGCGAGCTCACGGAATTCGGCGGCGTCAGCCGCATCCGCTCGTGCCGGCAGCACGAGCGGATGCAGCGACGCATCAGGGGTGAGCGGAATGCTCATGGTGATCTCCAGGTCAGCGCAGCTGACGCTGCAGGTCGTAGGTGAGCAGGGCGTAGGTCTCGCCCGGCGTGCGATCACGTCGATCGAGACGCAGCGCATCCGCTTCGGCGGCGGCGATACGACGTACCGGGCGAGGGCGCTGTGCCCTCTGGAGCAGCCAGAGGCCGATCCGGAGAGAGAGACGATCTGCCAGCGCGAGGCGCCGCAGCTCATCGGGTGCGGGGATGTGGAGGACCTGCTGGTCCTCGGTATCCGGAGGGTGGAGGATGCTGCGGTACAGCGTGGTGTTCACGATGATTCCTTCGAGATGAATGGTGGTGATGGGTGCGGCGAACGCGGCCGCCGGGCCTTCGGTGAAGGGCGGCGGTGCGCGGTGAGAGTCGAGAGCCCGGTGCGCCCGAAGGCGAGCGCCGGGATCGGCGGAGAGCCGTGATCCGGAGAGGATCAGAGGGCGGAGCGCGGAGTAGAGCGGGCGAGAAGCCCCGTCACAGGTCGGAGACCGGTGGATGGTTCGGGGCAGAGTTCTCGGGCTGCGGTTCTACGAGAGAGCGCTTCGACGGACGCCGGCGGTTACCGAGTGCGCAGAGCGCGGCGCGAATGGCGCGGCGAGGCCAGTGGCCTGAGCAGTGAGCTGAGTGATCATCGGTAACCTCCTTTCGTGTGGCGATCCGGAGGTTACGGTAGCGAAACCCGGGCGTGTCCGTCAAGCATGACCGGCGTGGATCGGCGTGTCGCGCGGAATTCCGGTTCACTGCGAACCCGCGCGGGATGCCCGTTCTGAGCCGTCATTCCGGTAGCGTATGGGCGTGATTCACCCCCGAGACGCGGTACGCGCATGCATCTGAAGAGCCTGACCCTCAAGGGGTTCAAGTCCTTCGCGCAGCCGACCAGCTTCGTCTTCGAGCCGGGTGTCACCTGCATCGTCGGACCCAACGGGTCAGGCAAGTCCAACGTGGTGGACGCCCTCGCGTGGGTCATGGGCGAACAAGGGGCCAAGACGCTGCGCGGCGGCAAGATGGAAGACGTCATCTTCGCAGGCACCTCGACCCGGGGGCCGCTGGGCCGCGCCGAGGTGCAGCTGACGATCGACAACAGCGACGGAGCACTGCCGATCGAGTTCGCCGAGGTCACGATCAGCCGGACTCTGTTCCGCAACGGATCGAGCGAGTACGCGATCAACGGAGAGAACTGCCGCCTGCTCGATCTGCAGGAGCTCCTCAGCGACTCGGGGCTGGGACGCGAGATGCACGTCATCGTCGGACAGGGCCGGCTGGACACAGTGCTCCAGGCATCGCCGGAAGATCGTCGTGGCTTCATCGAAGAGGCCGCCGGCATCCTCAAGCATCGGCGGCGCAAGGAGAAGACCCTTCGCAAGCTCGATGCGATGGAGACCAACCTCACGCGATTGAGCGACCTCGCGGGTGAGATCCGCCGTCAACTGAAGCCGCTGGGACGCCAGGCCGAGATCGCGCGAGAGGCGCAGACGATCGCCGCGGTCGTCCGCGATGCCAAGGCCCGGATCTTCGCCGACGACGTCGTGGCGCTGCGCACCGCCCTGGCCGATCACACGCGCACGGAGAACGAGAGACATACCGAACGACTGGTGCTGTCCGATCAGGCGGAGGCGGTGCGGGCGAACATCGCACGGCTCGAGCAGGATCAGAACTCGGCCGCGGTGGATCAGGCGAGAAGCGTCGCCTTCGGTCTCGAGCAGGTGCAGGAGCGGATGCGCGGGCTTTACACTCTGGCCAATCAGCGGCTCGCGTTGCTCGGCTCGGACGACGATGACGCGGCAGTGACCGCCGTCACGGTCACGCAGAGCACGATCGACGAGGCGAAAGATGAGATCACCGTGATCTCCGCGGGCCTCGGTGACGCCCAGGAAGCGGCGACCGTGGCGAGCCGCGAGGTGATGCTCGCGCGCGCCGAACTCGACACTCTCGACGTCGACATCGCCGAACAGAGCGCGCTGGTGTCGGAGTACGACATGCGCATCAGTTCGCTGCGTGGCACAGCCGATGCGGCCGCGTCCGCTCTCGCTGCCGTGCGGGGCGCGGTTCTTCGACAGGAGAACGCTCTCGAGGCGGCGAACGCGCGCCGTCGTGACGCAGCGGAAGCCCTCGAGGCGATCGCCGATGCAGAGGCGCCTGAGGGCACGGCAGCCGAGCATTCCGCAACGTACGAGAGCGCGCAGCGGGCTGCGACGGCGGCCGAAGCCGAGCGGGAGACACTCCGTGAGCGGCTGCACGCGGCGGAACGCGAGGTCGACGCGCTCACCGCGAAGTCGGCGGCGCTCGGGAGCGCGCTCGCGATCTCCGGAGGAGCCGCGGAGATCGTGAAGACCGGCGGTCCGGGGATACGCGGACTCGTGGGCGACTCGGTGCAGGTCAGGAGCGGATTCGAAGCTGCCGTCGCGGCGGTGCTGGGTCCCCTCGCCGAAGGCGTCCTCGTCGACGGCGCGGACGATGCGTTCGACCTCGCCGGCGACGCGTCGGAGCAGCGACGGGGAGTGGTCGATTTCGTGATCGCCGACTCCGCGCGTCCGTCGATCGAGCTGCCCGCCATCGATGGGGTGACCCGCGCGGTCGACACGGTCACGGCGCCGGACGGCGTCCTCGGCATCCTGTCGCACGTGGTCATCGCAGACAGCCTCGACGCAGCGCGTGCCGCGCGACTGTCACTCGATCTCGCCGGCGACACCACCACCACGATCGTGACCACCGCCGGCGACGTCGTCACCGCTCAGACTCTGCGCACGGGTTCCGGCGGCGAACGCTCGCGCCTCGAGCTCGCCGCCGAACGAGACGCGGCGAACGACCGCCTGGCCGAAGTGCAGGTCATCGTCGACTCGCTGCGGGAGGCGCGTGAGGACGCGAACGAGTCCGTCGAGACATCCCGTCGTCTGGCGAAGGACGCGCTCCGGGCGCTCCGCGAGCACGATGCCGCGCTGGCGACGCACGCCGAGCAGGTCAACCGCATCACGGTCACCCACGAGTCGGCGGTCGCCGAGTGCGAGCGACTCGAGAACGGGCTCGCGCAGGCGCAGAGCGCGGTGCAGGAGGCCGAGGCCGCGTCGGAGGCAGCCAAGGCCGAGTGGGACGCCGCTGTCGCGGCGCCGCGGCCCGTGCTCGACGCCTCAGCGCGTGACGGACTGCTCGAAGCGCTCGAGATCGCACGCGAGGGCGAGGTCAGGGCTCGACTGGAGATCGAGACGCTGCGTGAGCGCGTGCGCGCTGCCCAGTCCAGGGTCGTCGGTCTCGAGCGGCAGCGCGAGCAGGAGCGGGACGCGGCTGCCGAGGCAGCGCGCCGGGCCGTCATCCGCCGTGCGCAGCGCGAGGCGGCATCCGGCGTCGCGCTAGAGCTCCCGCGCATCCTCGATTCGATCGATCGGTCCGTCACCGAGGCACGCGTCGCGCTGGCCGAGGCGGAGTCGGCGCGATCGGCGCAGAACCAGGAGTTGACGGCTCTGCGCGCGCAGGAGACCTCGCTCCGGGAGAGGTTGGCCGGCCTCACCGAGAGCGTCCACGGTCTCGAGCTGCAGATCCATGAGAAGAAGCTGCACCTCAACAGCCTCCTAGAGCGGGTGGCGTCGGAGCTCGCGCTCGACGAAGATATTCTCGTTGCGGAATATGGTCCCGACCAGCTCGTTCCGCGGGACCCCGCTGCGGAGCCCGCCGATGACGAGCAGCTCGACACGGCGATCCCGTTCGATCGACGGATTCAGCAGCGTCGACTGGCTGATGCGGAGCGCAAGCTCGCTCAACTCGGACGCGTGAACCCGCTCGCGCTGGAGGAGTTCGCGGCACTCGAGCAGCGCCATGCATTCCTCACCGAACAGCTCGCCGACCTGACCCAGACCCGTCAGGATCTGCTCACGATCATCGCCGATCTCGACGAGCGGATGCAGACGATCTTCGCGAGCGCGTTCGAAGACACGAGGATCGCGTTCGGAGAGGTCTTCCCGCTGCTGTTCCCCGGCGGATCCGGAAGCATCTCGCTCACAGATCCCGAGAACATGCTCACCACGGGCATCGAGGTGTCGGTGCGTCCGGTCGGCAAGAAGATCGAGCGGCTCTCCCTGCTCTCGGGAGGTGAACGCTCCCTCGCCGCGGTCGCGCTGCTCGTCGCCATCTTCAAGGCGCGCCCGAGCCCCTTCTACATCCTCGACGAGGTCGAGGCGGCGCTCGACGACGCCAATCTCGGCCGCCTGCTCACCGTGTTCGAGCAGCTTCGCGAGAGCTCGCAGCTGCTCGTCATCACCCACCAGAAGCGAACCATGGAGATCGCGGACGCTCTCTACGGTGTGTCGATGCGTCAGGACGGCGTCTCTGCGGTCGTCGGGCAGCGCGTGGGCGACCGCGCGGCCGCCGTCTGACGGCGCTACCCGTAGGCTGGAGTCATGGCGGAGAAGTCGTGGTCCCTCACTCGCGCGCTGCGCGGGATGTTCGTCAAGCCCACTATCGACGAGACGACGTGGGAGGACCTCGAGACCGCCCTCATCACGGCTGACTTCGGTCCCGACATCAGCGAGAGGGTCGTCGAGGAGCTTCGAGAGAAGGTCGAGCGCTACCGCACGACCGATCCGCAGGATCTCCAGCGGATGCTGCGCGAGACGCTCGAGGAGCACTTCGCGAAGTTCGACACCACCCTGAAGCTCACCGAGCGACCGGCGGTCGTGCTCGTCGTGGGCGTCAACGGCGTCGGCAAGACCACGACGATCGGCAAGTTCACCAAGTTCCTCCGCGGGTTCCAGCGCAGCGTGGTGGTCGGCGCAGCCGACACGTTCCGTGCGGCGGCCGTCGATCAGCTCGCCACCTGGGCGCAGCGCGGGGGAGCGGCGATCGTCCGTCCCCAGCAGGAGGGCCAGGATCCGGCATCCGTCGCCTACCAGACGATCGAGTTCGCCCAGCGTGAGGGCATCGAGATCGCGATCATCGACACGGCCGGTCGTCTGCACACCAAGGGCGGGCTGATGGATGAGCTGGGAAAGATCCGTCGCGTGATCGAGAAGCAGGCGCCGATCAGCGAGGTCCTTCTCGTGCTCGACGCGACGACCGGGCAGAACGGAGTGATGCAGGCCGAGGCCTTCCTCCAGCATGCCGGCGTCACCGGTCTCGTCCTGACCAAGCTCGACGGATCGGCGAAGGGCGGTTTCGTCCTCGCCGTGCAGGAGCGCACCGGCATCCCCGTCAAGCTCCTCGGGCAGGGCGAGGGCATCGATGATCTGACCGGATTCACCCCCCATGTCTTCGTCAAGTCGCTCGTCGGCTGACGACGGGACTACCGCCGCGAGCACGAGGCTGGTTTCATAGCGTTATGGCGATCGAACACGACTACTTCGGACTCCTGTCCTCAGGGCCCGACGGCTCGATCTTCTGGTCCGAGACGGTGGAGCTCGGTGACCAGAGCGTCACCGTCGACCTCACGGCTCCCGACCAGGACGATGTCTCTGCCGACGCGCTCGACATCGCCGCTTCGCTCATCGCGGGGATCGAGAACGTCGACGCGGTCTCGCGGCGGGGCATGCTCGCGGAGGTCGACGATCGCACGAGCGAGGTCACCGAGTACATCCTTCAGCAGCAGGAGGCGTATGGTGACGAGCTCGAAGACGTCCTCGTCGACGTGAGCGGTGACGCCGCCGTCGACATCATCCGATCGCTCCGGCTCATGAGCATGACGATCCTCGCCGACGAGCACGGTGGGTCCGAGCCCTTCGCCGTGTTGGAGTACGCGCTCGACGCCACCACCACCGACGACGTCCTGCTCGTGAACCTCGGCTCCGACGGCAGCGTGCAATCCGTGATGAGCGCGGACTGACCGTTCCCGCCTCAGTTCAGACGGCTTGGGCGAAGCCGAGGTCTGCACTCTCGGCGATGTGCGCCAGGTGCGGCGGGATCTCGCGTCCTTTCGACACCATCGACTGCGCCCACAGCCGGCCGGCGCGGTAGGACGAGCGCACGAGGGGGCCTGCGAGCACGCCGAGGAAGCCGATCCGCTCGGCCTCCTCCTTGAACTCCACGAACTCCGTCGGCTTGACCCAGCGTGCGACAGGCAGGTGACGAGGAGACGGCCGCAGATACTGCGTGATGGTGATGATGTCGCAGCCGGCGTCGTGCAGGTCGTTCAGCGCCTGGACGACCTCCTCCGGTTCCTCGCCCATTCCGAGGATGAGGTTGGACTTGGTGATCAGTCCCGCGTTGCGTGCCTGGGTGATCACATCGAGCGAGCGCTCGTACCGGAATGCAGGGCGGATGCGCTTGAAAATGCGCGGCACGGTCTCGACGTTGTGGGCGAAGACCTCGGGGCGTGCGTCGAAGATCTGGCCGAGGAAGGCCGGATCGGCGTTGTGCTCGTTGGCGAGCAGCTCTACTCCGGTGTTCGGGTTGAGCTCGTGGATCTTCCGGACGGTCTCGGCATTCAGCCAGGCTCCGGTGTCCGGGAGGTCGTCGCGGGCGACGCTGGTGACCGTCGCATAGCGGAGGTTCATCCGCACGACGCTCTCGGCGACCCGGCGCGGCTCGTCCGTGTCGTAGGCGTCGGGCTTGCCGGTGTCGATCTGGCAGAAGTCGCACCGACGGGTGCACTGCGACCCGCCGATGAGGAAGGTCGCCTCTCGGTCCTCCCAGCATTCGAAGATGTTCGGACACCCCGCCTCCTGGCACACGGTGTGGAGGTCCTCGCTCTTCACCAGCGAGTGGAGTGCGGTGTACTCGGGCCCCATCTTCGCCTTCGTCTTGATCCATTCCGGCTTGCGCTCGATGGGCGTCTCGGCGTTGCGGATCTCGAGGCGGAGGAGCTTGCGTCCCTCGGGTGCGGCGGTCATCTGGAGGCTCCTACACGGTCGGCGGTCGAGTAATCGGCGAGGAAGGCGGCGGACACGGAGGCGCTGATGTCGGCGGGGGAGACGTCAGCACCGACGACCTCGCTCACCGTCGTCACGCCCGCGTCGGTGATCCCGCACGGGATGATGCCGCCGAAGCCCGCGAGAGTGTTGTCGCAGTTGATCGCGAAGCCGTGCATCGTGACGCCCTGCTGCACACGCACCCCGATCGCCGCGACCTTGTCCTCCGAGAGCGGGCGGCGGACCCATACGCCGCTGCGTCCCTCGACCTGGTACCCGTCGACGCCGAGCGGACGGAGCACGTCGATCAGGATGCGCTCGAGGCGGCGGACGTGAGCGACGACGTCCATCGGCTCGGGCAGTCGGACGATCGGGTATCCCACGAGCTGGCCGGGGCCATGCCAGGTGATCTTCCCGCCGCGGTCGACGTCGATCACCGGAGTGCCGTCGTGGGGGCGCTCCTGCGGCTCGGTCCGCTTGCCGGCGGTGTACACGGCCTCATGCTCGAGGAGGATGAGCGTGTCCGGACGGGTGCCGGACACGACGTCGGCATGGATGCTGCGCTGCAGATCCCAGCCCACGGTGTAGGGGACGTACGTCGGGGCGAGACCCGCCGTCAGTATCTCGAGCATGGAGACCACTCTCGTCAATAAATGGATTGCGTCTAAGAATACTCCTCCGCACTGACGGCGGCGCGCCGCAGCGACGCGCGGTAGCGTGTTGACATGAGCAGCACGAGCCGAGCAGGGCGGCCGAAGGCGTCTTCGCGGGAGACTCTCGCCGAGGCTGCCTGCGAGCTGTTCCTGGAGCAGGGGTACGACGCCACCTCGGTCGCCGACATCACCCAGCGAGCCGGAGTGAGCCGCTCGAGCTTCTTCAACTACTTCTCGTCGAAGAGCGACGTGCTCTGGTCCGGTCTCGACGACCGCATCGGTCGTGCGGTCGAAGATCTGGTCGCGGTGCACGAAGATCGCGACGGCGCGCACGTCAGACGCATCCTCTCGGCTCTCGTCGACGACTTCGCACCCGACAGCCTCGCACTCGCGATCAACAACTCGTCCGCGATGGGGCTCGACGACGAACTCGAGCAGGACGCCGCACGGCGACAGGCGCGCCTGGCTGCGACCCTCGCCGATCTCGCCCGGCGCTCCGGCGTCCCCGCGCTCACCGCCGACATCGCGGCAGCGACGTGGGCCGCCGCGGTTCTCGCTGCGGTGCGAGCCTGGGCCGAGAGCGGCGCAGGTCGCGGTTCGGTCAGCGATCGATTCGCCGACGCTGTGCGCGCGATCGCGCGGTTGCCGTGGACCGCGGCAGCGAGCGCGGAGAACGGGTCAGGATTCGCGTAAACTCGGTGTCACCATGGCTACCTTTGGCACGCTCTCCGATCGGCTCACCGAGACCTTCCGCAACCTTCGCACGAAGGGAAAGCTCACTGCGGCCGACGTCGACGGCACAGTGCGCGAGATCCGGCGCGCGCTGCTCGACGCCGACGTCGCTCTCACGGTCGTCAAGGACTTCACCGCGAAGGTGCGCGAACGTGCCCTCGGCGACGAGGTCAACAAGGCACTGAACCCGGCCCAGCAGGTCGTGCAGATCGTCAACGAGGAGCTCGTGCAGATCCTCGGAGGCGAGCAGCGTCGTCTCCAGTTCGCCAAGACCGCGCCGACGGTCATCATGCTCGCAGGACTCCAGGGTTCGGGTAAGACGACGTTCGCGGGCAAGCTCGCGAAGCAGCTCGAGGGGGAGGGGCACACTCCTCTGCTCGTCGCGGCGGACCTCCAGCGCCCGAACGCCGTGAACCAGCTCCAGGTGGTCGCCGAGCAGGCCGGTGCCACCGTCTACGCACCCGAGCCGGGCAACGGCGTGGGCGACCCGGTCAAGGTCTCGCGCGACGGCGTCGAGCATGCGCGACGTCACCAGCACGACGTGGTCATCATCGACACCGCCGGACGCCTGGGCGTGGATGCCGAGCTCATGAAGCAGGCATCCGACATCCGCAAGGCCACCGACCCCGACGAGGTTCTCTTCGTCATCGACGCCATGATCGGCCAGGATGCGGTGAACACCGCTCGTGCGTTCCAGGAGGGTGTCGACTTCACCGGCGTCGTGCTGTCGAAGCTCGACGGAGATGCCCGCGGTGGTGCGGCGCTGTCCGTCGCCTCCGTGACCGGACGCCCGATCATCTTCGCATCGACCGGTGAGCGCCTCGAAGACCTCGAGCCGTTCCACCCCGATCGCATGGCCAGCCGGATCCTGGATCTCGGCGACATCCTCACCCTCATCGAGCAGGCCCAGCAGGCCTTCGATGAGGAAGAGGCCGTCAAGATGGCCGAGAAGCTCGCGACCGAGCAGTTCACACTCGAAGACTTCCTCGACCAGCTTCAGCAGATGAAGAAGATGGGATCGATGAAGAAGATGCTGGGAATGCTTCCCGGCATGGGGCAGATGAAGCAGCAGCTCGAGGACTTCGACGAGCGCGAGATCGATCGCACCGAGGCGATCATCCGCTCCATGACTCCCGGTGAGCGCCGCAATCCGAAGGTCCTCAACGGCTCGCGTCGCCTGCGTATCGCCCGCGGTTCGGGAATGACGGTCACGGATGTCAACCAGCTCGTCCAGCGCTTCGATCAGGCCGCGAAGATGATGAAGACCGTCGCGCGCGGTGGCACCCCGAACATCCCCGGCATGGGGTCGATGCCCGGCATGGGCAAGCCCGGCGCGTCGTCGAAGCGCGGCAAGAAGGGCAAGTCCTCCGGCGGTTCACGTTCGGGCAACCCCGCCAAGCGCGCCGCCGAGAACGCCGGCCTCGCTCCGACGTCGACTCCGACGGGTTCGGGTTTCGGTCTCGGGGGCGCGAAGGCGCCGAGCGAAGCCGACCTCGCGGAGATCCAGAAGCTCTTCGGCAAGAGCTGAGGCGTCCCTTCAGAGTCGGCGCGCGGGCAGCGCCGGTTCGGGAACACGTGACGACCGGCGGGGTCGCCGGAGCGCGGTCAGCTGTCCTCCGACGAGGGCGACCAGGACGAGAACGACACCGACGACCTGAGCCGTCGTGAACCTCTCGCCGGCGACGAGTGCGCCCAGCAGAGTCGCCACGACGGGGGAGAGCAGAGCGAGCAGCCCGGGTGCGATCACCGGCAGCTGCTGGATGCCTCGAAACCACAGTATGTAGGCGAGCAGGCCGCCCACCGATCCGAGCCAGACGTACCCGAGCGCTGCTCCGCCGTCGACGGTCGGGGGAGTGCCTTCGAACAACAGGGCGAGGGGCAGCAGGACCAGCCCGCCCGCAGTCAGCTGCCACCCCGCGTAGGCGACGGCCCCCACGCCTGCCGGGCGCCCCCAGCGCTTGGTGAGGATCATGCCCACCGAGGTCGCAGTCACCCCGCCGAGTGCCGCCAGGATGCCGAGGGCATCGAGCTGGGCTGCTGGTCCGAGCACGACGAGAGCGACGCCTCCGGCACCCACGGCGGCAGCGATTGCCGTGACAGGGCGGATGCGGTCTCCGAGCAGCAGAGCACTCAGTCCGAGGATGGTCAGCGGTTGGACACCCGCGACGGCGGCGGCGACTCCGCCGGGCAGCCTTTCCGCGGCGATGAACAGGAGCGGGAAGAATGCGCCGATGTTGAGGGTTCCGAGTGCGAGAGATCTCAGCCACCAGGCTCCGCGCGGCAGAGCGCGACCGATCGCCAGTGCGACGAGTCCCGCAGGAAGCGCGCGGAGGAGTCCTGCGAAGAGGGGATGACCGGTCGGGAGCAACTCCGTCGTCACGAGGTAGGTGGTGCCCCACGACAGAGGGGCCAGCGCGGTGAGCAGCAGCAGGGCGAGGCGGTTCATTCCTTCAGCCTGAATGCCCATTAGCCATGAGTCCAACGCATGGTTCTCACCTGACACATGAACTGCGATCATGAATGCATGGATCTGCAGCAGTTGAGATACGTCGTCGAAGTCGCGTCGTCCGCCAGTTTCACGCGCGCCGCCGAGCGCTGCTTCGTGACGCAGTCGGCGCTGAGCCACCAGATAGCTGCTCTCGAGCGGGAACTCGGGCAGCGGCTGTTCGTCCGATCGAGCCGCAGCGTACGCACCACCGAGGCGGGTGAGGCATTCCTCGTCCATGCGAATCGGGCGGTCAGAGCAGCGCACGATGCGCGTGACGCTGCGGCTGCCACGGCCGGCCGCGTCGTGGGCACCCTTCATCTCGGTGTCATCCCCACGGGCAGCGCCGTCCCTGTCCCGCAAGCGATCGCACGGTTCCGCGCCGCTCATCCGGATGCCGCGGTCGAGCTCACGGTCGGCAACAGCGACACGCTGGTGGAGGCCGTTCGGCGCGGCGACCTCGATGTCGCTCTGCTGGGACTGCGAGAGGGCGTCGAGCCTCGGAGCGTGACATTTCGTGCACTCGCCCGCGAACGCCTTGTCGTCGCGGCATCCCCTGCTCACCGCATCTCCGGGCATGTCGGCGTCAGCCTCGCCGACCTCGCGGATGAGGTCTTCGCGGACTTTCCCGCGGGCACATCTGGCCGCGCCCAGGCGGACGCTGCCTTCGCGGCAGCCGGCATCACACGTGACGTGCCCTTCCAAGCGGACTCGTCTGAGCTGATATTGGGTCTCGTCTCCCAGGGGCTCGCGATCTCACTGCTGGCACCGGGGGTGATCGCTACGTCGTCCTTCGACGTCGCGGCGGTCGATCTCGTCGATGGTCCCGTACGGGTTCAGTACGTCGCCTGGGACGATCGCGCCCCGCGCAACGTCACGTCCGCCTTCCTCCGCGTCGTCGAGTCGATGACGTCGCGCCGGAATGATGAAGCGGGCCCGGAGGAATCCTCCGGGCCCGCCCACTCAGGTATCTGAGGTCACTTCACGTCTTCGTCGACCCAGTCCATCGACTTGCTGACGGCCTTGCGCCACAGACGCAGCTGGCGATCGCGCTCTCCGTCTTCCATGGAGGGCTCCCAACGGCGGTCCTCCTGCCAGTTGGCGGAGAGATCGTCGAGTCCGTTCCAGAATCCGACGGCGAGACCGGCCGCGTAAGCGGCGCCGAGCGCTGTCGTCTCCGCCACGACGGGGCGAACGACCGGCACACCGAGCACATCGGCCTGGAACTGCATGAGCGCGTCGTTCGCGACCATCCCGCCGTCGACCTTGAGTTCCGTGAGGTCGACTCCGGCATCCGCGTTGACGGCGTCGAGCACGTCGCGGGTCTGGAATGCGACCGCCTCGAGCGCTGCGCGAGCGATGTGATTCTTGTTCGCGTAGCGGGTGAGGCCCACGATGGCGCCGCGGGCGTCCGGACGCCAGTAGGGCGCGAACAGACCGGAGAACGCCGGGACGATGTACACGCCGCCGTTGTCGTCGACCTGCTTCGCGAGTTCTTCGACCTCGGGAGCGGAGCCGATGATGCCGAGCTGGTCGCGCAGCCACTGGATCAGGGATCCGGTGACGGCGATCGAGCCCTCGAGCGCGTAGTGCGTCGGTCCGTCGCCGAGCTTGTAGCCGACAGTGGTGAGCAGGCCGTTCTTCGAGTGGACGATCTCCTCACCCGTGTTGAAGATCAGGAAGCACCCGGTGCCGTAGGTGTTCTTGCTCTCGCCCGTGTTGAATGCGGCCTGGCCGAAGGTCGCGGCCTGCTGGTCGCCGAGGATGCCGGCGATCGGCGTCTCGCGCAGCAGTGACGAGTCCTCGGCTGCGCCGTAGACCTCGGAGGAGGAGCGGATCTCGGGCATCATCGAGCGGGGAACGCCGAACGCCTCGAGGATGTCGTCGCGCCACTCGAGCGTCTCGAGATCCATGAACATCGTGCGCGAGGCGTTGGTGACGTCCGTCACGTGAACGCCGCCGTCGACACCGCCGGTGAGGTTCCAGAGCACCCAGCTGTCTGTCGTGCCGAAGACGAGGTCGCCGGCATCCGCCTTCTCGCGAGCGCCCTCGACGTTCTCGAGGATCCAGGCGATCTTGGTGCCGGAGAAGTAGGTGGCGAGGGGGAGGCCCACGATGGGCTTGAACCGCTCGACCCCGCCGTCGGCCGCGAGGCGGTCGACGATCTCCTGCGTACGGGTGTCCTGCCAGACGATGGCGTTGTAGACGGCCTTGCCGGTGGTCTTGTCCCAGACCACAGCGGTCTCGCGCTGGTTCGTGATTCCGACCGCGGCGATGTCGTGGCGCGTCAGGTCGGCGCGACTCAGTGCGAGTCCGATGACCTCCTGCACGTTGCGCCAGATCTCAGCGGGGTCGTGCTCGACCCAGCCTGCCTTGGGCAGGATCTGCTCGTGCTCCTTCTGACCGGTCGCGACGATGCTGCCCTTCTTGTCGAAGATGATCGCGCGGCTGGAGGTGGTGCCCTGATCGATGGCGATGATGTAGTCGGCCATTGTGTTCTCCTTTGAAGTCAGGTTCGGGTTCAGGCGAGGTTGAGCAGTACCGGCGCAGCGACGGCGGCGAGGACACCACCGATGAGCGGACCGACGACCGGGACCCACGAGTAGGACCAGTCGCTGGAACCCTTGCCCTTGATCGGGAGGATGGCGTGGGCGATGCGGGGGCCGAGGTCACGTGCCGGGTTGATCGCGTATCCGGTCGGTCCACCGAGCGATGCACCGATGGCGACCACGACGAGCGCGACGGGAAGGGCGCTGAGCGGGCCGAGGCCTCCGGGGACGCCGATCTCGATGTCGCCGTAGTCAGCGAACGCGAAGACCGCGAACACGAGGACGAACGTGCCGATGACCTCGGTGACGAGGTTCCAGCCGTACGAGCGGATCGCGGGACCGGTCGAGAAGACGCCGAGCTTGTTGGCGGGGTCGGGCTCCTCGTCGAAGTGCTGCTTGTAGGCCAGCCAGGTGAGGATCGCACCGACGATCGCGCCGAGCAGCTCAGCACCGGTCGCGACCGCGAACTGAGAGAAGTCGATCTTGCCTGCGACGAGAAGGCCGATGCCGACAGCAGGGTTCAGGATGGCGCCGGAGTAGGCGGAGGCGAGGACACCCACGAAGACCGCGAGACCCCATCCCCAGTTGACCATCAGGAAACCGCCGCCGAAGCCCTTGTTCTTGGCTAGCGCGACGTTGGCGACCACACCACATCCGAGGAGGATCAGCAGCGCTGTGCCGACGAACTCCGAGAGGAAGTAGAGACCGAGATTCACTTCAGTCATGTCTTCATTGACCTTTCTTGAGTGCCAGGGCCCCTTAGCCCTGGCACTTGTTGGGAATTACACCGCGTGGAGGGCGGTGTTCGGATGTCTCGTCAGCCGCGTGCGCGTGACGAGATCTGGAGTCCATGGCGTTCGTTCAGCAGCGCCCGCGTCTGCTCGAGTTCGGCATCGTGCCGTGCGCGATCCCAGTCGAGCAGAGGAGACAGCGCGTCTGCAAGCTCTTCGAGCACATCCGCGTCGGCGTTGCCGGTGAAAGCGATGCTGGTGCGGCGCAGAACGACGTCCTGCAGTCGCGCGACCATCTCGTTCTCGACCATCCATGCCAGCTCGCGCGTCGAGAGGTCGCCTCCGACCAGAGGCGCGTCGTCTCCCTGCTCGATGAACTCCCAGACCTGCGCGGCGCGGGTTCCGTATCGGGCGAGAAGACGCTCGGCGCGATCGCCGGCTCCGGGCAGGTTCTCCTGGATCCAGATGCGACGTGCCTTCTCGGTGCGCGGGAAGTCACGGCCTCCGCCGATGGCGCGTCCGGCGGTGGACACGGTGCGGGTGCGACCGATCAGACCGAGCACCACATCGGAGAGCGATTCGCCGAGGGCTCGGAAGGTGGTCCACTTGCCTCCGACGAGACTCACGAGAGGGGCGGCACCCTTCTCGTCGACTTCGATGCGATAGTCGCGAGAGACGAATCCCGGCGCGGTGTCCTCGTGCCGGGGGAGCGGACGGATCCCCGAGAAGTTGAAGACGATCTGCTCGCGGGTCACGTCGATCGTCGGGAAGACGTGGTGGATGAGGTCGAAGAAGTAGTCGATCTCCTCCTCGGTGCACACCGGGACCTCGCGGGGGTCTGCATCGATGTCGGTCGTTCCCACGAGAACGCGACCCTTGAGCGGGTAGATCAGGACGATGCGACCGTCGGAGTGCTCGAAGAAGATCTCGCGTCCGCGCGTCGCCTCGAGGAGCTCGGGGTGGTCGAGGACGATGTGGGATCCCTTGGTGCCGCCCATGAAACGCGTGTCGTTGCCCAGCGCGTCGTTGGTGAGATCGGTCCACGGACCGGATGCGTTCACGACGACATCGGCGGTGACGGTGAACTCGGTCCCGCTCTCACGATCGCGGAGGACGACCTTCTCGCCGTCCCGCGCGATCGCCTCGACGTAGTTCAGTGCGACGGCGCCGGGGTGTGCGGCGCGTCCGTCCTGCAGGACGTCGAGCGCGAGGCGCTCCGGGTCGTGCATAGACGCGTCGTAGTAGGTGGCCGTGTACTTGATGTTCGGGTCGAGCGAGGGGAGCTCGGCGAGCGAGCGCTTGCGGCCCAGGAACCGGTGACGGGGCACCATGCCGCCGTCGCGGGAGAACGTGTCGTAGATCGTCAGTCCGACCTTGATCAGGAACGCTCCACGCTCCTGGGGCTTGCCGCTCTTGTGCGTGAGGAAGCGCAGGGGAGCGGACAGGATGCCGGAGAAGGTCGAGTAGATGGGGATCGTCGTCTCGAGCGGCTTGACGTAGTGCGGGGCGATCTTCAGCAGACCGTTTCGCTCTTCGACCGATTCGCGCACGAGTCGGAACTCGCCGTTCTCGAGATAGCGGATGCCGCCGTGGATCATGTGGCTCGACGCCGCCGACGCGCCGGAGGCGAAGTCGCCTCGCTCGACGAGCAGTACGTCGACGCCCTGCAGCGCCAGATCACGGAACGCGGAGATCCCGTTGATCCCGGCTCCGATGACAAGGACGCTCGTGCGTCCGGACTCACGGACGGCGCGGACTGCCGCGCGTTCCGGTGATGAGTGTGTCGACTCGATCATCTTCGACCCTTCTCTGTGCGTGCTCCCAGCTTCGACCTGATCGCCCACCACGCGCAAGCCTGTTGCACATATGTGCAAAGATCGACTCGAGGAGGTCGTCATGCGCCAGTCTGACGCGGGATCGCGCGATTCCAAGCTGATCGCCGCGCTCACCGCGGCACAGCTCTACTACATGCAGGACAAGACCATGGAGGTGATCGCGCAGGAGCTGAAGACCTCGCGATCATCGGTGTCTCGCCTGCTCAGCTTCGCCCGCGAGAGCGGACTCGTGGACATCCGCATCAATTCGCCTCTCGAGCGACTCGGCATGCTGGAGCAGCGCATCCGGGACAGGCATCGCCTCGTGGCCCACGTCGTGCCCATCCCCGAGATCGTCAGCGAGGTCGAGAGGCTCGAGCGGGTGGCCCTGACCGCAGGGCGACTGCTGTCGCAGTTCGTCGACTCGAACATGATCGTGGGTGTCGCGTGGGGATCCACGATCAGCGCGGTCAGTCGTGGTCTCACGCAGAAGGAGACGCACAACACGACGTTCGTGCAGTTGAACGGTGCCGGGAACACGCAGACCAGCGGGGTCGAGTACTCGAGCGACATCCTCCAGCGCTTCGGCAGCGCGTTCGGTGCGCAGGTGCAGCAGTTCCCCGTGCCCGCGTTCTTCGACGATCCCTCGACGCGCGAGGCGATGTGGCGAGAGCGGAGCACTCTGCGGGTGCTCGACCTGCAGTCGAAGATGGACATCGCCGTGTTCAGTCTCGGCTCTCCGGCCGCGGAGGTCCCCAGTCGCGTGTACGTCGGCGGCTATCTCGGTCGCGATGACTACCGGAGCCTCCGGGAGGACCATGCGATCGGCGACGTGGCCACGGTCTTCTTCCGCGCGGACGGATCCTGGAGGGACATCCGTGTCAACGCACGGGCGACGGGTCCGGGTCTCGACCGGCTGCGGCGGGTGCCCCGACGCGTGTGCGTGGTGTCCGGTGTTCCGAAGCTCGCCAGCCTCCGCGCCGCCATCGCCGCCGACCTCATCACGGACGTGGTGCTCGATGAAGGACTCGCGCGCAGGCTCGTCGAGGACTGACCCTACGGCTCGTCGGTCGAGGATTCCGGGCCGGAGCGGAACTCTCGGATCAGATGCTGGACGACTGCACCGAGGTCGCCGCCCGTCGCGTTCGCGATCGTCAGCTGACGCTCGTAGCTCGCGCCGTCCGTGAGGATCGTCTCGATGCTGCCGAACTCACGCACGCAGCCGAGTTCGACCGCGACCGGGGCGAGCTCCTCGAGCACCTCCGCAAGATGCTCCCGCACGGGACGCTGGGTTCCGGCGGCGTCGACGATCACCCGCGCGTCCAAGCCGTAGCGCGCGGCGCGCCACTTGTTCTCCCGGTGGTACCAGGCGGGCATCTGCGCGAGGGGGAGTCCCTCGTCCATCTGACGCGAGAGATGCTCGACCAGGACCTGCACGAGCGCGGCCACTGCCGCGAGCTCCGGCAGCGTGGAGAGCCCGTCGCATGCCCGCACCTCGATCGTCCCCCACCGCGGTGCGGGCCGGATGTCCCAGCGCACTTCGGTGGCGTCCGCCATCACACCGGTGCGCACCATGTCGTCGAGGTAGGCCTCGTACTCCGACCAGTCCTGCAGCGGCCACGGGAGCCCCGCAGTGGGCAGCTGCTGGAACACCAGAGCACGGTTCGAGGCGTATCCGGTGCGCTCACCGGCCCAGAACGGACTCGAGGCGGAGAGAGCCTGCAGATGCGGGAGATAAGCGGCGAGGGCGTTGATGATCGGGATGACCTTGCGCTGATCCTCCACGCCGATGTGGACGTGGATCCCCCAGATCATCATGTTCCGACCCCACCACTGGGTGCGCTCGATCAGGGTGTGGTAGCGCGTCTTGTCGGTCACTTCCTGGTGGTACCACTGCGCGAACGGGTGACTGCCGGCCGAGAGCAGCTCGATGCCGGCCGGATCCGTCGCCGCACGAACAGCGGTGATCGCGTTGGCGATGTCGTCCACGGCATGGGCCACGGAATCGCCGATGCCGCTGGTGACCTCGATCGTGTTGGTGAGGAGCTCGCCCGTCACGGTATGCCGTTCTTCTGCACTCTCATCCTCGAGTGCCGACAGCAGCTCGGGGGCGCGGCCGACGAGATCACCGCTCACCGGATCGGCGAGCATGATCTCCCACTCGAGACCGACGGTGGACCGGGCCGATGGCGCGAAATCGAGCTTCACGAGCACAGTCTGACACGCGCTGTCGGCGACACGGCAACCGTCGTGTCGCCGCGTTTCGCTCCTGGGCCGCGGATCTGGCAGAATAGAAGGTCGGACGACGTGCTCGACCCTCTATCCAGCACTCGTCCTCCCTATTTGAGCTTCCGCCGGGTGTGCACCCCACTCTCCAGGCGATCGGTTCGTTACCTTCCACACAATTCAGGAGAATCGTGGCTGTCAAGATTCGTCTCAAGCGCCTGGGCAAGATCCGTGCGCCGTACTACCGCATCGTCGTCGCCGACTCGAAGACCAAGCGCGATGGTCGCGTGATCGAGGAGATCGGCAAGTACCACCCCACCGAGGAGCCCTCGTTCATCGAGATCGACTCCGACCGTGCGCAGTACTGGCTCTCCGTCGGCGCTCAGCCGACCGAGCAGGTCGCTGCTCTGCTCAAGATCACGGGCGACTGGGGCAAGTTCAAGGGCGACAAGGACGCGAAGTCCACGCTGAAGGTCAAGGAGCCCAAGGTTCCGTTCGAGATCGACGCGTCCAAGAAGTCCGTCGTCAAGCCCAAGGCCGAGAAGAAGGTGGAGGCCCCCGCTGAGGAGGCTCCCGCCAAGGCCGACGCGGAGGCCGCAGAGGCTCCCGCCGCCGACGCAGAGTAATTCGTCGTGCTCGCCGCCGCGCTCGAACACATCGTCAAGGGGATCGTCGATCACCCTGAAGATGTCCGCATCAACGCTTCCACGACGCCGAGAGGCGACCTGCTCGAGGTGCGTGTGCACCCCGACGACCGTGGTCGAGTGATCGGGCGCGGCGGCCGCACCGCAAAAGCACTGCGCACGCTCATCGCCGCTCTCGCGGATGGGCGGCGTGTCCGGGTCGACGTCGCGGATGACTGACGTGGTGTCCAAGGACCGCAACCAGGGCAAGAACCAGCTGCGGGTGGGGCGCCTCGTCAAGGCCCACGGCCTCAAGGGCGCTCTCAAGCTCGAGCTGTACACCGACAACCCGGAACGCCGATTCACTCCAGGAGCCGAGTTCACGTTGCAGGTGCCTGAGGCATCTCCGTGGCACGGCAAGACCGTCGTCGTTCGCGAATACCGCGTGATGAACGGCAACCCCGTCGTCTTCCTCAAGGATGTCGACGATCGCGAGGGCGCAGAGACTCTCGTCCGAGCCATCCTCTGGATCGATCAGGACAACGACGAGGTCGAGGACAACGCGTGGTTCGACCATCAGCTCGTGGGTCTCGACGTCGTCCGTGACGGCGTCGTCGTGGGCAAGGTGGCTCGCGTCGAGCATTTCCCTGCGCAGGATCTGCTCATCGTCAGGTCCGGCGAGCAGGACATCATGGTGCCGTTCGTCCAGGCGATCGTTCCCACGGTCGACATCAGCGCCGGGCGCGTCATCGTCACGCCGCCTGCGGGCCTCTTCGAAGAGCTCCCTGACGCGTCCGATGCGACGGAGGCGGGGGAGTCCTCCGACTCCGACGCCACTGACTGATCCCTCGTTCGGCCCGCCAGTGCGCATCGACGTCCTCTCGATCTTCCCGTCGTACTTCGACGGTCTGACGCTCTCCCTGCTCGGGAAGGCGCAGAGTACCGGCATCCTCGACCTGCGTGTCCGAGACCTCCGTGAGTGGACGTCCGATCGTCACCGCACCGTGGACGACACCCCCTACGGGGGCGGGGCGGGGATGGTGATGAAGCCGGAGCCCTGGGGGCTCGCGCTCGACGAGCTGGCATCATCTGCTCCGTCCGAAGAGGGCAGTCGGCCCACGATCATCTTCCCCTCGCCCGCAGGCGAGGTCTTCACGCAGGCCACCGCACGCGATCTCAGCACTCGCGACCACCTCATCTTCGGATGCGGTCGATACGAGGGGATCGACGAGCGGGTGTTCGAATACGCCTCATCGCTCGGCGAGGTGCGGCTCATCAGTCTCGGCGATTACGTCCTCAACGGCGGGGAAGTGGCGACGATGGCGATGATCGAGGCCATCGGTCGCCTGATCCCCGGTGTTGTGGGAAATCCGGCGAGCCTCGTCGAGGAGTCTCACGAGGACGGACTCCTCGAGTACCCGTCTTACACGAAGCCGTCGGTGTGGCGAGAGCGACCGGTGCCGGACGTGCTGCTGAGCGGCAATCACGGCGTGATCGCTTCCTGGCGGCGGGATCAGCAGATCGAACGGACGCGACGTCGGCGCCCGGATCTGCTGCCGGACGACGACCGCTAGACGATCCGTTCGATCCCCGAGTCGATCTCGAACACCACGCCCTGAGGGTGCCGCAGCGAGAGCGCGGATGCGGGGGCCAGGCCCCGGAGCTCCGCACGCAGCAGCCGACCGATCATCTCGTGACTCGCCAGCAGCGGGATCCCGGACGAAGCCCACCCGCACACCGACAGTGCCCGGCGGGCACGTCCCTTCGCCTGGGCGTAGCTCTCACCTCCGGGAAATGCCCAACCATATCGGTTCTCAGCCCGGTCCTCGCGGGCGGTGGGGAATCGTTCATCGATCTCGGACCAGGTCAGGCCGGCCATCTCACCGTGATGGAGCTCGGCGAGCTCCGGTACCTCCACGAGATCTGCGCCGATCCGATCGGCGACGATGACCGCGGTCCGGAGCGCGCGGCCGAGCGGGCTGGAGCACACGGTGGTGATGCCTCGGTCGACGAGGCGCGCGGCGACGCTCTGCGCCTGAAGGATGCCGTCCTCGGTCAGAGGCGAGTCGAGTTGCCCGTGCAGCCGATGATCGAGGTTCCAGCGGGTCTGCCCGTGCCGCACCAGGAACAGGTGTTCTGGCACATGCCGATCCTCCGGAATCATGGACTCAGGATGGCATAGCCGCGTCGCCTCCGTACCCGGTGGAATCGGCGGCTGATAGCGTCGCACCATGGTCGATGAGGTGCTGGCGAAGTCGTTCGAGACGATCGGGGCGGATTACGACCGCTACCGTCCCGGATTCCCCGTGGAGGCGGTCGAGCTCATCGCACCACAGCGCATCGGGACTGCGCTGGACCTCGGCGCGGGCACCGGGAAATTCACGGAACTGCTGTCGGCCCGAGCGGAACGCGTGATCGCTGTCGAGCCTTCCGAGCAGATGCTGTCGGTTCTGCGAGCCAAGCTTCCGGATGTGGAAGGCCTCATCGGCAGTGCCGAGCGGATTCCGTTGCCGGACGGCACGGCGGATGTCGTCGCCGTCGCGCAGGCGTTCCATTGGTTCGATCGGGAGTCGGCCTGTGCGGAGATCTCGCGCATCCTCACGCCGGGCGGAACTCTCGGGCTGGTCTGGAACCACTCGGATCCGTCGAGTTCGTGGGATCGAGCAGCGCACCGTATCGCGCACCCCGCGGTCGCTGACACGGACGGAACGACCAGCACCGCCGCGGCGGAGCTCCCCGGATTCACGTTCGTGACGAGCGAAGCGATCCACTGGACGGAGCAGATCAGCCGCGAGGCGTACCTCCGTCGCTGGTCGACGGTGAGCACCTTCCTCGTGGCCGACGACCATGCCCGTTCGGTGATGACGACCGCCATCGAAGCGGTGCTCGACGGGGACCCGGACACACGCGGGCGCGAACAGCTCGAGTTGCCGATCATCACCGACGTGTTCGTCTATCGGCGCGCATGAGGATCTGGTCACTGCACCCGCAGTACCTCGATCGCCAGGGTCTGGTGGCCTGCTGGCGGGAGGCGCTGCTCGCTCAAGCGGTGCTCGCCGGGCGAACCCGTGGCTACACCGGTCACCCCCAACTGGAGCGGTTCCGTGCCTATCCCGATCCGCTCGATGCCATCGGCGCGTACCTTCGGGGCGTCGCCGTCGAGGCGGACGTGCGCAGCTACACCTTCGACCGATCGCGAATCGATCGACCGGATGCGAGAGGTGAGTCGATCCTGTCCGTGACCACCGGCCAGCTCGCGCTGGAATGGTCGCATCTCAGCGCGAAGCTCGCGGAGCGCAATCCCGACGTGCTCGGACTCTGGTCCGCGGTCTCGGTGCCCGAACCGCATCCTGCGTTCCACGTCCTCGAGGGTCCGGTCGCCGCGTGGGAACGCGCGCTGCCGCCGGCTGAGCCCCGCGGGTCAGCGAACGCCGAGGAATGACCTGTCGGTGAGGACGATCGGGCCATCGGCCGTCACGGCCACGGTGTGCTCCGAATGCGCGCCCCTGGAACCGTCCACACTCCGCAGGGTCCATCCGTCGGGATCGGTCACGAGTTCGTCCGTGGTCTCGAGCAGCCACGGTTCCAGCGCGAACACCAGGCCCTCGCGCAACGGGAATCCACGTCCCGCGCGACCGTCGTTGGGGACGTGGGGGTCGCCGTGCATGATGCGTCCGACACCGTGACCGCCGAAGTCGGTGTTGATCGAATACCCCTCGCCGTGTGAGATCGCGGCGATGGCGGCCGAGATGTCGCCGATCCGGTTGCCGACCACGGCCGCGTCGATGGCCGCAGCGAGAGCGCGCTCGGTCGTCTCGATGATGCGGAGGTCCTCGTCGCGGGGAGTGCCGACGACGAAGGACACCGCGGAGTCGGCCACCCATCCTTCGACGGAGACGGCGAAGTCGAGCGACACCAGGTCGCCGTCTCGCAGCGTGTAGTCGTGGGGGAGGCCGTGCAGTACAGCGTCGTTGATCGAGGTGCAGATCACCTTGCCGAAGGGACTGGCGCCGAAGGACGGGTGGTAGTCGATGTAGCAGGACTCCGCTCCGGCCTTACGGATCATGTCGTGCGCTCGGCGATCGATCGACAGCAGGTTCGTGCCGACCTTCGTCTCGTCGCGCAGGGTTGCCAGGGTCTCGGCCACGAAGCGACCGGCGGCGCGCATCTCGTCGATCTCGGCAGGGGTGCGCAGTTCGATCATCGGGTGTCCTCTCGTCCTCTCCATTCTCCCCGATCTCCGGGTGACGGGCGTCCGCCTCGAGGCCGCGTGCTCAGAGCGAACACCTGGATCATCGGCCGCACGCCGTCGTACGATTTGTGACATGTGGTTGCGTCAGGCGTTCTTCCGGTGGCTCATTCCGGCAGCGTTCCTCCTGCCGCTCTGGTTGCTCGTGGGGTGGGGCGTATTCCAAGGCGGTTGGGCCATCCTCTGGGTCCTCTTCATCGCGGTCCCCTCCGTGTTCGTCGGCCAGCTTCTTCTCACGCTCCTGACTCGGTCTCGCCCGTCGGTGCGGGTCGAGAGGGCCGTCTCGTGGTGGGATGTCGGCGGTTTCACGCTCTGGCACGGGCTGACCATCGCTGTCGGATGCTTCATCGACGGCGCGTTCGGCTGGCTTCTCGCCGCCGCCGTCGTCGTCGGCATCGGTCTGGTCTGGCTGCAGCTCTGGCAGCTGTGGAACGAGGCGAAGGGAAGCGGAGCACGGATCCGCGAGACCATCTCGTGGTCCACCGTTCCCGGCGTCGACGAGCCCGCGCCGGAGACCCGCGTGCGAGAGGTCTTCGTCATCCGGGAGAAGGACTCGCCGGAGTGACGGAAACGCACGCGACGTTTTGGCCGTGTGCGGCATCCATGGCAGAATGAGTGTTTGTGCCGTGACCGGTTCTGCCTCAGGGGAGCCCACGGACGCTTCGGCGCCGTTCAGCACACACTTCTTCTTATTCCTACTTACAGCATGCAACCGACCTGAGGCGAGTGCAGAGAGAGACGATCATGCAGATCCTCGACGCCGTCGACGCAGCATCCCTGCGTTCAGACGTTCCCGTCTTCCACCCCGGTGACACGGTCAACGTGCACGTGAACATCACCGAGGGCACCCGCTCGCGTATCCAGGTCTTCAAGGGCGTCGTCATCGGCCGCCAGGGCGACGGCGTGCGTGAGACCTTCACCGTTCGCAAGATCAGCTTCCAGGTGGGCGTCGAGCGTACGTTCCCGGTGCACTCCCCGGTGATCGACCACATCGAGGTCGTCACCCGCGGTGACGTGCGTCGCGCGAAGCTCTACTACCTCCGTCAGCTGCGGGGCAAGAAGGCCAAGATCAAGGAGAAGCGCGACAACTGACGCGCAGGCTCTCCACAGCACCCCGGGACACGATGTCCCGGGGTGCTGTGTTCTCCCCGGGGTGTGCGACCCTTGATACTGCCGTCTCCGTGCGGTGCGAGACTGTGAAGGAAACCCCATGACGACTGACTCCGCCGCCGCGTCCGCTCGACCGACGAAGCGGCGTCGTGGGTTCCTCGTGTTCCTGCGCGACGTCCTCGTGATCGTCGTCATCGCGGCGCTCGTCTCCTTCGTCGTCAAGACCTTCATCGTCCGCTCCTTCTACATCCCGTCCGCGTCGATGGAACGAACTCTCCTGGTCAACGATCGGATCCTCGTGGACGAGCTGACGCCGCGGTGGACCGCCTACGAACGCGGCGACGTCGTGGTCTTCAAGGACCCGGGCGGGTGGCTCGACGGCCAGCCGCAGACTCCTGCGCAGCCGCCTCTCGTCGAGGCTTTCGACTGGATGCTCAACGTCGTCGGGATCTCGGCCACGGATTCGCAGGATCACCTCGTCAAGCGTGTGATCGGTCTCCCGGGTGACCACGTCGTCTGCTGCAACGCGCTCGGACAGATCACGGTCAACGGAGCGCCCATCGACGAGCTCAGCTACCTCAACCTGCCAGACGGAGACACCGCAGCGTCGAACGATCCGTTCGACGTGGTCGTGCCGGATGGGTCGCTGTGGCTCCTCGGAGACAACCGCGATCGCTCGCGCGACTCGCGGGCGCATCAGGATCTTCCGAGCGGCGGCTTCGTCCCGATCGAGAACGTCGTGGGCAAGGCGTTCTTCACCACGTGGCCCTTCGACCGTCTGGGCACGATCGACGGCCACCATGACAGCTTCAACGGCGTCCCGGATCCGGAATGACCGTCGTCGCTCCGAAGCTCACTCTGGAGCGCAGGCTGCTGAGCGAGTGCGATCTGATCATCTCCCTCGATGAGGTCGGACGCGGTGCGCTTGCCGGGCCGGTGGCGGTCGGAGCTGCCGTGATGGATGCGGCAGGGGCGCGCCGCCGCGTTCCCGAAGGGCTTCGGGATTCGAAGCTGGTCACCGAGAGGCGTCGGCCCGATGTCGCTGCGCGAGCCGCGGCATGGGTGCAGGCTTCTGGAGTCGGTTGGGCCAGCGCGGCCGAGGTCGACGAGGTGGGCATCATGCGAGCGCTCGGTCTTGCGGCGTCGCGCGCCGTGCAGAGCGTCGTCGATTCGGGAGTTCGCCTCGACGGGGCTCTGGTGCTCCTCGACGGCAACCACGACTATGTCTCGCGGGTGCATCCGGTGCCTCTACGGGTGCGACCGGTCGTCAAGGGCGACCGCGACTGCGCATCGGTCTCGGCGGCATCGGTGATCGCGAAAGTGGCGAGGGACACCTACATGGCGGAGCTCCACGAGGGTCACCCCGCGTACCAGTGGGACCGGAACAAGGGATACGCGAGCCTCGAGCATCGCGATGCGATCCGCAGCCTCGGGCTCTCTCCACACCACCGATCATCCTGGGCGATCGCGGATGTCCCGACTCTGTTCTGAGCCTGCGTGCGGCATCGACGCGTCGCCGACTCTAGGATGGAGTGATCATGGATGAGGAAGCCTTCGACGACTACGACCGCGAGCTCGAGCTGGCGCTGTTCCGCGAATACCGCGATGTCGTCGCGCAGTTCCAGTACGTTGTCGAGACGGAACGCCGGTTCTACCTCGCCAACGAGGTGAACGTCGTGCGTCGTGACACCGAGCACGACTTCTACTTCGAGATCTCGATGAGTGACGTCTGGGTGTGGGACATCTATCGTGCCGACCGCTTCGTGAAGGCTGTGCGCGTGCTGACGTTCAAGGACGTCAACGTCGAAGAGCTTCAGCGCCGCGAGTTCGAGCTGCCCCAGGAGCTGTCGCTCGACGGGGAGTGACCACTTCTGCACAGTCCGGCTTTCTGATGGGCTGTCCCCGCACTCCGTAACGTCCCCACTCCTGAAGCGCGGTCGTCGATCCCGATCGACAGGCTATCTTCATGGCAGCGAAAGACGAGCTCGGTAGATCCGGCGAAGAACATGCGGTTCGGTATCTGACCGGCATCGGATATGTGGTCCTCGACCGCAACTGGCGATGTGCGCAGGGCGAGATCGACATCGTCGCCTGTCGCGGTCACCACCTCGCCATCGTCGAGGTCAAGACACGACGGACGATCTCCCATGGACACCCGTTCGAGGCCGTGGATTCCCGCAAGATCCGACGACTGTGGCGATTGGCTCATGCGTGGGCGGTCGACCATCCCGAACAGGCGGTCGGCCTCGTGATCCGGATCGAGGCGATCGGGATCATCGGAGCCGACCCGCAGCACAGCACTCTCGAACATCTCGTGGACGTGTCGTGAAAACGGCCCGCACGTGGGCGGTCGCGCTCACCGGGGTCGACGGGCACATGGTCGAGGTCGAAGCCGACATCTCGAACCAGACCCCCGACTTCAAGATCATCGGCCTGCCGGACAAAGCGCTCGGCGAGGCGGTTCAGCGGGTTCACAACGCCTGCAAGAACACGCAACTCGATCTTCCGCGCCGCCGCCTCACGGTCAACCTCTCGCCCGCCAGCCTCCCCAAGCAGGGAGCCGGTTTCGACCTGAGCATCGCGGTCGCCGCTCTCGCGGCAGGGGGAGCGCTGTCCACGCGGTCCATCGCGGGAACGGTGCATCTCGGCGAACTCGGACTCGACGGCCGGCTCCGTCCCGTGCCCGGGGTGCTCCCGTCCGTCTTCGCCGCTGCGCGTGCGGGGTTCGACACCGTGATCGTGCCGTGGGGCAACGAGGCGGAGGCGAGGCTGGTGCCCGGAATCGAGGTTCGCGCAGCAGCGAGTCTTTCGCAGGTCGCCGTCTGGCACGGCGCGGAGATCGACGTGCTCGATGCCGATCCGGTCGCCTCGGCGACACTCGCGCCGGAGCATCGCGAGAGGCTGGACCTCGCGGACGTCGTCGGCCAGGACGAGGCGGTCGAGGCTCTGATCGTCGCGGCAGCAGGAGGCCATCACATGCTGCTCAGCGGCCCGCCAGGCGCAGGTAAGACCATGCTCGCGCGGCGACTCCCCGGCATACTTCCGAGTCTCTCCGACGACGAGGCTCTCGAAGTGGCCTCGATCCGCTCACTCACCGGCGACGCTGTGCGAGCTCTCGACGCCACGCCGCCGATGGAGTCGCCTCACCACAGCGCCTCGGTTGCGGCGCTCGTCGGAGGCGGCACGAGGTCTGTTCGTCCTGGCGCCATCTCTCGCGCGCACAGAGGTGTGCTCTTCCTCGACGAAGCAGCGGAGTTCTCGAGAGTCGCGCTCGACGCACTGCGGCAGCCGCTCGAGTCCGGCGTCATCGAGGTGAGTCGATCGGGCGTCACCGCACAGTTCCCCGCACGCTTCCAACTGGTCATGGCGCTCAATCCGTGCCCGTGCGGCAACTACGGGGTGCGCGGTGCGGAATGCACCTGCCCGTCGTTGGCGATCCGGAGATACTCGACCCGACTGTCCGGTCCGCTTCGCGACCGGGTCGATATCGAGCTGCATGTCTCGCGCGTGTCTGCTTCTCGGGCGATGATCGGCGACCGTACGGAGGTGACGAGCGAGCGAGCTCGAGCGAGAGTCATGCAGGCGCGTGAGCGGGCGGCCTCGCGGTGGCGGGGGACACCGTGGGTCCGCAACAGCGAAGTTCCGGGCGCCCGATTGAGGCAACTCGATCTGCGGATCGCCGCAGAGGCAAGGGCGCCACTGGACAGGGCTCTCGAGCGGGGAGCTCTCACTCTTCGAGGCTATGACAGGGTTCTGCGGCTGGCTTGGACCATGGCGGACCTCGCACAGGTCGACAGTCCAGGCCGGGAAGAAATAGGACGGGCACTGTTCTTGAAGAGGGGATACCTATCGTGATCGAGTCTCTCAGAGGCGATGCGGCGGTGCGGCGATCGCTGCGACAGGTGCGACCAGTCGATGACCTGGACGAGGCGCTGGCACGAGTGTCGTGGTCAGTCCTCACCGAGCCGGGGGACGGAGTCGCCGGAGCGCTCATCGCGGAGCGGGGCGCAGTGGCATCACTGGGGCTGGCGATCGGCGGAGGGGCCGTGGCGAGTTCGGAGGTCAGTGAACGGACTCTCGCCGAGGGACGAGCCAGGTGGATGGTCCGCGCGGATGCGCGCAGCGTTCTCGATGCGATCCGTGCAGCAGCCGAGGTCGGCGCTCGGCTGCTTCTGCCGGGGGACGACCTCTGGCCGAGATCTCTCGACGACCTCGGGGTGCATGCGCCGACAGTGCTCTGGGTTCGCGGAGACCCGGCGCTGCTCACGGCTCCGAGCCGAGTCGCGATCGTGGGCGCGAGGGCGGCCAGCGGTTATGGAGAGATGCTCGCCGGTGACTTCGCCGGCGAGCTCGCAGCCACCGGCACGGTCGTCGTATCCGGCGGAGCTCGAGTTCTCTATCCTTCAACTATGTTGCAGGCGTGAGGGGATGGGCGATGGGTCGTTGGCGGGTGTTCGCGCATGGGGAAGAGAATGGGGATGTTGAGGGGCTTCCAGACGCGCTTCGGTCGGTGTTGGTGTCGGCGCGGGGGAGGGTTAGGCGAGAGCGTGAGCCGTTTTTGTTGAGTCCGGATGGGGTGCCGGATGCTGTGATCAACGACTTCTTTCGGTCGTTGGGTCCAGGTGGTGCGTTGAGCGAGTTGTCGGCGCGGACGTACGCGTACTCGATTGCGACGTATTGCAACTTGTTGGCGGAGGTGGGCGCGGATTGGCGTTCGGCTGATCCGTATGACTTTGGTCGTGTGAGGGATTTACGCCGGTTTGGTGATGAGACGCATCCGTTGGTAGCGGGGTCGACGTGGCAGAAGGACTTTCAGGCGATTCGGGAGTTGTATCGGTGGGCCGCCGGGTTTGGGATCGTGTCGCCGATCGTGCCGCGAGCTTCGTTCATGCGGTCGCAGCCGGGGGCTGCCGATTTTGTGCGGTCGTCAGATGTGAAGTGGTTCACGCCGGCTGCGGTGGCGTTCTGGGCAGACGTGGGGTTGCGGGGGCTATTGCCAGATTCGGTGGAGGCGTCGTCGTTTCGCGGGCACAACTCGCAGCGGGATAGTGCGTTCGCGAGTGTCTTATTTCGGACGGGGTTGCGGGTGCAGGAGGCGGGAAATCTGTTGTTGGGGGTGGAGCTACTGGAGAATCCGGGTGGGCGGCGGTTTGTGACGTCGCGGGTGGCGTCGGCGTTGGCCAAGGGTGGGCGCGGAAGAAAGTTTTGGATGCCGGTGTCGTGTGTGTCGGAGGTAGGGGCGTATGTGTGGGGGGAGCGTGCACGGTCGGTGGGGCAGGCGCGGGCACGCGGTGTCTATGACGATCTGGGACGGGGCTGGTTGTTCGTGTCGGACGTGTCGGGTGGTGTGGTGCGATGGCGGGATGGGGCGGGCCGGGTGGGGAAGGGCGCTGTGGATATGTTGGGGGCGGCGGTTCGTCGCCGCTTGCTGGTGCGGGTGGATGGTGAGTGGGAGCCAATGATGGTGTGGGTGACGGATGAGGGTTCGCCGTTGTCGCATCAGAGGTGGAATGCGGTGTTCCGGCGGGCGAATGCCCGGGTGTTGGCGTTGGGGGCGCAGGTGTCGCCGGTGAAGCCTCATCATTTGCGGCATAGTTTCGCGCTGCGGTGGTTCGCGGTTGGGAAGTTGTTGTGGATGGGGCGGACGGCGGGGTTGGAGGCGCGGGAGCGGGCTCGGTTGAGGGATGAGATGCCGTCGGAGTGGTTTCTTGTGCAGACACTTCTGGGGCATCGGAATGTGGAGACGACGAGGAATACTTATTTGGAACCGTTCGCGGATCTGGATATCGAGTTGTTGATGGCGCATGCGGAGGATGAATCGACGTCGGCTCTGTTGGCTCACTTCCTCAGTCGCGACCCGCGGGTTGAGATCATGGGCGCGTTTTGATGACAGGACCACGGACAGGCCCCGCGGGTGCGGGCGGTCTGCGTGTGGAGTTCGTTTGTGCTGTGTCGGCGCAGCGTCGCGTGTTCGATCTCTCGGGGTGGGATGCGTCACCGGGGTTACTACGGGATCTGGGCGCCGCGTTTAGGACGGCGACGAGTTCCGAGGCGGGGACGATGCGGACGATGTCGTCCGCCGCCGCGGCGTTTCGCCGCCTGCGCGCTTTTGTGGCGTTGTTGGCGCAGAGCGAACGTAGACCAGTGAGCGGGCGTGCTCTCTTGGAATCGGATCTTACGCTCGCGAGAGTGCGGTTCAGCGGCCGTGACTTCGGTGTGTTGCGGTCAGTGCTGCGACGCAATCTTGACGCGTGGTCGGAGGAAGTGCGGCGGGAACTCTTCACCCCGGGGAAGGTCCGCGTCTCCACCACGGTGGAGTCATACTCGTTGGCAGATTTCTACTCGATCCTGGCTGCTGCTCGAGAGGAGGTGCGACGCGCCCGCGACCGCATTCGCCCGAACCTGGCGATGTTGCAACGGTGGCGTGAGAGCCCGGATGGTGCGGGCCTGACCCCGGCGGAGATACAGCGTGGGGCGGTCCTCGATCAGGCGGCGCGGACTGTTGACGTGCCTCGGTGGTCGCCGTTGCCGACTGGCAGGGCCGGGCAGCCGAACATGTCGGTGTTGCGCCGGGCGGGTTTTGAAAGTGGGACGGGCGTCCTGCATAGCCTGTTCCTCACCCAACAGGAGATCACTGCGTTCATGGTGCTGATGATCGGGGTGACGGGTCAGAACGCTGGGACGTTGAACCGGTTGACGGATCACGTCCATCACGCCACGGATCCCTCTGAGCGCATTTCGGCGACGATCTTGGAGACCGTGAAGCCGCGTCGGGGGCCTTTTGCGGCGCACACGGACGTGGTGCTGGCGGATCTGCCCCCGTGGTTGCATGAGGGGGCGGGCCGGCGCGACAAGGATCTGCGCACCCCGTTCGGGGTACACGCGCTTCTGGTGGAGTTGGGGGCGCCGGCGCGGGAGGCATCCGGCGACCGCGGGTTGTTTGCTTGGTATGCGACGTCAGGGGGCAAGGGGCAGATGTGGCGGCAGCTTCGCAGCGCGCTGAACGCGAAAGCGACGGCGTTGGACTGGACGAGGTCTCGACCCGTGGTGGGAGCGGATGGGTTGGCGATCCCGGTATCTTTTCAACGAATGCGGTTGAGTTTCGTGCAGCACCAAGACAGGCCGGTCGCGCATACGGCGAACACTCTTGCGGATCAGTATCAGATCCGTGACCGTGGGGGTCTTGCCCGCTACCAGGAGAAGGTCGCGGATGTGCTGGACGAGCAAGTCCGGCACGCGCGCGCGACGACCGCATTGTCATTCCTCACCTCTCAACAGGTCCGGGATGCCCGTACGGACCCGGTGCGGGTTGCCGGACAGGTGGGGGTGCGCGTGGAGGTGTTGGAGCAGGTGCTGGAAGGCAGCGCGGATACGGTGCTGTCGGCCTGCACAGACAACCTCAGCGGACCAACCGGGGCCGGGCAGCCGTGTCGGGCGTCGTTCCTGTTGTGCCTGGGGTGCCCGTGTGCGTTAGCGACCCCGGCACACTGGTCAGCGATCGTGCACACCCATGATGAGCTTGTGAACAGGAAACAAGACATGGTGCAGCTGGACTGGGCGGTCCGGTTCGGGTCCGCACACCAACGGCTCGCGGATGTAATGAATCGGCTCCCGGCCGGCGCAGTGGAGCGGGCACGATCGGCGGTGGCTGACCATGTCTCCGTCGCGGTGACACGCATGTTGGATGGCGAATGGGACAGGACATGACGATTTCACCGGCGACGGCGACCGAGACAGCGCAGGTGCCCGCGAATGGGAATGTCCTCCACTCGAGGCCGATCCGCCCGGGTGCTGCGGCAACCTCAGTCTTCGCTGATGACCGGTGGGATCTGACACCTGCAATGTTCGAAGCGCACACCACGTCCATCTCCATCAACTGGACCCGCACGTTGGCGACGTTCCGCACCCCGCTAAAAAAGTATGTCTGGCATCTGCTCACCCACGTTCCCGACACCGATCAGGTACTGAGACACGGGGCCCGTCCTAGCGTTCAGACCGTCGTGCACACGCAGAAATTCCTCAATCTGTTCACCCGCATGCTCGCCCGCCGCGGCCACCGCGATCTGAGCACCGTGACCCGGGCGGACATTGATGCGTGGTTGGAGGAGATCCGAGCACGGGTGGCGACCCAGTCCGATAACCGGCATGCGTTGACCGCCGTGCGCGCCTGGTGGTCGAGGTCCGAGATCCTGCCGGAAGATATTCGGTTGCCCGCCGATGTGCCTTGGGGTGGCCGTGTTCCTAGTGAGCTGCTGGGTTTCGAGAGCACCCAACTGGCCAACAGGACCCCCCGCATCAACGATGTGACCATCAACGCTCTGGTGGCGTGGTCCCTGCTCATCGTCGAGGATTGGGGTCCGGACGTCGTCCGTCTCCTCGCGGAGCGGGAGCGGCTACGCAACGAGCTCAGCCCGACGACCGCGGCGCGCATCCGACGGGGCGATCCTGCCACGCGAGTTGCCCCCGCGAATCGGGTGGCCACTGCACGCACTCACGCCGATACAGCGGCCACCGCGGACCGGATCATCGCGTTCTTGACCGAGCACCGGCTTCGCCTACCGGGCATTCGCGTCGGCGACGACGTGCGCATTGACGGCATGCACCTGTCGCGGCTGCTCGGGTGGCGGGCGCGCGTCACGCCGACGATACTCACCCGGCTCGCCGCGAGCGGGCACCCGATCGCAGAGTTCGATGAGACGTTGCCCTATGACTCGTTGGTTTGCGATGACGACGGACTTCCCTGGGTGCTGGTCGGGTACCGTGGTGCCCGCAAACTTCGCCGTGTGGTGCGGGTCGCGTGCCTCATCCTCATCACCTATCTGACGGGGATGCGCACCGGGGAGGTGCTGAACCTACGTCGTGGATGCGTGAGCATGCAGGGAGAACTCACGGTTGTGTGGGGGAGGACGTTTAAAGCGGTGCGAGATGAGAACGGGGAGAAAGTCGCGCAGGGCACTCGCCGGACGGCACCGTGGGTGAGCGTCCCGCCCGTTGCGGAGGCGGTGCGCCTGCTGGAACAGATCGGCGACAGTGATCTGCTGTTCCCCCGGGACGAGAGCCCCACCGGCCAAGAGCGATCGGTGACCGGATACACTGCTGCGGTCGATATTGCACTGTTCGTCGACTGGATCAACGACTACTGCCAGCGGCGTGGGCGTCCCGACATCATCCCACCGGACTCACACCGACTGAACTTGTCTCGGTTCCGCCGCACCCTTGCCTGGCACATCGTCCGCGAGCCCCGCGGACTCGTCGCCGGTGCGCTGCAGTACGGTCATGTGCACGTACAGATGATGCAAGGGTATGCCGGGACCCTCGATGCCGGGTTCGTCGACGACTACGCCTTTGAACGGTATCTGTCCCGCCTCGAAGGCCTAAGCGCCGAATCCGAACTCCTCGCCGAGGGCGCCCACGTCTCCGGCCCCGCTGCAGGAGAATTCGTCGCCCGCGTCACGAGCGCCCGCGCCCACTACGAAGGAAAACTCGCCCGGAACGGGCGAGAAGCCGCCGTGATTCTCGGGAACCGATTCCTGCAAGTGCACCAAGGAGACGGCATCCACTGTGTGTTCAACGTCGAGAAAGCACTTTGCCTGAAAACCGCCCCAACCACCCAGGAAGACGCACCCGACCTTCCCCACTGCCGCAGCGGATGCGCGTGTATCGCCCACACCGACAAAGACGTGGTGCACCTCGGAGCGACCATACAACGTTACAGAAGCATCGTGCAGGACCCGCTGGCCCCACCTATCCGCCACCAACGCGACAAAGACACCCTGGACCGCCTCACCCGCATCGTCGACAACCACACTCGTACCGCAGACAGCTCCACCCGCACCGACTACAGCGAGACGGTTACCTCGCACGAAGAGAGCTCGCACTGACATGGACCACACGGACGAACGCACCCTCATCACCACCACCGCACGCGACCTGCTCGCGCGAGAGGTAACCCTGCAACGCCCCACGATCGCGGAACTGCTCCGACGCACCGGCCTGGAGCGCTGGAAGCTCACACACAGGCACCGCGACCTCAACGATGAGTTCCTTGCCGCCGTCGCCCGAAAATGGGGTCACGCGGCCCCGGACATCCACCCGCTGCAGAAGAGACTCACCGCTACCGAAGCCAAAGCCCAACGTCTCGCTGGTGACGTGCGAGAGCTCACCAGAGAGCTACGCCGTTACGCCGCTGTCATCGAAGAACTCCGCATCCAGCTCGACGAAGCCCAACGCGCCCACGTCCAAAACATCCACCGCCTCGACACCACCCGCCTCGACACCGCCCGCTCCAGCCGGCCCCATACCCCCTAAGGTCCCTCACTGGGCCACGTCACATTTCGTACTTTCTTCCTGGCCACACTCACCTCGCACCCTCTTCGTCGCAGCAACTCCGACAAAACCTGCGCACCCGGTCCGGGCTGCCTCACGCCACACCGGACTGATCCTGCAGCATGGGAATGTCACGCAGTCCCGCGGACAGCCCGCGCGCTGTCTCCCGGCCCCTGTGATGGAATCTCATTCGGGTGACGAACATTGGGCATGGACGTGGCTCTCGAGAATTCGCTGTGAGCCGCGTTGGTGACGTGAATGACTGTTTAGGTTGCTGCGGAAAAGTGGGGACGAGGGGGAGAGCGAAGTAGGTTGGGATGATGTTGACGGACGAAGAGATCGCAGCATTCGTGGAGAGCGGGTACGAGATCCGGGCGGTGGAGTTTAAAGGCCCCGCGTCGACGACCTCGTCCGAGTTCGTGGCGAATGTGGCCCGCGCGGCGTTGGCTCTCGCGAATCAGAGGGATGGCGGGTTCATCATCCTCGGGGTGGACGAGAGCAACCCGTCCCGGTCCGGTCTCACCCCAGAGCAGAAAGCGCAGTGGTTGGACTACGACGATGTCGTGGACAAGCTCAACCGGTATGCGGACCCGCCGTTGCGCATCGACCGGGCGGCACGCGCCCTTCCGGACGGGCGGGACGTGGTGGTGCTGCAAATCGCCGAATTCGATGACATCCCGATCCTTGCTGCGCGCGACTACGGGCGCACCATCCAGAAAGGGCAGCTCTACACTCGCTCGTTTCGAAAGCCGGAGAGCTCGGCACGGCAGACTCAAAACGAACTGCGCGGGGTGCTGGATCTGGCGACACAGAAACAGTTGTCGCGGTTCCTCGCATTAGCAGCTGCGGCGAACGTGCCCCTGGGAGATGGTGACCCCGCACCCGCGTTGTACGATGCGGAGTCCGCGGTGTTCCAGGAAGAGGCGGGCATCGACGACATCGTTACATCCGCTTACTTCCACTTCGCGGTCCGTCCCGACGTCTACGACGCCGAGCGGGTCGACTTTTCAGCTCTGGGTCGGATCGTGCGGCAGGCAGCGGTGCACGTCCGCGGGTGGCCGTACCCGTTTGTGGAGCACCCTCAAAACGGGGCCACCTGGATCACCGAGCAGGAGACGATGATGCACCGGGAAGCGTGGGTTGCATTCGAGAGCGGACAGTTCCAGTCCTGGCATGCAATTACCCTCGACGGTCGGCACCGGGCCGACCGGCGTCCCGCCCCGGAACCCGGCCACGGATACTTCGCGTACTGGATGCCCGCGACCGAATTCACCGAGGTGTTGCTGTTCACCCAGCGCCTGCAACACGCGATCGCGCCCACCACGCCGTTCACCGTCACGTTGAGTCTGCGCGGGGCTAAAGGATGGGAACTAGTCGCCGGCGACCCCCGCAGCCTCTCCTTCTCCGGTGAACACCGGTTGCAGACCGATGCATGGGAGCGCACCGTGCACGTCCCCGCCGGGGGAGGGGGCACCGCCCGGGACCTCGCTATCGCCCCCGCTGTGCACCTGCTGCACAGATTCGGGTGGGCAGGAGCAAACCCCCAGATCGTACAAGCCGTCCAGGATTCCGCCTTCGGACCCGTCTGAACACCCCCGACCCGGGGTCGCCAGTCGCCCTCGTCGCGGCGGAGGCCCAACGTGAGCTTCCCGCTGGCGTGCCGATCGTCGAGTGCGCGGCGGGGCAAATGTCGGGACGCATGGTCGATGGGAGCGCGCTGTTGCTGTAGTTGCTCGGTAAACAGCTACGTGCGGAGCCGTTGGTGCCGTTGGCGGTCTGGCCGTTATTGCGCGCCGAGCTCGAGTACGCGGGCCGGAGCTCGTCCGATGCTCGAACACGCGTCAGCGCTACCGCTGCCGTTTCTCTTCCAGTGGAAGGACGGCGATGTTCGCCGCGTGTTTTCGCCCGCCGCATTCAAGAACTTCGTCGCCTACGCCGTGCAAGTGGCCGGCCTCGATACCCCCGAGACGCGACTGACTGCCCACGACTTCAGGCGGCTGTTCGCGACGGACGCTTTGAGGTCGGGACTGCCGGTGCACATCCTCGCCAAAGCGATGGGACACCTGAATCTCTCGACGACTCAGGGATACGCGGCGGTGTTCGACGAGGACGTTGCCCCGCATTTCCGGCAGTTCGTTGATCGCCGGCGGTCGCTGAGACCAGCGGAGGACTACCGTGACCCATCACCGACTGAGCTCGAGGAGTTCCACGCGCACTTCTCCAAGCGCAAGGTCGAACTCGGATCCTGCTCACGCGGCTACGGAACCCCCTGCATTCACGAGCACGCGTGCATCCGCTGCCCGATGCTCCGCCCCGACCCGGCGCAGCGCCACCGCCTCGAGACCATCCTCGCGAATCTGCAGGACAGACGGGCGGAGGCCAAGCGCATGGGGTGGCTAGGTGAACTCGAGGGAATCGAGATCAGCATCCGGGCAGCCGAGGAGAAGCTGGTTCAGATGAGTCAGATTGTCCGGCTGACCCTCGAACGACGTCGTCCGGACGGGGAAAACCCCACGCCTTGACCCCTCGCGTTTCACGGACAGATCTTCAGCCGCAAACGGTACACCACCCGTTTCGGTGCGTTTGGGTTTCGGCAGGGGGTTACGGCGCGTCGCTCCTCGGCGTGTCGCACTTGCGGCAGGCAACTTCCATCAGGCCGCCGAAATCGATCGTTTTCGGTGGGAGCCCGCTCTGATCAATTGTCCAGTGCTGCGGCTAGGCGAGGCTGGGCCGTGGTTCGCGCGATGAGGGGGACCAGGCGGATGAGGATGATCATCGCGACCACCTCGACAAGGGTCTGTGTGACCACCGCGAGCGGGGCAATGCTCATCGAGGCAGGGAGAGCGAGAGCGAGCGGTAGGACGACGAGCGAGTTGCGCGTCGCGGCGGAGAACATCATCGCACGGGTGGCGGGGACGTCTATTCGTGCGACCTGGCTGGCGAGCTTCCCGATCGCGACGGCGAGGACGACGAAAGCGATGTAGAGCGGTACGACTCGCAGGAGCGCGGTGAGTTGCGATCCAACGGCAGCGATCTGGGAACCGATCACCACAGCGAGCGTCACCATCATCAGCGGCACCATCGCGCCCGCCATGATCTTCTCTATGAACCGGCCTCCCCGGTGACGACGCGCAACAGCCTGCACGACCGCTGCGGCGGAGAGGGGGACCACGATCAGCAACAGGAATGCCCGGATGAACGGGCCCATGTCGACCACATCGAGCACAGCGCCGCCCGCGAAGAGGAACAGGAATGCCGGTAGAAGCAGGATCTGAAGCAACATCAGCAGCGGTGCGGCTGCGAGCAGTCGTGCGCTAGCGCCGCCTGCGAGGCCTGCGAACACGATGACGTAATCGATGCACGGGGTCAGCAGGACGAGCAGCACCCCGAGCAGCAGCCCGCGATCGTCGACCACGAAGCGCGATAGGCCCCAGGCGAGCATCGGCACGATGACGAAGTTCGCCACCAGCACCGTGCCGAGAAACCTGATGTCACGGAACGCGCGTTTCACCTCGATGAGCGGGACGCCGAGGAATGTCGCGAACAACAGCAGCATCAGTGCCGGTTCGATCGAATGCTCGAGGCTCGGAGCAACTTGCGGCGTTATCAGCCCGACGGTCACCCCCACGGCGATGGCGCCGATGTAGAGGGCGAGTTGATGGGTGTCCCACCACCGGACAACGGATCTCACTCGGTGCTCCCATCGCCTGCGCGGATCATGAAAACTGCTCCGGTGATCGCTGCGGCGAAGATCACGATGTCAGCGACGTTCCCGATGAACCAGTTCCCGTAGGCAAGGAAGTCCACGACGTGACCCCGGGCGAACCCAGGATCGCGGAAAAGGCGGTCGCCTGCGTGTGAGGCAGCAGCTCCACCGAGCGCACCGACAACGATCGCCCACCCCGGGCGTCGCACTCGGAACGCTAACACGATCGCTGTGAGTGTGGCGGCAACAGCGAGCAGCGCGAACACCCATGTGAAGCCCTCCCCGAACGAGAATGCCGCTCCCGGGTTATAGGCGAGCTGCAAACCCAGCAGGTCACCGATCAGCGGGATGCGGTCACGCTCGGTGAGGGTCGCTTCGGCCCACACCTTGGTTCCCTGATCAATCAGCACGACAACCACGGCGATCAAGAGCGCTCCACCAGTGAGCTGCCACCGCCGTGCCGACGACAGCTTGCGCGCAGCGGGCGGGTGAGCCTCGGTCTGGGAGGAGGTCATGCGAGCACCTCGATCAGACGGACGATGACGCCGGATTCGATCAGGATGAACAGGCCGAGACCGATGAACACGGCGGGTACGAGCCAGTGCTCGACGCGTTCCAGCGCTTCGGTGACGGCCTTGTTGGTGCCGATGAGCCGACCGGCCGCGCACCAGACCGCGACGAGGATGAGGAATACGACGATCATGATCGCGACGTCGCCGGGGGCGCTGGTGCGGAAGATCGGCGTGTAGAGGGAGATGTTGTCGGCCCCGTTGGCGATCGTGATACCCGCGACACCCCACAGCCCGACCGCGGTGATCTTGGCGTCATCGTCATCGTCATCGCCGTTGCGGCGCAGACCCCGGACAAGCGTCCAGACGCCGATGCCGAGCGGAATCAGGCCCAGGAAACCGACCCACTCGTCCGGAATGATCGTGAGGCCCAGCGCGGCTATCACGCTGATCACTACGAGGGTGATGAAGCCGAGATACTGGCCTGCGACTATCTGCCACGGTCGCGGTTTCCCTCGGCTGGAGGCGAGGAACAGCACAGTGAGCACGACGATGTCGTCGATGTTGGTCGCTGCGAACAGACCGATCGCTGATCCAATGGTGGCGAGCATCAGCTCTCCAATCGTGGAGTGCGGGTGCGGGCGGCACGCAGGCCGTTGAGGATCACGATGACCTCAGCGACCTCGTGGACCAGGACGACGGCCGCGAGTCCCAGCACCCCGAAGAGAGCGAGCGGCAGCAGCGCGGTGATGATCAGCAGCGACAGGATGATGTTCTGGTTGATGATCCGTCGACCGCGCCGGGCGTGGTCGAACGCCCGCGGGATGAGGCGCAGATCATGGCCGGTGAAGGCGACGTCGGCGGATTCGATCGCTGCGTCCGAGCCGGTCGCGCCCATCGCGATACCGATGTCCGCACCAGCGAGGGCGGGGGCATCGTTGATGCCGTCACCGATCATCGCGACCGGGCCCGCCTTCGACAGTTCCCCGATCGCGGTCGCCTTGTCTTCGGGGCGCAGTTCGGCTCGCACGTTACTGATCCCAGCCTGTGCCGCCAGTGCACGAGCGGTCCGGGCGTTGTCGCCGGTGAGCATCGTCACGCCGACGCCCTGACCGGTAAGGGTCCGGACTACCTCGGGGACTTCGGGGCGTAGCTCGTCGCGGACGCCGATCGCGGCGACCGGCACTCCGTCACGGTGCACGATCACCACGGTCATGCCCTGCTCCTCGAGGGTTGACACCTGGTCGACCAGCTCGCCGGAGTTCAGCCAGCGGGGGCTGCCGACGGTGATTCTCGATCCGTCGACGGTGCCGTCGATGCCGTGGCCGGCCTGCTCGGTCACATCTGCAGCTGCCAGAGCCCCGGGGGCCGCGGCGGTGATCGCTGCGGCGAGAGGATGCGTGCTGTGCTGCTCCAACGCGGCCGCCCAGGACAAAGCCTGAGCCTCGGTCACGCCGTCCGCGGTGAGCACGGCGGTGACCGCCGGCTCGTTGCGGGTGAGGGTGCCGGTCTTGTCGACGGCAACGTGTCGGACCGTGCCGAAGCGCTCGAAGACGGCGCCGGACTTGATGATCACGCCGAACTTGCTCGCCGCCCCGATCGCGGCGACGACCGTCAACGGCACCGAGATCGCTAGCGCACACGGAGAGGCCGCGACCAGCACGACAAGCGCGCGGGTGATCCACACCTCCGGGTCCCCCAGAAGCGAACCGATGATCGCGACGAGCGCCGCGAGAATCAGAACGCCTGGCACGAGCGGGCGGGCGATCCTGTCCGCAAGACGAGCACGCTCGCCCTTCTCCGTCTGCGCTTTCTCGACCAGCTCCACGATCGTCGTTAGCGAGTTGTCAGTCCCCGCAGCCGTCGTCTCGACTTCCAGCACGCCGACGCTGTTGATCGCACCGGCCGACACCGCATCGCCGGGCTCGACCTCGACCGGGATCGATTCCCCAGTGATCGCCGAGGTGTCCAGGCTGGAGCGACCAGAGCGGACGATCCCATCGGTAGCGACCCGCTCACCCGGGCGGACGACCATGACCTGGCCGACCGTCAACTCTCTTGCCTGCACCTGCACGGTGGTGCCGCTCTGGAGGACGGTCGCTGTCTCCGGCACGAGCTTCAGCAGCGCTCTCAGCCCGCCGCGGGCGCGGTCCATCGCCTTGTCCTCGAGCGCCTCAGCAATCGAGTACAAGAACGCCAGCGCCGCAGCCTCCTCCACGTAACCGAGGATGACGGCCCCGATCGCGCTGATCGTCATCAGCAGCCCAATGCCGAGCTTGCCCTTAAACAGCTTCCGAATCGCCCCGGGCGTGAACGTCGACGCACCCAGCAGCAGACCGATCCAGAACAACACCAGCGCCGGGATCTCGAGTCCAGACCACTCCAGGATCAGACCGGCCAGGAACGCGCCGCCGGAGAATACCGGCACCATGATCTCGCGGTCTCTCCACCAGGGTCGCTCGGCCTCCTCGATTTCCTCGTCCACCGTCGCGACAGGCTCGTGTTCGCAGCCGCACGCCGCGCTCACGCGCCAGCCCCCGTCCCGCAGCAGCCAGCCACCGTGCAGGTCGAATCGACGCACGGTGCGTGTTCGTCGACAGCCAGCGTCACGTCCACGAGCGCGACGAGCGCAGCAGCAAGATGCGGGTCGGCGATCTCGTAGCGAGTCTGGCGCCCCTCGGGCTCCGCGACCACGATCCCGCAGTCGCGCAGGCATGTGAGGTGGTTCGAGACGTTCGAGCGCGTCAGCTCCAGGGACCGGGACAAGACCGCCGGGTAGCTCGGTGCATCAAGCAGCGACATCAGGATGCGGGAACGGGTGGGATCGGCCATGGCCCGGCCGAGTCGGTTCATCACGTCGAGGCGAGAGGCAATAGTCAGCATACGATGACTATACAGTGAGTGATGACTAATTTTCGATAGCCCAATCGACCGCGATCAGTTAGACCAAGTACCCCAAGAATGAGCACCGAAAAAGGAGGATCCTGGAACCATGAAGATCGAGCTGTTACACATCGCTGAATGCCCCAGCTGGATCGAAGCCGGCCGCCGCGTCACCGAAGCCCTACAAGAAACGGGCCACGAAGCAAAAGAACTGCGCTATCGACTTATCCGCGCCGAAGAGGACGCAGCGGAGGTTCCCTTCGCGGGATCCCCCACAATCACCCTGAACGGAGAAGACCTCTTCCCCGGTGCAGACCCCAGCGTCGACCTAGCCTGCCGAATCTACGCAACCCCAGCGGGTCTCGCTGGTCTCCCGACGGTCGCGCAGATCCGAGAGGCCATCCTCACTCATGGCAACTGACTCCGACCAGGTGTGCACATGCTGCGGGCGATCGCTTCCCCGCAGGAAGCTGCATGCCCTCCGCGACGATGGAGTGTTCATCTGTCGTCGCTGCGCCTGGTGGGTGGCCCTGCGCCTACGCCCGGACAAGACGTCGGCATGAGCACGGCATCCCATGGGACCCGAGCGGGGGCGTGAAGGAGAAGTCGTTCCCCGCCCCATCTCCCGCCGAATACGTGTGCCGGAACTCTCTTCCGGCACACGTTTTTGGCACCCGATCTAGCGCTGGATGAATCATTGCGCCGGAAACGATCGTTTTTGGCAGGCGCATCAAGTTCTCGTCGGGCTCGCACCGCTACAAGGACCGAGTCACGCGGGATGCGCGAACCGACCTTGAGTTAGATACCCCCAGGGGGTATCTTTTAACCATGAACGGGTACAGCGACGGCAAGGCAGATCTCGCTAAGCGGTTGAGTCGCGTCGAAGGTCAGGTGCGAGGAATCGCACGGATGGTCGACGAAGACAAGTACTGCATCGACATCCTCACGCAGGTATCTGCAGCGACGAGAGCGATCGAAACGGTGGCGTTGTCGCTGCTGAGCGATCATCTAAGTCATTGCGTGGCCGAGGCCAGCGCCGAGGGTGGCGAGGTTGCGGCAGAGAAGGTCCGCGAGGCTAACGAGGCCATTGCCCGTCTGGTCCGTTCATGACCGCCACATCTTTCTATTGAAGGAGCACACGATGACTGATCGCATTGAACTTGGCCTAAAGGACGCGAACGCTGGCTGCGCGTGCTGCGCCGTCCCATCGAACACCGAGGCGTCCGCACCGGCTGCGGCCTCATCTTCGTCCTCCGAAGAGGTTTTGGTTGCGGGGATGACGTGCTCGCATTGCGTGTCGAGCGTCAGTGAAGAACTGGCGGCTGTGGACGGTGTCGAGTCCGTCGACGTCGACTTGAACGCCGGCGGGGTTTCCCGCGTGACTATCCACAGCGCAGCACCGGTCGATCCTGCCGCTGTGAGGGCTGCGGTCGAAGAGGCCGGGTATACCCTCGCGACCAGCCAGGCCTGAGTCGCTAACCGTCTGCACCCGGGCTCAACCGGGCGCATCCGAGTAAGGAGTTCCGATGAGCCAGCATGACGAACACAGCCATCGCGCCGCACACGAGAACCACGGCGCGGCGCCGACAACGGAGCATGACCACGCGGCGATGAGCCACGATCACGACACTTCGCCAGAACATGGCGGCCATGGTGGGCACGGCGGACATGGTGGGCACGGTGATCATGTGGGCCAGTTCCGGCGGTTGTTCTGGATCATGCTGGTCCTTGCGGTGCCTGTCGTCGGGTTTTCGATGATGTTCTCGATGCTGCTCGGATACCCGCTGCCGGACGCTGCGTGGGTCGGTTGGGTGTCCCCGGTTCTCGGGACGGTCATGTATGTGTGGGGTGGGGCGCCGTTCCTCACAGGCGCGGTGAGCGAGCTCCGGGCCCGCATGCCCGGGATGATGCTGCTGATCGCCCTCGCGATCACGGTCGCATTCCTCGCATCATGGGGTGCGAGCCTGGGCCTGCTGCACCACGAGCTGGACTTCTGGTGGGAGCTGGCCCTGCTGATCGTGATCATGCTGCTCGGTCACTGGATCGAGATGCGTTCCCTCGCTCAGACCACCTCAGCGTTGGATTCCTTGGCTGCGTTGCTGCCTGACGAGGCGGAAAAGATCGAGGGCGATACAACCGTCACGGTTGCCCCGTCTGATCTGCTGGTGGGTGACGTGGTGGTGGTGCGCCCGGGCGGGCGGGTCCCCGCAGACGGGCGGATCGTGCAGGGCTCGGCCAGCATGGACGAGTCGATGATCACCGGAGAATCCCGGCCCGTGCGCCGCAGCGACGGCGACCAGGTCATCGCCGGCACCGTCGCGACCGACTCCGGTGTGCGGGTGGAGATCACCGCGATCGGCGAGGACACTGCTCTCGCAGGTATCCAGAAGCTGGTGACCGAGGCGCAGAGCTCGTCGTCGCGGGCGCAACGGCTCGCTGACAAAGCTGCCGGGTGGTTGTTCTGGTTCGCGCTCGGCGCTGCCGCGATCACCGCGATCGTCTGGACGGTTGTCGGCATGCCCGACGCCGCGGTGATCCGCACGATCACCGTGCTGGTGATCGCGTGCCCGCACGCTCTGGGCCTGGCGATCCCGCTCGTTGTGTCGATCGCGACGGAGCGGGCGGCTCGTGGGGGTGTGCTGATCAAGGATCGTCTCGCGTTGGAGAGTATGCGCACCGTCGACACCGTCTTGTTCGACAAGACCGGCACTCTCACCAAGGGCACCCCCGCCGTCACCGCGATCGACCCCGTGTCCGGCACCGATTCTGACCAGCTGTTGGCCTGGGCCGCGGCTGCGGAAGCCGACTCTGAGCACCCGCTCGCTCGCGCGATCGTCAACGCGGCGAAGGAGAAGAACCTCACGGTCCCTGCCTCGTCCGACTTCGAGTCCTCGCCGGCGGTCGGGGTCCGTGCGCGTGTCGATGGGCACATCGTGCAGGTCGGTGGGCCGTACATGCTCGAGCAGGAGAACGCCCAGGAGCTGGCGGTTGCCGATGAGTGGCGCAATGAGGGTGCGATCATCCTCCACGTCCTCGTCGACGGTCAGGTCGCGGGCGCACTGCGATTGGCGGATGAGATCCGCTCAGAGTCGCGTCATGCCGTCGAGGCCCTCCACGAGCGGGGTGTGCAAGTCGTCATGATCACCGGTGATGCCGACGCGGTGGCCGCCTCCGTGGCGGGCGAGCTGGGTATCGACCGGTACTTCGCCGGGGTGCGACCGGAGGACAAGGCCTCGAAGGTGAAAGAACTGCAGGGCGAGGGCCGCAAGGTCGCGATGGTCGGAGACGGCGTGAACGACGCCCCCGCGCTCGCGCAGGCGGATGTCGGTATCGCGATCGGCGCGGGAACGGATGTCGCGATCGCCTCGGCCGGGGTCATCCTCGCCAGCGACGACCCTCGGTCGGTGCTGTCGGTGATCGAACTGTCACGGGCCAGCTACCGGAAGATGAAGCAGAACCTCTGGTGGGCCGCCGGCTACAACCTGCTCTCCGTCCCGCTCGCGGCCGGCGTGCTCGCCCCCATCGGATTCGTTCTCCCGATGTCCGTGGGGGCAGTGCTGATGTCCCTGTCGACCATCGTCGTCGCGCTCAACGCGCAGCTGCTGCGCCGGCTGGATCTCCGCCCGGACGCAGTAGCGGGCAAGTAGCAAGAAACAGTCAGGGTGACGGACGTAGGCTGAGGAGAACGGGAGGTGAGTATGTCGCTGATCAACGTCGCACAACAGGTGCGTGGACCGCGCACGCTCACCCATACCGTCGTGGCCGTCCTCGCGGTCGCCGTGGGCGTCATCGCCGGTCTGCTGGCGATGCACTCCTTCAACTCGCACGCGACAACTGCCGGCCACCACGACACCGTCGCAGTCAGCACTCAATCCGGAGCGGCCGACCAGCACCACGACACATCCGAAGCCGCCACCCTGCAGGACTCACCGACAGCGGCAGCGGGATGCGCGACGTGTGGGGGCGGGGATCCGATGACGTGGATGGCGTGCGTCCTCGCACTCCTGGTCGCCACGATCCTGCTCGGGCGGATCGGGCTCGGCTGGCGGCATGCCACCCTGATCACGGCACTCGTGGCCGCGACGACCCGTTGGCCCGCCCGTGCCCACGCGCTTCCGCCACCGCCCTCTCTCACGGTTCTCTGCATCAGTCGCACGTGATGACGCGCTAGCCCCCTTTGCGGGCACGCACCCCTGGCACCGGCAATAGCCGGGCCTCATCACCGACCCTTGGAGAACACTCATGAAGATTCGACCCGCAGCGATCGCCGCACTCACCCTCACTGCCCTTCTCGCCCTCACGGGCTGCGCCGGAAACACCGGTTCCGGCAACGGCATGGAAGGCATGGACCACGGCGGCAGCTCGTCCGCACCCACCGACACAGCGGACGCGAACGACGCCGACATCATGTTCGCCAGCATGATGAAGGAGCACCACGCACAAGCCATCGAGATGTCCGACGTCCTTCTCAGCAAAGACGGCGTCGATGAGCGCGTCGTCGCCCTCGCCGAAGAGATCAAGGCCGCTCAGGAGCCGGAGATCCAGACAATGGACCAGTGGCTCGAAGACTGGGGCGCGGATATGGACAGCATGGAGGGCATGGATCACGGCAGCGGCATGATGTCCGAAGAAGACATGCAGGCCCTCGAAGATGCCACCGGTCCCGATGCTGGCCGTCTGTTCCTCGAGCAGATGATCCAGCACCACGAGGGCGCTGTCGACATGGCGCAGAACGAAGTCGACAACGGTCAAAACAGCGACGCCATCGCACTCGCTGAGACGATCATCGACACGCAAACCGACGAGATCGCCACCATGAAGGAGATCCTCGCAACTCTGTGATCCCCGGGGTGGGGTGCGGGGCTCCCGCACCCCACCCCGTGATCTGTTGCGCACACCATCATGCGAACCCTCAAGAAGCTCACGTTGCCCACTTTTCGACAGCGACACCGAGCGGCACTCACGCTCTCCACAACGATCGCGGCCAGCATTGTGCTGGCCGGCTGCACGGCACCCGCCGAGCCCACCACCGGGCACGACCACGCCGCGTCCATCAGCCACGTCCACGCGATCGTGCCTAACCCCTCCGAGGACGGATACCTCCTGGGTGCCCATGACGGGATCTACACGGCCACACCGGATGGGGAGGTCGGCTCGCGTATCGAGACGACCGACTTCGACGCAATGGGCCTCATCACTGTCGGTGATGCTCTCCTCGCGTCCGGGCATCCCGGACCGACCACGGCCCCAGAACTCGGCTCCCCCAACCTCGGAATCATCCGGAGCGACGACAGCGCCAGAACTTGGACGCCCGTCTCATTCACCGACGAGAAAGACTTCCACGTCCTTGCCGCCGGGAAGAACGACACCCTCTACGGGATCGCCTCGGACTCCGCGGAGCTCCTCCGCACTGACGACCTCGGTGAGACCTGGTCGCCGGTCGGAGAAATTCTGGCGTTCAGCCTCGTCATCGACAGTGAAGGGCAACTGATCGCCGCCACCCCAGACGGGGTGCAAATCAGCACTGATGAGGGCACCACTTTTACACCTCTGAACGAGGCGCCTGCGCTCTATCTACTCGCCGTGTCACCTGACGGCAAACGGCTTGTCGGTGTCGGTCGCGGCGGACAGATCTGGGCCAGCACAGGATCCAAAGCCGAGTGGGTTCCCGCCGGCGTCACCCACGGCTCCGCACAAGCGCTCGCGACCACGAACGACGGTGACATCTTGGTCTTCGATGACAGCGGCCTGGCGGCAATAGCCAAGTAAACGAGAGGACGATATCTCCAGCGAAAGACGCTCACCTGTCCCGCTACACGCCGAAACTGTCTGCCGATACGAGGTTTCGGCGAACCATAGCGGCACGCCTCAAGCGCCGACTAACTGCTGCTGCCGCAAACGATCGTTTCTGGCGGATCTGGAGCGCGGTAAGCGCGAGCACGGCTATCGTCCGCTGGCTGGGGCGGTCGAGTCAGTCGGCGAGGGCGCGAGTGCGGTGAACGAGCCAGATCGTCAACGCGATGCCGATGATGATTGGCACCGGTGATCATTTCGCCTGTCCAACCTCCGAGGGGCCAGACCAGCCCGGCAAGGGCGGAGCCGATCGTGCCGCCGATGAAGTTCACGACGACGAACACGGTGTTCAGGCGGCTGCGGGCGGCGGGATCGATGGAGAGGACTGCGACGCCGTGCGCGGGTTTCCGACCTGGCCTAGAAAGCGCTGCGACTCGGATTCGCGTTTGCCGGAATGATGTGACTGGCCGCAGCGCCACGCGCTGGTGTCGGAGGGGGCTGCAAGACTGTCCGCATGGCTGCGAGCAGAGGTGTGTCCCCGCTAGTGTCCTTGGCGACGTCGATGCATTCGCAACCAGGCGTCTATGTGGTGATGCTGGGCTCCGGCGTCTCGACCGGCGCCGGCCTGCTGACCGGCTGGGGTGTGGTGACGGAGCTCGTGGCTCGAGTCGCAGCCGCATCGGCTCCTGACGATGTCGATGCCGTTTCCGCAGCCCGGGCTGACCCGGAGTTGTGGTGGAGTCAGAACGGTGAGGGCGAGCTGGGATACTCGTCTTTGCTGGAGCAACTGGCTCCGTCCGCGGCGGCTCGGCAGGGGTTGCTCGCAGGATTCTTCGAGCCCGGCTCGGATGACGAGACGCCGGTGCGGCAGCCGAGCAAAGCACATCGTGCGATCGCGGAGCTTGTACGCCGCGGATCGGTGAAGGTCATTGTTACAACCAACTTCGACCGACTAATGGAACAGGCCCTGGAAGCGGCGGGTGTGTCTCCCCAGGTAATCTCCCGGCCGGAGGCGGTCAATGGGATGGCACCGCTGGCGCATTCAGACGCGACGGTCATTAAACTGCACGGTGACTATCGAGATCTGGGGACCCGGAACACACCGTCCGAGCTCTCGGACTATCCCGCAGAGTGGACGGGTCTGTTGGACCAGGTGTTCGACGAGTACGGGCTGATCGTGTCGGGCTGGTCGGCGGACTGGGATGTCGCGCTGGTCGGCGCGTTGGAGCAGTCGACGTCGCGAAGATATCCGTTGTACTGGGACCAGCGCAGCAGTCGCGGCGACACGGCCAAGCGGCTGCTAGCGGGGCGTGGCGGGATAGTGCTTCCCTCATCGAGCGCTGATGATCTGTTCGGTGAGCTCGTCGAGAGCTTGGAGGCGTTGGACCGATTGTCGGCGCCGCCGTTGACGACGGCGATGGCAGTTGCCCGGCTGAAACGGTATCTGCCTGACCCGGTTCGACGGATCGATCTTCACGACCTTGTGATGGGTGTCGTAGATGGCGTGGTTGACTCGATCGCCGCTCAGCCCATCTCCTCCGTCGATGGTGCGGAAGTCACTTGGCAGGTGGTGGATGAAGCGATCGATGCCCATGTCCGTTCGATGGATCAGCTTGCCCTGTTGCTGATCGAAGGAGTGTGGCATGACTCCGACGGGGTGCACGACCGGCTCTGGGTCGACGTGGTCCAGCGACTGGTCAATGCCGGCGCGTCGTTTCCGCCGCAGTTCAACCAGGCGCTGCGCTCGGTGCGGCTGATTCCGGCGTTGGTGGCCGTCGCGGTGATCTCGATCACCGCGACCCGGCGAAACCGAGAAGGATTGCTCCTCGCGATCGCGACCGAAGTGGAGGGCCATACTCATCCCGGGTTCGATCAGCAGGCGAACGTCGCGCAGCTCATTCACTATCAGCGGCTTTTCTCGGACGATTGGGCCAAGAATCTGCCGCGCTGGGCGGGTACGAGTGGCTGGGTCTATCCAACCAGCCACCTGTTCGGGACCGAGATCCGTCGCTTCTTCGCGGATCTCATCGCGGACGAGGAAGAGTTCCTGACGGCGTATCGTGGCTTCGAGTATCGGATCGGGCTGATCCAGGAGTACACGCCCGGTCATCATGCGATGAGTGGCGAGTACGTTGGCGAGTGGGCATGGCGGGGTGAGGAGCCCCAGGCCGAGTTGACTTTGCGCAAGCAGGCGGCGCGCGGTCATGCGGGTGCGTGGGATGCGTTCTTCGACGGCAAGTTCACGCTCGATGAGGCGCTCATCGCCCATCGGGCAATCCTGAAGCGCTATCAGCGGTGGTGAAAGTTCGGCTCAGTCTCTCAACTCCCTAGCGATCAAGGCGTCGCAGATGCGGACCTCAGACTGACTACGAGGGATAACCCGAGATGCCCGGCGGGGGCTGCGCCTCGTTCGATGCGATAAAACTGACTAGAGGCGCGACACATGGCGCCTAACTCGCTACTCTCAACTCATGGTGAGTGATGAAGACTTCGACCGCCTCGTACGAGAGGCCCTCCGGCTGTCCACGGAGCTGATGACTTCGCAGACCCTTCGGGACGACGCGGCTCGGCAGATCAGCATGCAGAACATCTCCGATTTTCTGTTTGCCCAGCCGCTTGAGGTTGAAGATCGGGCGACCGCCTATGTTCAGGCGAACGCGCATCTATCGGCCTTCTTGGTCGACTTCGCCGCACGGGCAACCAACTGGTCGGCGGACCAGATGGTGCAGTACGTCGCTCAGCACATCAGTGTGCGGACGGACCAGGACGAAGCCGAGCACTGAAGCACGATCGCATTCCAGGCGATCGTTTCGGCGCTCACTGAGACCGCGGCGCCGCACCTCGATACGCCTTGGGCAGGCTGCTCGATGCGTTCGACTACTGGCGTCTCGGTCGAAGCGCCCCAGCAATAGAGCGCATGAAATCCGCGAGATTTCGAGGAAGTCCGGGCCCCCGCGCCTGTGCGTTACTTCGACTGGTTGCGCCGCTCGATGAGAGCGAGCGTCTCTTCAGTCGTGAAGGTTCTGCCGTCACGCTCTGCGAGAGCGTTGGCATGAAGCCCCTCCATACCGTCCCGGATCTCCTGGAGGCGTGTAAGGCGAGCCTGGTCCTCCGAATTGGTCATGGTGTTGCCTTTCAAATGTTCGAGCGGGCAGTGTGTTCTGTCGATGGGTTACCGCGCGGGGGTGTTTTGCATTCGGCGCGAAGCCACGTTCGGCGCTCCGCGTTCGTTCCAGCACGAGGTGCCTCTGCGTCGATAGTCTTGCTCGGCTCTGACGCTTACGTTTCAGTCAACGTAAGAAAGTCTCCCCGCGACTCGAGTACGAGTTCGAACATCGTCCGGAGGAGCGCGTCGACGATTCTCAAATCGCCTCGCCAATGTCGCCTCCCGATGGTGCTCTCGTCCCGCCCGGTGATTGACCCGCCGAACCTGGCGCGGCTCTGGTCGGGCGTGTGAGGAGGCTCAACAACCTCTGCTTTCGACGTCGGTTCTTCTACTGCAAAAGTGCGACCAGGCGCTTGCCAGTTCGTTTGAATTCTTCTTCCTTAAGCCGTTTCACGCTAGTGCCGATGAACAGCTCGAGGACACGCTTGTGGGCTACGTCCGCGGGGAAGTTCGGCCGCTTCTTGCCGCCTGCCGCGACCAGGGCGTAGTCGCCGCCGAGTGCGCTGAGGATGCCACGGGCGCCGTCGAGACCAATGCGAGTGAGATCGTTGGCCAGCAGAGAGATGCATTGATCGGCCCTCGCACCGGCGGCGCGCAGGGCAGTGATGCGGGGCGATTGAATCTTCCAGCCGCCGTTGATGAGCGCTGCGGCGATGTCGATGGCATGCTGCCGGGTGACCCCGTCCAGGAAGGTGTCGAGCGACTTGACGACGGCGAGCTTCGTCGATGACGTGAGGTCGGAGCTGCGGATGAACGCCCCGATCCATGGGGCGGGGAGCATGGTCGGCGATACGAGTGTTTTGAATCGTGTGGAGGCCTTGATGGTCTTCTCCATCGTCGTCCAATCGACCATCAGCGTCGAAGAGAAAGCGGTCGCATCGTCGGCTAGGAGACCGGCGGTGAGGAGCCGAGCGACGAGGTCACCGCTTTCTGGGGTCAGCGCATTCGCCTCCAATACCCCCGGGGAGAGGGTGGCGACGGTCTTCACGCGGGCGAGCGTCGACGGGATGACATCGTTCGCGCGGAGGATCGCGTGTGCGATTTCGGTGCGCGTGCCCTCCTCCAAGAGCATTCCCCCGTGAATGCGACGCGGCTTCAACAGCACAGCAAGCGATTCATCGACCCCATATGTGTCGATGTATGCGGCGACGTTGGTGGCGGTCGCGGTGATGCGCTGCGCGGTCACGACGTCCGGCCAGGTGCTATCGGGAACCTCGGTGATGTCCGGGATGCGCAGGTCGGATTTGACGGCGAGGGTGTCGGTCAACGTGTCCGGGGCGAGGGTCGCGACGTCCCGGATCAGCGCGACCAGTTGTTTCGTGTCTGCGACGAGGGCGAACTCGGACGGTTTCTTGCGCACCAATGGCAGGTAGCGCTCGATCTGACGGACCGTGAGGGTGTACAGGGTGGCGTTGCTGCGTCGGAGAGCGCCGAGCTGGACGCGCCCGCGGGGCACGAAGACGCGCAGGTTGCTCTCCGAGATCGGGAACAGGCCGGCATCCAATGCCGCCGTGCGGGCATGATCGTTCAGCGGGGCCAGATCCGCGACGATCTGCCCGGTGTCGGTGAGCAGCCCCATCACTGCCCGGGCATGCGCCGCGGAAGCCGGGTGGGCGACACTGGACAGATCGGCGCTGTGGGTGGCGATGTACCGTGCGAGGAGAGCGGTGCTGTTCTGAGTGTCTGCGTTGACAGCACCGAGCACGGCATCCACTACCATCAGCCTGTCCTCCTCCGCGATCGCTGTGGAGGTGGCGGCATAGTGGGCGACGTCTCGCCAGTGCGGAACGAGGGCGATCAGAAGCGCCGGCACCGCGGCGCCCTGCATGGCATACACGTCTAGGAACGCCGTTGTCGTCTCATCTCTGTCCGCCCATTGACGGGCCACCGTCGCCGCCGCCTCGGGGCGGCGGGCGAGGAGGTAGTCGACGACATGAATGTTGAGGATGCTCGCGTCGCTGAACAGGTCGGCGTCGTCCTCTTGGGCGTTCTGTTCGCGGAGGATCTGTCGCACGTCTCGGCGGCTCAGCTCAAACGTGAAGTCGGGAACACCCGGGCTGATGCACCGGTAGATGTACTCGCGTGCCTCTTTGCTGAGGTGGGTGCCGTAGTAGGTGGACGCGTAGAGGGCGAAATGGGATGTCACATACCCTTTCCGCACCAGGTCGCGGGCGAGCTCCGAGGGAAGGATCGCGTCAACGAGGTCAGCGAAGCGCACGTCGGTGCGGCCGCGCAGGACGACACTCAGTCGTGCGCCTTCCTCGGCGGTGAGGGTGAACATGTCCGCGTCGGCGGTGACATCGTCGCGGGCGTTGAGCTGTTCCCAGGTGTGGTGTCGGAGAAATAAGGCTTGTTCGCGGAGTGTCGCTTCGCTTGCGGCTGCCGCCTGAGTGTTGTGGGTGATCCAGTCCGCCGGGTCGACACTTGTGTGCAGGAGTTGTGCGAGGTGCTCGGTCGTGAAGGTGAACGAGGTGGTGGCGGCCCCGTTGCGGGTGATCGCGAATGCGAGTTCGCCGTCCTTGGTGAGGTTCGTCCACCCGTCAGGTGTCGCAAGCGCGTCCTCGAGGTCGGGGTCTAGGGTGATGCTCATCGGGGAGGGGAGCGCCTCATCGAGAAGGTCTCGCAGGCGGGCGATCCGGGTGCCTAGGTCGGCGGCACGCTCATCGATACCGACCGTGTCATGGGTAATCCCGCGGAGCGCCGACAGCTGTCCCAGTGTCTGGGTTGTTGCGGCCGCGACGAGCGTCCGCCAGGCGACGAAGAGGTGGTCGAGGGAGCTGTCACGCTGTCGAATGCTCTCGTAGTCCCTCAGGTGCGTGTTTTTGAACAAGACGACCGCGAACACCAGGTCGTCGGTGATATCGGGAAGAACGCGCTGGGACGCGACAAGCTCATGGCGGTAGATCTCGAACTCGTTGCGGATGTTCTGGATCATACGCATGTCGGCGACGTGGCGCGCGGCGAGGCGGATGAGAGACGCGTTGATTTTGAAGTCGGGGCTCTTCATCGCATCCGACATCACATCTCGGGCGTTGTCGGGGCTGATAAACGGCACCACCGGAATGATGACGTCGAAGAATTTGGTGCGGCTCGCACGTTTGAGTGCTTCCTTCGCGTGATCTTGCGACACGTCCGCCGGTGGGGTTGCGGGGTCGGGAGAGCCGATGCGTTCAAACACGCTGTCCCGGATTGCATAGATGAAGACGACGCGACGCCCCACTTGCCGGGATCCGTTGAGGAGTCCGTTGAGGGCACGCAACGTGTCGAACACCTGCGCGTCCTCGAAACGGTCGATGTCTTCGATGACGACGATGTCACAGTGGGTCGCTTCGAAAAAATAAACGATCTCATCCAGATACGCGTCAAAATACGTATCCGACTGCTTGGTCAGCGTCACCGTCGTGATCGCTGCGTTCACGGACGCGCTCATCAAGGGACGCACCCGCAGAAGCACTTGCACACCCCATGACAGGGCTACGAGTCCCGCGGCGACGATCAGATATGCGAGGACCTGACGCCACGTGCCCTCGAACCACAAAGTGATCAGCGGGTGCAGCGGGCCCAGGAGAAACAGAAGGCCCGCGACGATCAGCCCGATACCCGCCGCCCTCCACCTCTCGCGTGCGCGCGGGGCGACAGCGGCACGCCGGAAACGCGACTGCGGCACCTCCTCGACCGCGGTGCGATACAGGAGCTGCTTAACGATCTCCTTTTGAATCTGATTCACCCGCGAAGTCGGCGAATCCTCCGCCGCGCCGGGACGGTGCGTGTCACTCGTCTGACCGATCGTCGACAACGACAAACCCACGACCCTCGAGCGGTACGCCTCGCTGGTACGGAGTCGACTGAGGATGCTGCTCTTTCCCGTCCCGTAAGCGCCGGTGACGGCGATGTTGCGGGTGTCATCGTGGGCGAGGGCCCGTTCGAGCAGGTCGAAATACACCTGGTGCTCGGACTCCTCGAATCGGGGAGCAAGAGAGCCCAACCTCATCGTTCGGCCCCGTCGGGGGGCACCACCCGGGTGCTCCGCGTCGTCATCGACAGCGGTCGGAATGAGATTCTCGGCCATCACCACATCGTATTCATTCCTCCGCATGGACGACGGCTTTCCGAAGTCGCGCCCCTTCACGGAAGGCAAGGTGGATCTCTCTTGCTGGTACGAGCGCATCGTCGTCGCGGGTGGGATAGAGCGTCTTGAACGGGCGGGGGTGCTCCTGCGGGTGAGGCCGTTCTTCACGCCGCGGACCCGTACGACCGCCACGCAGATCCGCCGCGGAACGCACCAGGGCACGTTTCGGACCAACGGGACCGGGACGGCCTCAGAGTGATGTGTCGTTGGGGCACGGGTGGAGATTATCTTGCTCCGCACTTTCATAACTCGCCGGCACCGTGGAACCCGGAGGCTGTGTGTCCGTCCGAATGCGGCGGGTGTATTCGACGGCATTTCGTGCTCGGGAACGGGGCGTCGCGCGTCCTCGCGGTTGCTGCGTGCGGGGCTGGTGGAGTTTGATGCGTTGTCTCCGAGCGAAGAGCCGCGGGTGGTTCACGAGCTAGTTCCCGCGTCGGCGCGGATCGGGGTGAAGGATCGTGCCGCGATGATCCTTCACCCCGCGCACGAGGACTTTGGTGTGCTCGATGACACCGTTGGCGGGCAGGAAATCGAGATCATTGTGCGGGATCCGCGCTGGTCTTGCGCGACGTTCCTGTACCGGTTCGCCTGTTGCGGCGGCACGGAGATCCTCCTCTGCTGCTTCCGGGGGTGTCGCCGTCGTTACGACGCTTGGTGTAGCCGCCGTCTGGCCTACCCGTCATCGGACACACGCTCCAACCCGCACGCTCGCTAGTGGACTCGCCCGGAGTGGGTGAGGAACCGGGGCGTGTGTTGTACGGGCGAGGGCTAGTCTGCGTCGGCCACGGCGGCCGTTGTTTTAGGTATGTCGGTGTGAGCGGTCTGAGCGGTGATCGGGATAAGGGCGATCACCGCGGTGATGTTCCCTCCGCGCCTCATCCATGTGTGTGGGCTGGTGGGGTGTCCGTTGTGGGTCAGACGGGGGGAGCGGGTGATCATGAATCGGTGGGTGTCCTCCGGTGTCCAGCCTGTGGGCAGAACGGAGATTAGGCGAGGAAGTCCGGGCAGGATGCTGCCGTTGTAGCCGAACTGCCACATCGGGTACCGACGCCGGTGGTGCACAGTGAAGAACCACAGGGTGCCGTTGCGTGCGAGGCGTTGGACCTGGCGGGCCCCGACCTGCAGAAAATCGGCGGCCTCGTCGTCACTGAAAGAATCGATCACCGCCTCGAGCCGGTCACGGAACTCCGGCCGCATCCGCTGCGATCCTCTCTCTGCACCATCCAAGGGCGCCTCGACGGCGTTCTCGTCGCGGATGTGCTCGCAGTCGCCGTTGCGTGTCTCATCGTGGGTGTATTTCGCCGTGGTCTCTGTGGCGCGGTCGGCGGCGGTGTCGAAGACCTTCCCGTCAGCGTCGGTGATGATCTGGACGATCGTGCGCAAAAGGGCGGAGAAGAGCTTTGTGTCGCGCCCGGACTCCAGGATCGTGGTGAACAGACGGCTGAGTTCGTCGATTAGTCCCGCCGCGTCATCGTCGCTGAGCGCGGATTCCCGATGGGACTCGGGAGCCCCCTTCGGAGGGGTCGCGGGTGCGGGGATCATCATTCTGGATCGGGGGTGTGGGGGTGCGCGGAGATACGGAGGGGGTCAGGTCCGTCGATGCGCCATCGTGTGGGTGTCGTCGAGGGCTGCGGATGGTCTGTTGGCGTCGAGCGTGTGGGGTGCGGGTAGCTGCGGTTTTGTTGGAGGGCGCGGGAGCGTTCGCGGAAGCGGGGGCCCACGCGCAGACTTCGGGTGACTCCTCGCTCGAAGGCTAGGTACCCGCGTCGCCGCCACTCCACCGCGGCGTACAGCCGGAAGTCGCTCCCGCGCCGACGCTCCACCGGGTCCCAGTTGGCGGGAAGTTCGGAGGGCATCCCATCGGTGTCCGGGAGGAGGTGCTCGAACAGTTCCCGGAACGTTGGCCCTTGGCCGTGGCGGCGACGGTACTGGGCGATGAAGACCCCGGCTGCCAGGCCCCATTCATCCGCGGTGGGGTCGGTGGTGAACTCTTCGAACACGTATGTCCACGCCGCAGGCGGAGGGTGTTCTTCGCCGCGCCACCAGATCACTCCAGGCCTGCCAGTCATCGTTACCGTCACATTCGCGGTCGCACGCTATGGGCCTGCCCTGCGATGCGACCGGGAGGTTCGGAGGGCCGGCAGCACACGTGCAGAGCGGAATAGATCCGGCGGTAGACGATTGTTTCGTATGGCCACCGAAATTATGTCATACCGGTAAGGCCATACCGGGAAGCCTTGTTCGGGACGCTGGGAGTGTGGTCAGGCGTGCGGATGATGTGGATGAGCAGTGGCGTATTTTCGTCCAAAGTCTCGCCGTGCAGCTGCGTCGGCGCCGCGTCGAGTCTGGGCTCAGCCAGGAGGACGTCGCATACCGTGCGGGATTGAGCCGGTACATCTATCACCAGTACGAGAAAGGTGAATCGCGGAGGGGGTCTCCCGCGAACCCAGGGCTGCGATCGATCATGGCGATCGCGCAGGTCCTCGACGTGTCAGTGGACGAACTCCTCCCGCGCCCCCTACCCGATCTTCGAGGACGCTGACCGAAGCGCTGCCCTTAACCCGTGTGACGCGTTCGCTCCCGGCACGGCCCTGTCGGTCGCTCTCTGGTGCGGTCGGTGTCGGGGTGTGGTGGCGGTCGGGATTAGGCCGAGCAGTAGAACTCGATGGTGGCGAGGCCGCCGACGGCGTTGTGCACGAACGTGAGAAATTCTCGGACTTGTCCGGCGCTGATGTCGACGGTAGGTGCGGCGAGGCGGTGTTCGAGGTCGTTGATGCTCAGTCCGGGCTGCACGATGACGATGGTCGCCTCCAACAGGGGTGGGGTGTCGGCGATGGATTCCTCGGTGCGGGCCGGGTCGAGGCCGCAGAGGGCGCGAATGTCGGACAGGTCGCCGGCGATGAGGCGGAGCGGTGGTCGTTCAGTGCCGTCGAGGCGGCGGGCAACACGGTTCCAGAATCCGCGGTCGGTGACATGCCGGCGGCTTTTCGCAGCCTGTTGGGTGACGACTTCCATGTCAGTGACCCGAACAGCAGGGGTGGTGGAGCTGGAGAACTTCGAGTGCCACATCTCAAGACGGATGCGTCCGGTCGTGGTGCGTTCGATGACGATATGGTCGGCGATCTCGCCTCCTCCGTCGTTGTTGAACACCCACCGGGACACACCGGGGGCGGTGGGGATCGTGAGGCGGTCCTCGACCCACTGGTGGATGGAGATGAGGCCGGAGGCGGGGCGGACTTCTTTTGTGATGTCGACGCCTGTCCAGGTGATCGGGGTGAAGGGGATTGGGGGGAGGGAGCGTTCAGCGCCGGGGGAGCGGAAGGTGGTGGGGCCGCTGATGGTGGTCCCGTCGAGGAAGTACACCAGGGGTGGGTCAGCGTCGAAAAGCTCCGGGATGGTGGCTTGGTGGCCGGTACCACGGCGCAGGATCTCGTCGCCGCGGATGGTGGTGAAGCGGCCGTCGATGGTTTGTGTTCCTGCCCAGATCGTCACGGTCGGCTCCGTCGGGTCGAACACCCGCACCGACAGGTGCGCCGCGTCCTGGGGGTCTGTGGGGCTCGGTTCGATGTCCAGAGATTCGATGGTTCGCCCGTCGGGAAGGGCCCAGGACGCACCAAACAGGCCTGGGTTCAGTTCGGCGGCGAGGGGCTGGGCGCCGAACGTGTCGGTGCGGATGCCTTTGGACACGTTGGGCAAGAGCGGGCCGGAGTCGGTGATGCGCGGCGACCAGTACCGACCGGCGAGGTCGATGGCGAAATGTTCGTATTCGCGCAGCCCGAGGTACCGGGTCTCCCAGTACTTCGCTTTCTCGGCGGCCAGGCCTGCGGTGGTCGTCGCCCCGGAACTCACCCGCACCTGAGCCATGGCGTGGCCGAGGGAGCGGGAGTGGGTGTCTGCGTCGCGGAGACCTCGGTCGATGCCGCTGCCCGCGAACGTGGAGTAGGCGGGTGTTCCGGGCAGTGGGGCGAAGGTGTTGCGGACGCCGACGGATGACACCGAGACTCGTTCGACGGAATCGAATGCCGCTTGGAGAGAGGCAGGATTGCCGTTTCGTACCTCACCGGTGGGGTCGAGGGTGTCGCGGATGGCGTTGAGGAGCCCGTCGTCTTGCGCGTTGACGAATAGCAGGTGCGGGCGGCGAGTGTCGCCACTGCGAATCCAACTCACCACGGCGAGGTCGAAGATGTCGCGGCGCAGCTCGGTGCCCGCGTACCAACTGGGTTGGTCGGATTCGGCGGTGATCACGATCAATTGCGTGTGGAGGTCGTTGAGGCCCGCGTACACAATCTCTCGCCCGAGGATGCGTTCCCCTGGCCGCAATGGCGCGGGGACGCCGTCGCTGAAATCGGGCTCCCATGGGTTGAGTACGGGAACCTCGTACATGCTCGCGCGTGCCAAGGGGCGGATCGCCGACAGCGAGAACGTGAACGGTGCGTCCTCGAATGCGGCGAGATAGGCTCGATCGGCTTGTTCACGATGAATGTCATCGTCGATCAGCGTGGGCAGGATCTGCGCCCAGTCGGCGTCCTCCACATACAGGGACCTGAGCGCGCCCGTGAGGGCAGGGTAAACATCCTCGTCATGGACGGTGACTAGAACAGAATGTTGGGGGTAGGCGGGATTCGTGCGGGCGAGGCGCCCGATGAACTGGATTGTCGCGGGCTCGGACTTGTGCTTGTCGTGATATCCCACCACCCGCAGGCGGGGCACGTCTATGCCCTCTCCGAGCATATCCACCGCGATCACCGCACGTAGCTCACCGCTGTTCCATCGGGAGAGCATCGATTGTCGGTCAGTGGTGGAGGTAGTGCCAACTATGATCTCCGCAGTTAGCCCCAACCGCGCATACAGCGTCTGCAGCGTTGTGGCTCGAAGCACACTCCCGGCCCGGATCAGGGCGACACTCGTCGCATGTTCCGCCTCGCTCATCGTCGCGACCACTCTCTCAGCGATCGCTGTATCTTTCGCCGTCTCTGTGAGCGGCGCGGGGATCTCGAGGATCACCGGGGTGATCGGATTGAACAGATTGTCAGCGATCGCGGCGCGCAGAGGGAAATGGTAGACGTGAGTCCCCGGGAGAAGTCGACCGTCCGCACGGCGCGGGGTGGCCGTTAGCAGAACCGCGCGCGCGTTAGTGAAGTAGTCGAGTAGCGCCCGCCACGTCGCAGCCGGGGTGTGATGCGCCTCGTCCACGATGACCAGATCGAAAAAGTCGGCAGAAGGGAGCCACTCGGGCTCCATGTTTTGCGGACTGATGGAGTTCGGCAGAGCAACCACAACGTCAGACGACGCCAGGGCTTCCCAGTCAATTCGTCGGCCAGTCACCTCCGTGACCACCGGGCGGGGGTAGGACGAACTGACAGCGCCCACTTTCTCAAGATCCGGCTGATCACGGAACGCCGTCGCAAGCTGAAAACGCAGCTCTCTACTCGGCACCACGACAAGCGCCCGATGTGCACGAGCAATATGCGGTAACGCCGTCGCTACGCCAGTCTTTCCCGACCCCGTCGGCAGGGACACCAACAAGCGCTCACTCGGATCCAACGTCCAATGACTCGTGATAGCCGCCAACGCCCCCAACTGCGGGCGACGCCACGACGGGGTGGAAGGGCTTCGCAATAAAGAGAACCCGGACAGGTCCGTTTCGTACAACGACGATCGCGCAACCGGCACACCACCCGCCGATGGAAGTGCTGACTCGTCGCCCCCGTCCGTCCCCGCGTTACCAGTCATGACCGTCCTCCCCGGAACGCATTACTCCCTTGTCACCGGGCACTCTATCGGCGAACGGACAGATGACGTCAACAGTCGCTAGCGAGACGCTCCGCGGGACTCGGTCTGGTTGCACATGACTGTCTGATCTTGCGTAGCGACCTCACGCCCTCCTAAACAACCTCCTGATGCCTGTTTTTGCAACATCGCGACAATGCAAGAGAACGTACGGCATCGACGGGGCAGCTCATCGGGCCGCCCTCGGCGTGAGCGGCAAGACCGTAGCCTTCCTCGCCGGGGGAGTCGATCGCGCGTATCCCCAAGGCCATCAGCAGCTGCTGCGGAGAATCGTGGAGACCGGAGCCGTGGTGAGCGAAGTGCCCTGCGGCACCGCGCCGACGAAGTGGCGATTCCTCTCGCGCAACAGACTCATCGCCGCTATCAGCGACGCGACGGTCGTGGTGGAGGCAGGGTGGCGGAGCGGTTCACTGAACACCGCAGGACACGCGGCTGCGCTCGGACGGCCGCTCGGTGCGGTGCCTGGGCCTGTGACCTCCGCATCGTCGGCCGGCTGTCATCGGCTTCTTCGTGAATACGACGCGAGATGCGTCACGACCACCGCCGAGATACGCGAGTTGTGGGGTGACGCCGCACCCGGGACGACCGTTGGCGGAGCCACGGACCCGGATCGGTCTCGGGTGCTCGACGCCCTGAGCAGTCGCTCCGCACGACCCGTTCTCGAGCTGTCCCGAAGATCGGGGCTCGCTCCCGAGAGGATCGGCGCCCTCCTCGGGCTCCTGGAGCTGGATGGGATTGTCACGCGCGTCGAGAGCGGATGGCGGAAACGGCCGGACGGAGAGCGGCGCGGCTGACACCGCGCGGATTCGCGCTCCTGCACACTTGATCCATGCAGTTCCAGGCAGCAGCACACGCCTTCACCGAGCATCTCTCCCGAGTGCGTCGGCTGTCTTCAGCGACTGTGCGGGCCTACCGATCTGATCTCCGTGATCTCGCGGAGACCGTCGGCGATCGCGAGCTCGAAGACGTCACACTCGAGACACTGCGCGACTGGCTGTGGCGCGCGACTCAACGGGGGGACGCGCGGTCAACACTCGCGCGGCGCGCCGCGGCGGCGCGGTCCTTCTTCAGCTGGGCGCAGGAGCAGGAGCTCGTCGCACACGATCCGAGCCTCCGGCTGGTAGCCCCGAAGCGGGGGCGGACGCTGCCCGTCATCGCCTCTCAGGACGCGATGACGACTCTTCTCGAGGCGCAACGGCACGCCGCCGCCGCCGGTGATCCGATCGCGCTCCGCGACCATGCGATTCTCGAGCTGCTGTACGGGGCAGGGATCCGAGTCTCCGAGCTGTGCGGACTCGATGTCGACGATCTGGACCTCGACCGGGGCACGGCGCGCGTGTTGGGAAAAGGCGCGAAAGAGAGGGTGGTGCCCTACGGTGCTCCTGCACGTGATGCCACCGGTGCCTACCTGTCTCGAGGGCGGCCCTCACTGGCAGCACGAGCTACTCGGCCGTCGCCCGCTCTGCTACTCGGCAGTCGAGGCGCGCGGATCGGACCGCGCGCGGTCTATTCGCTCGTCGCCGACGTGCTCGCACCGTTCATCGGGGCGGACACGGTCGGCCCGCATGCGCTGAGACACACTGCCGCGACCCATCTCCTGGACGGCGGCGCGGACTTGCGAGCGGTGCAGGAGATCCTCGGCCATGCGAGTCTCGGTACGACCCAGATCTACACCCACGTGTCCGCCGAACGGCTGACCGCGACGTATCGCCTCGCACACCCGCGCGCCTGAACACCCGGTCACCGATTCATGGGGTCGTGCAGCAGGGGAGCAGCACCGCCCTGGGTACGGCGCCGAAGAGGAGCATCGGGTTGATGTACGCGCCATCCATTCGCACACCGAGGTGCAGAGTGCCGGGCGCCGCGTGGCCACCGGCAGCCACGGTGCCGATCACCTGCCCCGATGAGATCGCGTCTCCCGGCGAGAGCTCGGAGGACAACGGCTCGAACGTCGACACGTAGCCACCGGGGTGCTCGATCGTGATCAGAGGCCTGTCGACGACGGTTCCGCGGAATGCGATCGTCCCGTCGGCGGGAGCGCGGATCACAGCCCCCGGCGTCGTCGCGAGGTCCATCCCTCGATGGCCGGCACCGTACTCGTGCGCGGGAGCGCGATACGGCGACGCGATCGCGCGGCGCTCATCGGTCGGCCAGAGCCAGACGGGATACTTCGCACCTTCCGCGGATGACGCGCGCGCACGCGCCGGGATCGGAGCGACGAGAATCAGGACGACCAGCAGAAGGAACGCGATGGTCGCGCGTGCGCGGGAGTTCATGAGGCAATGGTCCGTCGTTCCCGCCCGCGGAGGGACGCGTCATCGCAACCCCCGCGATCCATGTGGGGAAGACATGGCTTCGGTGCATCGTGCAGGAGGAGTGAGGCCGCCGCATCCTGTATGCTGTTGGAGCACCTCGATCTCGGGGTGACTACGCGTGCCCAGAGCGACTTCGGTCGTGGCATCCACTCCCACTGGTCCTGATTCCACTCAGGCGGGTGTGCGCCGGGCACCAGGGAGTTCGGTCATCCGATCGACTCGACAACCTCAAGGGCGCAGAATCGCGCCGGAACAAGGAGACGACCATGGCTGTGGTCACCATCCGCCAGCTGCTCGACAGCGGCGTGCACTTCGGACACCAGACCCGTCGGTGGAACCCGAAGGTCAAGCGCTTCATCCTCACGGAGCGCAGCGGCATCCACATCATCGACCTCCAGCAGTCGCTCGGCTACATCGACAAGGCCTACGACTTCGTCAAGGAGACCGTCGCGCACGGTGGCACGATCCTCTTCGTCGGCACGAAGAAGCAGGCGCAGGAGATCCTCGCGGAGCAGGCCACGCGCGTCGGCCAGCCCTACGTCAACCAGCGCTGGCTCGGTGGACTCCTCACCAACTTCCAGACCATCGCGAAGCGTCTCGCTCGCATGAAGGAGCTCGAGGAGCTCGACTATGAGAACCCGGCTGCCTCGGGCTTCACCAAGAAGGAACTACTTCTCAAGAAGCGTGAGCTCGACAAGCTCCACAAGTCGCTCGGTGGTATTCGCAACCTCACCAAGACGCCGTCCGCTCTCTGGGTCGTCGACGCCAAGCGCGAGCACCTCGCCATCGACGAGGCCAAGAAGCTCGGCATCCCGGTGATCGGCATTCTCGACACCAACGCCGACCCGGACGACTTCCAGTACCCGATCCCCGGCAACGACGACGCCATCCGCTCCGTCTCGCTGCTCACCCGCATCATCGCGGACGCAGCGGCAGAGGGCCTGCAGCAGAAGCACAACCCCGAGACGGGCGACGCTGAGCCGCTCGCCGACTGGGAGAAGGAGCTCCTCGAGGCTCCCGTCCAGGAGTCGGCTGACGCCGCAGAGGTCGATGACGCCGCAGCTGACGAAGCTGCCACCGTCGAGACCCCCGCTGCCGACGAGACCGCTGCTGACGAGGCCGGCGCCGAGGCGCACGACGAGGCCATCGCTGCCGCTTCCGGCGAGGAGACCGCTGAGGTCGCCGCCGCCGAGGCAGCAGACGCCAAGTAATTCCGCGACCACCACACACATCACGAAGCAAGGAGCCACCACACATGGCCAACTTCACCATCGCCGACCTCAAGGCGCTGCGTGAGCAGCTCGGAACGGGAATGGTCGACACCAAGAAGGCGCTCGAGGAGGCCGACGGAGACGTCGAGAAGGCCACCGAGATCCTGCGTCTCAAGGGTGCCAAGGGCAACGCGAAGCGTGCCGACCGTTCGACCAGCGAGGGCCTCATCGTCGCTCGCGAGCAGGACGGCGCAGTGACGCTGATCGAGCTCGCCTGCGAGACGGACTTCGTCGCGAAGAACGAGCGCTTCATCGCACTGGCCGACAAGGTCGCCGACGCTGTCGCGGCCGTCAAGGCCGACTCGGTCGAGGCCGGACTCGCCGCCCAGGCAGGCGACAAGAGCGTCGAACAGGTCATCTCGGAAGAGGCTGCGATCATCGGCGAGAAGGTCGAACTTCGTCGCGTTCGCACGATCACCGGCGACAACGTCGAGGTCTACCTGCACCGCACGAGCAAGGACCTCCCGCCGCAGATCGGCGTCGTCGTCGCCTACACGGGTGACAACGCCGAGACCGCTCGCGGCATCGCGCAGCACATCTCGTTCGCGAACCCGTCGTACCTGTCCCGCGAGGACGTCCCGGCTGACGCCGTGGAGAAGGAGCGCGAGATCGTCACCGAGATCTCCCGCAACGAGGGCAAGCCGGAAGCGGCTCTGCCCAAGATCGTCGAGGGCCGTGTCTCCGCGTTCATCAAGCAGGTCGCACTGCTCGAGCAGGACTACGCGAAGGACAACAAGCTCTCCGTCGCCCAGGTGGCGAAGGACGCCGGTATCACCGTGACGGACTTCGCGCGCTTCAAGGTCGGCGCGTAACACCGTCGAAGGGGTTCGGATCACATGATCCGAACCCCTTCTTCATGCCCAGAAGGCACTATCTTGAATCGGGACGAGAGGAACACCCCCATGACCGAAGGCAACGGACGCCGTCGCGTTCTCCTGAAGCTCTCCGGTGAGGCGTTCGGCGCCGGACAGCTCGGCGTCAACCCCGACGTCGTCAGCCAGATCGCCCGTGACATCGCCGCGGCCGTCGACCGCGTAGAGATCGCGATCGTCGTCGGCGGCGGCAACTTCTTCCGCGGAGCGGAACTCAGCCAGCGCGGAATGGACCGGGGGCGAGCCGACTACATGGGCATGCTCGGCACGGTGATGAACGCCCTCGCGCTGCAGGACTTCCTCGAGCAGGCCGGAGCGCCGACCCGCGTGCAGTCCGCGATCTCGATGACGCAGGTCGCCGAGCCGTACATCCCGCTGCGGGCCGAGCGGCACATGGAGAAGGGCCGCGTCGTCATCTTCGGCGCCGGAGCGGGCCTCCCGTACTTCTCCACCGACACGGTCGCCGCGCAGCGCGCGCTGGAGATCGGGGCGCAGGAGGTGCTCGTGGCCAAGAACGGCGTCGACGCCATCTACACCGCGGACCCGAACAAGCACGCCGACGCCGAGCGCATCGAGCGCGTGACCTACCGCGATGCCCTTCAGCGCGGCCTCAAGGTGGTCGACTCGACCGCGTTCAGCCTCTGCATGGACAACAACATGGACATGAGGGTGTTCGGCATGGAGCCGGCGGGCAATGTCACGCGTGCGCTCCTCGGAGAGCCGATCGGCACTCTCGTCACCGCCTGAGTCCCTGACGGTGCTCACGCGCCGCGCCAGATAGAATTTCAGAACACCCCGACGATAGGAGTCACCGTGATCGCGGATGTCCTCGCTGAAACCACCTCCCGTATGGCACGAGCGGTCGAGGCCGCCAAGGAGGACTTCTCCACGGTGCGCACGGGTCGCGCCAACCCGCAGCTCTTCCAGAAGGTGCTCGTCGACTACTACGGAACGCCGACGCCGCTCGCCCAGCTCGCCTCTCTGGCGAACCAGGAGGCGCGCACCCTCATCATCACTCCCTACGACAAGAGTGCTCTGAAGGGGATCGAGCAGGCGATCCGGGACATGCCGAACCTCGGCGCGAACCCCACGAACGACGGCAACCTCGTCCGCGTGACGATGCCCGAGCTCACGGCTGAGCGCCGCAAGGAGTACGTCAAGCTCGTCAAGACCAAGGCCGAGGACGCCAAGGTGCACGTGCGCGGCATCCGTCGCAAGGCCAAGGACGAACTCGACGGTCTCAAGAGCGAGCTCGGAGAAGACGAGATCTCTCGCGGAGAGAAGGAACTCGACGCCCTCACGCGCCAGCACGTCGACCTCATCGACGACGCACTCAAGCGCAAAGAGGCTGAGCTTCTCGAGGTGTAGGCGGCATGTCCGACGAACGCACCGATGACGGCACCGACAAGCCGCAGACGCGCCGGGAGGCGCGCGACTCGTCGACCTCGACCGGCGCCATCCCGCTGGTCGATGGCGCCTTCCCGGCGTTCGACGCGACGAGCATCCCGCCACGTCCACCTCTCCCCGCCGAGGAGCGCGCGATGACGGAGTCCCCGTTGGACACAGCTGATCACAACGCGATCAGAGAGCAGTGGCGTGCCGCACGCGACGAGTTCGGGACCCACGTCACGAATGCTCGCGGGCAGCTCGACCAGGCGAACGAGCGCATCAAAGAGCGCACAGGGCGTGACCTGATCCTCGCGACGCTGATCGGGCTGGCGTTCGGCGCCGCCCTGCTCGCCTCGCTGTTGTTCATCAAGGTCCTCTTCGTGCCGTTCGCGTTGGCAGCGGCGCTGCTCGGGGTGTACGAGCTTTCCCTGGCACTGCGCGCGTCCGGGCGGCGGATCGACGTGATCGCTCAGTTCGTGGCGGCGACGCTGCTCGTGCTGTCCGCGTTCTTCCTCGACCTCTGGTTCGTCTGGGTGATGCTGTTCTTCGCCGTCGCATTCGTGATCGTGTGGCGGTTGGTCGCCCAGATGGTCGCCAAGGACGGCAGAACCTACGGCGATGTGCTGACGGATGCCGTCATCGGAGGCTTCGTTCAGATCTACGTGCCGTTCCTCGCGGCGGTCGCCCTGATCCTGCTCAAGCAGGAGGGTGGCCAGTGGTGGGTGCTGAGCTTCATCGCCATCGCCGTCGTGGCGGACACCGGCGCGTATGCCGCCGGGCTGGCCTTCGGCCGGCATCCGATGGCCCCGCGAATCAGTCCCAAGAAGACGTGGGAAGGGTTCGGTGGAGCCGTGGTGGGTTCCATCACGGCGGGTGTCCTCCTCGCGATCTTCCTGTTGCACCTGCCGTGGTGGATCGGCGTGATCTTCGGCGTCGCCATCCTGCTGTCCGCGACCCTCGGCGACCTCGGGGAGTCCATGCTCAAGCGTGATCTTGGAATCAAGGACATGAGCTCCTGGCTGCCCGGTCACGGCGGGCTCCTCGATCGACTCGACAGCATCCTTCCGTCGACGGTGCCCGCGCTGTGCCTGTATTTCCTCTTCTCCTCCTGGGTGGTGCTGTGATGGTCTTCGACGACGTGCGAACATCGGACGGTTCGGTTCAGCCTCCGGCCGCGTTCTCTGTGACGACCGGGCGCGTGCGCGGCTATCACCGCGCAGCGGTCGACACGTTCCTCGCAGCCGCTCGGGCTGCATTCGAAGGCGACGCGGACGATCTCGGCGCAGCCGACGTACGCGTGGCGTCCTTCCCGCTCGTGAAGAACGGCTATGTCGTGGCAGAGGTCGATGCGGCGCTCGGGAGAGTGGAGGACGCGCTGGCGGCTCGCGCGCGTGACCGGGCCGTCCGGTCGCAGGGCGCGGGGGCATGGGTCGAGCAGGCACGAGACGATGCCCAGATCATCCTCGACCACCTCGCGCGTCCGAAGCGTCAGCGTTTCGCGCGCACGGGCGTCCTCACCTTCGGGTATCGCATCGACGAGGTCGACCATGTGGGCACCCGCATCGCCCGCTATCTGCGAGACGGCGAACCGCTGACGGCCGAGCAGCTGCGTTCGGCGGCGTTCCGCATGCAGCGCGGCGGGTACCGGGAAGAGCAGGTGGATGCCCTTCTCGACGCTACCGTCGATGTGATCCTGGCGGTTCGCTGAGCGTTCTGATGGCCGACTCACGCCTCACCGGGTAGACTGCCACTCATCGTGAACTCCCGAAACGACATCACACCTCATCGCAAAGACGTCACGCCGGTGCCTGCATCGGCGGCGCTTTCGGCGCGCAGCGGTAGCCGCCGACGGGGCGTCGTCGGTTTCGTCAGCGCCCTCGCGGTCGTGGGTTTCGCGGCCGCGATGGTCGCCCCGACCGGCGTCGCGCTGGCTCAGCAGCCTGAGACGGAAGGCCCCGAGTCGGCGTACTCAGCGGCGCTCACGGAGACGCAGAATCTCACGGTGACCGCAGAGGGTGCCGCTATCGCACCGGTTCAGCGTGGATCGTTCTCGGTCTACGTGACGCCCAAGCCGACTCCCACCCCGACACCGACGACCGCGTCGTCCGGCTCATCCGGGTCATCGAAACCCGGTCCCAGCGCTCCTCTGTACTACACCGGCGGGGGAGCCCCTGCGGAGTGGATGGCCGCAGCGGGCATCGCGGAGTCCGACTGGGGCTTCGTCGACTACATCGTCTCCCGCGAGAGCGGCTGGAACCCGAACGCGACGAATAAGTCCTCTGGAGCGTGTGGGCTCGTCCAGGCTCTGCCATGCAGCAAGGTTCCCGGCAATGGTTACGACCCGGTGGACAACCTGCGCTGGGCAACGGGCTACGCCACGGGTCGATACGGAAGCTGGGCGGGCGCCCACGCCTTCTGGACGAACAACCACTGGTGGTGAGTCGGCCTCATGGCCCGCTCTCGCAGACGCCGTCCGGCGCGCCCTGACACCGACGATTCGCTCGATCGACTCCTCGCGTCCTGGAAGCGCACGGAAGTCCGTCGTGGTTCCGAGTGGACCGTCCAGCCGGTGTCGGCAGCTCAGGCGCTGAAGGAGTACATCTGTCCTGGGTGCGGGCGATCGGTTGTTCCCGGAACCGCTCATCTCGTGATCTGGCGCGCGGACGGGGTGCTCGGTGACGCCGCAGACCTCGCGGCACGCAGGCATTGGCACACACACTGTTGGAGGATTGCGTGAGCATGGAGATCCGTGGACCGATCGAGCTGCCTGCGCGGCGCGAAGACATCGCACTGGAGACCGCAGACGAGCTGACACTGGTCGGAGAGCTGGCGGTTCCCGAGTCGTCGGCGCCCGTGGCCACGCTCGTCACGCTGCATCCTCTCCCGACGGCCGGCGGGTTCATGGACTCGCACATCATCCGCAAGGCTGCCGCCCGTCTGCCTGCGCTGGCGGACCTCGCTGTGCTGCGCTTCAACACGAGAGGGACGACCTCTCCGCGTGGCACCAGCGATGGCGCGTTCGATGGGGGAGAGGCGGAGCAGTTCGACGTCGCGGCGGCGATGGGCTTCGTGCGCGAGCGCGGCCTTCCGCGCCCATGGCTGCTCGGCTGGTCGTTCGGCACCGAACTCGCGCTGAAGTACGGTCGGGAACACGATGTCGAGGGGATCATCCTCCTGTCCCCGCCACTTCATCGCGCCACAGACGCCGAGGTGGCGGCGTGGGCCGACTCCGATGTTGACGTCGTCGTGCTGGTACCCGAGCTCGACGACTACCTCCGTCCGGCCGAAGCACGCGAGCGCTTCTCCGCGATTCCGCATGCGAAGCTGATCGCCGTCGAGGGTGGCAAGCACCTCTGGGTGGGGGAGAGCCAGACTCGGAGAGTCCTCACTGAGATCGTCGCTGCCGTGAACCCGGCAGCTCTTCCGCTGCCGACGGAGTGGCCCGCCGACTAGAGCTCGTTCATGCGAGGGATCAGCACCTGCCGGTAGAGGATCAGGATGCTGGCTGCCACCGGAATCGCGATCAGCGCGCCGAGCAGCCCCAGGAGGCTTCCGCCCGCCAGCGCCGCGACGACGACGACCGCTCCGGGTACGGACACGGCCCGGCTCATGATGCGCGGCGAGATCACGTACGCCTCGATCTGCATGTAGATGAGGTAGTAGATGGCGGCGGCGATCGCTGTCGCCGGTGATCCCAGGCCGGGGATCAGGCACACGAGCACGATGATGGTCGACCCCGTGAGGGTGCCGACGAGTGGAATCAGTGAGAAGAAGAAGGCGACGACGGCGAGCACGGCCGGGAACGGCGCATCGATGATCGTGAGGAAGATCATGCTCAGGATGCCGTTGATGACGCCCTGGGAGACCTGGCCCATGACGTAGTAGCCGACCGAATCGGTGATCTGCTCGGCCAGGTCGATGAAGCGCTCGCGCTTGGATGCAGGAGCGAGCTGGTAGACGGCGCGCTTGAGCGACGGTGTCGAGGCCGTCAGATAGATCGTCAGGATGAGGATGATGAACGCGCCGAACAGTCCGCTCAGCAGTGCCCCGCCGGCGGCGAGCACGCCCTGCCCGATGGACCCCCCGATCTGGGCGAGGTTCGTCTCCAGCCAGTCGGTCACATAGGCGAAGACGTCATCCACCTTGAGATTGGGGAACGTGTCGACCATCCACTGGCGCAGGTCGAGGAGAAATGTCCCGCGTTGGACGATGGCCGTGATCTCGGCGATGAGCTGCGAGATCTGGTCGACCAGCACGGGGATGACGATCAGGATGATCCCGGCGAAGATCCCGAGCACCGCGAGGATCGTGATGAGCACGGCGAGCCAGCGGGGGAGACGCCTGCGCTCGAGGAAGGAGACGAGCGGGTCCAGGCCGAGACTGAGGAAGAGAGCCGTACCGACGTAGAGCAGCACGGTCGACAGGCTCTCCACGCTTCCGATCAGCAGGATTCCCAGTCCCACGCCGAGCGTCGCCACGAGGGCGGTGCGGAACGGGTTGTGGATCTTCATCGTTGCTCCTCGGAATGGGGGACTCTGCAAGCGTATCCACCGCACCACGACCGGCCGGGACGACGTGCCGCACGTGGTGCCGCATGCCCCTCGTGGGCAACACACAGGTGATTTCGCTAGTCTGAAATGTCGAGTGTTGCGACTCGGGCGTGCGTCCGGGCCGTGTGAGGAGACTATTCGTGCGTTTCGTATGGGCCGTCGTGGCCTTCGTGCTGGCTGCGGGACTGATCGCTGCGGGCATCGCGCAGCGAACCATCTTCATGGGTCCGTCGACTCAGGAAGTCTCAGTCGCTGCAGAGGAACCCGCCCCGTTTGTGCTGATGGACGGCGACGTCCTTCGTGAGCACCCGGGGTCTCAGACCTTGCTGGTGCGCGGAGAGGGCGAGATCTTCGCCGCCTATGGCCGCACCGCCGACATGGAAGCGTGGCTTGCCGACTCGTCGTACAACCGCGTGACGGTCGGCGACGACGGTGACCTGGAGGTCGAGCTGGTCCCCGCCGGATCAGCACCGGAAGGTGATGGGGGCTCCGAAACCCCCGCCCCTGCCGAGACCCCGGCCGCGGCCGAGACCCCGGCACCGGCGGAGACGCCCGCCGAGGGCGATGCAGCCGCAGAGCCGGGCCGCAACCCCGCCGGCTCCGACCTCTGGCTGGACTCCTTCACCGAGACCGACACACTCATCGCAGACAACATGCAGCTGCCCGAGGGCGTGAGTCTGATCATCGCGTACGACGGCACCGCCGACGCACCGGACGACATCGTGGTGTCCTGGCCGCTGGACACGTCCACCCCTCTCGCCGGACCGCTCATGACGGCGGGCGCGGCGATGCTTCTCGTCGGACTCGTGCTCTACGTCCTCGCGATCCGGCACCAGCGTCGCGGGCGAGGACCGCGGCGCAAGGGCCCCGGCCCCCTTCCGGCCACCGAGCCGATCGACGTGGCTCAGCTGCCGCCATCGGAACGCGCGGCGATCGACGACACCTCGACCACCGCTGCCGGGGATGAGTCCGGTCGGACCGGCGCAGACTCCGACGCGGCAGCCGCCGGTGACCCGGGTACACACGACGCTTCCGGTCCGAAGATCCCGGACCCCGATCGGAAGACGGAGATGCGTGCGCGACCCGTGAACCGTCGACGGCGCCTGCTCGCGGTCCCCGCCCTCGCCGTGACCGCGTTGCTCGCGAGCGGCTGCTCGCCTGACTCGTGGCCGCAGCTCGGAGAGGGAACGCCCTCGCCGTCTCCCAGCGCGACGGTGATCGCTCCGGACAATCAGAAGCCCCCGGCAGTGACGGAGGCTCAGGCGAAGCGAATCCTGCAGGAAGTGTCGACGACCCTGTCCGACGCGGACGCGTCGATGGACATCGCTCTGGCCGGCACTCGTCTGGACGGCCCGGCGCTCACGGCTCGCACCACCGAGTACGCGCTTCGGACAGCTCTTCCGGAGACCGCACCGCCCGCCGCACTCCCGACCGATGACGTCGAGGTCGTGCTTCCCGAAGCCACCGACCGGTGGCCGCGCACGGTGCTCCTGCTCTCGAAGAGCGCTGACGACGACACCGTTCCCCCCGTCATCCTGACCATGACGCAGCAGGATCCGTGGTCGAACTACAAGGTCACGAACATGGCCGAGATGTCTGCGGATGCCGTCTTCCCCGACGTGGCTGCAGCGTGGCTCGGCACCTCGCTCGTTCCCGACGATTCCGCATTCCTCAGCATCCCGCCGGGAGAGCTTGCGGAGACCTTCGCCGACGTCGTCGACGCGGGCGAGGCCAGCCCTTCGTACGGCATGTTCGACGAGATCTCGCAGAACCTCGCCCAGTCGATTCGCGACAGCCGGCAGGCGGTCGTGCAGACGCTGGCGGACAACGGAGCGGCGGAGACTTCTCAGACCGCCTTCGACATCCTCCCGGCCGATTCCGAGCCGGTCTCGATGACCACGCTAGACAGCGGTGCGATCGTGGCCGTCTCGCTCATCGACACCGAATCGGTCACCCCGACGTCACCGGACGCCGTCATCCGACTGGAAGACGCGAATCCGCAGGCGAAGGCGCTGACGGGTGTCACGGAGTCCGCGAAGGGCTTCACGACCAAGTACGAATTCCAGCTGTTCTTCTCCGTTCCCGCGCAGGGCTCGACGGAGCAGATCCGACTCATGGCGGTCCGACAGGACCTACTCTCCGTCGAGGTGATCAAATGACCGATATCTCTCCCGCCGCGCTCCGTGGAGCCGTCGACCTCTCCTCTCTGCGAAACCGGCCCGCGGCTGCTGCCGCCGGAGCGCAGAGCCCTGCTCCCGGGGCCGTGGACATCGTCGTCGATGCGACCGACGAGTCGTTCGGTCAGATCCTCGAGCTCTCCCGGACAGTGCCGGTGGTCGTCGACCTCTGGGCCGAATGGTGCGGGCCGTGCAAGCAGCTGAGCCCCATCATCGAGAAGGTGACGCGTGAACTCGGCGGCAGGGTGCTTCTCGCGAAGGTCGATGTCGACGCCAACCCGCAGCTCGCCCAGGGATTCCGCGCGCAGTCGATCCCGATGGTCGTGGCACTCATCGCCGGTCAGCCGGTTCCGATGTTCACCGGTGCAGTGCCCGAGCAACAGGTCAGAGAGGTCTTCGCGCAGCTGCTTCAGCTCGCTGCTCAGAACGGAGTGACGGGCACCTTGAACGTCGGAGAGGCGCCCGAGGGCGAGCAGACGCCGGAGGAGCCGCCGATGCCGCCGCTGCACGCGGAGGCTTTCGCCGCGATCGAGAACGGCGACTACGCCGCGGCGGTCGTGGCATACGAGAAGGCTCTCGCGGAGAATCCGCGCGATGAGGATGCGATCGCAGGCCTGGGCCAGGTCCGTCTGCTCGACCGCGTCCAGAAACTCGATCTCCAGGAAGCTCGGGCCGCGGCCGCAGCCGGACCCCTGGACATCCAGGCCCAGTTCGATGTCGCCGACCTCGACCTCGCGGGAGGCCATGTCGAAGATGCGTTCGGAAGGCTTCTCGACCTGTTCGCCCAGCTGCCCTCGGATGAGCGAACGCCCGTGCGGGAACGCCTTCTCGAGCTGTTCGGCCTGATCGGCGTCGCAGATCCACGCGTCATCACCGCGCGCAACAGACTGTCTTCCCTGCTGTTCTGAGCTGAGAGTGCAGCGAGACGGCCCAGGCTCTGTCGGGCCGGGGCCGTCTCGCTGATCGGCAGAGGTCGTCAGCCGCGGCTGATCGTGGGTACGTGCGGGTCGCTCTCGTGGCGCAGCCAGATGGTCGACAGTGCGGGAACCGTGATCGTCGCCATGGCCGGTCCGTCGTCCTCCGAGTGCGCGACGACCATGCCGAGATTGCCGGATCCGCGACCGCCGTATTCTGCGGCGTCCGTGTTGAGGATCTCCTGCCACACGCCGGAGATCGGCAGTGCGAGGCTGTAACCGCTGCGCTCGACGCCGGCGAAGTTGCTGATCACCACGAGACGGCCGCCATGTGCGTCGCGGCGTTCGAAGGCGATGACATTGGGATCCCAGCTCGGGGCGCCGAGGCGTGAGAACGAGGATCCGTCATTGTCCCGCTCCCAGAGCGGGGCCTGAGCGCGATAGGTGCGGTTGAGCTGTCCGACGAAACCCTGCAGCTGCGCGTGCGACGGCTGGTCGAGGAGCCACCAGTCGAGCTGGCGGGATTCCGACCATTCGGCGAGCTGGCCGAACTCCTGCCCCATGAAGAGGAGCTTCTTTCCGGGGTGACCCCACATGTATCCGAGGTATGCGCGGACATTGGCGAGCTTGTGCCAGTGGTCACCGGGCATCTTCGAGACGAGGCTGCCTTTTCCATGCACGACCTCATCGTGGCTGATCGGCAGCAGATAATTCTCCCCGAACGCGTAGACGAACGAGAACGTCATCTCACCTTCGTGGTGCGCGCGATACATCGGGTCTCGTTCGATGTACTGGAGGGAGTCGTTCATCCAGCCCATGTTCCACTTGAACCCGAAGCCGAGACCCGCGTGGTCGGTGGGTGCGGTCACACCGGGGAAGCTCGTCGATTCCTCAGCGATCATCAGCACGCCGGGGTGCAGGCGGTAGGCGGTCGCGTTGACCTCCTGGAGGAAGCGGATCGCTTCGAGGTTCTCCCGGCCCCCGTGGATGTTCGGCTCCCACTCGCCTTCGTTACGCGAGTAGTCGAGGTACAGCATCGACGCCACGGCATCCACTCGCAGGCCGTCGACATGGAACTCGCTCAGCCAGAACAGCGCGTTCGCGACCAGGAATCCGCGCACCTCAGGGCGACCGTAGTCGAAGATGAGCGTTCCCCAGTCCTGATGCTCACCGCGACGAGGGTCGGGGTGCTCGTACAGCGGCTGTCCGTCGAACCTCGCGAGGGCGAACGCGTCTTTGGGGAAGTGCCCGGGCACCCAGTCCATGATCACGCCGATTCCGGCCTGATGCAGCTGGTCGATGAGGTATCGCAGGTCATCCGGGCTGCCGAAGCGACTGGTCGCCGCGTAGTACCCGCTCACCTGATAGCCCCAGGAGCCGCCGAACGGATGCTCGGCGAGCGGCATGAACTCGATGTGCGTGAAACCGGCCTCGGTGACGTGTGCGATCAGCGGTTCTGCGGCATCGCGGTAGCTCAGGCCTCCGCGCCAGGAGCCGAGGTGCACCTCGTAGACCGACAGCGGCTGAGCGACCGCGTGAGTCGCTGCCCGGCGGGTCATCCACGCGCCGTCTGACCATGCGTAGTCCGACCGCGTGACCACCGATGCGGTCTCGGGCGGCACCTGCGCGGCCTGCGCCATCGGGTCGGCCTTGAAGATCCAGGAGCCGCCGCGGGTGCGGATCTGATACTTGTATGTCGTTCCGACGGCGAGATCGGGGATGAACAGCTCCCAGACGCCACTCACACCCATCGAGCGCATCGCGTGCGCTTCGCCGTTCCACCCGTTGTGATCTCCGACGACTCGCACGGCTGTGGCGTTCGGGGCCCAGACGGCGAATGCGACGCCGTCTTCGGCGTCTGCGACCGTCGCGTGCGCACCCAGCACCTGCCACAGCCGCTCGTGCCGCCCTTCGGCGATCAGATGGAGATCGACGTCGCCCAGAGTCGGGAGGTGCCGGTACGGGTCGCCGGTGATCGTCTCGTCGTCGTCGCCGTACGCGGTGGCGATGCGATACGCCACCGGGGCACCGTCGTGCTGGGCCTCCCAGATGCCGTGTGCGACGTGATCGAGCTCCAATCGGCTCCCGTCCTCGAAGACGGCTGCGACCGAGGACGCGAGAGGTCGGCGAGCGCGGATCACCGTGACGGTCCGGTCACTCGCATCCGTGAACGGGTGGGAGCCGAGCACTGCGTGCGGGTCGTGATGGGCGCCGGCTGCGACAGCCGCCCAGTCCGGTGATGTAGTGGCATCTTCGACGTAGCTCATGCTCGTCTCCTCACCTTCAGAATGTGCACCGGCTCGGCGAAGGCGTCGAGGCGCACGTAGTTGTGATCGGCCCACGTCCACACGGCACCGGTCAGGAGGTCCTCCACCTCGAACGGCTCGCCAGGTGGTACGCCCCAGATCGTGGTGTCGAGGTGCACGGTGGTCTCACGCACGGAGTGCGGATCGACGTTGGCGACGACGAGGATCGTATCGGAGTGGCCCGTGCCGGTGAACGCGGCATCGAGGTGCTTGCTGTAGACGAGCACCGAGTCGTCGTCGCTCCAGTGCACGGAGAGATTGCGGAGCTGTCGAAGAGCCGGGTGCTCACGGCGGATCTCGTTCAGTCGGCGCAGGAGAGGCGCAAGCGAGTCACCCGATGCCTCCGCGCCCTCCCAGTCCCGGAACTTGAACTCGTACTTCTCGTTGTCGATGTTCTCCTCGGACCCGGGCCTCGCCACGTTCTCGAAGAGCTCGTACCCGGCGTACACGCCGTACACAGGGGCGGCGGTGGCGGCGATGCAGGCGCGGATCCGATAGGCGGCGCGGCCGCCGAACTGCAGGTACTCCGTGAGGATGTCGTGCGTGTTCACGAAGAGATTCGGCCGCATGTAGTCGCTCGTCTCGTGCGAGACGCTGGTGAGGAACTCCTCGAGCTCCGCCTTGGTGTTGCGCCAGGTGAAATAGCTGTAGCTCTGTTGGAACCCCACGGCGGCGAGCGCACGCATCACGGCGGGTCGAGTGAACGCCTCGGCCAGGAAGATCACGTCCGGGTCCTGGGCGTTCACGGTCGCGATGAGCCATTCCCAGAACTGCAGCGGCTTCGTGTGCGGGTTGTCGACGCGGAAGATCTTCACGCCTTCGCGAACCCAGTGCTGCACGATGCGGAGCATCTCCTGGTAGATACCGGCGGGATCGTTGTCGAAGTTCAGCGGGTAGATGTCCTGGTACTTCTTGGGCGGGTTCTCTGCGTAGGCGATGGTGCCATCCGGGAGAGTGGTGAACCACTCGGGGTGCTCATCGACCCACGGGTGGTCCGGAGAGGCCTGCAGTGCGAGATCGAGAGCGACCTCCAGCCCTTCGTTCTTCGCCGCCCTGACGAATGCGCGGAAGTCGGCCGGCTTGCCGAGTTCCGGGTGGATCGCATCGTGGCCGCCGTCAACGGAGCCGATGGCATACGGTGAGCCCGGATCGCCTGGCTCCGTCGTCAGAGTGTTGTTGCGTCCCTTGCGGTTGGTCGTTCCGATCGGATGGATCGGCACCAGGTAGATGACGTCGAAGCCCATGGCCGCGACAGCGGGAAGACGTTTGGCGGCTGTCCTGAACGTACCGCTCTTGACAGTGCCGTCCTTCAGGCGTTTCGCGCCCTCCGAGCGGGGAAAGAACTCGTACCAGGCACCGACGCCTGCGGCGGTCCGCTCCACGAGCAGAGTGTGCGTGGCAGATGCTGAACGCAGCGTCATGAGAGGCCGCTCATGGAAGAGACCGCCCAGCTCGGCGTCGGTCGAGACCGCGGTGGTGGTCTCTGCATCGCCCCCCGCCAGTGCGGTGGCGAGTTCGCTTATGCGTCTGCGCTGAACCGCAGGGCGATCCTTCTCTTTCGCTGCGCGCGCGAGAAGTTCGGCGCCGAGGGCTGCCATGACCGGCACATCGACGCCCGCGGCGACCTTCACCTCGGCGGCGTGCGCCCAGGTCGCGAAGTCGTCGGAGAACGCCTCGAAGCGAAACGCCCACGGGCCCTGCATGTCCACAGCGACCTCCGCTGCCCAGCGATCGCTCCCATCGAGCAAGGGCGTCAATCGGTGCAGGGACTCCTCGCCGTTCGGGGCCGTCAACCGGAGCTGCACCCCGATCAGGTCGTGCCCTTCACGGAAGGCGACGACGCTGAACGGCACCACCTCGCCGACGAACGCCTTGGGCGCGAAGCCTCCGGGGACGGACGGTGCGCCGCCCACCAGAGGAATTCGCGTCGCGACGAGTCCGTCGCCGTCCGAGACGGCGCCCAGCGGGCGCGACGGGATCTGCGCGGGGCTTCGGAGAGCCTTCGGACTGATGCTGCTCATACGTGCGGCCACCCCCCGAATGTACCGCTCGCGGCGTGAAGCGGGTAGCTCGCGGAGGGCCCCGGCGCGCCGCCCTTCATTCCACGCGGAAGAGTCGCATGGAGGTGCCGGGGATGGGAAGGACGTCGCCGGGGGCGAACACCTCGCCGCCGTCTTGCGGGCGGTCGTCGGCGCTCGACCACAGCGAGACGAAACGCGTCGCCTCCTCGAGGTCGTCGGGCAGACGCACGTCGATGGGCGACTCCGTCCCGTGCACGATGAGGAGGATCCGATTGGCCGATTCGCGATCGGGGGTCGAGGCCGCCACATACTGCAGAGTGCGGTTACCAGGGTCCGTCCACTGCTGGCTCTCCATCGTCTCGCCGTTCTGGTCGAACCAGTCCATGACAGAGGCGTTGGGGATGTGCTCACCGAGTCGGGCGTACCGGCTCGGACGCAGGGCGGGATTCTCGGAACGGAGCTGGATGAGTCGAGCGACGTGTGCGCGCAGGTCCTCCTGCCACGGTTCCGCGTCCCAGCCGAGCCACGTCATCGACGAATCCTGGGCGTAGGCATTGTTGTTTCCGCGTTGCGTCCGACCGACCTCATCGCCGGCCGTGAGCATGGGGATCCCGGCGGACAGCAGCAGGGTGCCGAGCAGGTTGCGCATCGCTTTTCGCCGGGCAGCGAGGATCGCAGGGTCGTCGGTCGGCCCCTCGATACCGTGATTGAAAGCCCGATTCATGTCGGCACCATCGCGATTCTGTTCGCCGTTCGCCTCATTGTGCTTGACGTCGTACGACACGAGGTCGTGCATGGTGAAGCCATCGTGCGCGGTGACGAAGTTGATGCTGGCCAGCGGTCCCCGAACATCTGCGAAAGTGTTCGACGAGCCGGCGAGACGCGTCGCGAAGCCCCCGATGCCGACCGGAGCGGACGCACGACGCGCGTAGTCGATGTCGCTCAGCCAGAAGTTCCTGACCCGGTCGCGGTAGCGGTCGTTCCACTCCATCCAGCCGTTCGGGAAGTTGCCGGTCTGCCAGCCGCCCATGCCGACGTCCCACGGCTCGGCGATGAGCTTGGTGTCGCGGAGGATCGGATCGTTCGCGATGGCGGTGAGAAGCGGGTGCTCGGGCGTATAGGTGTGCGAGCCGTCGCGCGCGATCGCGGCCGCGAGATCGAAGCGGAAGCCGTCGATCTGCATCTCCTGCGCCCAGTAGCGCAGCGAGTCGAGCACGAGGCGCGCTCCGGCATCGGTCGAGGTGTCGAGCGTGTTGCCGCAGCCTGTCGTGTCGATGTACGCGCCTGATGCGTCCTGTCGGTAGTAGCTGGCGTTGTCGATGCCGCGCAGACTGGACCGAGGTCCACCGAGGCCCTCTTCCGACGTGTGGTTGTACACGACGTCCAGGATGACTTCGAGTCCGGCTTCGTGCAGCAGTCGCACCATGCCTTTGAACTCGGCGAGAACGGCCTCGGGGCCGCCCTTGCGTGCGTCCTCCGTGGCGTAGGCGTTGTGCGGTGTGAAGAAGTTGAGGGTGTTGTAGCCCCAGTAGTTCGTGAGGCCGCGCTCGAGCAGGCGAGGCTCCGGAACGAACGCCTGGACGGGCAGGAGCTCGATCGAGGTGATCCCGAGAGAGTGGAAGTACTCGATCATCGCGGGATGCGCGAGTCCGGCGTATGTGCCGTGCAGAGCCGGGGGCACATCGGGCTGACGCTTGGTCAGCCCCTTCAGGTGCCCTTCGTAGATCACGGTGCGGTCGAGCGGTATCCGTGGCTTGACGGACTCTCCCCAGTCGAACCCGTCGACGATCACCACGGAGCGCCACTCCTCGTAGCCGTCGCCCTGCGCGAGACCGCGAGCGTAGGGGTCGAGGAGCAGAGTCTCGGGGTTGAACGTGTTCCCCGGCCCGTGTGGCCCTCCGACGCGGATCGCATACCGGGTGCCGGGCTGGAGCAGTTCTGTCGTCACCTCCCAGATGCCGCCGGGAAGGCGTGCGAGATCGACCTGGTCGATGACCCAGTCGAGGTCGGTGGCATCGAAGACGACGAGTTCGATGGAGGACGCGTTCTGTGACCAGACGCGGAGGTTTCCGACGCCGTCGTGAAGGCGCACACCGAGGTTGTCGAGTGCAGTACCGCCGGGCACGGTGATGTCTCGGATCGCGGGCATGAGTACACCATAGAGGTCTGCGCTCGGGTCTCAGGACAGCATGCACTCAGTTCCATGTGCACGCCACTGCGCGGAAAATGGGGGAGAGTGGAGGGATGCAGCACTATCTCGACCACGCCGCGACGACGCCGCTGCGTCCCGAGGCGCGGGAGGCGTGGCTCGAAGCGAGCGAGATGGTCGGGAATGCGTCATCGACGCACGGTGCCGGCCAGGACGCGCGGCGCCTGCTCGAGGAGGCACGCGAGCGCTCGGCCGCAGTGCTCGACTGCGACCCCATCGAGGTCGTGTTCACCTCCGGGGGTACGGAGTCGATCAATCTCGCGCTTCAGGGGTTGTGGCAGGCGCGGCCGGCGGAGTCGGATGCCATCGTGATGCCGGATGCCGAGCACCACGCGACGATGGACACCGTCGAGGCCCTGGTGGCGGCAGGGGCGGTGCTACGCGCTGTTCCGGTATATCGCTCGGCGGCCATCGACGTGGACGAGTTCACTGCCCAGCTTCCGGGCGCGGCGCTGGCGACCGCGCTCGTCGCCAACAACGAGGCCGGGACGATCAACGACGCCGCGATGCTGGCGTCGTCGACCGCGCAGGCGCTCGTTCCCCTCCATCTCGATGCGGTCGCGGCCCTCGGCCACCTGCCTCTGTCGTTCCGCGCGCTGAGAGGCGATGCGCCCGACTCGGTCGGTCTTGTCGCGATGAGCGTGGCCGGACACAAGATCGGCGCGCCGGTCGGCGTCGGAGCCTTGGTGGTCGCTCGCACCGCGCGGCTCTCCGCACTCCTTCGCGGCGGCGCGCAGCAGCGCGGACTTCGCGCCGGAACGCAGGACGTGGCCGGTGCCGCGGCCTTCGCCACCGCGCTCGAGCTCGCCGAGTCGGAGCGAGAGACGGAGACCGCGCGGCTGGCGACGATGCGCGATCGGCTGATCGACGGCATCCTGGCGCGGGTGCCGCAGGCCGAGCTTCTGGGAGACGGCTCGCGACGGCTCCCCGGCAACGCCCACATACTGTTTCCCGGAGCGGTGGGGGAGAGCCTGCTCTTCCTTCTCGACATGGCAGGCATCGCCGCGTCGACCGGGTCGGCCTGCCAGGCGGGTGTGGCGGAGCCATCGCATGTCGTGATGGCGATGGGGCGCAGTGAGCAGGACGCGCGCAGCGCCCTCCGATTCACGCTGGGACGCACATCGACGGACGCCGACGTCGATGCCGTCCTCGCATCCATCGGCGAGGCCTACCTGCGGGCTTCCGGCTCCGGCTCAGCCGCACGCTCGTAGACTGGTCCCATGAGGATTCTTGCGGCCATGAGTGGCGGAGTGGACTCCGCAGTCGCGGCCGCACGGGCCGTGGACGCGGGGCACGACGTCGTCGGCGTGCATCTCGCGCTGTCCCGGGCGGGCGGCACGCTGCGCACCGGAAGCCGGGGGTGCTGCACGATCGAGGATGCGCTCGATGCGCGTCGTGCGGCCGATCTCCTGGGCATCCCGTTCTACGTCTGGGACTTCTCCGAGCGCTTCCGCGACGACGTGATCGCCGATTTCGTCTCGGAGTACCAGGCAGGGCGCACCCCCAATCCCTGCATGCGCTGCAATGAGAAGATCAAGTTCGCCGCCCTTCTCGAGCGCGCCATCGAGCTCGGTTTCGACGCGGTGTGCACCGGGCACTACGCGACGCTGATCCCCACGGACGGCGGTCTCGAGCTGCACAGAGCCGCGGACAACGCCAAGGATCAGTCCTATGTGCTCGGCGTACTCACCGCCGAGCAGCTCGCGCACACCTACTTCCCGCTCGGAACGACTCCGTCCAAAGCGGTCGTGCGTGCCGAGGCGGAGGAGCGTGGGCTGAGTGTCGCGCAGAAGCCCGACAGCCACGACATCTGCTTCATTCCCGACGGTGACACGCGAGGCTGGCTGGCCGAGAAGGTCGGTACCGCCACCGGTGAGATCGTCGACCGCACGGGCTCCGTCGTCGGCTCGCACGAGGGCGCGCACGCTTTCACGGTCGGTCAGCGCCGTGGTCTGAAGCTCGGCGTCCCGGCCCCCGACGGCAAGCCCCGCTTCGTACTCGAGGTGCGGCCGGTGTCCAACACGGTGGTCGTGGGGCCGAAGGAGGCTCTCGCGACGCGTGAGATCTCGGGCGATCGATTCAGCTGGGCGGGCGCAGCGCCCGTCGACTCCGAGTTCGACTGCGAGGTGCAGATCCGCGCCCACGCCGAGCCGGAAGCAGCCCGGGCATTCGTCTCGCCCGAGGGCGTGCGCGTCGTTCCCGAGCAGCCGCTCAACGGCGTCGCGCCGGGCCAGACCGCCGTGCTGTACGTCGGAACGCGTGTGCTCGGCCAGTTCACGATCGACCGCACCGTGTCCGCAGTGCCGGTCGACGCATAGCGCCTGCCTCTCGATGTCGGCGCCCGCTCGTAGACTGGCGGGGTGCCGGAGAACATCTCGCTGGAAGACGCCCGTATCGAAGCGGACGAGCTGACCACTCGAATCCTCGAAGCGAAGGACGCGTACTACGGGCGCGACACTTCACTCGTCGACGACTTCACCTACGACGGGTGGATGCACAGGCTCGAAGAGCTGGAGCGGATGCATCCCGAGCTGCAGGGTCAGGACTCGCCCACTCAGATGGTGGGGGCGGCCGAGGCCACCGGGCTCGCCACCATCGAGCACGCGGAGCGGATGCTGAGTCTCGACAACGTGTTCTCGATCGACGAGCTCAGGGATTGGGCCGCCAAGACGCGCGCCTCTGCGGGGCGAGCTGTCGACTGGCTCACCGAACTCAAGATCGACGGCCTCGCGATCAATCTCCGCTACGAGAACGGGCGGCTGACGTCGGCGGCGACGCGGGGAGATGGGCGCGTCGGTGAGATCGTCACCGAGAACGCGCTGCGCCTTCCCGAGATCCCCCTCGAGCTCAGCGGCGAAGGTCACCCTCCCATCGTCGAGGTGCGCGGCGAGGTGTTCATTCCCGTGGCCGCCTTCGAGCGCCTGAATGCCGCACAGGCGGAGTTCCGCGACCGGGCCTACGCCGATGCTCTCGCCCGCTGGGAGGCTCGGAGCGGAGCGAAGAAGCCGTTCGACGAAGAGAAGGCGCGAACTGCTGCGGCTCGGCGGTTCCCCTCGTTCGCGAATCCGCGCAACGCGGCGAGTGGTGGCCTGCGTCAGCAGATCGACAAGAAGGAGGGGCTCGAACTCGAGGCGGGGATGCTGCGCATCGAGTCGCTCGCGCTGTACGTGCACGGCATCGGGGCCTGGGAGAATCCGCCGGTCGCCGCACAGAGTCAGGTCTACGACAAGCTGTCGGACTGGGGGCTGCCGACCAGCCCGCACACCAGGGTGTGCACGAGCATCGACGACGTGGTTGCGTTCGTCGAGTACTTCGGCGAGCACCGGCACGATATCGAGCACGAGCTGGACGGGATCGTCGTCAAGGTCGACGAGCTGTCCCTCCACGACGAGCTCGGCGCCACCAGTCGGGCGCCTCGCTGGGCGATCGCGTACAAGTACCCGCCCGAAGAGGTGCAGACGAAGCTGCTCGACATCGTCGTGTCTGTGGGTCGAACCGGCAGGGCGACGCCGTTCGCGGTGATGGCTCCCGCCCAGGTCGCGGGGAGCGTCGTCAGGCAGGCGACGCTGCACAACAAGGACGTGGTGAAAGCCAAGGGAGTGCTGATCGGCGACACCGTCGTCCTGCGCAAGGCGGGCGACGTGATCCCCGAGGTCCTCGGTCCGGTCGTCGAGAAACGCGACGGTACCGAGCGGGAGTTCGTGATGCCGATCGAATGCCCCGAGTGCGGCACGCCGCTGCGTCCGATGAAGGAGGGCGACATCGATCTGCGCTGCCCCAACGCGCGCTCGTGTCCGGCCCAGGTTCGCGGTCGTGTCGAGCACATCGGTTCGCGGGGCGCCCTCGACATCGAGGCGCTCGGCGAAGTCACGGCGGCCGCGCTCACCCAGCCGACCTCGCCGGCGACACCGCCTCTCGAGACCGAAGCCGGACTGTTCGCGCTGACGCTCGATGAGATCGTGCCGATCGAGCTCGTCGTGCGCGATGCCGAGACGGGGCTGCCCAAGGAGGACGAAGACGGTCTCGTGAAGACGAGGGCGCCATTCCGACGCAACCCGACCGCGACAGAGAAGAAGTCGGGGCTGGAGGGCCCCCAGCCCTCCTCTCAAGCTGTGACTCTGCTCGCGGAACTCGAGAAGGCGAAGACCAAGGACCTTTGGCGGCTGCTCGTCTCACTGAACATCCGTCACGTCGGGCCGGTCGCGGCGAGGGCGCTGGCGCAGTGGTTCGGTTCGCTCGACGCGATCCGCGCGGCCTCTCGCGACGAGCTCGCCGCTGTGGAAGGAGTCGGCGGCATCATCGCCGACTCCTTGCTCGCGTGGTTCGATGTCGACTGGCACCAGGACATCGTTCGTCGCTGGGCCGAGGCAGGCGTCCAGTGGGCCACGCCCGGTCATCCCGGTCCGGGCGCGGCAGTCGTCCAGGGCGGTGTGTTGGACGGGATCACGGTCGTCGCGACCGGTTCACTCGACGGGTACACCCGAGATGGAGCGCAGGAGGCCATCCTCAAGGCGGGCGGTAAGGCCGCGTCGAGCGTCTCCAAGAAGACGGACTTCGTCGCGGCCGGTCCCGGAGCGGGGTCGAAGCTGGGGAAGGCGGAGGAGCTCGGCATCCGCATCCTCGATGCCGCTCAGTTCCACATCCTCGTCACGGAGGGGCCGGACGCTCTGGGATGAGGCGATATGGACCGCTGATCGCCGTCTCCGGCGCGATGGCTGTGGGAGACCCGGGCCGCAACCACCTGCGTCTGACGCCTGATGCGCTCCTGATCCGCCACGGCACAGAGAACCGGGGAATCATTCCCTGGTCCCAGGTGCAGCGAGTGATCCTCGACGTGCCCACCACGCGGTTCCGTCTGCCCGGCCTCTTGAGCACGCTCGTCCTCGGCGCCCTGACGTTCCTCACCGTGTCCGATCTCGGATTCGACCCTGATGATGGCGCGGTCGAGCTCCTGGCAGACGGGGAAACGTCGATCGCACCGCTGAGCCGTCACCACGTCGGCGGGTACTGGACACCGACGGTGGACGGGGCGCACCGGCTGCTGCAGCATCTCATCGACAACCCGGAGCAGAGAGCGTTGCTCGCGCGCCCTGAACAGCTCATCGACGTGGCCGCGCGTCTCGCTCGCCACAGGCCTTCAGGAGCCTGACGCGCAGGCTGGCCCTTCAGGATGGCTGCCCATCGGTGCACGCGAGCGCGCCACGTACACGACCATCAGGCCGAGGATGCTGTTGAGCAGCCCGAGGCTCTTGACCTGCAGGAAGAGCGGGATGACGAGGGCCTCGAGCGGA
>NZ_JBFBLM010000007.1:0-112349 GCF_040686675.1 Microbacterium sp. NPDC079176
CCGGTTTACATTCCGAACCCGGAAGCTAAGCCTCACAGCGCCGATGGTACTGCAGGGGGGACCCTGTGGGAGAGTAGGACACCGCCGGACTTCTTCTAAACAGAAAAGCCACCCAATGTTGGGTGGCTTTTCTGCGTTAACGTGTGCGCAAGCGCAAGCGCAAGCGCAGTCGCTGACTGACCGGGCGCGGCAGAGAATGCGCAGCGTCAGCGCTTGAGCCGTGACTCGAGCGCGGACGCCGTCTCGATCACGGCGTCCGCAAGGATACGCTCATCGAGCTCGCCGCCGGCCCAGGTCACAGCGACCGCGGCCACAGGCCAGCCCGCATGATCGCGGACGACGGCGCCGACGCTGCGCAGTCCGTCTGCCACCTCGCTGTCCTCGGTCGCATAGCCGCGTTCACGAACGGTGCGCAGCAGCTCGCGCAGTTCACTCGGCTTCCTGGGGCCGCGTCCCGTACGGTCGGGGAACGCAGACGCGCTCGGATACAGCGCACGCACCTGCTCGCGGGGGAGCGCAGCCAGCATGGCCCGCCCCGAGGCGGTGAGGTGCGCAGGCAAGCGGACGCCGACATCCGTCACCAGAGCCTGCCGTCGGGGAGCGCGCTCCTCGACGATATAGAGCACGTCGCCGCCGCTCATCACCGCCAGGTGGGTGCTCTCGCCGAGACGATCTGAGAGGGCGGCCACGAGAGGCCGCCCGATGCGCGCGAGCGGCTGCTGCCGCGCGTATCCGCCGGCGAGTTCGAATGCCGAGGTGCCGAGGCCCCAGCGCCGGTCTTCCTTCATGTGCAGCACGAACCCGTGCGCAGCGAGGGTCGTGAGCAGGTGATAGACGGTTGAGCGGGGCAGCTCGAGTTCTCGGGCGATCGCCGAGGCGGCGACGGGCGAGGGGCGTCCGGCCAGATAGCTCAGGATCCGCAGCGTGTTGTGGGCGGCGGGCACCTGCGCGGCGGCCTCCATGTTGTCTGGGATCACAGACACAGGATGTCACGATCGCCTGCCACGCGCGACCCGTCGGGTGTGGAATCGAGACATGACCGATCTTCCCGCCGTCCTCATCGGCGATGCACCCCTGAGCCCCGCCGACGTCGTCGCGGTGGCGCGCCATGGCGCGAGCGTTACGATCAGCTCCGCCGCTCTCGACCGGGTCGCCGAGACACGGCGCGTGATCGACGGACTCGCGGCAGATCCGCACCCGCACTACGGCGTCTCGACGGGTTTCGGTGCGCTCGCGACGACGTTCATCGCCCCCGACCGCCGCCTTCAGCTGCAGGCGAGCCTCATCCGCTCGCACGCGGCCGGCACCGGCGCCGAGGTGGAACGCGAGGTCGTCCGCGGCCTGCAGCTGCTGCGCCTTCAGACGCTCTCCTCCGGCCGCACGGGTGTTCGCCCCGTCGTGGTCGAGACCTACGCTGCTCTGCTGAACGCGGGCATCACCCCGATCGTGCGCGAATACGGATCGCTGGGGTGTTCCGGTGACCTCGCCCCGCTCGCGCACATCGCGCTCGCGGCGATGGGAGAGGGCGATGTCCGTGACGCCGAGGGGACGCTCATCCCGGCATCCGACGCGCTGGCCGCAGCCGGCATCCATCCCCTCACTCTCGTCGAGAAGGAGGGCCTCGCTCTCATCAACGGCACTGACGGCATGCTCGGCATGCTCGTGCTGGCGCTGCACGACCTCGAGACGCTGCTCGTGACGGCCGACATGGCGGCGGCGATGTCGGTCGAGTCGCAGCTGGGCACGGATGCCGTCTTCGCGGCCGACCTCATGGCGCTGCGACCGCAGTCCGGCCAGGCCGAGTCGGCGGCGAACCTGCGGGCCTTCCTGCACGATTCGCCGATCGTGCACAGCCACAAGGGACCGGAGGACGGGCGCGTGCAGGACGCATACTCCCTGCGTTGTTCGCCGCAGGTCCACGGCACCGCGCGCGACACGATGGGCTACGCATCGACCATCGCCGAGCGCGAGCTCGCCAGCGTCATCGACAACCCGGTGATCACGGTCGATGGGCGCATCGAGTCGAACGGCAACTTCCACGGTGCACCGGTCGCAGCGGTGCTGGACTTCCTGGCCATCTCGGTCGCCGACGTGGCCTCCATCTCCGAGCGCCGCACCGACCGCGCGCTCGATCCGGCACGCAACCACGGGCTGCCGCCCTTCCTCGCCGACGAGGTCGGTGTCGACTCGGGGCTGATGATCGCGCAGTACGCGGCGGCTGGAATCGTCTCGGAGCTCAAGCGGCTCGCCGTTCCGGCATCCGTCGATTCCATCCCTTCCTCGGCGATGCAGGAGGACCACGTGTCGATGGGGTGGGCCGCTGCTCGCAAGCTGCGCCGCGCGATCGACGGACTCGGCCGTGTCATCGCGATCGAGGTGCTCACCGGTGCCCGTGCGCTGGATCTGCGCGCTCCGCTGCAGGCCGGCCCTGCGACCGGAGCGGTGCGCGACCTGGTCCGCACGGTCGCCGCGGGCCCCGGACCCGACCGATTCCTCTCACCCGACATGGAGGCCGTGACTGCACTCGTGCAGTCCGGCGCCGTCGCCCGCATCGCAAAGGAGCACGCGAATGACTGACATCACGACGGATACGACTCCGACCACCGGGCCGCGCACGGTTCGCGCCGCCCGTGGCAACCAGCGCACCGCCAAGAGCTGGGGTGCGGAGGCGGCGAAGCGGATGCTGATGAACAACCTCGACGCCGAGGTCGCCGAGCACCCCGAAGACCTCGTCGTCTACGGGGGCACGGGCAAGGCGGCGCGCAGCTGGGAGGCGTACGACGCGATCGTCCGCACGCTCGATGAGCTCGAGCCGGACGAGACGCTGCTCGTGCAGTCGGGCAAGCCGGTCGGCGTCTTCCGCACGCACGAGTGGGCGCCGCGCGTGCTGATCGCCAACTCGAACCTCGTGGGCGACTGGGCCAACTGGCCCGAGTTCCGCAAGCTCGAAGAGCTCGGTCTGATCATGTACGGCCAGATGACCGCGGGGTCGTGGATCTACATCGGCACCCAGGGCATTCTGCAGGGCACGTACGAGACGTTCTCCGCGGTCGCCCGCTCGCTGGGCAAGGACTCGCTCAAGGGAACGCTGACGCTGACCGGCGGTGCGGGTGGCATGGGCGGCGCTCAGCCGCTCGCGGTGACCCTCAACGACGGCGCCGTGCTGATCGTCGACGTCGACGAATCGCGTCTCGCCCGTCGTGTGCAGCACGGCTACCTCGACGAGTACACCACCGATCTCGATGCGGCGATCGCGCGGGTCGTCGCGGCGAAGGATGCGGGCGAAGCGCTCTCGGTGGGCGTGGTCGGCAACGCGGCCGAGGTCTTCCCCGAGCTGCTGCGTCGCGGGGTGCCGATCGACATCGTCACCGATCAGACCAGCGCGCACGACCCGCTCGCCTACCTGCCGGTCGGCATGGCCGTCGCCGACTGGAAGTCCGAGGCCGAGCGGGATGCGGAGGAGTTCACCCGCCGCTCGCGCGAGTCGATGGCTCAGCATGTCGCGGCCATGGTCGCGTTCCAGGATGCCGGGGCCGCGGTCTTCGACTACGGCAACTCGATCCGGGCCGAGGCGCAGCTCGGCGGATTCGATCGCGCCTTCGAGTTCCCGGGCTTCGTGCCGGCGTACATCCGCCCGCAGTTCGAAGAGGGTCGCGGACCCTTCCGCTGGGCGGCGCTCTCGGGCGACCCCGAGGACATCTACAAGACCGACCGTGCGATCGCCGAGCTGTTCCCCGAAGACAAGGCTCTCCACCGCTGGCTCGAGAAGGCCGGCGAGAAGGTGCACTTCGAGGGCCTGCCCGCGCGCATCTGCTGGCTCGGATACAAGGAGCGCCACCTCGCCGGCCTCAAGTTCAACGAGATGGTGGCCTCGGGGGAGCTGGCCGCGCCGATCGTGATCGGCCGCGACCACCTCGACTCCGGCTCCGTGGCGTCGCCGTATCGTGAGACGGAGGCCATGAAGGACGGCTCGGATGCGATCGCCGACTGGCCCCTGCTGAACGCGCTGCTCAACACGGCATCCGGTGCATCGTGGGTGTCGCTGCACCATGGCGGCGGAGTCGGCATCGGGCGCTCGATCCATGCAGGGCAGGTGACCGTCGCCGACGGATCGGCGCTCGCCGCCGAGAAGCTCGAACGCGTGCTCACCAACGATCCGGGCACGGGTGTCATGCGCCATGTCGACGCCGGATACGAGCACGCTCGGGACATCGCCCGTGAACGCGGACTCAAGGTGCCGATGCTGTGAGCGCCTCGCTGATCACGAACATCGCCGAGCTGACGACCAACGTCGCCTCGCCCGCAGGCGACCGCTTCGGCACGCTCGTCGGCGCGGCCGTGCTCATCGACGGCGAGCGGATCGCATGGGTCGGATCCGCCGCGGATGCGCCGGAGGCCGACGTCGTCATCGACGCGGCGGGTCGCGCCGTCATCCCCGGTTTCGTCGACAGCCACAGCCACCTGGTCTTCGGAGGCGACCGCGCTGCGGAGTTCGAGGCCCGGATGGCGGGGCAGCGATACGCCGCCGGCGGCATCCGCTCGACCGTGGCCGCGACACGAGCGGCGAGCGACGACGAGCTGCGCGCGCGTCTGCGGGGATTCGTCGACGAGATGCTCGCCCAGGGCACCACGACGGTCGAGATCAAGAGCGGCTATGGCCTGAGCGTGCGAGACGAGGAGCGCCTGGTGCGCCTCGCGGCGGAAGTCACGCCCGAGGTCACCTTCCTCGGAGCGCACGTGGTGCCGGTGGAGTACGCCGACCGCGCGGACGAGTATGTCGACCTGGTGACAGGGCCGATGCTCGACGCGTGCGCTCCGCATGCGAAGTGGATCGACGTGTTCTGTGAGACGGGTGCGTTCTCGGTCGAGCAGTCGCGAAGGGTGCTCGAGGCGGGCATCGCACAGGGGCTCGTTCCCCGAGTGCACGCGAGTCAGCTCGGCCCGGGTGAGGGAGTACGCCTCGCCGTCGACCTCGGCGCGGCATCCGTCGACCACGGCACCTACCTGACCGACTCCGACATCGAGGCGCTGGCAGCATCCGACACGGTGCTCACGCTGCTCCCCGGGGTGGAGTTCTCGACGCGCCAGCCGTATCCCGACGCGCGACGACTCATCGACGCGGGCGTGACCGTGGCGATCGCCTGCGACACCAATCCGGGATCGAGCTTCACGTCGTCGATGCCGTTCTGCATCGCGCTCGCGGTGCGCGACATGGGCCTGACCCCCGCCGAGGCGGTGTGGGCGGCGACCGCCGGGGGCGCTCTGGCGCTGCGACGCGACGATGTCGGCGTGATCACGCCGGGCGCGCGGGCGGACCTCGTGCTGCTGTCGGCGCCGACCCGCATCCATCTCGCCTACCGACCCGGAGTCCCGCTCGTCGAGCGGGTGTGGAAGGACGGCGTCAGGGTCTTCGCAGCATCCGGAACGGCAGAGGGGACGAATCATGGCACTGTCGCACGATGAGCTCTGGCCGCGCGCGGGCTCCTGGCCCGGGTTCGAGACAGGGGATGACGCGGATGCCGTGCTGCTCGGCGTGCCGACCTGGCGCACCTCGCTGTCACCGACCGGAGCACACGCGACGCCCGCCGCGATCCGCGAGGCGCTCACCCGGTACAGCGCGACGCTCATGGGGCCGCCCGTGGTCGATCTCGGGGCGGCACTCCGCGTGCTCGATGCCGGGGACGTCGACGAGCCGGACGGCGAGGGCGGCATCGCGACCACCGTCCGGCGCGTGCGCGAGCTCGCTGACGCCACCCGTCTCGTCATCGCACTCGGGGGCGACAACGCCCTGACCTATCCGGTCGCGCGCGGTGCCGGGGCCACCGGACTCATCACCATCGACGCGCACTTCGATCTGCGTGACGGCATCTCGAACGGATCGCCCGTCCGTCGGCTGATCGAAGACGCGCCCGATGGCGAGAGGATCGACCCGACGAGGATCGTCCAGATCGGCATCGCGGACTTCGCGAACTCCGCCGCCTATGCGGCGCGTGCTGCCGGGTGGGGAATCCGCGTGATCACCCTCGACGAGGTTCGCCGCCGGGGCATCGAGGACGTCGTCGCGGAGGCGACGCGCATCGCCGGAGCGGGTGCCGCCGCCCGCATCCACCTCGACGTCGACGTCGACGCGGCCGACCGTTCCGCGGCGCCGGGCTGCCCGGCATCCGTTCCCGGCGGCTTCGCCGCGTGGGAGCTGCGCCACCTCGTGCGCGCGATCGTCGGCGACCCGCGTGTGGTCAGCGCCGACATCGCCGAGGTCGATGCGACCGCTGACACCGACGACCTGCGCACGGTGAGGCTCGCCGCGCTGTGCGTGCTCGAGATGCTCGCGGCGCTCGCGTCCCGCTGACACGGCGTCGGGAGAGCGCCACTCAGTTCAGCGCCGATGTCAGCCGGAACAGGCCGTCGAGGAAGGTCGACTTCGCAGGCTCGCGCAGCCATTCGTCGAGTGTCAGCTCCCGCCCGGCGGCGCGGTACTTCTGCTCGACCTGGCGCATCTGCGCGACGAAGGACCCGCCCCGCACCAGCAGCGACATCTCGGAGTTGAGGCTGAAGGAGCGGATGTCCATGTTGCTCGAGCCGATCACGGCGATGTCGTCGTCGATCGAGAAGTGCTTGGCGTGCAGGATGTACGGCGCGGGGTAGAGGAAGATGCGCACTCCGGCTCGCAGCAGCGTCTCGTAGTACGACCGCTGTGCGTGATAGACCATCGCCTGGTCGCCGAGCTCCGATACGAACAGCTGCACGTCGAGTCCGCGCTGGCATGCCGTGGTGATGGCATAGATCATCGCCTCGTCGGGCACGAAGTACGGGCTCGTCAGGATGACCTTCTCGGTCGCGCCGTGGATGAGCGAGAGGAACATCCGCAGGTTGTTCTCGGTGCCGTATGCCGGCCCGCTCGGCACCATCTGGCAGTGCAGATCGGCGGGTGGAGGTGCGGGAACGGCGGTGGCCGGTACGCGTTCGACCGCGGACAGATCCTCGCCGGTCTCGATGAGCCAGTCCGACAGGAACACCGCATCGACCTGGGCGACGACCGGTCCGTCGACGCGGGACACCAGCTCCTGCCACATGAGGCCGCGTCTGATGTTCTTCTCGGAGTTGTAGTCGCGGGAGATGAGATTCTGCGAGCCGACGAAGCCGACGCGGCCGTCGACGACGACGAGTTTGCGGTGGTTGCGCAGATCGGGGCGCTGGTACTCGCCCTGGCCATCGCGTCGATCGATGCCTGGTAGTCGTCGATCAGCTGCGCCGACGAGGCACCGACCATCGGCAGGCCGGTGAGGGCGTGATTCTGCTGCGCGACACGCTGCAGCCACCGCGGAGCCTCGGCATCCGGAAGGTCGAGGGCGCGCTCGGCGATCATCGCCGTGATGCGCTGCTGCTCGTCACGGCGCTTCTTCGGCAGCCGGAAGTCTCCGATCAGCAGGTAGAGCGCGATGCCGATGAAAGGAAGCAGGAACACGAGCAGCAGCCAGGCCATCGCCGCGGTGGGCTTGCGATCGCGCGGGATGTAGATCAGCGCGAGCACGTTGATGCAGAACGCCGCGATCGCGAGCACCGACCAGACCAGGTTCGCGGAGAGCAGCGAGTCCATGACTCCTCCTTCGAGGGATGCCGGCATGCCAGAGGGGTTCCCGTGCGACCTGCGCGAGTGAAGTGCACGCTAGCAGTGGCGCGGCCGCCCCTCCACAGGCCCTCACCCGGAGGGTGCGATGCCGTCAACCCTGCTCAGTGCTCAGACCCCGGGGATCAGCAGGTGCGCGATCGTGAAGATCGCCAGGCCCGCGAGCGCGCCGACGAACGTGCCGTTCAGACGGATGTACTGCAGGTCGCGGCCGACCATGAGCTCGATCTTCTCGGTCGTCTCGACCGGGTCCCACCGCTCGACAGTGTCGGTGATGATCGACGCGATGTCGTGGCGGTAGCGGTCGACGAGGAACACCGCGGCATCCGACACCCACGTGTCGACGCGGTGCTGCAGCGCGGCATCCGTCGTGAGCCTGTCGCCGATCTCCTGCAGAGCCTGTGCTGCCCGCACACGCAGACCGCTGTCGGGGTCGGCGAGGGCGGTGAGAAGTCCGTTCTTCGCCGTGTCCCAGGCCTCGGCGGCGAGGGCGCCCACGCGGGGGCTGTCGAACAGCGACGCCTTGGCGTTCTCGAGCTTGGCCCTCGTCGCGGGGTCGTTCTGCAGGCTGTCGGCGAGGCGGGCGAGGTAGCCGTCGACGGCGATGCGTGCCGGATGCTTCGGGTCGGCCTGCACGGCGCGGACGAACTTGACCGCCTCGTTGTAGGCGGTGTCGTCGACGAATCGGTGGGCGAGCTTCGGCACCCATCCCGGGAGCCTGCGCGAGATGAGTCCCGAGAACGACTCGGCGTTCGCATCCAGCCAGCGGGCGATGCTGTCGGCGGCGAGGTCGACCGCCCCGTGATGCGCATCGGCCTCGACGATCTTCTCGAGCCAGGCGCCGGCGGGCGGTCCCCACTCGGGAGAGACGAGGTGCTCGCGGGCGAGGTCGGTGATGAGGTCGCGCACGTCGTCGTCGCTGAGAGCGTTCAGGACGGCGGTCGCGATCGTCGCCCCCTCGGCCGCCACGCGTTCGGCGTGGGCGGGCTCACGCAGCCATTCACCGGCTCGCTTCGCGATCGCCGTGCTCGCGAGCTTGGTGCGCACGACGCTCGCCTCGAGGAAGTTCGTCTCGACGAACTCGCCCAGCGTGCGGCCGATCTCGTCTTTGCGGTTCGGGATGATCGCGGTGTGCGGAATGGGCAGCCCCAGCGGCCGACGGAAGAGCGCGGTCACGGCGAACCAGTCGGCGAGAGCACCCACCATGCCACCTTCAGCGGCGGCGCGGACGTAGGCCAACCACGGCTGTCGCTCCTGGAAGGCGAACGCGATCACGAACACGACCGCCATGAAGATCAGCGCTCCGAGAGCCACCGCCTTCATGCGGCGAAGAGCGCGAAGTCGTACCTGGTCTGCGGGCGACAGGAGCGCCATCGGGGTTCGCGGCATGACGTCATCCTTTCACGGGGAGTCCTCGCTGAGGTCGGCTTGCAGCGTCCGGTCCGTTCGCCCTTCACCGAGTCCACGCTGTGTAGTACTCTCACTACAGTTCGAAACGGGGTCCATCGTGTTCACCATGACCGCTCGAGAGTTCAACCAGTCCGTCGCGCGCGCTCAGCGCGTCGCCGACGGGCAGCCCGTGATGATCACGAGACGTGGCGAGCCCGCCTACGTACTGCTGAGCATCGGAGAGTACGAACGCCTCCGGCCCGCCGCTCTGACGGAGGACACGCGATCCTTCCTGGACGTCGTCCGGCCCCTCCCTGAGGGGGCGGATCCCGATGACGTCTTCGGTCAGATCATGGACGAGATCGCCGCCGACAGATCGCGTGACTTCGGACGAGAGATCGACCTGTGACACCGTTCCTGGTCGACACGAACGTGATCTCGGAGATCCGTCGGCCCAGGCCCGACCTCGGCGTGGCGCGGTGGTTCGGCGCGACGGCTCGGGAGTCCATTCACATCAGCGTGATCACCGGGCTCGAACTCGAGCGCGGCGTCCTCCTGGCGCGGAGACGGGATGCCGTCGCCGCCGCGTCTCTGGAACGGTGGCTGGATTCGGTCAGAAGCGGACTGGTGCACCCCGCTCTCGAGGTGACGCAGGCGATCGCTCAGATCACCGCAGCCATCCAAGTGCCGAACCGGCGTCCGCTCGGCGACTCGCTCATCGCGGCCACCGCGCTGCACCACGGACTGACGCTGGTCACCCGCAACGAGAGAGACTTCGACATCCCGGGACTCGCTGTCCTCAACCCGTTCTCGGGCTGACCGAGGCAGGATCCGAGTACCCTCGAATCGTGATCGAAGACATCAAGAAGCGTGCGCTGCACCGCACCAGCATCCTCGAGGGTCAGATGCGCGGAGTCGCGCGGATGATCGAGAGCGAGGAGTACTGCATGGACATCATCACGCAGTCCCGCGCGATCCAGCGTTCGCTCGAGTCCCTCAATCGCCTGCTGCTCGAGAACCATCTGCGCACGCACGTGACGCACATGTTCGACGAGGGCGGGGAGGAGCGCGACAAGGCCGTCGACGAGCTGCTCAAGGCGTTCGACTTCGACCGCAAGTAGCGCCGCGCTCCTCCGCTCCGCGTCAGCGTCCGCCGCCGAACACCTCGCCTTCCATGGCGTCGTAGCCCTCGGCCTGCGGGTCGCCGTGCGAACCGCCTGACAGCGCGTACTCCTCTTCGGGCGAGAGCACGAGGCGGTGTCGGAAGAACAGGCCGAATCCGAGCAGGATGATCGCGTAGACGATCGCGATCGCGATGATCGCCGGGCCGAACGTCGGGTTGAGCAGGAAGCCCACGAAGATCAGTGCCGCGATCACCAGGGCGATCACCGCGCCGGGGATGCCCCACGGGCTGACGTACGGACGGTCGACGTTGGGGAACTTCTTGCGCAGGATGATGAACGACACGAGCTGCAGTCCATAGGCGACGACGGCTCCCCAGACGGCGATGTTCAGCACGATCGCGCCGGCGACCGTTCCGGCACCCTCCGAGTCGACGGCCGTGAGCACGTCGAGCACGATCAGCGCGACGAAGCCGACCGCCGCGCCGACAGTGAGCGCGACCCACGGGGTCTGCCGCTTTCCGGTGAGCGAGAGGAAGCGGGGGTAGTAGCCGGCGCGGGACAGTGAGTACATGTTGCGTCCGTAGGCGAACATGATTCCCTGCAGCGACGCGAGCAGGCCGATGAGGGCGAACAGCGCGAGCACGGCGGCGAGCTGGTCGCCAACGATCGCGCGGAAGCCGTCGAGCAGCGGCTCACCGGCGGTGCCGGTGGCCTCGGCGCCGATCACGCCGGTGTTCAGGAACAGCACCAGGAGTCCGGTGACGATCAGGGTGCCGCGGGCCCAGAATCCTGCCTTCGGGATGTCGCGGGTCGGGTTGTGCGACTCCTCGGCCGCGAGCGGGAGCTCCTCGATGCCGAGGAAGAACCACATCGCGAACGGCAGCGCGAACAGGATCGGCAGGACGCCGTGCGGAAGGAACGCGGTCTGGCCCTCGTCGGGGACGATGTCCCACAGGGCATCCCACGAGAACGCGCCGGAGAAGATCGCCATGGCGGAGAACACCAGGATGATGCCGATAGAGATCACGGAGACGACGATCGCGAAGCGGAACGAGATGGCGGCGCCCGCGGAGTTCAGGGCGATGAAGACGACGTAGAGGATGAGGTACCAGACCCAGCCCGGCAGTTCGAGGCCGAGCAGCTCGCTCGTGATGCCGTTGGCATACGACGCCGAGAAGTAGACGATCACCGCCGTGGTCGCGACGTACTCGATGGTCTCGGCGGCTCCGGTGACGAGACCGCCCCACGGACCCATGGCCGAGCGGGCGAAGGAGTACGCGCCACCGGTATGCGGCATCGCGGCCGCCATCTCGCCGATCGCGAAGATCATGCCGTAGTACATCGCCACGAGGATGGCGAACGCGATGAGCATCCCGCCGAAACCCGCGAAGTCGATGCCGAAGTTCCAGCCGGAGAAGTCGCCCGAGATCACCGCGGCGACCGCCAGACCCCACAGGCCCCAGACGCCGGCGGACCTCTTCAGCGTCCGTTTCTCGAAGTAGTCACTCCCGGCACGTGTATAGGTCGCTCCGGCGACCTTGCGGGATTCATTGCTCTGCTGGGACATCCGCTCTCCGTTCGCATGCGTGCAGGCGCCGGGTGCACCTTGCGGATGATTGTGACAGTCAATGGTGGTTTCGTCTACCTTTAGACGACGAGTTGATCTACTCTGAGGGCGAAGCCGGTCGGCCGATCGCTTCACCGCACGAGAACGGAGCGTCAGATGTCGGGCAACCTGAGCATCGAACAGCTGGATGCCGGCATCGCCGCCGGTGAGATCGACACGGTGATCGTGGCCTTCGCGGATGCGCAGGGGCGACTGGTCGGCAAACGCGTGTCGGCGCGGCTGTTCCAGGAGGACATCCTGGCTCACGGGGCCGAGGCCTGCGACTACCTGCTGTCGGTCGACGTCGACATGAACACCGTCGACGGCTATGCGATGTCGGGGTGGGACCGCGGCTACGGCGACATGGTGCTGAAGCCCGACGTCGAGACCCTGCGCAACATCCCGTGGCTCGAGGGCACCGCGCTGGTCATGTCCGATCTCGTGTGGCAGAACGGCGAACCCGTCGGGCCCTCGCCCCGGGCGATCCTCGATCGCCAGCGCGACCGCCTCGCCGAGCGGGGCTGGACCGCGTACTCGGGCACCGAGCTCGAGTTCATCGTCTTCGACAACACCTACCGCGACGCCTGGGCGCGCAAGTACGACGGGCTGACACCCGCGACCGACTACAACGTCGACTACAACCTGCTCGCCTCGACCCGCATGGAGCCGCTGCTGCGTGACATCCGCAACAGCATGGACGGCGCGGGCCTGTACTGCGAGGGCGTGAAGGGCGAGTGCAACTTCGGTCAGCAGGAGATCGCGTTCCGCTATGCGGAGGTGCGGGAGACCGCCGACCAGCACGCGATCTACAAGAACGGCGCGAAGGAGATCGCCGAGCAGCACGGCAAGGCGCTCACGTTCATGGCCAAGTTCAACGAGCGTGAGGGCAACAGCTGCCACATCCACCTGTCGCTGCGCGACGAGTCGGGTGCCCCGGTGATGGCAGGCGACGGCGAGCACGGCTTCAGTCCCGTGATGGAGCACTGGATCGCCGGCATCCTCGCCACTCTGCGCGAATTCACCCTGCTGCTCGCGCCCAACATCAACTCGTACAAGCGTTTCGCGAAGGGCAGCTTCGCGCCGACCGGTGTGGCATGGGGCATCGACAACCGCACCTGCGCTCTGCGGATAGTCGGCCATGGATCGGGGCTGCGGGTCGAGAACCGGGTGCCGGGCGGAGATGTGAACCCGTACCTCGCGATCTCGGCGATCATCGCGGGCGGTCTGCACGGCATCGAGAACGAACTGCCGCTGCCCGAGCGCTTCACCGGCAACGCCTACGAGGATGCGGTCGACCACCTGCCGACCACCCTGCGCGAGGCGGCGAAGCTGTTCAGCGAATCGACCATCGCGCGGGCGGCGTTCGGCGACGACGTGGTCGAGCACTATCTGAACCAGGCCCGCATCGAGGTGGAAGCCTACGACGCGGCCGTCACCGACTGGGAGCGCATCCGTGGCTTCGAGCGCCTCTGACCCCGCGCCGCTGATCGGCGTCACGACCTATCTCGAGCGCGCGCAGCAGGGGGTGTGGGATGTCAGGGCCGCGTTCCTGCCGGAGCAGTACCTCACAAGCGTGACCTCCTCCGGCGGCATCGCCCTTCTTCTTCCACCACAGGATCCGGATGCTGCAGATGCGGCGATCTCGGGGATGGACGGGCTCGTGCTCTCGGGGGGCGCGGACGTCGCCCCCGAGCTCTACGGCGAGGACCGGCATCCGCTCACCGACCCCGCGAGGGTCGACCGCGACGCGTGGGAGCTCGCGCTCTTCCAGGCGGCCGAGCGTCGTGGCATCCCGGTGCTCGCCATCTGCCGCGGTCTGCAGCTCGTGAACGTCGCCCGCGGCGGAACCCTGCAGCAGCACCTGCCCGAGTCGCTCGGCACCGAGAAGTACCGCATCGGCGGCGGTGTCTTCGCCGAGAACGACGTCGCGGTGTCGACCGACACCCCCCTCGCCGACATCATCGGCGAGACCGAGATGCGGGTGCACAGCTACCACCACCAGGGGGTCGACCGTCTCGGCGAGGGGCTTGTGGCGGCGGCCCACTCCGATGACGGCCTCGTGCAGGCCTTCGTCGACACGTCAGCCGGCCACATCGTCGGCGTCCAATGGCACCCCGAAGAGAACGCCGAGGATCGGCGGCTCTTCACCGATCTCGTCTCACAGGCCCGTGCGTTCGCCGCGCGGCGGAAGGAGGACGCCCGATGAGCGCGTTCACAGTCATCAACCCGTCGACCGGCGCGGTGATCCGCGAGGTCGCGCGCGCCGACATCGGAGAGACGGATGCCGCGATCGCGCGCGCTGTCGCAGCGCAGCGACGGTGGGCGGCTCTCGCCCCGGTCGCGCGGGCTGACGCGCTGCGGTCCTTCGCTCGTGCGGTCGAGGCCGCCACGGAGGAGCTCGCACAGCTCGAGGTGCGGAACTCCGGGCATCCGATCGGCTCGGCCCGCTGGGAGGCCGGGCACGTCGCGCAGGTGCTCAACTACTACTCGGCCGATCCCGAGCGACTCTCGGGTCGGCAGATCCCGGTGGCCGGCGGACTCGACGTCACCTTCCACGACCCCTACGGCGTGGTCGGAGTCATCGTGCCGTGGAACTTCCCGATGACGATCGCGGCGTGGGCGTTCGCGCCGGCGCTCGCCGCAGGCAACGCCGTCGTCCTGAAGCCCGCCGAACTCACGCCGTTGACAGCCATCCGACTCGGCGAGCTCGCCCTCGAGGCGGGCCTTCCCGAAGGGCTGTTCGAGGTGGTCACCGGGTCGGGATCCGTGGTGGGGCAGCGTCTCGTCGAGCACCCCGACGTCCGCAAGGTCGTGTTCACCGGGTCGACCGAGGTCGGCATCGAGGTCGCCGCCGGATGCGCTCGCGCGCTCAAGCCCGTGACGCTCGAGCTCGGCGGCAAGAGCGCCAACATCGTCTTCGCCGACGCCGACCTCGAGAAGGCCGTCGCCGCGGTGCCCGGCTCGGTGTTCGACAACGCGGGCCAGGACTGCTGCGCCCGCAGCCGGCTGCTCGTGCAGCGATCGGTGTACGACCGGTTCCTCGAGATGCTCGAACCCGCGGTCAGGGCGTGGCGTGTGGGCGACCCGTCGAGTGCCGACACCGACATGGGGCCGCTCATCTCGGCCGCGCATCGCGACACCGTGTCGGGGTTCCTCGACGACGCGAACGTCGCGTTCCGCGGCAGCGCTCCGAGCGGCGACGGATTCTGGTTCGCGCCCGCCGTGGTGCTCGCCGACCCGTCCGACCGGATCGCCCAGCAGGAGGTGTTCGGCCCGGTCGTCGCGGTGATGCCGTTCGAGGACGAGGCCGATGCGATCCGCCTGGCGAACGACACCGCCTACGGTCTCGCCGGGTCGATCTGGACCGAGAGCCTCGGACGGGCCGTGCGCGTCTCGCGCGGCGTGCAGAGCGGCGTGCTCTCGGTGAACTCGCACTCGTCGGTGCGCTACGCGACGCCGTTCGGCGGCATGAAGGCATCCGGACTCGGGCGCGAGCTCGGTCCCGACGCCGCAGAGCACTTCACCGAGACCAAGAACGTCTTCTTCGCGACAGACGAATCCTGACCAGCGACACCCGGCCCGACCATCCCCACCTGCAACGGAGAGCACACATGACCATCGATCTGACCCAGCGCCTCAAGGACCGCGTCGCGATCATCACCGGAGGGGCGAGCGGGATCGGCTTCGCCACCGCTCAGCGCTTCGCGGCCGAAGGCGCGTTCGTCGTCATCGCCGACGTCGACCCCGCCACGGGCGAGAAGGCGGCGGCCGAGGTGGGAGGTGCGTTCCGTCCCGTCGACGTGGCCGACGAGACCATGGTGAACACGCTCTTCGACGGCGTCGCCGCGGAGTTCGGCCGTATCGACATCGCCTTCAACAACGCCGGCATCTCGCCCGCCGACGACGACTCGATCGAGACGACCGAGCTGCCGGCCTGGGATCGCGTGCAGGACGTGAACCTGAAGAGCGTGTACCTGTGCAGCCGTGCGGCACTGCGCCACATGGTGCCGGCGGGTCGCGGATCGATCATCAACACCGCGTCGTTCGTCGCCCTGCTGGGGTCGGCGACCTCGCAGATCAGCTACACCGCGTCGAAGGGCGGCGTGCTGGCGATGTCGCGCGAGCTCGGCGTGCAGTTCGCGCGACAGGGCGTGCGGGTGAACGCGCTGTGCCCAGGGCCGGTGAACACGCCGCTGCTGCAGGAGCTGTTCGCCAAGGATCCCGAGCGCGCGCAGCGACGACTCGTGCACGTGCCGATGGGGCGCTTCGCCGAGCCGTCCGAGCTGGCCGCCGCTGTGGCCTTCCTCGCCTCGGACGACTCATCGTTCATCACCGCCAGCGCCTTCGTGGTCGACGGCGGCATCACGAACGCCTACGTCACCCCGCTGTGAAGCGGGACCATGTCACTGTGACAAGGTGAAAGCATGAGCGAGCACCCTTCCGACGGCGATCTCGTCGAGGTGCGCCGGGCGGTCTACCGGCCGCTTCGCCGAGGCAACGCCCTCGAGGATGCGGTGGCTCGCCTCGTGCAGACCATCCGCCTCGGCGTCGTCGCCCCGGGGGAGTCGCTGCCGCCGGAACGAGAGCTCGCCGCCTCGTTCGGCGTCAGTCGCGACACCGTGCGCGAGGCGATCCGCGAACTCGCCGACACCGGATACCTGGTGCCCAAGCGGGGGCGGTACGGCGGCACGTTCATCGCCGATCCGCTGCCCCAGCCCTCGGACGCCGGGGAGGTCACGGCGGACGAGATCGACGATGTGCTGGGGCTGCGGCGGGTGCTCGAGACGGGAGCGGTGCGGGCTGCGGCGAGCCGGGCGCTGGATGCCGCGACCCGCGCCGACCTGTGGGCGCGACATGAGGCCGCGCTGCCCGCCGGGCCCGAGGAGTATCGGCGTCTCGACACGCTGCTGCACCTCGCGATCGCGGAGGCGGCCGGCATCCCCTCGCTCGTCGCGCTGGTCGCCGAGAACCGGGCCGACGTCAATGCGTGGCTCGACACGTTCCCGCTGATGCCGCGCAACATCCAGCACTCGGGTGAGCAGCATGAGCAGATCGTGACGGCGATCCTCGCCGGGCGGCCCGATGTCGCCGAGGCGGCGATGCGCGATCACCTCGCCGGTTCCGAAGCGCTGCTGCGCGGATTCCTGATCTGAACCCGCGCAGCAGCGGCTGCGCCTCACGGCACTGTCAGCTCGTGGCTGCCTCGTCGGCCACGGCGAGAGCCTCGTCGAGCACGGCCAGACCGCGCACGAGATCGTCCTCGCCGATCACGAGCGGCGGTGCCACGTGCATGCGGTTGAAGTGCGTGAACGGCCAGACACCCGCCTTCTTGGCGGCGGCGGCGAAGGCGGCGACGGGCGCGGCATCCACTCCGCTCGCGTTGAACGGCACGAGCGGCTCGCGCGTCTCCTTGTCGCGAACCAGCTCGACGGCCCAGAAGAGCCCGCGGCCGCGTACCTCTCCGACGCTCGGGTGGGTGTCGACCCAGCGGCGCAGGGTCGGCTCGACGATGCGCTCGCCGAGGTCGCGCACCCGCTCGAGGATGCCGTCGCGGCGGAACACCTCGAAGGTCGCGACGCCCGCGGCGCACGCGAGCGGATGCCCGGAGTACGTGAGCCCTCCGGCGAACGGCGTGGTGTCGAAGGCCTTCGCGATGCGCGCGGAGATGACGACGCCGCCGAGCGGCACGTACCCGGAGTTCACGCCTTTCGCGAAGGTGATCAGGTCGGGACGCCCGTCGTACGCGTCGATGCCGAACCACTCGCCGAGGCGGCCGAAGCCGACCATGACCTCGTCCGCGATGTAGACGATGCCGTAGCGGTCGCACAGCTCGCGCACGCCCTGCAGGTAGCCGGGCGGCGGCACGAGCACGCCGTTCGTGCCGACGACGGTCTCGATGATGATCGCCGCGATCGTCGAGGGTCCTTCGAGCTGGATGGTCTGCTCGAGGTGGGCGAGGGCGCGCTCGGACTCCTGCTCCGGCGTCTCGGCGTGGAACGGCGAGCGGTAGAGGTAGGGCCCGAAGAAGCGCACGGCTCCGGAATCCGGTGTGCCGTTCGCCCACCGGCGAGGGTCACCCGTCAGCGAGATCGCCGTGGAGGTCGACCCGTGATAGCTGCGGTACATCGACAGCACCTTGTGGCGGCCCGTCGACTGGCGCGCCATGCGCACGGCGTACTCGTTGGCCTCGGCGCCGCCGTTGGTGAAGAAGACCTTCTCGAAGCCCTCGGGCGCGACCTCGACGATGAGTCGGGCGAGCTCGCCCCGCACGTCGTTGGCCATCGCCGGCTGGATGGTCGAGAGGCGACCCGCCTGCTGCTGGATCGCGGCCACGAGGTCGGGATGCTGGTGCCCCAGGTTGAGGTTCACCAGCTGGCTCGAGAAGTCGAGGTAGGCGTTGCCGGCGTAGTCCCGGAACGTCGAGCCCTCACCCGCGGCGACGGGCAGCGGATCGATGAGTCCCTGGGCGCTCCAGGAGTGGAAGACGTGGCCGCGGTCGTCCGCCCGCACCTGCGCCTCGGCCTCGGGGGCGGGGAGCGGATGCGATGCGCCGTGGCGATCGATGAAGTTCGTCATGTCTCGTGTCTCGGTTCTCAGTGTCTGCTCGGGGGCTCAGTGGTTGCTCGGGAAGCCCAGGTCGATCTGCGAGGGCGTGTGGTCGGGCCAGCGCGTCGTGACCACCTTCGACCGAGTGTAGAAGTGCACCGACTCGGGTCCGTAGATGTGCGAGTCGCCGAAGAGCGAGTCCTTCCAGCCGCCGAACGAGTAGGCGCCGATCGGCACGGGGATCGGCACGTTGACGCCGACCATGCCGACCTCGATGTCGAACTCGTACTGGCGGGCGGTGCCGCCGTCGCGGGTGAAGATCGCGGTGCCGTTGCCGTACGCGTTCGCGTTGACGAGCTCGACGGCCTCGGCATAGGTCTCGACGCGCACGACCGAGAGCACCGGGCCGAAGATCTCGTCGTCGTACACCTTCATGCCGGGAGCGACCCGATCGATGAGGCTGACCCCGATGAAGAAGCCGTCGGAGTCGAACTCCTTCGTCGTGCCGTCGACCACGACGGTCGCACCCTCCGCGGTGGCGCCGGTCACGTAGGAGGCGACGCGGTCGCGGTGCTCGCGGGTGATGAGCGGGCCCATCTCGCTCGCGGCGTCCGTGCCCGCGCCGATCGTGAGTCCGTCGATGCGCGAGGCGATCGCTGTGACGAGGTCGTCGGCGATGTCTCCCACCGCGACCAGCACCGAGACGGCCATGCAGCGCTCGCCGGCCGAGCCGTATGCGGCCGAGACCGCCGCGTCGGCCGCGGCGTCGATGTCGGCATCCGGCATCACGACCATGTGGTTCTTCGCGCCGCCCAGAGCCTGCACGCGCTTGCCCGCGTTCGCCGCCCGCTGGTAGATGGAGCGGGCGATCGGGGTCGATCCGACGAAGCTGATCGCGTTCACCCGCGGCGACTCGAGCAGCGCGTCGACGGCCTCCTTGTCGCCGTTCACGACATTGAGCACGCCGTCGGGCAGTCCTGCCTCCTGGAAGAGCTTCGCGATCCAGATGGCCGCCGACGGGTCCTTCTCGCTCGGCTTGAGCACGACCGTGTTGCCGCAGGCGATCGCCGAGGCGACCATCCACAGCGGCACCATGACGGGGAAGTTGAACGGCGTGATCGCCGCGACGACCCCGACGGGCTGCTTGACCGAGTGCACGTCGACGCCGCGCGAGACCTGCTCGCTGCGCTCTCCCTTGAGCAGGTGCACGAGGCCGGCGGCGAACTCGACGTTCTCGATGCCGCGCGAGACCTCGCCGGCGGCGTCCGAGAGCACCTTGCCGTGCTCCGAGGTGACGATCGCCGCGAGCTCGGGTGTGCGCTCCTTGAGCAGCTGACGCAGGCGGAAGAAGACGTCGGCGCGCTTGATGAGGCTCGTCTCGCGCCAGGCGGGCAGAGCGGATGCCGCGGCGGCGATGGCCTGGTCGACCTCGGCGGTCGACGCGAAGGCGACCTGCTTCGACACCTGACCGGTGGCCGGGTCGAAGACCTGTCCCGTGCGCGCCGCGTCGGCGGTCTCTGCTCCATTGATGAGGTGACGGACGATGTCCACGGGGCTCCTTCGTGCTGCGTGATCCGTATCGAACACTCTGACCGAGCAGCGATACGCTGGGTTCTCTCCCATGATCACAGAGCACGAGAGGGCGAACAGGTGTCAGAACGTAGCGACTTCAAGCTGGGTCGGACAGAACGTCCGGACGGCAGCACGTTTCTCAGCGTCTCCGACGTGCTCTCCGAGCCCGCCGTGCAGCAGGGCGGCCCGTCGGTGCTCGTGGGGGGCGCCGCTCTCGATGTCGCCGTGCGGTGGGTGCATGTCTCCGACAGCCCGGACGTCGCGCGGCTTCTCGACGGCGGCGAGTTGCTGCTGACCACGGGAGCCGGGTGGCCGAGCGACGTCGAGCAGCTGCGGGACTTCGCGACCAGCCTGCACCGCGCGGGCATCGCCGGCATCGTGTTCGAGCTCGGCACAGCCCGGGAGGCGGTTCCCCAGCCGCTGGTCGACCTGTGTGCGACGGCCGGACTGGCGCTCATCGCGTTGACCCGAGAAGTCAAGTTCGTCGCGGTGACCGAGGCGGTGCATCACGCACTCATCGCCGCGCAGACGCACGCGCTGCACGAGCGGCAGCACCTGCACGAGCTCTTCACCGCGCTGAGCCTGCAGGGCGCGCCGGCCGATGTCGTGGTGTCCGAGACCGCGCGGGCGCTGCGCGCACCGGTGATCCTGGAGAACCTCGCGGGTGAGGTGATCGCGGCCGAGGGGCTCGACTCTCCGATCGCCGACGTCCTGAGCTCGCGTGGCGACGCCGAGCGGGTGCCGGTGCAGGCGCGGGGGGTGCGCTGGGGCACGCTGCTCGCCCAGCCGGGACCGGCTCACCCCGCCGGGCGGGTCACGGTGCTCGAACAGGGGGCGACGGCCCTCGCGTTCGGCTGCATCGCCGACGGCGGCGACACCGAATGGTCGCTGCTCGCGCAGCGCACGGTGATCGATGACCTGCTGGGGGCGCGCTTCGCGAAGGCCGACGACATCGACGCGCGGCTGCGTGCCGGCGGTTTCGCCCTCGCCGACCGGCAGTGCCACGGGATCGTCGCCCGAGGGTCGGCGTCGATCAGCGAGCTCGCGTATCGCGCACGGCAGGCGGGGTTCGCCGTCATGGCGGCCAGGGTCGAGGGCGACGACGTCGCTCTGCTGTCACTTCCGGCATCCGCAGTGCTGTCCGACGAGGTCGTGCTGCGCATCGCCGGTCCCGACCGCGCGGTGTTCGTCGGCCCGGTCGCCGATGACGTCGTCGGACTGCTCGGCTCGCTGCGCGCCGCGCGCGACCTCGCCGACAGCGACCGCGCCGAGGCGGGGGCAAGAGTGCGGCGGGTCGACGATCGCCCGCTCGAGAGGCTCGTCGCCACGCTGCGCGACGATCACCGACTGCACGAGCACAGCGAGCGGATGCTGGCGCCGCTGATCCGTCACGACCGAGAGCGTCGCGGCGACCTGCTCGCCGTGCTCGCGGCTCTCGTCGCACACCCGGGCAACCGCTCGGCGGCGGCCGCCGCGAGTCACCTGTCGCGGTCGGTGTTCTATCAGCGCCTCACGCTGATCGGCGATCTGCTCGGTGCCGACCTCGACGACGGCGAGACGATCGCGGCGCTCCACCTCGCGCTCCTCGCGAGGCGGCGCACCGCGGTGACCGACTGAGTCAGAGCACCGACTGGGCGTCGGTGAGCACGCTCCGCAGGATCTGCTCGATCTGACGGAACTCCGCGGGTCCCACCGTCAGCGGCGGTGCGAGCTGGATCACGGGGTCGCCGCGGTCGTCGGCACGGCAGTAGAGCCCGGCCTCGAACAGGGCGGGGGAGAGGAAGCCGCGCAGCAGCCGCTCGGACTCGTCGTCGTCGAAGGTCTCCCGCGTCGCTTTGTCCTTCACGAGCTCGATGCCGAAGAAGTAGCCGTCTCCGCGCACATCGCCCACGATCGGGATGTCGAGGAGCTTCTCGAGCTCGGCGCGGAACAGGGGCGAGTTCTCGCGCACGTGCTCGTTGAGCCCCTCCTCGTCGAAGATCGCGAGGTTCTCGAGGGCCACGGCCGCCGAGACCGGATGCCCGCCGAACGTGTAGCCGTGCGGGAACGACACGTCGCCCTTCGAGAACGGCTCGTAGATCCGGTCGCTGATGACGGTCGCGCCGATGGGCGAGTAGCCGCTCGTCATGCCCTTGGCGCACGTGATCATGTCGGGCACGTAGCCGAGGCCCGTGCACGCGAAGGTGTGGCCCAGGCGACCGAACGCGCAGATGACCTCGTCCGACACGAGCAGCACGTCGTGGCGGTCGCAGATCTCGCGCACTCTGGCGAAGTATCCGGGAGGAGGCGGGAAGCATCCGCCCGAGTTCTGCACCGGCTCGAGGAAGACCGCGGCGACCGTGTCGGCGCCCTCGAACAGGATCATCTCCTCGATGCGGTCGGCGGCCCAGCGACCGAAGGCCTCGAGGTCGTCGCTCGGGCCGCCCATCTCGGCCGCGCGGTAGAAGTTGGTGTTCGGCACGCGGAACCCACCCGGGGTGACGGGCTCGAACATGGACTTCATCGCCGGGATGCCGGTGATGGCCAGTGCGCCCTGAGGGGTGCCGTGATAGGCGACCGATCGCGAGATGACCTTGTGCTTGGTGGGCTTGCCCATCAGCTTCCAGTAGTGCTTCGCGAGCTTGAACGCGGTCTCGACCGCCTCGCCGCCGCCCGTCGAGAAGAACACCCGGTTCAGGTCGCCGGGCGCCTCGGCCGCGAGTCGGTCGGCGAGCTCGATGGCCGCCGGGTGCGCATACGACCACAGCGGGAAGAACGACAGCTCGGAAGCCTGCTTCGCCGCGGCCTCGGCGAGGCGACGGCGGCCGTGGCCGGCGTTGACGACGAAGAGTCCGGCGAGGCCGTCGAAGTACTCCTTGCCCTTCGAGTCCCAGATGCGGTGACCGTCGCCCTTGACGATGATCGGGACGCCGCTCTTCTCCATCGTGGACTGCCGTGTGAAGTGCATCCACAGGTGGTCCTTGGCCATGGTCTGGAGTTCGGACTCGGACGGTGTCGGGCGTTGCGTGCTCATCTGGTCCCCCAGTTGTAGAGCTGCTTCTGCAGCTTGGCGTAGATGAAGGTCTCGGTCGACAGGACCCCGTCGATCGGGCGGATGTGATCGTTGATGAGGGCGAGGAGGTCCTCGTCGTCCTCGCAGACGACCTCGGCGAGGATGTCGAACGAGCCGACGGTGATGACGACGTAGTCGATGGCGGCGATCTCGGCGATGGCCTCGGCCACGACCCTCGTGTCGCCCGAGACGCGGACGCCGATCATGGCCTGCCGGGGGAAGCCGAGCTGCATCGGATCGGTCACTGCGACGATCTGCATCACGCCGGACTCGGTGAGCCGCTGCACGCGTTGGCGGACGGCGGCTTCGCTGAGTCCCACCTCTCGCCCGATGTCGGAGTACGAGCGTCGCCCGTCCTCCTGCAGCAGTTCGATGATCGTCTTCGCGACATCGTCCAGTGGGGGGTGCTTCTTCGAGGACGCCATGATGCGATCCTCGCACCGCAGCGGCCGGTCTTCAACTAATTCCGCAGAATCGGCAGAGCCTCAGGGGTGAAACCGCAGAATATCGCGCTTACGCCTCGAGGGGTCCGAGCCAGGCGCTCGCCGCAGTGGAATGCGCCGATTCGGGATCGGAGGGATGGAATGCGCCCGCGAGGACGTCCCGGTAGAGACGCGACAGCTCGTTCGACGAGAAGTACGAGCCGCCGCCGGCGACGAGCATCGCCTGATCGACGACGTGCTTCGACATCGTGATCGCCCGGTGCTTGACGCCCGACAGCAGCGTGAACCACCGAGCGCCGTTGTCGACCCTCTCATCGACATCGCGGGCGAGCACCGCGATCTGCGGCGGGAGCGCGTCGTACGCGAGGCCCATGTCGGCGATGCGCCAGCGGATGTCGGGATCCTGGCTGTACGTCGCACCCGTCTTCTTCGAACGGCGCATCTGCGCGGTGAGCACCGCGAGGTCGAGGGCACGGCGTGCGATGCCCGTGTAGACGGAGGCGAGCAGGATCTCGAAGACGGAGAAGATCCCGAAGACGATGGGGTCGGGGTTCGGGCCCGGATCGATGCGACGCACCACGTGCGCGGCATCCGCCACGGCTCCGTCGAGACGCGTCGTGCGGCTCTGAGTGCCCCGCATGCCGAGGGTGTCCCAGTCGTCGCCCGTGACGACCGCGTCGGTGCGGTCGACGAAGGCGAAGACCAGCTTCGGAGCGTCGGCGCTCGTCGTGTCGAGGCCGTGCAGCCCGAGCCTCGTCCATACGGGCGCGAGCGAGGTGAAGATCTTCGTGCCGGTGAACGCGTAGCCTCCGTCGGCGGTGGGCGCGGCCTCGGTGTCGCTCCCGAACAGCACCAGGTCGTTGCCGCCCTCGCTGATTCCGAAGGCGAAGACCTCGCCCGCGACCGCGCCGTCCTGCACGAACTCGAGACCCGGCACGCCGCGGTCGGAGAAGACCTTCGCGACGCCGGTCCACACCAGGTGCATGTTGATCGCGAGCGCCGTGGCGGGAGCGGCGGTCGCGAGACGCTGCTGCAGGATCGCCGCCTCGGCGAGGCCGAGCCCCGCGCCCCCGCGTTCGGCGGGCACGAGGATCGACAGATATCCCGCATCGCGGAGCTCATCGAGGTCCTGCTCGGGGAACGTGTTCTCGCGGTCGTGGATCGGGGCCCGCTCGCGGATGCGCTCGAGAAGGTCGTCGGGAAGGTACGCGGTCGGATCGAAGGTGCTCACGCGAGTGCCTCTCTCAGCTGTCGGACGGTCTCTTCGGGCTTGTCGCGGTGCAGCGAGTGCCCGGCGCCCTCGACGACCGACATCGTGACGAGGGGGTTGGAGGCGAGGACGCCGGCCGCGACCTCGCCGGTGAAGATGCTGTAGACCGCGGGATCCGAGGCGATCACATGGGTGGGAACGGTCAGCCGGGCGGCATCCGCAGTGACGTCCCACGGAGTGTTCTGCGCACTCGTCTGCTCGACCGCCCAGGCGCTCGCGCGGTGCACCGCGTCGACCTTCAGCTCCCAGTCCTGCGGGTGCCAGTGCGGATGCTCCTGCCGCACCAGCTCCACCCTGTTGTCGGCGAAGGCGCGCTCCTGGCTCCTGCGGACGATCGCGGCATCCCGGCCGCCGACGAGGATCGCCGGATCGAGCAGCACGAGTCGGCGCGTCCACTCGGGAGCGGATGCCGCCGCCGCCGTGCTGGAGGCCCCGCCGAGCGAGTGGCCGACGACGGCATCCCAGGGTCCCCCTCCGTCGGGCGTCGTGGTGGCGAGGTCTGCCGCGTAGGCGGCGACCGAGTAGTCGAGGGCGCGCGGGGCGTCGCCGTGGCCACGCAGATCGACGGCGGTCGCATGCCATCCGGCGTCGGCGAGGTCGGAGCCGACGCGCCACATGAGAGCCGCGGACGAGCCGAGCCCGTGCACGAGGAGAACGCGACGATCGGATGCCGGGTCGCCCCAGGAGATGCGGGGCAGCGTGAGCGGTGCGGGCATGCAGCAAGCCTACGACCGGCTCGCGGCGGTGAGGCCTGCGGAGCTCAGTCGAGGGGCGGCAGGTCGCCGTGCGTCGTCAGCACGCGGGCCGCGGCGGTGTGGCCCGCGGACAGCCGTGCCGACAGATCTGCGCCGTCGAGGGTCGCGGCGAGGAACCCGGCCGCGAACGCGTCTCCGGCGCCGACCGGCTCGACGACCTCGACACGGGGAGCGGGCACGAACACCGACTCGTCGTCGCCGAGGAACGCGGTCGCCCCGACGTCGCCGTCCTTGACGATGAGCAGCCCGCAGTGCGGCAGACGGGTGCGGATCTCGGCGGCGGTCGCGGTGCCCCAGATGCGCTCGGCCTCGTCGCGTCCGACGAAGGCGATGTCGGCGGCGTCCGCGAGGCGGGCGAGGGTGTCGGCGGCATCCTGCATCGTCCACAGTGCGCGGCGATCATTGACGTCGAAGGACACGAGGGCGCCGGCGGCGCGAGCGTCGACGAACAGCTGATCGACCATCGCGCGGCAGGACGGCGAGAGCGCCGGGGTGATGCCCGTGGTGTGCACGATGCGGACGCCGGCGAGCTGAGCGACGTCGAGGAACCCCGGTGCCATCAGCGAGGCGGCCGAACCGCGCCGGTAGTAGTAGACCGACGACGACTCCACGCCGGGGTCCTTGAACATGACGCCGGTGGGAGCATCCGCATCCGTCGTCACCCAGAGGTCGACGCCGCGCCGCTCGAGCTCGGTCGAGATGCGCACGCCGATCGGGTCGTCACCGAGGCGTGAGGCCCACGCGGCGCGGTGCCCTGCCGACACGAGCCCGACCGCGACGTTGCCCTCGGCTCCCGCCAGACCGAGCGCAGCCGTCTCGGTCTCGGCGAGCGGGACGCCGAGAGCGGTGACGAGTCCCATGGACTCGCCGATGCAGACGACCTCGGGGGCGGCGGATGCGGGGGAGGGGGCAGAGCTCATGAAGGGGTGACCGCCAGGGGTTCGGTGTCGGGGTGGGGACTCGCGTCGCGATGGCGCAGGTCGGTGAAGGAGCGGACGAAGACGATCGAGACGACGAGGCCGGCTGCGGCGAACAGCGTCGCGGCGAGGTAGGCGCCGCGCGGATCCGTCGCGTCGACCAGGAAGCCGGCGACCGCCGAGCCCGCCGCGGCACCGATGAGCTGTCCCGTGCCCGCCCAGCCGAACGCCTCGGCGGTCTCGCTGAACTTCACGCTCGCGGTCGTGATGGCGAACAGCACGGCGAGGGCCGGCGCGATGCCGATGCCGGCGAGGACCAGCGTGCCGCCGAGCCAGAACACGTTGAGGGAGAACATGGTGAGCGCCAGGCCGACGGTGACGATCGCGAGACGGCGGGCCATCGCCCAGGGGCCGATGGGGATGTGTCCGAACGCGAGTCCGCCGGCGAGGCTGCCGACCGAGAAGACGGCGAGCACGAGGCCGGCGGCGAGGCTGCCGTGCTCGAACGTGGCGACGACGCCGACCTCGACGGCGGAGCAGGCGCCGATGAGGAGGAACCCGATGACGGTGGCGAGCAGCACGGGTGGCTTGAGGACGACCTTGCCGAGGGCGTTGCGGCTGCGGGGGATGCGCACGCGACCGACCTCGGGCGAGAGGATGAACCACGCCCCGCCGCCCACCAGCACGACGGCGACGAGCAGGAGACCCTCGGCGGTGCCGACCTGGGTCGAGACGAGGGTGATCACGACGGGCGCGATGACCCAGATGATCTCCTGCAGCGAGGCATCGAGGGAGAACAGCGGAGTGAGCTGCTTCGAGTTCACGAGCTTCGGATAGATGGTGCGCACGGCGGCCTGCACCGGCGGGGTCGAGAGACCGGCGATCATGCCCAGGATCATGTAGCCGGGGATGCTGAGGGGGAGGAGCGCGAGCCCCAGCACGGCGACCACGCAGACGCTGAGCGTCAGGGTGAGCACGCGGCGCATGCCCCAGGCACCCATCCACCGACTCGTGATCGGGCCGGCGACGGCCTGCCCGACGCTCGTCGCGGCGAGCACGAGGCCCGCCGAGCCGTACGACCCGGTCTGCTGCTCGACGTGCAGCAGGATCGCGAGCGAGGTCATCCCGTTGGGGAAGCGAGCGGTCAGCTGTGCAGCGATCATGCGCGCCACTCCGGGCGTGCGAAGAAGGTCCCGATATCCCGCCACGGGTCAACGCTACCGGGAGGCGCGGACGCGGGTCCAAGCGGCTCCTCCGCGACACGCCGCGACACGCCCAAACCGAGTTTCCACAGAAAATCCGATGTCCGAGGTCGGCCGTATCGTCCCCCCTGTGGATGGATCTCTCACAGGTCGTTCCCAGCCGCGATTTCTCGCGGTTCGGAGGCACTGTCAAGGGGGCTGTGCCTGTGGAAGAAACGGTGGAGAACCTGTGTTGTAACAGTGGAGAGCGGTGGAAAACTACACGTATGTAACTACTACCCCTAGTGGTCACCCTGAATGTCCGTACCTATATGTAGTATTGAGATCCCGGTGAGGGTCTACCGGAAAACAGCCTGATTCAGATGCAGGCCAGAGATGTGAGGGGAAGCGAAAAGATGTCGATCACGGTCTACACGAAGCCGTCCTGCGTTCAGTGCAACGCCACCTACCGCGCGCTCGACGCCAAGGGCATCGAGTACGAGATCCTCGACCTGTCGGAGGACGCCACGGCGCTCGAGCAGGTCAAGGCGCTCGGCTACATGCAGGCACCCGTCGTCGTCACCGACGAGGGTCACTGGTCGGGCTTCCGCCCCGACAAGATCGACGAGCTCGCCTCGCGTCTGGCGTGATCCGCCATGAGCGCCGTCGCGACCGCCGCGCCGCTCCTGGTCTACTTCTCGAGCGCCTCGGGTAACACCGCGCGCTTCGTCGAGAAGCTCGGGCTCCCGGCCCGACGCATTCCCCTTCTCCGACAGCAGGAAGAACTCGTCGTCGACGAACCCTTCGTGCTGGTCACCCCCACCTATGGCGGGGGTGAGGGGCGCGGCGTCGAACGAGGCGCGGTGCCCAAGCAGGTCATCCGGTTCCTCAACGACGAGCGCAACCGGCGTCACATCCGCGGAGTCATCTCGGCGGGCAACACCAACTTCGGCGACTCGTTCTGTCTCGCCGGTGACATCATCAGCCGCAAGTGCAACGTGCCTCACTTGTATCGGCTCGAGATCTTCGGCACACAAGACGATGTAGATCGCGTGAGCGACGGATTGGAGCGACGGTGGGTACCGCAGTTGACGAGCAGGCAGGAGCCGACTCAGTGACGGATACGGTGGCGTTCAAGATGAACCCGACCTACGAGGGCCTGGACTATCACGCCCTCAACGCGATGCTGAACCTGTACGACGCGAACGGCAAGATCCAGTTCGACGCCGACAAGCGGGCGGCGCGCGAATACTTCCTGCAGCACGTCAACCAGAACACGGTGTTCTTCCACTCGCTCAAGGAGCGCCTCGACTACCTCGTCGAGAAGGAGTACTACGAGCCGGCCGTGATCGAGCAGTACTCGCTCGAGTTCATCCAGAAGCTCAATGACCTCGCCTACGGCAAGAAGTTCCGCTTCGAGACGTTCCTCGGCGCCTTCAAGTACTACACGAGCTACACGCTCAAGACGTTCGACGGCAAGCGCTACCTCGAGCGCTTCGAGGACCGCGTCGTGATGACGGCCCTCGGCCTCGCCGGCGGCGACGAGCAGCTCGCCGTCGCACTGGTCGAGGAGATCATCTCCGGCCGCTTCCAGCCCGCGACCCCGACCTTCCTCAACTCGGGCAAGGCCCAGCGCGGCGAACTCGTCAGCTGCTTCCTGCTGCGCATCGAGGACAACATGGAGTCGATCGCCCGCGGCATCAACTCCGCCCTCCAGCTCTCCAAGCGCGGCGGCGGAGTGGCGCTGCTGCTCTCGAACATCCGTGAGGCCGGTGCGCCGATCAAGCAGATCGAGAACCAGTCCTCGGGCATCATCCCCGTGATGAAGCTCCTCGAAGACAGCTTCAGCTACGCCAACCAGCTCGGTGCGCGTCAGGGTGCCGGCGCGGTGTACCTCAACGCACACCACCCCGACATCATGCGCTTCCTCGACACCAAGCGTGAGAACGCCGACGAGAAGATCCGCATCAAGACGCTGTCGCTCGGCGTCGTCGTGCCCGACATCACGTTCGAGCTGGCGAAGAACGGCGAGGACATGTACCTCTTCTCGCCGTACGACGTCGAGAAGGTCTACGGCGTCCCCTTCGGCGACATCTCGGTCACCGAGAAGTACCGCGAGATGGTCGACGACCCGCGCATCAAGAAGACGAAGATCAACGCGCGCGAGTTCTTCCAGACGATCGCCGAGATCCAGTTCGAGTCGGGCTACCCGTACATCATGTTCGAGGACACGGTGAACAAGGCCAACCCGATCAAGGGCCGCATCAACATGTCCAACCTCTGCAGCGAGATCCTGCAGGTGAACACGCCGACCACGTACAACGACGACCTGTCGTACGACCAGATCGGCAAGGACATCTCCTGCAACCTCGGCTCGATGAACATCGCGCTGTCGATGGATGCCGATGACCTGGGCCAGACGGTCGAGACCGCGATCCGTGCGCTGAGCGCGGTGAGCGACCAGAGCCACATCCGCTCGGTCCGCTCGATCGAGGACGGCAACGACCGTTCGCACGCGATCGGCCTCGGCCAGATGAACCTGCACGGCTACCTCGCCCGCGAGCACGTGCACTACGGCTCCGAAGAGGGCATCGACTTCACGAACATCTACTTCTACACGGTGCTGTTCCACGCGCTGCGCGCCTCGAACAACATCGCGATCGAGCGCAAGCAGGCCTTCGACGGCTTCGAGGACTCGACCTACGCGTCGGGGGAGTTCTTCGACAAGTACATCGAGCGCGCCTGGGTTCCCGAGACCGAGAAGGTCAAGGAGCTCTTCGCGGGCAAGCACATCCCGACGCAGGAGGACTGGGTGGCGCTGAAGGCGTCGATCCAGGAGCACGGCATCTACAACCAGAACCTGCAGGCGGTGCCCCCGACCGGCTCGATCTCGTACATTAACAACTCGACGTCGTCGATCCACCCGATCGCGTCGAAGATCGAGATCCGCAAGGAAGGCAAGCTCGGCCGTGTCTACTACCCGGCGCCGTTCATGACGAACGACAACCTGGAGTACTACCAGGACGCGTACGAGATCGGCTACGAGAAGGTCATCGACACGTACGCCGCCGCCACCCAGCACGTCGACCAGGGCCTGTCGCTGACGCTGTTCTTCAAGGACACCGCCACGACGCGTGACATCAACAAGGCTCAGATCTACGCATGGCGCAAGGGCATCAAGACGATCTACTACATCCGTCTGCGTCAGATGGCGCTCGAGGGCACCGACATGGCCGAGTGCGTCTCGTGCATGCTCTGATCCGGCCCTGAACACGAGAAACGACGAAGAATCATGACTCCTCACCCCCCGCTCAAGCTGGTCGACAGCGTTCAGGCGATCAACTGGAACCGCATCCAGGACGACAAGGACCTCGAGGTCTGGAACCGCCTGGTGAACAACTTCTGGCTGCCTGAGAAGGTGCCGCTGTCGAACGACGTCCAGTCGTGGAACACGCTCACGCCCGATGAGCAGCTGCTCACCATGCGCGTGTTCACCGGTCTGACGCTGCTCGACACGATCCAGGGCACCGTCGGCGCCGTCTCGCTGATCCCCGACGCGATCACGCCTCACGAAGAGGCCGTGTACACGAACATCGCGTTCATGGAGTCTGTGCACGCGAAGAGCTACTCCTCGATCTTCTCGACGCTCGCGTCGACGAAGGAGATCGATGAGGCGTTCCGCTGGTCCACCGAGAACCCGAACCTTCAGAAGAAGGCTCAGATCATCATGGACTACTACCAGGGCGACGACCCGCTCAAGCGCAAGGTCGCCTCGACGCTGCTCGAGTCGTTCCTGTTCTACTCGGGCTTCTACCTGCCGATCTACTGGTCGTCGAAGGCGAAGCTCACGAACACGGCCGACCTGATCCGCCTCATCATCCGTGACGAGGCCGTGCACGGGTACTACATCGGCTACAAGTTCCAGAAGGGTCTCGAGAAGGAGACCGAGGAGCGCCGCCAGGAGCTGAAGGACTACACCTTCAACCTGCTGTTCGAGCTCTACGACAACGAGGTGCAGTACACGCAGGACCTCTACGACGGCGTCGGCCTGACCGAGGACGTCAAGAAGTTCCTGCACTACAACGCCAACAAGGCGCTGATGAACCTCGGCTACGAAGCGATGTTCCCCTCGACCGTCACGAACGTGAACCCGGCGATCCTGTCGGCTCTCTCGCCGAACGCCGACGAGAACCACGACTTCTTCTCGGGATCGGGATCGTCGTACGTCATCGGCAAGGCCGAGGCGACGGAAGACGACGACTGGGACTTCTGAGTCACCTGCTGAACGACACGAAGGGGGCGGATGCTGCGGCATCCGCCCCCTTCGTCGTGTTCCGCTGCGCGGATCACCCGACGAGTGGCCCACCTCGACGCCAGTAGCCGAGGAAGGAGACGCGGTCCTTCGGAATGCCGAGGTCGGAGGTCAGATACCGGCGAATACCGGTGGTCATGCCGGACTCACCCGCGATCCACGCGTAGAAGGCGATGTCCTCGCGGGCGGACGCACCGTGGGTGGCGCCCCAGGCGTGCACCGCCCGTTCGATCGCCGTCGAATCCGGGGCGTCGCGCAGCACGCGATGCACGCGCGCGGTGTCGGGGGCAGCCGGCGAGATGAGATCATCGGCGGGGTGACCGCATTCGAGGATGACCTCGGCGCGCGCGTCCGGCCCGAGGGAGTCGAGGATGCCGCGCACAGCCGGGAATGCCGTCTCGTCGGCGATGATCAAGAACCGCCCCGCATCGCCGGGATGCCAGTGCAGTCCGTACCCGGTCCACCCCATCCGCGCGTCGGGACCGTTGACGACGAGGCGGTCACCCGGGGACGCCGCGGCCGCCCATGCAGAGGCGGGCCCGGCGGGCTCGTGGAGGAAGAAGTCGATGTCGATCTCGCGGTCCTCGGCTCTGATCGCGGCGGGGGTGTAGGTGCGCAGCACGTTGCGTTCGTCTTCAGGGAGGGCGCGCCACCGTGTGTACCAGTCGGAGGGATGCGGTGTCGGCTCGTCGAGCAGTCCGAAGTCGGCGATGCCTCCGTCGGCCAGCGGCAGGACGACCTTGATGCGCTGATCCATGCCCCAGTCGGCGAAGTTCCGCAGACTCTCACCGCCCAGGGTCAGCCTGACGAAATGCGGGCTGAGCATCACGCGTGCGCGAACCTCCACCGGGAAAGCGCTGTAGGCCCATGGGCGCTCGGCGGTCACGACCGCACTCCCGCAGGAGCCGAGCCGCGCAGCGGCACCACCAGCGGTCCTCCGGTGACGGGATCATCGATCACGACGTTCGCCAGGCCGAACACCTGCTGCACTCGTTCGCTCGTGATGACCTCGCGGGGTGGGCCTTGAGCGACGATGCGGCCCTCGCGCATCGCGATGATGTGGCTCGCGTAGCGTGCGGCGTGATTGAGGTCGTGCAGAACGGCGACGAGTGTGCGTCCCTGCGTATTGAGATGCGCGAGCAGCTCCATGAGATCCACCTGGTGGGCCACGTCGAGGAAAGTGGTCGGCTCGTCGAGCAGCAGCAGATCCGTCTCCTGCGCGAGCACCATCGCCACCCAGACGCGCTGGCGCTGCCCACCGGACAGAGCATCGACGGGGCGTGACGCGAGATCTGCTGTTCCTGTCGCGTCGAGAGCGTGCCGCACAGCACTCTCATCGGCATCCGACCATTGGCGCATCAGACTCTGATGCGGGTAACGTCCGCGGGCGACCAGGTCGGCCACGGTGATGCCGTCCGGCGCTGTCGCACTCTGAGGAAGCAGCCCCAGCCGGCGGGCCACCTCCTTCGCCGGGTACTCGCTGATCGACCGGCCGTCGAGCACGACGCGCCCGCTCGAGGGAGGCAGCAGGCGTGACAGCCCGCGCAGCAGCGTGGACTTGCCGCACGCGTTCGGCCCGATGATCACCGTGAAGCCTCCTGCGGGCACAGCCACGGAGAGTTCGCGGACGATCTCGGTGCGGTCGTATGTGAGCGTGATGCTCTCGGCTCTGAGGCGCGAGGCGGCGCTGGGGTCGGGCGAGGTCGAGTTCTCAAGCACGGCGGCGGATCTCCAGGATGATCATCAGGACGAGGTAGGCGCCGCCGACCGACACGGTCACGACGCCGACAGGCAGAGCAGTGGGCAGCATGTGCTGGGCGATGAGGTCGGCACCGAGCAGGAGGACTCCTCCGAACAGCGCCGACAGCATCAGCGAGAGGTGCGGGGTGCGGGCCACGAGGCGCGCGATCTGCGGTGCAGCGAGCGCGACGAACGCCACGGGGCCGGCGACGGTCGTCGCGGCGGCGACGAGTGCGACGCCGATGAGCAGCGCCACGACCCGGATCCGCCCCGGCCGAGCCCCTGTGGCTGCGGCCGTGTCGTCGCCCAGCTCGAGCTGGCGCAGTCGTGGCACCAGGAGAAGCGCTGCGACGGCGAACGGCAGGGCGCACAGGAGCGCGCCCGCGAGCGGGCCTGCGGTGACGCCGTTCAGTGATCCAGTGCCCCAGGCAGACGCGAACATCGCGGTCTCGAGCTCGATCTGCAGGAGCAGCCAGGTGTTGAGAGAGGCGAGGATCGCCGAGACTCCGATGCCCACGACGATGAGGCGGAAGCCGTGCACACCGCCTCGTGCCGACAACAGCCAGATCACCACGGCTGTCGCGAACCCGCCGATGAGAGACCCGGCGGTGAGCACGGGCCAGCTCCCCGAGACCAGCACCAGCGCGATCAGCATGCCCGTGAACGCGCCGTTGGACAGGCCGAGGATGTCGGGGCTCGCGAGCGGATTCCTCGTGACGGTCTGGAAGAGCGCGCCGGCGATGCCGAGGAGCGCACCGACGGTGATCGCCGCGATCGCGCGTGGCAGGCGCCAGTCGATCACGACCGTGCGGTGCAGGGCGTCGCCCCCGCCGAGCAGCGTCTGCACGACCTCCTGGGGAGTGAGGGGATAGCTCCCCAGCCCCAGCGCCAGGATGCCCAGAACGATCAGAGTGGCCGCTGCAGCGACGCCGACGAGGATGCTGCGCCGGCGAACCGGCATCCGCAGCGGCCCCAGGTGCAGGATCATCCTGGAGCGGGTGGCGTCCGTGGGCGTCGAGGCGATCGACGCGCTCACAGGGCACTCACCTGGCGTCGCCGCGCCAGCGCGATCAGCACCGGCGCTCCGACGAATGCCGCGACGATTCCGACAGGCACTTCCGCCGGGGCGATGATGACCCGGCCGAGGACGTCGGCGAGAAGCAGGATCACCGGTGCCAGCACGGCGGAGAGCGGCAGGATCACTCGCTGGTCGACGCCGAACGTCCAGCGGATCACGTGCGGCACCATCAGCCCGATGAACGAGATCGGGCCGGCGAGGGCGGTCGCCGCGCCCGCGAGAAGTGTGACGGCGATGATGACCCCGACGCGGATGCCTGCGACATTCGCGCCCTGTGCCCGAGCGACGTCTTCGCCGAGGCCGATGGCGTTCAGGCCGGGACCGAGCAGCACTGCGAGTGCGACTCCGACAGCGACGAACGGGAGGACGGGAATGATGACGTCGAAACCACGTCCGAGCAGCGTTCCGGCGTTCCAGCTGCGCATCGAGTCGAAGGCTTCCGGATCGCTGAGGGAGATGCCCGTCGTGATGCCGGAGAGCACGGCTCCGAGTGCGACCCCGGCGAGCGTGAGGCGGAGCGGGTCAGCGGAGCCGCGTCCCGCCGAGCCGATCAGGTAGACGGCCACCGTGACGATGAGGGCGCCGAAGAAGGCGAACCAGACGAACTGCGAGACGTCGCGCAGGCCGAGCAGGCTCACGCCGAGGGCGACCGCGAGCGCGGCGCCGGCGTTCACGCCGAGGATGCCCGGGTCGGCGAGCGGATTACGGGTGAAGGCCTGGATGAGAGCGCCGGCCACACCCAGCGCCGCACCGGCGACCATCCCCGTGACGGTGCGAGGTATGCGCAACTCGAGCACGATGTAATCCATCTCGGTCGTGCCCGCGCCCCGCAGGGTCGTCCAGACCGCTTCGGGGGAGAGGGGATTCGCGCCGATCGCGAGGGAGAGGACGACGGCGGCCGCGAGCGCAACGAGAAGGACGATCGCACCGACGACCGCACGACGGCCGCGTCGGGGGATCCGCGCGTGCGGAGCCCCCGACGTCTCGACCGGGGTGAGAGTCGTCACCGGCTCTCTTCGAGGTACGCCTCGATGTCATCGAGCACGGCCTGTGCGCCCTTCGGCCCGACTCCTGAGACCCAGTAGCTCGTGTCGACAGGGGTGACCGAGGGGAAGTCTGCGGCGTTCTGCGTGATCGCGGTGGGGATCTCCGAGGCCTCGTCGACGTCGGTCACGGTGACGAACACATGGTCCGCTGCCGCCGAGACGATGTTCTCGGGCGAGATGTCTGCCTGCAGCCCATCGGCCCACTCCTGCGCGGGGATCGTGAACCCGGCGCACTCGAGGAGGCTGCCCGAGAACGACACCGGTCCGTAGAGGCTCAGGGTCGTCTCGTCGCGGGGGCGGATCAGCTGCACGCTCTCGCCGTCGATCGCATACTCGCCGGCCAGCGACTCGCACCGGTCGTCGACGGCCGAGAGCAGATCGGCGACCTCGGCCTCGCGGCCCAGCGCTTCGCCGATGAGCATGGCGTTGTCTCGCCACGGGTCGGCCTGGGTCTCGATGAACACGGTCGGGGCGATCGCCGAGAGCTGCTCGTAGAGCTCGGAGTGCCGGGCCTCGGTTCCGAGGATCAGATCGGGCTCGAGCGCGGCGATGGCCTCGAGGTCGGGTTCGGGAACAGTGCCCACGGGCTCGACGTCGTCGGCGCCGAGGTATGCCGGTGCTCCTGCGACGTTGCTCGCGACCGCAGCGCCGACCGGCTCGATGCCGACCGCGACGGCGGTGTCGAGCTCGAGCGGTTCGAGGGTCACCACGCGCTGCGGCTCGTCGGGGACCGCGGTGGTGCCGCGGGCATGCTCGACGTCGTGGGTGCCGGCGGATTCCCCCGCCGCATCGGTGACGGCGGTCGGCTCAGCGGCGCAGCCGGCGAGCAGAAGCAGTGCGCATCCTGAGGCGGCCAAGGCCGTGACGGCGCGAAGACGGAGGCTGGAGGGCATGGTGAATGACCTTTCGGGACCGGGGAGGGGAACGACACCGACCAGATCGATGTTGGTTAGGCAACCCTAACAGCACGGTCGCTCGTGCCGGGCACCATGACGCCCCACCGTTCCGAGCAAGGGGTGAAAACGAGGGGTGAATTCGGCTCATTCGGGCGGGGGTGAATCTGCCGGCACGGCAGTCTTTCGGAGGCCCGGTTCGAGCGCGAGGTCGATCGACAGCGCTCCGGGATGCCGCCGAAGGGGGTGGCGGGCCCCGAGTGCGCGAGTGCGCACCGGATGCGACAAGGGGAGACAGTCGTGATTATTCGTGGTGCGCGAAAGCGCCATCAACCGACCGAGACACAGCAGGCGACGCCACGCTGGGGGAGGACGGCGCGCAAGCTCGTCAGCGGGCTCGTCACCACAGCGGTCGTCGCGTCGTCGATGGTCTTCATCGGCGGCACGGTCACGGCCGCCCCCGCAGCGGCCGCCGACCCGTTCCTCTGCACACCCGGGGCGGTCTTCGTGCAGAGCACGACGGAGATCCGCGAGTTCGCGGTGAACGAGCAGGGCGGCGCGCCCGGTGACGGCGGCGCCCTCGGCACGATCAGCTTCGGCACCGGCCACTCCGACAACGGTCTCGGCATCTCTGCCGGTGGTCGCTACGCGTACACGGTGACGAACACGTCGTCGAACAAGGTGCTGGCGAAGCACGACCGGGTCACCGATCAGACCACGCGCACCCCGTTCACGCTCAGCTCCGCCGTGCTGCGTGGGGCAGTGAACCCGGTGACCGGGGTCTACTACTTCGCGAGCGGCACAGCCGGCAACGCGATCAACATCTACGCCTGGAACGAGGGCGTCACCCCGCAGACCTACGTGCAGGTCGGCACGCTGCGTCCCACCGCAGGCAGCAGCGCCTTCGGTGCGAACGGCGACATGGCTTTCAGCGCCTCCGGCCAGCTCGTGCTCGTCGCAGATCAGGACATCTACGCCGCCGATCTGCCCACTGAACTCGTGTCGAGCACCGCCACCATCGACGCCAAGCAGGTGCATGACCTCGGCGACGGTGTGCAGGGCAACGGCATCGCCTTCGGCAACCTCGGCCACATCTTCGTCTCGGTCTCGAGCGGTGGCAACCGCATCATCGAGGTCGACCTTCCGCGAGGCGAGACGGTCAACACGACACTCCTCGGCAGCTTCTCGCCGACCGACATGTCGAGCTGCACCTTCCCCAACACCCTCACGCTCAAGAAGGACCTGCCGGATGGGCGCCACGCGCCGACCGACCAGTTCGCGCTCAGCATCCAGTCGCCCGACGGATACAGCGTCGCGCAGACCTCGGCCACGACGACCGGTGATGAGCCGGGCGTCCAGCGTGACTACGCCGGTCCGGTGTTCACGAATCAGGGCGACACGTTCGACCTCGCAGAGGCGGCCGCGGGCTCGGCCGACCCGACAGGCTACGACTCCTCTCTGGTCTGCGAGCAGATCAACGGAGACGGCTCGACCACACCCGTCGCCGTGAGCGACTCGGGACAGGTCACCCAGCCGGCTGGTCCTCTCGGCACCGACGTCACCTGCGTCTACTCCAACGTCCTCCTCGCGCCCGGGCTCGACCTGCGCAAGACCTCCGACCCGGCAGACGGCACCGCCGTCGCGGCGGGGCAGCGGATCACCTACCAGGTCGCGGTCGAGAACACCGGGAACACCGTGCTGAACGATGTCGAGATCGCCGACGACCTGAGCGGGGTCTTCTCGCTCGCCGAGTACCAGGACGACCTCGCGACGACCGTCGACGGCATCGATCTCGTCGAGAGCGGTGCCGCCATCACCGGCGACATGCTCACGTGGACGGGAGCCCTCGAGCCGGGGCAGATCATGACGTTCACCTATTCGGTGATCGTCGACGAGGACGTCGAGGGTGAGACCATCGCCAACAGCGTGACCGCCTCGGGCACGCCTCCCGGTGGCGACCCGATCGTCCCGCCTGCTGTCACGACCGAGCACCCGGTCGCGGGCTTCACCATCGCCAAGACCGCCGACCCCGCCTCGGGCACCGTGGTGCAGCCCGGCCAGATCATCGAGTACACCGTCACCGGCACCAACACCGGTGCCACCGCTCTCGCCCCGGCCTCCATCGCCGACGACCTCACCGACGTGCTCGCGCACGCCGAGTACAACGCCGACATCGCGACCGCGATCGACGGCATCCCGGTTCTCACCGGGGGAGCCACCCTCACCGGCACCGACCTCGCCTGGAGCGGCACGCTGCAGGCCGGTCAGATCGTGACGATCACCTACTCGGTGACCGTCGCTGAAGACGCCTCCGGCGAGGTGCTCAGCAACGTCGCCTCGGGCACAGCCACCCCGACGACGCCGAACCCTGCCGACCCGACGGGTCCGCAGATCCCCGGCGAGCCGATCGTTCCTCCGACCTCGGTCACCCAGCATCCCGTGCTCGGGTCGGGCTTCACGATCAGCAAGACCGCCGACCCGGCATCCGGCACCTCTGTCTCGGCCGGAGACACGATCGAGTACACGGTCACCGGAACCAACACCGGCGACACCGACCTCTCGCCGGTGACCATCTCCGACGACCTCACTGCGGTGCTCGATGACGCCGCATACAACGACGACGTCACGGCCGACCGCGGCAGCGCGGATGTGACCGACGGCACGCTGACCTGGACGGGCTCCATCCCGCAGGGGGAGTCCGTCACGATCCGCTACACGGTCACCGTCGACGCGGGCGTCGAGAGCGCCCTGCTCCGCAACATCGCGACCGGCGAGGCGACACCGCAGATCCCCGTCGACCCGAGCGACCCCGAGAGCCCGACGACTCCCGGCACGCCGATCACTCCGCCGCAGGTCGAGACCACGCATCCCGTCGTCGACACCGGCTTCGAGGTCACCAAGACCTCTGATCCGGCCTCCGGCACGGCCGTGAATCCTGGCGACACCATCGAGTACACGGTCACGGGAACGAACACGGGCACCACCGTGCTCGACCCCGCGGCGATCACCGACGACCTGTCGGCCGTTCTCGCGAACGCCGTCTACAACGGCGACGTCTCGGCGACCACAGGCACGGTCGATGTGACCGGATCCCAGCTCAGCTGGACGGGCGCACTCGGTTCCGGCGACGACGTCGTGATCACCTACACCGTGACCGTCGACGGCGAAGCGACCGGTGTGCTGCTGCGCAACACCGCGGAGGGAACGGCGACACCGCTGATCCCCTCGGACCCGACCGATCCGGACAGCCCCAGCACTCCGGGCGCTCCGGTGTCGCCGCCGCCCGCGTCGACCCAGCACCCGGTCGTGAACCCCGGATTCGAGGTCAGCAAGACCGCCGACCCGGTCACCGGCACCGCTGTAGACCCGGGCAGCGTGATCGAGTACACCGTGACCGGCACGAACACGGGCGACACCGTGCTCGACCCGGCCGCGATCTCGGACCACCTCGCCGGTGTGCTGGCGAACGCCTCGTACAACGACGATGTGGATGCCACGCGCGGCACCGCCACGGTGGCCGACAGCGCCCTCGCCTGGACCGGTTCGCTCGAGCCGGGTGAGGACGTCGTGATCACCTACTCAGTGACCGTCGACGGCGACGCCGGTGGCGAGACCATCACCAACACGGTGACGGGAGAGGCGACGCCGCTGGTTCCGTCCGATCCGAGTGACCCGGCGAGCCCGACGACACCGGGCGCGCCCATCGTGCCGCCGACCGCGGTCACCGAGCACCGGGTCAACGAGCCCGGCTTCGCGTTCTCGAAGACGGCCGATCCGGCATCCGGAACCGCTGTGGATCCGGGTGACGTGATCACCTATGTGCTGACCGGAGTGAACAGCGGCGATACGGCGCTCGACAGCGTCGAGATCGTCGACGACCTCTCGAGCGTCCTGGATCACGCCTCGCTCGACGCCGATCCCGTCGCGACGATCATCGGCGGCGTGGAGACGCCTGTCGCGGTCGTCGACGGCGAGCTCTCGTGGACGGGTGCGCTCGCCGTCGGACAGACGGTCACCATCACCTATTCGGTGACGGTAGGACCGGATGCCGCCGGCGAACTGATCGAGAACTCGGCGACCGCCATCGCGACGCCTCCGGGCGGTGAAGAGATCACGCCGCCCCCGGCCACGACGACGAACCCGGTCAACGAGCCCGGCTTCTCGGTGTCGAAGAGCGCCGCTCCCGCTTCGGGCACGGCCATCGACCCCGGTGCCGTCGTCACCTACACGGTGACCGGCGTGAACACCGGCGAGACCGTGCTCGACCCCGTCGACATCCGCGATGACCTGTCGGGCGTGCTCGACGACGCCGGGTTCAACGACGACGCGATCGCCCTGGTGGACGGTTCACCGGCTTCTGCTCCGCAACTCGTGGGCGAGACGCTCTCGTGGACGGGCGCACTCGGAATCGGAGAGACCGTCACGATCACCTACTCGGTGTCCGTGAACGCGGATGCCGGTGGCGAGACGCTCGAGAACTCGGTGACGGGCGGCGCGACTCCTCCCGGAGGGGTGCCTCCGATCGAGACGCCCCCGGCGGTCACGGTGAACCCGATCAACGAGCCCGGATTCGAGCTCGTGAAGACCGCCGACCCGGCCTCGGGGACGCGGGTCGACCCGGGAAGCATCATCACCTACACCGTGACGGGCATCAACACGGGTGAGACCGCGCTCGACCCGGTCGCCATCGGTGACGACCTCTCGAACGTCCTCGCCCACGCCGAATACAACGGCGATGTGTCGGCCGCTGTCGACGGCACGCCCGTCGCAGCGCCGATCGTGCAGGGCGATGAGCTCTCGTGGCAGGGTGCTCTCGCGGTCGGCGAGCGGGTCGCGATCACGTACTCCGTGACGGTGGATGCCGACGCGGGCGGTGCGACGATCTCGAACGTCGCCGACGGCACCGCCACCGCCCCCGGCGGCGCCGAGCTCACGCCTCCTCCGGCATCGACGGAGCACAGTGTCGGCGCTCCGGGCTTCACGTTCGCGAAGACCGCGAACGTGGGCTCCGGGACGGCCGTGGCCGTGGGCAGCGTGGTCACCTACACGCTCACCGGCGTCAACACCGGGGAGACCGACCTCGACGAGGTCGTCGTCAGCGACGATCTCTCCAAGGTGCTGGACCACGCGGCACTGACCGGTGTCGTCACCGCGACCGTCGGCGATCACGAGGTCGCCGCACCCGTGGTCACGGACAGCGGGCTGCACTGGGTCGGCGCCCTCGCCGAGGGGGAGACGGTGACGGTCACGTACTCGGTGACCGTGGATGCGGATGCCGCGGGGGCCACGCTGGAGAACGTGGCCACGGCGCTGGCGACGAGCCCGGGGGATGCGCCTCTCCCGGTCGTCGAGAGCGCGACCGTTCATCCGGTCCAGTCGCCTCTGGCGATCACGGGCGGTCAGCTCGCACCCTGGGTGCTGGTGCTCGCGCTGACCCTGCTCCTGGGGGGAGCAGCGCTCCTGATCCTGCGCCGCCGCGCATCGATCGACTGAGCGACCCGCACGAAGAGCGGCCCTCGGCACCTGCCCCCCTCAGGTGCCGAGGGCCGTTCGGTGTCGTGATCCGACTCTGCTGTCCTGCGTCGACTCTGCTGCCGTCGAGACTCAGCGGTCGGTGAGGAGGTCGTGCTTCGCGGCCTGCTCGATCGCGTCGGCGCGGTTGCGGGCATCGAGCTTGCGGTAGATGCTCCGCAGCTGCGTCTTGAGGGTGTTCTGCGACACGCTCAGGTCGGCCGCGATCGACGGCAGCGACGCACCCGAGGTGAGTGCGCGCAGCACGACGAGCTCGCGGGCCGAGAGACGCGGGCGATCGGATGTCGCGGGAAGCACCGCGGTCACCGGCCGCCCGGGGGCGTGGGTCGCCAGAGCGTCCTGCAGCAGCTCGACGTCGTCGGGGGCGAACAGGGTGGCCGGCGTCGTCAGCTCACGATCATCCAGTTGGATTCCCAGGGCGACCGCAGCCTTCGCGGCCGCGGTCGCGCCCGCCGTGCGGCGCAGGGCGACGACCTGGATCGCGGCCGCCTCGGCGCGCTGACGCGAGGTCTGCGGGATCTCCCGCTTCGGAGCCAGCAGCCGAGCCGCCTCGGAGGCGTCGCCCTCGACCACCGCGAGGCGTGCGCGTTCGATGGTCGTGCCGAACTCGTCGGGCCTCGCATCGTGCCGCAGCGTCGCTCGAGCCGCGGCCACGTCGCCGACGGCGAGATGCAGCAGGGTCCGGGCGCGGCTGAGCACGTGCCGTGCGTGGGTGCTCCCTGTCTCGCGCCGTCGCAGCCGTCGCAGAGACTCCAGCTGCTCGAGTCCGGCTGCGGCTCTGCCCTCGTGCAGAGCGACCCAGGCCTCAGCGAGCCCCATCGTCGCCCAGTGCTCGCTGGTCGAGCGGTGAGGTCCGAACACGCCCACATGCTCGCGAGCCGCGGCCACGTCGCCGTCCTCGACCGCGAGCAGCGCCTCCGCGACGCGATAGAAGGTGCCGCGGTAGCCGTCGCGCTGCTGCTGCTCCCACGAGCTCTCGCGGATCAGCTCGGCGTAGTGGCGTGCCTCTGGCATATCGCCGTTCAGCGCGTGTATGCCGCTGAGCAGCGCGATGCTGTGGAAGGCCTTGCTCAGGTCACGCGACGCCGCCATCGCCGCCGCGTTCTCGAAGCACTCGATCGCGTCATCCTCGCGCCCGCCGTAGTAGAGGGAGATACCGAGATGCGTGCAGAGCAGCGGCATCTCCAGGGCGTACGGCTGCCACACCGATTCCGGCGTCTCGCGGTAGAGGCTCAGTGCTCGGGCAGCGACCTGAGCGGCGCGCTCCGACATCCCGATGACTCGCAGGGCCGCGCTCTCGGCAGCCCAGATGAAGACGCGCTCGGTCGTGGCCACATCAGTGCGGCGGGAGTTCGCTGCCGAGATCGCCACGCGCATCAGCTGCAGGCCGCGCAGACGCCTCAGCTTGCTGGCGTTGTAGCAGATGGCGAGCAGCATGGCGATGAGTGGCTGGTCCTTCAATCGGGACACCGGAAGCCTGCGCAGCAGGCGCACTGCGGCGGGCCCGTGGTGGTCGAGCAGCTGGCTCCACCCCGACATGATCACGTGCGATGCGAGCGGAAGATCGTCGTACTCCATCGCGAGCTGCAACGCCTCCAAGGGCGCTCGCCGCTGGAGCGCGCCCTCGACGGCCAGGTTCATGAGGCGCGGGAGCTCGTCCGCGTGCGACCTCACGAGTTCGCGGCGCAGCAGCGTCCGCACGACCGGAGCGAAGAGGAACAGGCGGTCGTTCGACCAGCTTCCGAGACCGAACGCCTCCGCGTCGTCGAGCGGGCTCTCGATCGCGTCGACGCCCGACAGCGCGCGCGCCGAGGCGAGGTCGACGGCATCCGCGACACTGATGCGCACCAGTGCCTCGAGGACGTCGGGGCCGATGCCCGAGGCTTCGAGGCGTGACTGCATGTACTCCTCGACTGCGGGCGAGGCGGCCTCGATCGCCGCCGCCGGATCGTCGCCGAGTGCAGACCGCTTCGAGGCCGCGTGGATGAGTGCGGGGTATCCGCCCGTCGCCTGGAGCACGTCCGCCGCGTCCGACTCGTCGACCCGCAGGGCACGGGAGATCTCCTCGATGTCGAAGAGAAGGTCGTCCGGTCCTATCACCGTTCGATCGATCACCAGGCTCAACCCGTCGCGATCGAACGCGCTGCGCCGGTTCGTCGCTGCGATCGCGCGCGCTCGGGGCGCTGCGGCCACCGTCCGACACAGGTCGAAGATGCTGTCCGGCGACAGGGTGGCAGCGTCGTCGAGTACGAGGACGAGTTCATCCGTGGTTTCGCTGAGACACTGCGCGACGGCGCTCCACGGATGCAGACGGTCGTCACCGGTCGGCGAGGTGAGTCCCGCACGGGACAGCGCGCGCAGAGCGGCGCGGGCGAGTTCGGTGCTGCTGGATCTCGTCGGATCGACAGTGACCCAGACGGTCGTCGAGGCGGTGACGCGCGCCCATTCCGCGAGCGCGACCGTCTTCCCGAGTCCCGACGCGCCGCGGAGCACCGTCAGCGGACTGCGGTTCTCCAGCGCGGCCACCAGTCTCGGGCGCGAGGTGACATCGCTCGGCAGGCGGGGGACGTCTACATGCGCGAGCGCGGCAGAAGCTGGCATCGTCTCCTCCCCGGATGGTGTGCGTCTCTACGATATTCCGAAACATCGTCGGGGAGGCGCGTCAGGGTCTTCCTGCGACGGAGGGACGTCGGTCACGGATCCGCGCTGCAGTTGCACGGATCTAGGCTGGAGGGATGCATGAGGCCCGACCCCGAACCGTGAGGCGGGTGCCGACGAGCGCGCTGCTCATCAGCGCAGCATTCGCGGCGGTTCAGGCGCTGGTGTTCGTGATGGTCGTGCCCATCACCTCGTTGCTCGCCGTGTCGTCTCCGCCCGCGTACGCGCTCGTCGCCGCCGTGCACACCGCGATGCCGCTGCTCGCCCGTGTGGTCACCCGCGTGCCGGGCATGGCCACGTTCACCGCTGCGGTCACAGGGGTGCTGACGTCGGTGATCTCCCCGATCGGTCCGATCGCGGCGGTGCCGATGGTCTGCGCCGCCATCGCGCTCGATCTGGTCCTGCCGCTCCAGCGGGGAACGAGGGCGAGCGCACGCCGCATCCTCCTTGCCGCTGCGGTCGCCGGCGTCGTGCTGTTCCTCGTCGCCTTGCCGGTGTTCTCCCCCGAGCACTTGGTGCCTGGCGTGCTGACGGCGACGTTCGGCGCGCGCATCGTCGGCGAACTGGCGGTGGCGGCAGGCGTGATCGGAGTGCGGCGGTTGCTCGTGCGGGCCGGGACGATTCGCTGAACGCCCTGTCAGACGGCGCACGAAGGGGGCGGATGCTGCGGCATCCGCCCCCTTCGTCGTTCCCGCGCGTTCAGGCCGGGGTGTCGTTCGGGTCCAGCGTGCGCAGGGTGTCCTGCTCGACCTCGTTGTCGGCCGTCAGCTGGTCTTCGGTGTTCTCGTCGCCGCCGATGGCCGCGTCGCGGTCGGGGCTGGCGTCGCCCTGGATGGCGCCGCGGGGTGATTCGCCGTGCGAGCTGTCGCCCTGGATGGCGCCGCCCTGGGCAGCGCCCTGCGCGTTCTCGTCGTCGGCGTCGCCCTGGATGGCACCGCGCGGCGAGTCGCCGTGCGAGCTGTCGCCCTGGATCGCGCCGCCCTGAGTGGAGCCCTGGGCGTTTCCGTCGAGCTCGTCGGGCTGACGCCCGGCGTCTGCCGTCGACTGGCCGTCAGGAGCGGTGTTGTGCTCGGGGATCACGTCGGGGGAGCCTTCTGCGGGCTGCTCGGGGTGCGGGGTGCGTCCTGTGTTCTGGTCCATGACGTGACGGTACGTCCACCCCGCCTGCGCGTGGAGGGCATTGACAAACCGGTCTCACGCGTTCCGCCCGCGATGCCCGGCCAGAACGCGGTCAGTCCTTCTTCGAGGTGCGGATCGGCGTGGTGACGGCTGCCTCGTCGCTGAACTCGACCGGTTCGGCCTTCTTCTCGAGGATCTCGGCCTCGTCGACGATGTTCAGCGGTCGCGTCTCGTCGAGCGTCATGAGGAATCGGCTGCCCTCGGAGCGATGCAGTCGTCCGGAGGTGAAGACCCAGATCGCGCCGATCGCGCACGCGACGAAACCGGCGGTGCCGCCGAGCATGATCGCCGTGCGCGGCCCGAAGGTGTCGGCCACCCACCCGGCGATCGGGGCGCCGACCGGCGTCGAGCCCATGATCACGGCCATGTACAGCGCGAGCACACGGCCGCGCAGGGCAGGCGCGGTGGTCATCTGCACGTAGCCGTTGGCGGTCGTCAGCAGCGTCACGATCATGAACCCGGTGAACGTCAGCGTGATCGCGTACGTCAGATACGTGGGCATGGATGCGGAGACGAACGCCGCGACGCCGAATCCCCCGGCAGCCAAGATCACGACACGCACCCTGGCTCGGTCACGCCGGGCAGCCAGGAGCGCACCGGCGAGCGAGCCGATCGCGAGCACCGAGCTCAGCACTCCGTACCCGTCGGCGCCCGCCCCGAACTCGATCGCCATGGTCGAGGCGAAGATGGGGAAGTTCATGCCGAAGGCGCCGATCAGGAACACCGTCACGAACACGACGCGCAGGTCGCTGCGCCCCCACACATAGCGGAAGCCCTCGGCGAGTCCGCCGGGGCGGCGGTTCTTCAGGCGCAGTGCGAGCTGGCCGGTGCGCAGCATCAGCAGCGCGACGAGCATCGCCAGGAACGTCACGGCGTTCGCGATGAACACCCAGCCCGAGCCGATCGCGACGATCAGCAGGCCGCCGACGGCCGGGCCGATCATGCGGGCCAGGTTGAAGGATGCCGAGTTGAGGGCGACCGCGTTGGACGTGTCGCCGGCGGAGACCATGTCGGAGACGAACGCCTGCCGCGCGGGGGCGTCGAAGGCGTTGACGACACCGAACGCCGCAGCGAAGCAGAACATCATCGGCAGCGTCATCACGCCGTTGAGCAGCAGCACGCCGACGGCGATCGCGAGCATCAGCAGCGCGCTCTGGGTGGCGAGCAGGATGCGGCGGCGCTCGAAGCGATCGGCGACCCATCCGGTGAGGCTCACGAGCACGAGCGGCGGACCGAACTGCAGCGCCATCGTGACGCCCATGGCCGCGGCGTCGTTGTCGGTGAGCTCGGTGAGCACGACCCAGTCCTGGGCGGTCGCCTGCATCCACCCGCCGATGTTCGAGACGAGGGCACCGGCGAACCAGATGCGGTAGTTGATGTTCGAGAAGGAACGGAACATCGCGCTCATCGGTCGACCACCTTCCGCATCAGGGCGCTCGCTGCGCGCAGCGTCGCCAGTTCGTCCTCCGTGAAGTCCAGTTCGCCGAGCATCTCGGCGAGCAGCTCGTCTCTTCGTCGGATGGTCTGCTCCACGATCTCGGTGCCTGCCTCGGTGATGTCGACCTGCACGCGGCGGCGATCTTCGGCATCCGGAGTGCGGAGCACGAATCCCTGCTCTTCGAGCCCGTTGATCATGTTCGTCATCGACGGCGCGGTGACCCGCTCGCGCTCGGCCAGGGCGCTGATGGTGCGGCGGCCGTGCATGCGCAGCGTCGCGAGCACCGCGAGCTGCGCGTCGCTCATCGCGTCGACGGCGCGAGCGCATCGCAGGCGCCGTGCGAGCCGGAACGTCGCCATGCGCAGGTCTGTCGCGGTGAGGTGGAGGGAATCATCAGGCGCAGACATTACTTAGACAGTCTAAGTAATTTACGCCCGGATCGGAAGTCGGTGGCAGGACGCACCCGCCGCACAGGTCACAATGGACGGGTGACCCGAACCCCCGCGATCGAAATCGCCGTCCAGGATCCCGCCGGAGTGCGCATCGCCGGGGCCGTCGGCGCCGCGCGCGTCGAGCTGGCCCAGGCCCTCGCGCTCGGCGGCCTCACTCCGTCGCCGGCGACCCTCGACCTGTCGATCGACGCCGCGCATGCCGTCGGTGTCGAGGTGCACGTGCTCGTCCGGCCTCGGGCGGGCGGCTTCCGCTACTCCGCCGACGAGATCGCGATCGCCGAGAACGATGTCCGACGTGCGATCGAGGCGGGAGCCGACGGTGTCGTGATCGGCGCCCTCGACGACGAGGGGCTGCTCGACATCCCCGCCATGCGGCGTCTGCGCGACGCCGCCGGGGCGGCATCCGTCACCCTGCATCGCGCGATCGACGTGACCCCCGACCCCGTCGCCACGCTCGTCGCCGCTCGCTCGCTGGGCCTGCGCCGCGTGCTGACCTCGGGCGGCGCCTCGGTCGCGATCGACGGCATCGACACGCTCCGGGCGCTCGTCGCCGAGGCCGCCGGCGAGATCGAGATCATGGCGGGCAGCGGAGTGGATGCCGCCAGCGCCGCCACCCTCGCCGCCGCCGGTGTCGACGCCCTGCACTTCTCCGCGAAGCGCACGGTGAGAGAAGACGGCGGCGTGCGCATGGGCTCTGCCGCCGACGGCGTCGGAGGATACGAGGTCACCGACCTCGAGATCGCCCAGGGCATCATCGCCGCGCTGTCGAGCTGACGCGTCCGACGCGGTCGGCCTGACGCATGTCGCGCACTCTCAGTAGGGTGGGGGCGTGACCGATACGCGCGAATTCACGGATGCCGACGGCATCGCCATCGTCTACGACGTGCACCCAGCGGTCGGTGATGCGCGGGGAGTCGTGCAGCTGCTGCACGGGGTGGGCGAGCACGCCGGTCGGTACGGCGCGCTGATCGCCGCGCTCACCGAGGCCGGATTCATCGTCTACGCCGACGATCATCGGGGGCATGGGCGCACCGGCATCCGTCAGCACGGCGGACCCGAGAAGCTCGGTCGACTCGGCAAGGGCGGTCTGCGTGCGGCGGAGGCGGCGATCTGGCAGCTCACCGGCATCATCAAGGACGAGCACCCCGACCTGCCCCTCGTGCTGCTGGGGCACTCGTGGGGATCATTCCTCGCGCAGATGCTCGTGAACGACCACCCCGAGGCATGGGATGCGGTGATCCTCTCGGGCTCGGCTCTGCGTACGCCCGGATCGCTCAACGCTGCACCGCTCAACGCCCGCTGGGCCGCCGACGACGCGACGGGCCTCGAGTGGCTGAGCCGCGATCCGGCGGTGTGGACGGCGTTCGACGAGGATCCGCTCACCACGAACCAGCCGCTGCTGAAGCTGTTCGGCCCCGTCGAGGCGGCCAAGCTCTACGGCCGTCCGCGCAAGGACCTCGGCCGCGACATCCCGCTGTTGCTGCTCGTCGGTCGCGACGATCCGGTCGGCGGTCCGCGCAGCGTGCACAAGCTCGCCGACGAGTACCGCACCCGATCGGGACTCACCGACATCACGACGCTGGTGTATCCCGACGCTCGTCACGAGATCTTCAACGAGCTGCAGCAGGACGAGGTGCGCGCCGACATCCTGTCGTGGCTCGACACCCGCATTCCCGCTCGCTGACCGTTGCCTCGATCCGGGTGAGCCGCGCCACCATCCGGTCGGCTCGCGCGTCGGCGTGTTACGCCCCGTGAACGGACGTTACAGCGGGTGAATCCGCGTGACGTCATCGCGGCACATCGGCCTCTCCTCCGCATAGATTCGCGGCGAGAGGGAGGTGCGGGGTGGGATTCGAAGACGAGTGGCGTGCATGGCACGACGCGCGGGAGCGCTATGCCGGCGCGGAGTACGGCCCGGCCGCGCTCGAGTCGACGAACTGGCTCATCACCGAACCCGCCGCCGTGGAGGGGGTCCCGGGTCTCTGGGCGCTCACGGGAGACGGAGGGATCCGCGGCAGCGATCTCGGCACGGCCGGGTCGGTCGTCACGCTGAGGGGCCGTGAGACGCTGCGGCTCGGACGCCGCGAGCTGCGTGTGTTCGACCGGCGCGGCGAGGTCGCGCTGCGGGTGTTCAATCCCCGACGCCCCGAGCGCGAGCGGTTCAGTGCGATCGACGCGTATCCGCCTCGGGAGGGATGGCGGATCGCGGCGGTGTTCGAGCCCACGCCGGGCGAGACGATCACCGTGACCTCGATCGACGGGCGCTCGCACGACACCGACCTCGCCGGACGGCTGCGGTTCACGCTCGACGGTGTCGCCGTGGCGCTGGCCGCGACGCGTGCGCCGCAGGGCGGCCTGAGCGCCGTCTTCGCCGACGGGACCAACGGCACCGAGACCTATCGGTTCCGCTTCCTGCCGGTCGAGGAACCGGCATCAGACGGCTCGGTGGTCATCGACTTCAACCGCGCCTACCTGCCGCCGTGCGCCTTCTCGGACCAGTACGTGTGTCCTCAGCCGCCGCCGGGCAACCGCTTCTCGGCGCCGATTCGCGCCGGCGAGCGGGCGGTCGTGCTGGGGCGCTGAATCCGCGGCGCACCGCGCCTGAGCGACGGGCTCGCCTTAAGCTGTAACCGTGCACGGTGAATTCAAGGTTCCAGGAGGAAAGCTCGTCGTCGTCGACCTTGAGGTCGAAGACGGCAGGATCGCCCGCTTCCGGCTCGCCGGCGACTTCTTCCTCGAACCCGACACCGCACTCGATGACATCGACCGGGCGGTCACCGGTCTGCCGGTCGAGACGGATGCCACGGCCATCGCCGCTGCAGTGCGCGGCGCTCTGCCCGACGGTGCACAGCTGCTCGGGTTCACTCCCGAAGCGGTCGGCACGGCCGTGCGGCGAGCACTCGTCACGGCACCGGGATGGAACGACTTCGACTGGGAGATCGTGCACGAGAAGGCGGTCTCGCCGCGCATGAACCTCGCGCTCGACGAGGTGCTCACCTCTCGGGTCGGCGAGGGGCGTCGGCGCCCCACCCTGCGCATCTGGGAGTGGGATCAGTCGGCCGTCGTCATCGGCTCATTCCAGTCGTACCGCAATGAGGTCGACCCCGAGGGCGCCGCCCGGCACGGCTTCGACGTCGTGCGCCGCATCTCCGGCGGTGGCGCGATGCTCATGGCCGCAGGGCAGATCATCACCTATTCGCTCTACGTGCCGGCATCCCTCGTGCAGGGCATGACCTTCGCCGACTCCTATGCGTTCCTCGACGACTGGGTGCTGCAGGCGCTGCGCTCGCTGGGGATCGATGCGATCTATCAGCCGCTCAACGACATCGCGAGCTCGTCGGGCAAGATCGGCGGAGCCGCGCAGAAGCGCCTCGCCAACGGGGGAGTGCTGCACCACGCGACCCTGTCGTACGACATCGACGGTCAGATGATGACCGAGGTGCTGCGCATCGGCCGCGAGAAGCTCAGCGACAAGGGGACGACGTCGGCCGCGAAGCGGGTGGATCCGCTGCGCAGCCAGACCGGCCTCGCGCGGGCCGAGATCATCGAGCGCTTCAAGGACACCTTCCGCTCGCTCACCTCGGCGGAGGACGGCACGATCAGCGCCGACGAGTACGCGGATGCCGAGGCTCTGGTGGAGTCGAAGTTCGCCACCGACACGTGGCTGCACCGGGTTCCGTGACCGACCCCGCGCCTGACCCCTCGTCTGATCCCGGGGCGGTGGATCCCGCTCCTGTCGTCCGCGGTGACGTCTCGATCATCCAGGGCGACAACCTCGCCGTCGCGGCGACCCTGCCGTCGGCGTCGTTCACGCTCGTCTACCTCGACCCGCCGTTCAACACGGGCCGGACGCAGGAGCGACAGGTGGTCACCGCCCGTCGCACGTTCACGACTCAGCAAGAACCGGGTGCGTTCGGAGTCGGACTCCCGGAATCCCGCGGGTCGGATGCGGCGGTCACGCCGATCGTGCTGAGTTCTGAACCGGCGGCGCCGCCGGCCGAGGTGCGGCACGGTTTCCACGGCCACGCCTATGAGCGGGTGCGCGGGATGCTCCGCACCTACGACGACCGCTTCGACGACTACGGCGCCTTCCTGATGCCGCGACTCGAGGAGGCGTGGCGACTGCTGGCCGACGACGGCACCCTCTATCTGCACCTCGACTACCGCGAGGCGCACTACGCGAAGGTGATGCTCGATGCGGTCTTCGGCCGCGACTGCTTCCTGAACGAGCTCATCTGGGCCTATGACTACGGTGCGAAGTCCCGCCGTCGCTGGCCCACCAAGCACGACACGATCCTCGTCTACGTGAAGAACCCCCGCGAGTACGTGTTCAACTCCGACGACATCGATCGCGAGCCGTACATGGCTCCCGGGCTCGTCACGGCCGAGAAGGCCGCCCGAGGCAAGCTGCCCACCGACGTGTGGTGGCACACGATCGTGCCGACGACCGGCCGTGAGAAGACCGGATATCCGACGCAGAAACCCGAGGGCATCCTGCGGCGCATCGTGCGGGCGTCCAGCCGTCCGGGCGACCGTGTGCTCGACCTCTTCGCCGGCAGCGGCACCACCGGGGCCGTCGCCTCGGCTCTCGGGCGCGACGCGGTGCTCGTCGACGACAACCCCGAGGCCGTGCGCGTCATGACGGAGCGGATGCCCGATGCCGTGGTGACCCGCGTCGGGGAGTAGCCCCGCACGCGGAGCACTCTCAGCAAGGATGCTCGCCTGCCGCAACAGGCGTCAGCGTGGTGCGTGGGTTCTCGTGTGCGCGTGGCAACGCGCGAGCAGGTCGGCGCGGCGTCTGATGGCGGCTTGTGCGCTCTCGGTGACGCTGCGTCCCACGCTGCTCGGGGTGGTCACATCGAGACCGGGGCGGGCGAACAGGACGTCGTAGAACGGAGCGAGAGTCTCGTCGGAGAACTTGAGCGTGCGACTGAGCGTCTGCAGCGGCGTGCCCCACCGACTGCCGCTGTCGGCATTGATATCCGCACCTTCATCGATCAGGCGGGCGAGCAGAGGCGCTTCGGCGGTGAAATCGTGTGCTGTCGCGCTCAGCAACACGTGCAGAGCGTTCACGTGGCTCTCGGTCGCTGCGGCGGCATCAGCGCCGTCGTCGAGCAGTCGCGTGGCGATCGCGACCCGGCTGGCGGGATCGGCGTTGCGGAGGGCTCGCATCAGCAGGGTCGATCCGTCCTCGTCTGCCCATCGTGCGAGCGAGGGCTCGTAGTCGGCGAGAAACTCGGCCTCGTTCGTGATCGCGGAGAAGTAGGCGCGGGGGTAGACCATGACGTCGACACTAGGCGACGGGCGCGGTCCGTGGCGGGAACATACGGGACGAGGATCGGCCGACGGGACACATCCCGGGCTGCCGTTCGGCGGGAGAGAGTCTCGGCGTGAGAGTGTGAGAGTCATGACCGAGTACGTCGAGGTGCAGACCGCCGCGGGGCGGGTTCGCGGGCGCTGGCGCCCGACCACCGGTGACAGGGGCGCACCGCGGTCGGCGGCCTTCCTCGGCATCCCGTTCGCAGAGGCGCCGATCGGTGACCTGCGGTTCCAGGCTCCGGTGCCGAAGGCGCCCTGGGACGGCATGCTCGACGCCCTCGAGTTCGCTGCGACCGCCCAGCGCGGCGATCCCGGGGTGACACTGATCCCCGAGCCGAGCGTCGAGGGCGACTCGACGCTGAACGTCAATGTCTTCACGCCCGATCCCACGGCGGCGGGTCTTCCCGTGCTGGTGTGGATCCACGGCGGCGGATACTTCGCGGGCTCTCCGGCGAGCCCCTGGTACGACGGCCGGAACTTCAACCGCGACGGCGTCGTCACCGTGTCGATCTCGTATCGGCTCGGCTTCGACGGATTCGGCTGGATCGAGGATGCCCCGTCGAACCGTGGCGTGCGCGACTGGCTGCTCGCTCTCGAATGGGTGCAACAGAACATCGCCGCATTCGGCGGAGACCCCGAGCGGGTGACGATCGCCGGACAGTCCGCGGGCGGCGGCGCCGTGCTGACCCTGCTCGGCATGGAGAAGGCGCAGCACCTGTTCCACGGCGTCTATGCGATCTCGGGAGCGCTCGGCGATGTCGCGGCGCCGCGAGCCGAGGCATTCGGGCGGGCGCTCGCTGCGGCGGCGAGCGTCGACCCCACCGTGGCCGGATTCTCATCGGTCGCGGAGGAGCGTCTGCTCGCCCTGCAGAAGAAGGCCACCCAGCTCGGTCCGTCGTCGATGACCAGCATGATCGATGAGGGGCTTCCGCTCGGTCCCGCGGTCGACGGCGACCTTCTCGTACGTCCGACCCCTGACTCTCTGCGTGCCGGCGTCGGTGCCGACAAGCCGCTCGTGATCGGCGCAGCCGACGACGAGTTCACCATGGCGTTCACCGGCAGCGCCGCGCGGGCGCTGCGCTGGGTGCCGCAGGGCGTCCTCTTGACCCGGCTGGGCCTGCGCAAGACGATCCGCGCGGACTATCTCGCCGCGAACGCCGACGTCGCCCGTCTCGGCAAGGCCCGCCTCGCCGGTCGCGTCCTCACCGATCGGATGTTCCGCAGCGGAGTTCCCCGCATCGCAGCCGCCCGGGGCGACGCGCCCACCTGGCTCTACCGGTTCTCGTGGCCGTCAGGGCATTTCGGCTTCGCGGAGCACTGCCTCGATGTGCCGTTCTTCTTCGACTGCCTCGACGGCCCCTCGATGGAGGCGCTCGCCGGACCGAATCCGCCGCAGGAACTCGCCGACGAGCTGCACGGTGCCGCCGTCGCGTTCCTCACCACGGGTGATCCCGGCTGGCCGGAGCACCAGGGGGATGCCGGAATGGTGCGGGTGTACGACCTGCCCACCCGCGACGTCGCCGATGCGTACGCGTCGGTGCGTGCGCTGGTCTGACACGCCTCGACGGGCCCGAGCCGGGCCCGAGCCGGGCCCGTGCCCGGCTGCGGGGCTCAGCTCACCCGGTAGGCGCGGTAGCGCACGGCATCCGCCTGCCTCTCAGCGGCCGAGAGGAACAGGGCTCGCTGCAGGTGGGCGAGTGCCGGCGCGGCCGTCTCGATCTGCACGGTCGTGCGGAAGTAGTACGCGCCCGGGCCGACGTCCTCACCGCGTCGCAGCTGCTCGAGCACGTCGGGAGTCCCTGTGCGGAGTCCCTTCGCGTGCAGCAGCAGCAGGTCGCCTCCGTCGGTCCGTGCCGAGTAGCGGCCGTCGATCTCGATCGTCCCGTCGGGTCGCACGATCTGCCAGTCCGCTCCGCCGGGCAGGATCTCGGCCTCGACGGCGCCCGTGATGCGCCCGCCGAGGATCGGCACGACACGGCGATGGCCGACGCTGGTGGCGTGGTGATCTTCGAGCGGGCCGAGGTCGACGGTGACGTCGAAGGCGAACTCGAGGTCGGGTCGGGGGAGTTCATGGTGCGAGGTCATCGGGTCTCCTCATGGTCGGCGGCGAGCAGGTCCGTGACTCAACGCGCATCGAGATCGATGGCCTTCATCGGCGCTTCAGTGGCCCTGTCGGGTGCCGCGACAGCAGTACTGTTCTTCTTCCAGCCGTGGAGGAGCTGTCCCTATGAGGACACGTCCGTGGGGTGCGCCATGCTGCCGAATGACGCCGCGGTGATGGTGACCGCACTGGGTATCGCCCTCATCGGCGCCGCGGTGTTCGCTGTCGGCAGGCTTCAGGGGCGTCGAGCGGGTTAGTGGTACAGGGGAGGCGGCGTAGCCAGCAGGGCAATCAGCGCCCCCATCACGAGGACCGTGCTGAGCCCCACGATGCTCCATACCGTGGCACGTCGCTCGCGCTTCGGATGCACGCCGCCTAGCCCCACCAGCACGGCCGACAGCAGCAGCACGAGCCAGACCACAAGCGCGATGATGCCCATCCCGATACCGATCGCCCGCTCGGTGTCGTCCGAATCGGCGTACTCGATGACCGTGACGCCGGGGCCTCCCCAGCTGAGGCCGGGGCCCGCCAAGCTGAGGCCGGCTAAGCCGAGCATGAGAGCCCCGAAAAGTCCGATGAGCGTCGCGGCGATGGTCAGGGAGGCACTGCCGACGATCCGCACGGCCCCATAGTGGCACGTGGCGGGCGCGAGCGCAGTCACGAGCGTCGGGCGGCGCACAGCTACTGGCAGTTCGGCGACTGGAGCAGCGGAAGCTCGAACCTGGTCAGCCTCGCGGCCGGTCCGGGCTCGAGGGCGAACCATCCGGCGATCTGCCCGTCGGCGATCCGCGTGCCGTAGTCGCCGGCGGTGAACGGCTGATGGCCGTCGTCCGCGCTCGTGTGCAGGACAGGGGTGGCGAGCAGCCCATCCTGCTCGAGCACGTCTATCGATGACAGGAAGAGGAAGGACCTCTCTTCGACGACGTATCCCGATTCGCACCCGTCGACCAGCAAGGGGGTGACGAGCCACGGCATGGTCAGAAACCCCCAGAACACTGCCACCACGGTTCCGCCGATCGACAGCAGTCGCCCGATCACGATCGGTCCGAGCCAGCGGGAGGGCGCCGAGACGGTGCAGAGCATGTAGCTGATCGCGATGAACGCGAGGATCGTGGATGCTCCGATGATGTGTCGTGACGGCAAGGTGCCGAGCAGCAGCTGAGCATCGCCACCGGATGCGGAATCGACCACGGCCACGCCGATCACCGCGATCGTCGCTGCGGCCACTGCCACTGTCGCCGCAATCTGCAGCATCCGCGGGCGCTCGGATGCCGTGAGGGTGCGCTCACTCATCGCCGCTCTCTTTCACGAACGCATCACGAGCAGGACAGGTGCGAATACACCTCGATGACTCGCTCGATATCGGGGTAGCCCGCTTCTTCCAGAGCGGCCCGCACGTCCTCCCGCACGGATTCTAAGTAGGCGGACCCTCGGAGCCTGATCTCGGGAACGGAGTCGAGGTCAGGATCATCGTCGAGTAGCGAATACCACTCCGACCACTGAGACTCGCTGACCGCCGCCTCATCGAGAGCTTTGGCGGCGATGCTGCTGGCCTCGGCGGGCGGATCGTCGACCGCGGGGCTGAGCCACCATTCGATCTCGCACGTGCCACCCGGCACAGGCACGGTTTCGGAGCGATCGGGACCGCTCGCCGGCGGCACGAGGCCGCAGCCGGTCATCACCAACAGGGCCGCCACCAGAGAACCACCGAACAGCCAAGGTCGACGCATGCAGAGATCATAGGTGAGCGTTCTGAGCATGCTCCGTCGCCAGCTCGACGAGCATTGCCTGACCAGAGGACATCGGTTCGGTCGTGAGTTCTACGGATCCGAAGGGGAAAGGGTAGAAGAACGTCCCTGTTCCGTCCCACTCGGTGATCGGGATCATCGCGAACCAGATCTGGCTGATCGCGACCGAGACGACGGCGAGGATCGCAACGGCAGCAGCGGCCCGATCGAGGTATCGGATTGCTGAGGGGATGTCTTGCGCGCGGCGCAGCACCGCGGTGATCGCCGCCAATACGATCGCGGCGAACGCGAAGAGGATCAACGGGCTGGGCTGCAGAGTGAGATACACGCACGTCGGCGCGGTCTCGGTCGCCTTGCCGGCTGCATCGATGAAACCGCCGTCCGCTGCGACGCCTCCTGGGCAGTATCCCTTTCCGCTCGTCATGAACGTCGAGTAGCCCAGAGCGGCGACCAGGGCGACCACGACCAGGCGCCGAACGCGAGCGATGATCTCCATGCCCGGCACTGCGGACTCTGTCGTCGGCGCGTCCCGCCTCGCGGTCTGAGACACGATGCCCCCCTTTGTGCTTTGCCCATGACACTATCGACGGCCGCGCCGAACATCCACCGAGGAATCGGTGATCGGAACGAGCTCGCCGACGGAAGGCACACACTCATGCGCGGCATCCAGGCGGTCGCCGTCGATGCCGCACGTCAGGCGATATAGATCTTCCGCAGCGTCTCGGTGACCGTCCACGCGGTGCGCTGCCCCGCGGCGAGGCGCACGACCGACCCGGGGCCGACCTCGACGGCGGGCAGCGGGGGGTCGACGAACTCGATCCGCGCCTGACCGGTCAGCACGACGAACACCTCGTCGACCTCGGTGTCCGATGCCGTGCCCGGCGTCATCTCCCAGATGCCGATCTCGACCTCACCCAGAGTCCCCAACGCCTGCGCCGCCGTCGTCGGGCGACCGATGAGCACGTCCTCCACGGGCAGCGGTTCGTGCATCAGCGGCAGCGCCGCGGCATCCACTCCGGTTCCCGGCGCGAGCTCGCCCGGCGCGAGCTCGCTCACGAGTCGAAGCCCATGCCGACGGCATCCAGCGTCTTGAGGAACAGGTTGCGCTTGCCCTCGTTGTGATCGGCCCGGTTCATCGCGGCTCGCACGAGGTTGACGCCGATCGAGGCGACGGGCTCGGGCGGGAACGGGATCGGCTTCTCGCGCACCATCGCGAGCTCGGTGCGTTCGGTCGGCTCGCCCGACAGCTTGTCGAGCATGACGTCGGCGGCGAAGCGCGCGGCGCCGACGCCCAGGCCGGTGAATCCGGTGGCGTAGGTGACGCGTCCTTTGCGGGCGGTGCCGAAGAACGCGCAGAAGCGGCTCGACGAGTCGATCGCTCCGGCCCAGCGGTGCGTGAAGCGCAGCCCTTCGAGCTGCGGGAACGTCGTGAAGAAGTGCGAGGCGAGCTTGCGGTGGCTCTCGGCGCGGTCCTCGTACTCGGGGCGCACCTTGCCGCCGAAGTGATAGACCGCGTCGTATCCACCGAACAGGATGCGGTTGTCGGCCGTGAGCCGGTAGTAGTGGAACTGGTTCGCGCTGTCGGACAGGCCCTGACGGTTCGACCATCCGATCGAGGTGAGCTGCTCGTCGGTCAGCGGCTCGGTCATCAGCACGTAGTCGTAGACGGGAACCGTCATCAGGCGGTTGCGCTTGAGCAGCGAGGGGAAGACGTTGGTGGCGAGTGCGACGGCATCCGCTCTGACCTGTCCGCCGTCGCGGGTGACGAGCGTGATCGCACTCGATCCGTCGCCGATCACTTCGCGCACGAGCGACTGCTCGTAGATCTCGACCCCGAGCTCGACGGCGACGCGCGCCAGCTCGAGACCCAGCTTGGCGGGGTGCACCAGTGCGCATCCTTCGCGTTCCCACGCCCCGGCGAGGAATGTGTCGGAGTGCACCTCGGCCTGCACGGCCTCGCGGTCGAGGAATCCCTCCTCCTCGCGCAGCCACTCGACCTGGTGCGGCTCGACGGCGACGGCCAGCTGGCCGGTGCGCTCGAAGTCGACATCCATGCCGTACCGCTTCACGGTCTCTTCGATGCCGTCGAGGTTCTCGATCCCCAGCTCTTCCAGGCGGTCGATCTCGTCGGGCCAGCGCGTGAGGCCGTTCTCGTGCCCGTGCGTGAGGCTCGCCTCGCAGAACCCTCCGTTGCGGCCCGACGCCGCCCACGCGATGCGCGACGCCTCGAGCAGCACGACCTTGCGCTGAGGATCGCGCTCCTTCGCACGCACGGCGGTCCAGAGGCCGGCATAGCCCCCGCCGACGATGGCGAGGTCGGCGGTGATGCTGTCGGTGAGCGCGGGGTGCGAGACGCGCTCGACGTCATCGAGCCAGAACACGCTGAATGCGGTGTCGCGCAGCGAGGCATCGATCACGGCATCCGCGGGGCGACGACGTTCGAAGACCGTGGTTCCCATGGTGTTCTCCTGGTTCCGGACCCGCGCCTCAGCGCGTGCCCCAGTTGTAGAGGTCTTTGTAGAGCCCTGCGTAGAGCAGGCTCTCGGTGTGCGTGATGCCGGGGATCGTGCGGATGCGGGTTGCGATCAGATCGAGCAGGTGGCTGTCGCTCTCGCACACCGCCTCGACGAGGATGTCGAACGTGCCGAGCGTGACGACGACGTACGCGAGCTCGGTGATCTTCGTCAGCTCCTCCGCGATCAGCCGCGGGTCGCCCGTGACGCGGATGCCGATCATGGACATGCGGTTGAAGCCGAGCTGCATCGGGTCGGTCACCGCGACGATCTGGATGATGCCCGCCTCGGTCATCCGCTGCACGCGCTGACGCGCTGCCGCCTCGCTGAGCCCCACCTCTCGGCCGATCTCGGCATAGGGCCGTCGACCGTCCTCCTGCAGCAACTCGACGATCCGCTTCGAGATGTCGTCCAACACGGGCTGCTTCGGCGTGGTGCTCATGTGTCGATATTGACAGGATCGGCGCTCCCTGGCAACTGATTCCATCGTTAAGGTCACTTCACTCTTCTGTATTCGTGATCCGATCGCTAGCATGGCGAGCATGGCCACAGAACTCCTACAGAACTTCATCGGCGGGCAGTACGTTCCCGTGAGCGGACAGAAGCGGATGCCGTTGATCGACCCGGTGACCGAGGAGGCCTACGGCGAGCTGCCGGTCTCGGACGCCTCCGACGTGGACGCCGCCTACGCCGCCGCATCCGCCGCGTTCCCGATCTGGCGCGACACCACTCCCGCCGATCGCCAGCTCGCGCTGTTCCGCATCGCCGATGAGATGCAGACCCGCGCCGAGGAATTCGCCGACCTCGAGTCGAAGGACACCGGCAAGCCGCGTGCCAGCCTCGTGGCCGACGAGATCCTGCAGTCGATCGACCAGCTGCGCTTCTTCGCCGGAGCCGCCCGCAGTCTCGAAGGACGCGCGGCGGGGGAGTACCTCGCCGGCCACACCTCGTTCGTGCGCCGCGAGCCGATCGGCGTGGTCGGACAGGTCACCCCCTGGAACTATCCGCTGAACATGGCCGTGTGGAAGATCGCCCCGGCGCTCGCCGCAGGCAACACGGTGGTGCTGAAGCCCGCCGAGTCGACGCCCCTCACCACCCTGCTGCTCGCCGAGATCGTCGCGCTGCACACGCCCGTCGGCACGCTCAACGTCGTGCTCGGCGACCGCGACACCGGCGTGGCACTGGTCGAGCATCCGACGCCGCAGATGGTCGCCATCACCGGATCCGTGCGCGCCGGGATGGCCGTCGCGCGATCCGCGGCGAACGACGTCAAGCGGGTGCACCTCGAGCTCGGCGGCAAGGCGCCCGCGATCGTCTTCCCCGATGCGAACCTCGACAAGGCGGCGTCCGGCATCGTCACCGGCGCGTTCTTCAACGCCGGACAGGACTGCACCGCGGCCACCCGCGTGCTCGTGCACTCGTCTGTGCACGACGAGTTCGTCGCCGCGCTGGTCGAGAAGGCGAAGACGGATGCCCGCACGGGCGCCCCGCACGAGGAGGGCGTGCTCTACGGTCCTCTCAGCAGCGCTGCCCAGCTCGCTCAGGTGCAGGGCTTCGTCGACCGCCTGCCTGCACACGCCTCGATCGAGACCGGCGGTGCGCGTCAGGGTGAGAAGGGCTACTTCTTCGAGGCGACCATCGTGTCGGGTCTGCATCAGGACGACGAGGCCGTGCAGGGCGAGATCTTCGGCCCGGTGCTGACCGTGCAGTCGTTCGAGACCGAGGAGCAGGCGCTCGAGATGGCGAACGACGTGCCCTACGCCCTCGCATCCTCGGTGTGGACCACCGATCATGCCCGCGCGATGCGCTTCTCGCGCGACCTCGACTTCGGCTGCGTGTGGATCAACACCCACATCCCGTTCGTCTCCGACATGCCTCACGGCGGCTTCAAGCACTCGGGCTACGGCAAAGACCTCTCGCAGTACGGCTTCGACGACTACACGCGCATCAAGCACGTGATGTCCGCGCTGGACTGAGACAGGGTCTCGGGCTACCAGCGCGAGCGGATGAGCGACCCTCGCGTGAACCGCACCACCGAGATCGTCATCGGCACACTGCCGACGGGGGCATCGAGCGCTCGCGCGAGCAGCAGCTCGGCGGCCGATCTGACCTCGGCGAGCGTCGCGGCGACGCCGCGCACGTCGAGGTCGGCGACGTGCAGCACCCACCACCCGCGCTCGAGCAGGGCCGTCACCTCATAGGGGTACACGGCCGGGGTCGGAGTGTCGCTGCGCGACGACGGACGTCGGTCGAGTCGGTGCGAAATGGTCGGTCACATCGGATGCCTCCTCCCTGTGGTCGGACGGGGCCTACGTGGCTCCCTGAAGCAAGACACGTACGGCCGTGGATCGTGACGCGGATCAGGGTCCGGATCTCTCGACACGTATGACGCGATGTGTCAAGCTGGGGCGGACGTCGAATCCGGGGGGATCAACTTGGCACGACCACTTGCGGGGCCCCAGACCCTGCTCCGAACACTCAACGGCCGCGCGATCCTCGAGACGCTCGCGCGCCGAGGCCCGCTCACCCGCGCCGAACTGGTCGCCGAGACCGGTCTCTCGCGCACTGCGGTGACGCAGGTGCTGCGGATGCTCGAATCATCGTCGGCGGTCGCCGCTGCGGGCGTCGACCGTGACACGCGGGGACCGGCAGCAGGGCGCGTCTCGCTGCATCCTCATCTCGGACTCGCCGCGGCAGTGCACGTCGACGCCCACGCCGCCCACGTCGCGCTGGTCGACCCCACCGGAGCCGTGCGGGCCGAGAGCCACGCCGCCTTCCCCGTGCGCGGGGACCGCGTGCAGCACATCGCCGGCCTCATCGATGCCTGTCAGAGGGCGGTGGCCGGTCCGCTGCTGCTCGCGGTCGTCGGCATCCCGGGCATCGTCACCGCCGACGGGGGCATCCGCGATGATCAGGGTCCCGACGGCGGCGCGTTCAAGAACGCCCTGTCGACGCGCCTCGGCTGCCCGGTGCGGGTCGAGAACGACGTCAACCTCGCGGCGCTCGCCGAGCTCTCCGAGGGCGCCGGCGCGGCGCTCAGCAGCTTCGCGCTGCTGCTCCTCGACGACGGACTCGGCGCCGGCATCGTGATCGACGGCTCCCTGCACCGGGGCTTCTCGGGCGTGGCCGGCGAGGTCATGTATCTGCCGCAGAGTCCGCTGCCGATCGGCGCTCCCGTGCTCGGTGACGCCGTCGTGCGCGACCTCGCCCTGGCGAACGGGCGTGACCCGGACGAGACGATCGACCAGCATCTCGACGCCGCCTCCGCCGGCGATCCGGCCGCACTCGCCATGGCCGCCGAGATGGGACGCAGGCTCACCCTGATCGCGGGCAGCATCGCGCTCGTGCTCGACCCCGAGGCGTTCCTCCTCAGCGGCACGGCCGCGCACCCGGCGCTGGCCCGAGCGGCGGTCGCCTTCGCCGAAGAGCTCGCCCCGCAGCTCCCGCTCACCCTCCTCGTCTCGTCGTTCGGCCCGGAGGCGCCGCTGGTCGGCGCAGTCGGTGAGGCGGCATCCGCTCTTCGCGCGACCGTGTTCTCGCGGTTGCTTCCCGCATCGGACAGGAGTCGGCGATGACCTCGGACCTCGCGGATCGCCTCGGCCTCGCGCCGGGAGCCAGGGGCGTGATCATCAACGCCGACGACTTCGGCATGTGCCACGCGGCCAACACCGCGATCATGCAGCTGCTCGATGCGGGGCACATCGACTCGACGACGCTCATGGTGCCGTGCGCGTGGGCACCCGAGGCGCTCGCTTTCGCGGCCTCGCGCGCCGACCTCGACGTCGGCGTGCACCTCGTGCTCACGAGCGAGTGGACCGACTACCGCTGGCGGCCCCTCACCGGCACCGACACCACCCTCGTCGACGACGCGGGGTACTTTCCCGCCGGCGTTCTCGCGATCGAAGAGCTCGCGTCGGTCGACGACGTCACCGCCGAGATCGCCGCACAGCTGCAGACGGCGTTGGATGCCGGGGTCGACGTGACGCATCTCGACAACCACATGGGGTCTGTCTACGGTCTGCTGACCGGGCGGGACTTCCTCGGCCCGGTGTTCGAGCTCGCCGCCCGCAACGGCCTGCCGTTCCGGCTGCCGCGCAGCATGGACGGGACCGGCGACGACGCCGCCCTGCAGGCGAAGCTCGCCGAGGCCTCGGCCGCCGCCGATGCGCTCGGCGTCGAGATCATCGATCGGCTGTGGAGCCACCCGTTCGAAGAGGCGCCGGACGAGTCGTACGAACAGGTGCGCGACGGGTTCATCGCGCTGCTGCGCGCGGTTCCGGCCGGAGTGACCGAGATCTACCTGCATCCGATGGTCGACGACGACGAGCTGCGCGCGGCCGTCGACTTCGGTGCGACCAAACGCGGGCACGAGCTTCGCCTGCTCTCCGACCCCGAGGTGCTGCAGGTGTTCGCCGACGAGGGACTGGTGCGGCTCGGATGGCGCGATCTGCGCGATCTGCAGCGGAGCCGACGCGCATGACGTCGTTGACGACGCGGCTGCGCGACCGAAGACTCGACGCCGCCCCCACGAGGGCTCAGGCCATCGCGTTCGGAGCATCGGGGTTCCCGACCCAGCTCATGGCGCAGACGTTCTCGGCTTTCGTCGTCTACTTCTACGTCACCCACCTCGGTGTCGCGCCAGCATGGGTGGCCGCGGCGATGATCGCGCACGGCGTGCTGAACGCGGTGCTCAACCCGGTCGTCGGGGCGCTGTCCGACCGCATCCGCACGCCGTGGGGCCGCCGCATCCCGTGGATCGGTCTCGGCATCGTGCCGCTCGTGGTCGCCTTCGCGCTGGTGTGGATGCCGCCGGAGCTGCCGGCCGCCGGGCTGATCGTCTGGTTCCTGATCGTGGTGGCGGTGTACGACATCGCCTTCGTCGTGGTCGTGCTGAACATCTCGGCGCTGTTCCCCGAGATCTTCCGCACCACCGATGAGCGGGCGCGTGGCAACGTGCCCCGGCAGATCTTCGCGATCCTCGGCATGGTGCTCGGCACCGCGGGTGCCCCTGCGTTGTACGACTCGATCGGCTGGCCGGGAATGGCCCTCGTGCTCTCGGCGGTCTGCCTCGTGCTGCTCGTCTGGTCGTTCTTCGGCGGCATGATCGAGCGTCGAGTGCCCGAGGCCGCATCCGAGGCGATGCGCTGGGGCGACCAGCTGAAGTACACGTTCGCGAACCGGGCGTTCGTGCCCTACGTGCTCGGCTCGCTGTTCATCCAGACCTCGATCGCCGTCATCCTCGCGGCGCTGCCGTTCTACGTGCGCTACTCGCTGGGCGCCGCCGAGGGCGAGGCGAGCCTGCTGCTGGGGGCGATCTTCGTCACAGCCATCCCGTCGATCGTGCTGTGGAGCGCGATCGTGCGCCGCACCTCACCCCGCGCAGCGCTGCTGTGGAGCGTCGCCGTGTTCGGGATCTCCGTGCTCGGCTACCTGCTGCCGTCGACCGTGCTCGCCGCGGCGCTCATCGGCGTCGCGGTGGGCGTCGGCGTCGGCGGTCTGCTGCAGCTGCTCGAGGTCGTGCTCGCCCAGATCATCGACGAGGACGCCACACGCACCGGTCATCGACGCGAGGGCGCGTACTTCGGGGTGAACGGCTTCGTCGTGCGCGGCTCGGTCGTGCTGCAGGCCGTCGTGGCGGCGGTGGTGCTCACGGCATCCGGCTTCGACGCCTCGCTCGGCGATGCGCAGCCGGAGGCCGTCGATGGCGGGATCCGCGTCATGGTCGCGGTGGTCCCGCTCGTCTTCGCCGCCCTCGCGTGGCTGTGCTTCTGGCTCTACCCGATCCGCACGCGCGATCTCTGACCGACGTCAGGACGCGGCCTGACGGGCCTCCCAGCCCGTGCGCACCATCTCGTCGACCGTGTATCGCATCTTCCAGTCGAGGTCACGCGCGGCGAGCTCGCCGGTCGCGACGATGCGGTCGGGGTCTCCCGGACGCCGAGGGCCGATCTCAGGGGTGAAGTCGATGCCCGTGACGCGTGCGACCGCGTCCATGATCTGCTTCACGCTGAGGCCGTCGCCCGAGCCGAGGTTGTATGCGGCCTCGATCGGCTCGCCACCGGCGAGACGCTTCGCTGCCGCGACGTGGGCGGCGGCGATGTCGCCGACGTGCACGTAGTCGCGCACGTTGGTGCCGTCCTCGGTGTCGTAGTCGTCGCCGTTGATGCGGGGGGTCTCGCCGGCGATGAGCTTCTCGAACACGATCGGGAAGAGGTTGTGCGGGCTCACGTCATAGACCGACGGGTCGGCCGACCCGACCACGTTGAAGTAGCGCAGCGAGGTGTGACGCAGCGGCTTGTCGGAGTCGGCGGTCGCGATCGCCTGGTCACGGAGCAGCCACTCGCCGATGAGCTTGGACTCGCCGTAGGGGCTCGCCGGCTTCTTGGCGGTCTCCTCGACGACGAGCGCCACATCGGGAGTGCCGAACACGGCCGCCGACGACGAGAACACGATGTTGGTGACGCCCGCGGCATCCATCGCCTCGAGGATCACCCGAGTGCCCTCGACGTTCTGCGCGTAGGTGTGCAGCGGGCGCTGCACCGAGACGCCGGCGTACTTGTATCCGGCGACGTGGATGACACCCTCGGCGTCGTGATCGCGCAGCGCCTTCTCGACCAGTTCACGGTCGAGGATGCTGCCCTGCACGAAAGCCACGCCTGCGGGCACGAACGATGCGACGCCGCTCGAGAGGTCGTCGAGGACGACGGGCGTGAGCCCGGCATCCGCCAGTGCGCGAACGACGTGCGAGCCGATGTAGCCGGCGCCGCCGGTCACGATCCAGGACATTGTGCTCCTCAGGGTGGGGAAGTGTTCAGTATCTCAGGTCGCGATCGGCGGACTCTGAGGCCGCTCGTTCACGACGTGGTCGAGCGGGCAGCGGTCACGCGTCGCGATGCGCTCCGGCCGACGGCGTGACGGTGAAGATCACGGGGGAGGTGAAACCGGATGAGGCGAACGCCGCCGACACGGCATCCGTCACCTGCTGCACCGAGTCCTGCTCGACCAGCGCGATCGCCGCACCGCCGAAGCCTCCGCCGGTCATGCGAGCACCGAGTGCGCCGGCCGCGAGGGCCGTCTCGACCGCCGTGTCGAGCTCGGGGACCGAGATCTCGAAGTCGTCGCGCATCGAGGCGTGCGAGGCCACGAGCAGGTCGCCGATCGCACGGGCACCGTCTTCGCGCAGCACCACCACGGTGTCGAGCACGCGCTGGTTCTCGGTGACGACGTGCCGCACGCGGCGGAACGTCACGTCGTCCATGAGCTCCTCGGCGCGGGGCAGGTCGTCGACCGAGACGTCGCGCAGGCTCGGCACGCCCATGATCGCGGCACCGCGCTCGCAGGCCGCACGGCGCTCGCCGTATCCGCCCGTGGAGTGCGCGTGCTTGACCCGGGTGTCCATCACGAGGATCGCGAGGCCGGCCTCGGCGATGCCGACCTGCACGAGGTTCGCATCGAGCGAGCGGCAGTCGAGGAAGATCGCGGCATCCGGCTCGCCGAGCATCGACGCCATCTGGTCCATGATGCCGGTCGGGGCGCCGACCGCCTCGTTCTCGGCCTTCCGACCGACGCGGGCGAGGGCGACGCGGTCGAGCCCGGCGGCCCAGAGGTCGTTGAGCGCGGATGCCGTGGCACCCTCGATCGCCGCCGACGACGAGAGCCCCGCGCCCACGGGCACGTCGGACGCGATGGCGATGTCGAGCCCTGAACCGGTGGCCGCGGACGCAGCGACACCGTCGGCCTGGCGCAGCGCCCACGCGACGCCGAGGGGGTAGGCGGCCCACTCGGGCACGCGCGGCGCGGTGCCGGTCGGGGTCGGGAACAGCTCGTCGAGGTCGTCGAGGGAGACCTCGACCGGCTCGTCGGCGAAGGTCGAGGCGACGCGGATGCGGCGGTCGTCGCGGATGCCGACGGCGGCGACCGTGCGATGCGGGATGGCGAAGGGCAGCACGAATCCGTCGTTGTAGTCGGTGTGCTCGCCGATCAGGTTCACGCGCCCCGGCGCCGACCAGATGCCTTCGGGGGTGCGACCGGTGAGGTCGGTGAAGAGTGCGCGCGCGGCGTCCTGGGTGGTGGTCATGCGGATGCCTCGTCTGCGTTCTGGTCTGCGGATGCGGTGTGTGCGGCGTCGGCCTTCGCGATGGCTTCGCGGATGCGGGCCGCACCCTGCTCGGGGGTGACCTCGGCGGCCCAGGCCCACATCGCGGCCTCGGATCCTGCGAGGAACTTGAGCTTGTCGGCCGCGCGGCGGGGGCTGGTCAGCTGCAGGTGCAGGCGCACGCTGTCTCGGCCGACGTTCACCGGGGCCTGGTGCCAGGCGGCGATGTAGGGCGTCGGGGTGTCGTAGAGCGCGTCGACACCGCGGAGCAGTCGCAGGTAGAGGGGCGCGAGCTCGTCGCGTTCGGCATCCGTCGTCTCGGCGAAGTCCGGAACGTGGCGGTGCGGCATGAGGTGCACCTCCAGCGGCCAGCGGGCGGCGAAGGGCACGAACGCCGTCCAGTGCTCCCCGCGGAAGACGACCCTCTCGGACGCCTGCTCGGACTCGAGGATGTGCTGGAACAGGTCGGGCGCGGTGCGGTCGATCGAGTCGAGCAGGCGCGTGGTGCGCGGCGTCACGTAGGGGTAGGCGTAGATCTGGCCGTGGGGGTGGGGGAGCGTGACGCCGATGGCCTCGCCGCGGTTCTCGAACGGGAAGATCTGCTGGATGCCCGGCAGCTTCGAGAGCGCTGCGGTGCGGTCGGCCCACGCCTCGATCACGGTTCGGGCGCGGGTCACCGACTGTGTGCCGAAAGAGCCGGTGTGCTCGGGGCTGAAGCACACGACCTCGCAGCGTCCGACCGAGGTGCGGGTGCGGCCGAGTCCGAGGGCGGCGAGATCGTCGAGCCCGCGGGGAGGGTTGCTCGCCTCAGGAGCGGTGCCGGTCGCCTCGGCGAGGGCGGGGCCGAAGGCGGGCGAGCGGTTCTCGAAGACGGCGACGTCGTAGAGCGACGGCACCTCCGAGGGGTTGGTCGGCGACTGCGGAGCGAGAGGATCGGCGTCGGCGCTCGGCATCATCACGCGGTTCTGCCGGTTGGCGGCGACCGTGATCCAGTCGCCGGTGAGCACATCGAGGCGCATCGTGGCGGTCTCGCCGCGGGCGTCGAGCGTGCGGCTGTCGACGGCGCGGTCGGCGCCGAGCGTCGTGTCGGGATCATCGAAGTAGATCAGTTCGCGGCCGTCGGCGAGCGTCGTCGCGCGCTTGACGATGCCGGCGGAGAGGGTCTCGGTTCGCAACTCGGGAGATTCGGGCGTGTTCACGTAAACATGGTACGCACAGCGCCGTGGTAACGTCAACATTCCGGAGTTGTGAGCGCGTAGAGAGGGTGCCCGTGGACGACGAGCTGCTGCGCGACGATGATCTGCGTCGCGGCGCCGCGCGCCCGCGCCGCCGCCAGGCCCCGTCCGGTCGTGTCTCGATGGCGATGGTCGCCTCCCGCGCCGGCGTCTCGGGTCAGACCGTGTCGCGCGTCGTCAACGACAGCCCTCGCGTCGACCCCGCGACCCGCCGGCGCGTCGAAGCCGCGATGGCCGAGCTCGGCTACCGCCCCCACCGCGCAGCGCGCGCTCTGCGCACCGGACGCTCGCAGACCATCGGACTCGTCGTCACCACTCTCGCGACGGTCGGCAACTCGCGGATGCTGCAGGCCACCGCCGAGGCCGCGGCTGAACGCGGCTACGCCCTCACCCTCGTCACCGCGGGCGACAGCGTGGCCGACGCCTTCGAGCGCCTCGCCGAGCAGGAGGTCGACGGCGCGATCGTGCTGAACGAGGCGTCGGCGCTGGTGCCCGCAGCCGATCGGCCGCTGGGACTGCGCCTCGTGGTCGTCGACGCCCCGGGGTCTGCGGATCTCGCCGTCGTGCACAGCGACCATGTCGGAGGCGCCGCTGCGGCGACCGCTCACCTGCTGGGCCTCGGACACGAGACGGTGCACCACCTCGCCGGGCCTGCCGACTCGTTCGCGGCCGCCGAGCGCGAGCGCGGATGGCGGAAGGCGCTCGCGGATGCCGGGGTCGTGGCGACCGAGGTCGTCCGCGGCGACTGGACCGCCGAGGCAGGGTTCGCCGCGGGCGAGGCGCTGCGAGCAGCGTCCGCCGTCTTCTGCGCCAACGACCAGATGGCGCTCGGGCTCCTCCGTGCGCTCGCCGAATCAGGGCGGCGGGTTCCCGAGGACGTCAGCGTCATCGGCTTCGACGACGTGCCGGATGCCGCCAACTACCGCCCGCCGCTGACGACGATCCGTCAGGACTTCGCCGCCCTGGCACACCGCGCCGTCGCCCTGCTCGTCGCCGACATCGAGGGTGCCGCGGGCGGTGCGGCATCCGCTGTCGTCGTGCCGACGCTTCTGGTCGAACGCTCCAGCACGCGCTGAGCCGCGCCGCCCGCCACGCACCCTCTGCCACCCCCCGCGCCCCCACGCCCCGCCCGCCCGCACCCCGCCCCCTACGGTGCGTGGCCGGAAACGCACCTGAATCGCGCCCTTCAGATGCGTTTGTGACCACTCACGCGGCAGGGGCGGCCACGCCACCGCCCCGCGAACCCGGATAGCGGTTTCCACCCGCCGCTTGCGCGCCCGACGGAGTCGTGGCATGCTGGCGGAAAGCGCTTACCCACCTCGGGCAACCGGCGCACGGGCTTCCCACAGAACGGACCAGCAATGTCACAGGCGACACCCCGCGAGATCGGGATCATCATGAACGGCGTCTCCGGGCGCATGGGCTACCGGCAGCACCTCGTGCGGTCGATCCTCGCGATCCGCGACCAGGGCGGCATCGAGCTGCCCGACGGATCCCGCATCACGGTCAAGCCGCTGCTTGTCGGCCGCAACGAGGCCAAGCTCGCCGAGCTCGCCGCGAAGCACGGCATCGACGACTACACGACCGACCTCGACGCAGCGCTCGCCGACCCGAAGTGGGAGATCTACGCCGATTTCCTCGTGACCAAGGCCCGCGCCTCGGCCCTTCGCAAGGCGATCGCGGCCGGCAAGGCGATCTACACCGAGAAGCCGACCGCCGAGTCGCTCGACGAGGCCCTCGAGCTCGCGCGTCTCGCGGACGAGGCCGGCGTCAAGACCGGCGTCGTACACGACAAGCTCTACCTGCCGGGCCTGCAGAAGCTCAAGCGCCTCATCGACTCCGGTTTCTTCGGCCGCATCCTCTCGGTGCGCGGCGAGTTCGGCTACTGGGTCTTCGAGGGTGACTGGCAGCCCGCGCAGCGCCCCAGCTGGAACTACCGCACCGAAGACGGCGGCGGCATCATCGTCGACATGTTCCCGCACTGGAACTACGTGCTCGAGAACCTGTTCGGCGAGGTCAAGAGCGTCTACGCGCAGGCCGCCGTGCACATCGCGGACCGCTGGGACGAGAACGGCGAGCACTACACCGCCACCGCCGAAGATGCCGCGTACGGCATCTTCGAGATCGAGGGCGGCATCGTCGCCGAGATCAACTCCAGCTGGACGGTGCGCGTCAACCGCGACGAGCTCGTCGAGTTCCAGGTCGACGGCACCCACGGATCCGCGGTCGTCGGACTCTTCGGCGCGAAGATCCAGCCCCGCAACGCGACTCCGAAGCCGGTCTGGAACCCCGACCTCGAGGACAGCCACGACTACGACGCCGACTGGCAGAACGTCCCGACCAACGACGTCTTCCTCAACGGCTTCCGTCAGCAGTGGGAGGAGTACCTGGTCTCGTTCGTCGAGGGCACGAAGTACCCCTTCGACCTGCTCTCGGGCGCCCGCGGCGTGCAGTTCGCCGAGGCGGGGCTGACCTCCAGCGCCGAAGGCCGCAAGGTCGCGCTCACCCCGCTGACGCTGGGCTGAGCATGACCACTCTCCGACTTCTCGACGCCGCGGGCGCGGTGACGGATGCCGAGCTGCGCGAGGGCGGCGGGTACACGCGTCCGGCCTCTCCGCTGCAGAGCCGCGTCGCGTACGCCGCAGCCCACGTCGTGCCGAAGGTGCACGCCGACAACACCCCGGGGCAGCCCGCCGACATCGACTGGGACTCGACTCTGGCGTTCCGCCGCAACGTGTACTCGTGGGGTCTGGGCGTCGCCGACGCCATGGACACCGCTCAGCGGAACATGGGGCTGGATGCCGCGGCGACGCGCGAGCTCATCGCGCGCAGCGCCGAGGTCGCCCGCGAGGAGAGCGGCTCGGTCGTGGTCGGCGTCAACACCGATCACGTCGCCGAGTCGCACATCTCGCTCGACCAGGTGATCGACGCCTACAAGGAGCAGCTGCACTTCACCGAGGAGCAGGGGGCGGGCCCGGTGCTCATGGCCTCTCGCCACCTCGCCCGTGTCGCTGAGAACGCCGACGACTACCGTCGCGTCTATCGCGAGGTGCTCTCGGCGGCCACCGTCCCGGTCGTGCTGCACTGGCTCGGCACGGCTTTCGACCCCGAGCTCGCCGGGTACTTCGGCGCGCACGACTGGCAGACGGCATCCGCTGTGCTGCTCGACGTGATCGCCGAGAACCCCGACAAGGTCGCCGGCGTGAAGATGAGCCTCCTGAACGCCGAGTCGGAGATCTCGGTGCGCGAGCGACTGCCGCAGGGTGTGCGCATGTTCACCGGCGACGACTTCAACTACGTCGGCCTCATCGGCGGAGACACCGTGGGGCAGGGTGACGGGCACTCCGACGCGCTGCTCGGCGCGTTCGCGGCCATCACCCCGGTCGCCTCCGCGGCGATCCAGGCGCTCGATGCCGGGGACCCCGAGCTCTACCTCGAGATCCTCGGCCCGACCGAAGAGCTCAGCCGCCAGGTGTTCGCCGCGCCGACCTTCTATTACAAGACCGGCGTCGCCTTCCTCGCCTGGCTCAACGGGCACCAGCCCGCGTTCCAGATGGTCGGCGGACTGCACTCGGCGCGCAGCCTTCCGCACCTCAGCCGCATCGTCGAGCTGGCGAACACGTCGCTCGCCCTCGAGAATCCCGAACTCGCACGCGAGCGCTGGCACGGGATGCTCCGCCTGAACGGAGTGGACCTGTGACCGTCGACCCGCGCCTGTCGATCAACCAGGCCACGATCAAGCACGCAGACCTCGCGACGGCGCTGCGGGTGACGGCGGATGCCGGCATCCAGGCGATCGGCCTGTGGCGCGAGCCCGTGAACGAGGTCGGGCTCGACGTCGCCGCGCAGATGCTCGCCGATTCGGGGCTGCGCGTCACGACCCACTGCCGCGGTGGTTTCTTCACCCTTCCGGAGGGGCCGGATCGCATCGCTGCGCTCGACGACAACCGCCGAGCGATCGAGGAGACCGCGACCCTCGCCGCCGCGGGCGCCGACGGATCGACGGCCGTGCTCGTGCTCGTGGCCGGCGGCATCCCGGTGGGATCGCGCGATCTGATCGGCGCGCGCGAGCGTGTGCGCGATGCGATCGGCGTGCTCGCGTCCGACGCGAAGGCGGCGGGCGTGACGCTCGCGATCGAGCCCCTGCATCCGATGTACGCCTCCGACCGCGCGGTCGTCTCGACGCTCGGGCAGGCGCTCGACATCGCGGCCGATTTCGATGCCGACGTCGTGGGCGCGGCGGTGGACACGTTCCACATCTGGTGGGATCCGCAGGTGCTTGAGCAGATCACGCGCGCCGGCCGCGAAGGGCGCATCGCGACGTACCAGGTGTGCGACTGGAAGACCCCGCTCGCCGCCGATGTGCTGCTGTCGCGGCACTACACGGGTGACGGCGTGATCGACTTCGGCTCGCTCACGCGGGCCGTGATCGACACCGGATACGACCGTGACATCGAGGTCGAGATCTTCAACGCCGACATCTGGGCGGACGCTCCCGAGCACGTCGTCCGTCGTACGGCCGAGACCTTCGGCACCGCGATCTCGCCGCATCTGCGCTGACGGCCGCCGGGATCCGGTCGGGGTCGGGTTTCCGGTCGGGGCCGGCGAACCGGGTCGGGCACCGGGATCCGGTCGGGCACCGGCCGCGAACGTCCGCGAGCGGGCCACGCTTCTACCGTCTGCAGGACTCGAGCACGGATGCAGAGCCATGAAACCGTTTCCGTCCTGCATCCGTGCCTGGGTCCTGCAGATGGGAGGGGGTGCGGCGGTCTTCTCGTCCGACGGGACCGGACCGGAAAAGACCGGACCGGAAAAGACCGGACCGGACCGGACCGGACCGGACCGTTCGCCGGAGCACGTGCAGGACCCGAGCACGGATGCAGGGCCGTAACACGGTTTCTGTCCTGCATCCGTGCCTGGGACCTGCAGATGGGACGGGGGACGGCGGTCTTCTCGTCCGACGGGACCGGACCGGACCGGACAAGGCCGGACCGGACCGGACCGTCCGCCGAAGACCGGATCCCCACCCGGGAACCGCCCACCTGTACGCGGCGGTCGCGCACGGCGCAAGCCCCGAGACACCCCGCCGAACGATTGAGAGGATGACGTCATGACGAAGATCCGCCCAGGACTCTGCTCGGTGACCTTCCGGTCGCTGAGCGCCGAACAGGTGGTCGACCTCGCCGCCGACGCCCGACTCGAGGTCATCGAGTGGGGAGCCGATTCTCATGTGCTGCCCGGCGACGTCGAGCAGGCCGCGAGGGTCGCGACGCTCACGACGGATGCCGGGCTCGTCGCGTGCTCCTACGGCTCGTACTTCCGTGCCGGTGCCGACGAGCCGATCACCCCCGTGCTCGACACCGCCGAGGCGCTCGGTGTCGATCGCGTGCGCGTCTGGGCAGGGCCGATCGGGTCCGACGAGGCGTCGCCGCAGGACTGGGCGTCGACGATCGCCCGACTGCAGGATGCTGTCGATGAGGCCGCCGCCCGGGGAATTTCGCTCGCGCTCGAGTTCCACTCCGGGACGCTCGCCGACACCGCCCCGACGACGCTGCGGGTGCTCGACGAGGTGGCTCGGCCGACGCTCAGCTCGTACTGGCAGCCGACGGTCGGTGCCACGGTCGATGCGGTGCTCGACGAGTACCGCGCGGTCGCCGACCGGGTCAGCGCCGCGCACGTGTTCTCGTGGTGGCCGGATCACGAGAGGCTTCCGCTGCGGGCGAGGGATGCCCTGTGGACCCGCTTCTTCGCGGATGCGCTGTCCGCGACGACTCCGCCCCGAGATGCGCTGCTCGAGTTCGTACCCGGCGATGATCCGGCGCTGCTGCGTGGCGAGGCGGCGACGCTGCGCGCCTACCTCTCCCTCTGAGCCATGCGCCGCCGCAGCCCGGTCGCCGGACCCTCCCCGGCATCGCCCTCACCGCGCAGTATGCTCAGGGCATGAGTCAGCAGGAAAGCCCTTCCCGCGTGCGTCAGCCGCGGCATTCGCGGGGCGCGGCCCCGACCCTGCATGACGTCGCCCGTGAGGCCGGGGTCTCGCTCGCCACGGCATCCCGTGTTCTCAACGGATCCGAGCGCAAGGTGGCCGAGTCCTTCCGCGAGCGCGTCGAGCAGGCGGCCGCCGAACTGGGCTACACGGCGAACGCATCGGCGCAGGCGACCGCCCGAGGAAGCTCGCCCGTCATCGCACTCCTGGTCGCCGACATCGCCGACCCCTACTTCGGACTCATCGCGGCCGGTGTCGCCCGCGGAGCCGACGAACAGGGCCTGGTCGTGACGATCGCGATCACCGAGCGAGATCCGGCACGCGAGGCGCGCATCGTGCGGGCCCTCCGTGGGCAGCGACCCCAGGGCCTGATCCTCGCCGCATCGCGCACGAACGAGCCGACGGACTCCGACACCTCACGCGAGCTCGCGGAGTACGCCCGCTTCGGTGGACGCGTGGTCACGTTCGGCGCCGGCAGCGCAGACAACCGCCACGTCGAGATCGACAACCGCGCCGGCGCCGAAGCGCTCGGTCGCCGCATGGCGTCTCTCGGATACCGCTCCGCCATCGCGATCGGCGCGGCCGAGGGAGTGCTGACGTCGGACGAGCGTCTCGCCGGATTCCGCGCCGGCTTCGAGACCGACGGCGGGGCGATCGAGCGGGTGATCCGCGGCGACTTCCGCCGCGAATCGGGTGCGCAGGCGATGACGGCGGCCCTCTCCGACGGCGTCGAACCCGGCACCCTCGTGTTCGGCATGAGCGACGTGGTCGCGATCGGAGCGATGGCGGCGATCCGCGAGGCCGGTCGTGAGGTCGGTGCCGACATCGCGGTCTGCGGCTTCGATGACGTGCCCTCGAGCAGCGATGTCACCCCGGCGCTCACCACCGTGCGCGTGCCGCTCAGCGAGGTCGGATATCAGGCCTTCCGTGCGACGGTCGACGCCGACTGGCAGCAGGCTCCGCTTCCGCTCGAGGTCATCGCGCGGGCGAGCACCCCCGGACTCACCCGATGACCCGCGTGGTGCTGGCGCCGGACAGCTTCAAGGGCACGATCACCGCGGCGGATGCGGCGGCATCGCTCGCCGAAGGCTGGTCATCGGTCGAGCCGACCGCGACGTTCGTGCACCGCCCCATGGCTGACGGCGGCGAGGGCACCGTCGCCGCGTTCGAGGCGGCCGTGCCGGGAGCGCGACGCATGCCGGTCGTCGTCGACGGACCCGCGGGGCTGGCGCTGGAGACGAGCTGGCTGCTGCTTCCCGTCTCGGCGGATTCACCCGGGGGGACTGCCGTCGTCGACCTCGCCTCGACCTCGGGCATCGAACTGCTCGACGAACTGCGTCCGTGGGATGCCGACACCTCCGGATTCGGTCAGGCGATCGCCGCGGCCCTCGACCACGGCGTCACGCGACTTGTCGTCGGCATCGGGTCGAGCGCGTCGACCGACGGCGGCACCGGGATGCTGACCGCCCTCGGCGCGCGATTCCTCGATGCCGCCGGTGAGCCGGTCGCACGAGGGGCCCGCGGTCTCGCCGACATCGCCTCCGCCGACCTGAGCGGTCTGCGCACGGCGCCGCGGGTGCGCGTGCTCACCGACGTCACGAATCCCCTCGTCGGCCCGCGGGGCGCCGCAGCCGTGTTCGGACCGCAGAAGGGTCTCGTCGGCCCGGAGCTCGACGAGGTGGATGCCGGACTCGCGGGCCTCGCCGAACTGCTCGGCCTCGACTCCGCACTGCCGGGCACCGGAGCCGCCGGTGGCACGGGCGGTGCGCTGGTCGCCTGGGGTGCGACGCTCGCCCCGGGCGCCGCCGAGGTGGCGGACCTGATCGGCCTCGCCGACGCGATCGCCGACGCCGACCATGTCATCACAGGGGAGGGGTCGTACGACGGTCAGTCCGGAGACGGCAAGGTGCCCTCGTTCATCGCCGGCCTCGCGTCGACGACCGGTGCGACCGCCCTGCTCGCCGCCGGACGCATCACGGCCGACTCCGACACCGCGCTGTTCACGGCATCCGCGTCGCTCACCGAGATCGCCGGATCGTCGGATGCCGCGCTCGCCGACCCCGCCCGCTGGTTGCGCGAGGCCGGAGCCCTGCTCGCCCGCTCGGTCTGACGCATCGCGTCCGCGCGCGTCGGCCCACGGTGGGGTTCGCTGTTGCGCAGCATTCGTCCGCGTCCGTTCGCATCCTTCCGCCCGGGTTGCCCCCGCCCCCGCAGCATCCGTCCGCCAGCCCGTCGGGACCACTTTCGCAGCCGGCTCGCCAGCCGGGGCCACTTTCGCATCGGGATCAGCCGTCTCGGGTGCGTAATTGACCCCGCACGCACAAGGAGGGGATGCCGTGGGGCAGTCCGCCACGCGGGCGTTCCGCCACGCGGGCGTTCCGCCACGAAAGAGTTCCGGTCCCGGATGCACTTCTGCCCCCACACGGGCGACGTGCGGGGGCAGAAGAACAGCCCGAAGGGCGCGGGATCAGCCCCCGAGGGCGGCGGACACGACGGCGCGAGCCTCCGCCTGCACCTCGGCGAGGTGCTCGGGGCCGCGCAGGCTCTCGGCGTACAGCTTGTAGACGTCTTCCGTGCCCGAGGGGCGGGCGGCGAACCAGGCGTGCTCGGTCTGGACCTTGAGGCCGCCGATCGCCGCACCGTTGCCGGGAGCGTGCGACAGCTTGGCGGTGATCTCCTCACCCGCGAGGGTCGTCGCCGAGACGGCATCCGGAGCGAGCTTGCCCAGCGTCGCCTTCTGCGCGGGCGTCGCCGGCGCGTCGACGCGCTGGTAGGCCGACGAGCCGAAGGCCTGCTCCAGCTCGGCATACCGCTCCGACGGCGTCTTGCCGGTGACCGCGATGATCTCGGCCGCGAGCAGGCACAGCAGGATGCCGTCCTTGTCGGTCGACCAGACGGTGCCGTCCTTGCGGAGGAACGATGCTCCGGCCGACTCCTCGCCGCCGAACGCGACCGAGCCGTCGAGCAGACCGGGCACGAACCACTTGAAGCCCACCGGCACCTCGAGGAGGCGGCGTCCGAGCGATTCGGCCACCCGGTCGATGATCATCGACGACACGAGGGTCTTGCCGATCGCGGCGTCGCGCGGCCACTCGGAGCGGTGCGAGAACAGGTAGTCGATCGCGACCGCGAGGTAGTGGTTCGGGTTCATGAGCCCGGCGTCGGGGGTGACGATGCCGTGGCGGTCGGCATCCGCGTCGTTGCCCGTCAGCACGTCGTAGTCGCCCTTCTTGGCGACGAGCGAGGCCATGGCCGACGGGGAGGACGGATCCATGCGGATCTTCTCGTCCCAGTCGAGCGTCATGAAGCGCCAGGTCGGGTCGACCTCGGGGTTCACGACGGTCAGGTCGAGGTCGTAGACCTCCTTGATGAGCGCCCAGTACTCGACGGATGCGCCACCGAGCGGGTCGGCGCCGATGCGCACGCCGGCGGTGCGGATGGCGTCGATGTCGATGATCGTCGCCAGGTCGCGCACGTAGGCGTCACGGAAGTCGTACCCCGGAAGCGCGTCCCAGTCGATGTCGGCGAACCGCTCGCGCTTGACGTCGACGAGACCGCCGGCGATCAGCTCGTTGGCGCGGTCGGCGATCCAGCCGGTCGCGTCGGTGTCGGCCGGTCCACCGTGCGGCGGGTTGTACTTGAAGCCGCCGTCGCGGGGCGGGTTGTGCGACGGGGTGACGACGATGCCGTCGGCGCGGCCGGCGGCATCCGACGCGAGGTCGCGGTTGAAGGTGAGGATCGCGTGGCTGAGCGCGGGCGTCGGCACCCAGGCGTCGCGCGAGTCGACGCGGACGTCGACGCCGTTGGCCACGAGCACCTCGATGGCGCTGCGCTCGGCGGGCAGCGAGAGCGCGTGGGTGTCGCGGCCGAGGAACAGGGGACCGGTGATCCCCTGGCTCGCACGGTAGTCGACGATCGCCTGGGTGGTCGCCAGGATGTGGTTCTCGTTGAAGCTCTTGGTCAGCGACGACCCGCGGTGACCGCTGGTGCCGAACGCGACCCGCTCGGCGGCGACCCCGGGGTCGGGCACGCGGTCGTAGTAAGCGGCGATCAGCTCGTCGACATCGATCAGATCAGATTCCTCGGCAGGGAGGCCGGCGCGGCTCGTCATGCAGACAGTCTGCCCCCATCTCGGCATCCGCGCATCTTCTGGGCGTGTGCCGGTGCCCTAAGGTGAAACGCGTGACTGAACGCCGCACCTACAGCTATCTCGGCCCCGCCGGAACATTCACCGAAGCGGCGCTCGAACAGGTCGCTGAAGCACGGGGTCAGGACTGGCGTGCCGTGCACAACGTCGGAGAAGCCCTCGCGGATGTGCTCGAGGGGCGCAGCGACGCCGCGATGATCGCGATCGAGAACTCGATCGAGGGCGGCGTCTCGACCACGCAGGATGCGCTGGCCACTCTGCCGGGCCTCCGGATCATCGGCGAGTACCTCGTGCCGGTGAACTTCGTGCTCGTGGCGCCTCGGGGCACGACCCTGGCAGACATCAGCGTGATCGCCGCGCACCCTGTCGCGTACGCCCAGTGCCACGGCTGGCTCGGGGAGCACCTCCCCAGGCACTCGCATGTGCCTGCGGCGAGCAACGTCGCGTCGGCGATCGGCATGCTCGACGGCGGTCTTCCCGCCCAGGCGGCCATCGCCGCCCCGGGCGTCGTGAAGCACCTCGACGTCGACGTGCTGGCCGAGGACATCGGCGACAACGCCCAGGCCGTCACCCGCTTCGTGCTCGTGACCCGCACCACCACGGCGCCGGCGCCGACCGGGGCCGACAAGACCTCGCTGATCGTCGAGCTGCCCAACGATCATCCCGGATCCCTGCTCGAGATGCTCGAGCAGTTCTCGACCCGCGGCATCAACCTCTCGCTGATCCAGTCGCGTCCGATCGGCGACGAGCTCGGCCGCTACCGGTTCGTGATCGACGCCGACGGCCACATCGAGCACGAGCGCATGGCCGACGCCCTGCTCGGCATCCGCCGTTTCAGCCCGCGCGTGGTGTTCCTCGGGTCGTATCCGCGAGCCGACCGGCAGATCGTGCAGTATCCCGAGCGCTACTCCGACGACATCTTCGTCGAGGCGCGCGACTGGCTGCGCGGCATCCTCAGCGGCGAGCCGGACGACTGAGCGCCGCCTCCACGATCAGACGGCGCGGAGCTCGACCAGAGCCCGCTTGAACTCGGGCATCGCCGAGTGCGGATCGACCCGGTCGTCGGTGAGCAGATTGGCGCTCTCGGCATCCGCGTAGTGGAACGGCAGGAACACCGTGTCGGGCCTGATGTCGTGCGTCAGCTCGGCCCGCGCCCGCAGGGTGCCGCGGGAGTTCGAGAGACGGATGCCGTCGCCCTCGCCGATCCCATGACGACGCGCGGTCGCAGGGTGCAGCTGCGCGACGAGATCGGGCCGCTTCTCGGTGAGCTCGGGGATGCGGCGGGTCTGCGCTCCGCTCTGGTACTGCTCGAGCAGGCGCCCGGTGATCAGGGTGAGCCGGTCGGCGCTCGCCGTCCGATGCTCTCGAGCCCGCACGGCGACGAGCTTCGCGCGCCCGTCTGCGTGCGCGAAGCGGTCGGCGAACAGTCGAGGGGTGCCGAGGCTCCCGATCGGGAAAGGCCAGTGCGCCTCGATGCCGAGGTCGAGCAGTTCGTGGCTGAGGCCGGAGTAGTCGGCGCGGCCGCCGGCGGAGGCGCGGGCCAGCTCGCCGAACACCTCCGACGGCACGAGGCTCCAGGTGCCGGGGGCGTCGAGGCGACGGGCGAGCTCGGCCATGATCCACAGCTCGCTGCGGGCGCCGGCGGGGGCGTCGACCGCTCGGCGGCGACGCAGCACGCGGCCCTCGAGGTTGGTCATCGTGCCCTCCTCCTCGGCCCACTGCAGCACGGGGAGCACGATGTCGGCGGCCTTCGCGGTCTCCGAGAGGAAGAAGTCCGAGACGACGAGCAGATCGAGCCGGCCCAGGGCCTCGCGCACGGTCGACACGTTCGGTGCCGACACGAACACGTTCGAGCCGTGCACGAGCAGCGCTCGTACGCCGCCCGGGAGTCCGGCGCTCTGCAGCAGCTCGACCGCGGGGATGCCGGGCCCGGGAAGGTCGTCGGGGTCGACGCCCCACACGGCCGCGACCGAGGCGCGGGCGGCCGGGTCGCTGATCGACTGGTACCCCGGAAGCTGGTCGGCTTTCTGTCCGTGCTCGCGTCCGCCCTGGCCGTTGCCCTGCCCGGTCAGCGTGCCGTAGCCGCATCCCGGTGTCCCCGGAAGACCCAGGAGCAGTGCGAGGTTGATGGCGGCCGTGGCGGTGTCGGTGCCGTCGACGTGCTGCTCGACGCCGCGGCCGGTGAGGATGTAGGTCGAGTCGGAGTCCGCCAGTCTGCGTGCCAGATCGCGGATGCTGCGCGCCGCCACCCCGGTGACGGTCTCGGCACGCTCGGGCCACCACGCCGACACCGACTGGCGGAGGGCGTCGAAGCCCGATGTGCGCTGGCGCACATAGCCGTCGTCGTAGAGCTCCTCGGCGATCACGACATGGATCACTGCGAGCAGCAGCGCGAGATCGGTGCCGGGCACCGGCTGCACGTGGATCCCGGCGCCGTCGGCGCTCAATCGTGCCGTCGAGCTGCGGCGAGGATCGACGACGATGAGACCGCCGCGGGCCCTGGCGCCCTGCAGATGCGAGACGAACGGCGGCATGGTGTCGCCGACGTTCGATCCCAGCAGCAGCACCGTCTCGGCGGTGTCGAGGTCGGTCAGCGGGAACGGCAGGCCGCGGTCGATTCCGAAGGAGCGGTTGGCGGCGGCCGCAGCGGATGACATGCAGAAGCGGCCGTTGTAGTCGATGCGCGACGTGCGCAGCGCGATGCGGGCGAACTTGCCCAACTGGTACGCCTTCTCGTTCGTGAGCCCGCCGCCGCCGAAGACGCCGACCGCATCGGGGCCGTCCTCCTCGGCGATCAGACGCAGCCGCGCGGCGATCAGATCGAGAGTCACGTCCCAGTCCGCCGGGTGCAGTTCGCCGTCGGTCCCGCGCACCAGGGGAGTGGTGAGGCGACCGGCGTCGGCGAGCAGCTCGGCCGAGGTCCACCCCTTCTTGCACAGCCCGCCGCGGTTCGTCGGGAAGTCGCGTCCGGCGACGGCGACCGGCAGCGGTGCGCCCACGGTCGGGGTCAGCGTCATCGCGCACTGCAGCGCGCAGTAGGGGCAGTGGGTGTCGGTCATGCGACGGCCCCCGCGTGGGCGTGCAGCATCTCGGTGATGCGGGCGCGGCATCCTCCGCATCCGGTGCCGGCGCGGGTGCACTCGCCGACCGCAGCCACCGACGAGCAGCCGTCGTCGATCGCGTCCTCGATCTGGCCGACGGTGACGGCGTTGCAGATGCAGAGGGTCGCGTCACGACCGGCCGGTGCGATCGCATCAGCGTCAGGATCATCGAGACGCAGCAGCAGCGAGCGGTCGGCGGGCAGCTCGCCGCCGCGCAGATACAGCACGCTCAGTTCGGCGGCGGCCCGCGGCATCCCGACCGCCACGAATCCGGTGAGGATGCCGTCGCGCGTCGCCATCTTCACGTAGGTGCCGTGCTCGGGGTCGGCCCAGACGGCGATGCCGGGGGCATCCTCACCGGCCGGGACAGGGGCGAAGGGGTCGGCCGAGACGTCGCCCGCGGATGCGATGTCGACCAGCTCGCCCTTGAGCACGACGACGCCGGGGTGCTCGTCGGCGAACTCGCCAGGGTGGTCGTCGGCACTGTCGAGCTCGGCGGCGATGGCCGCGGCGAGCCAGCTCGCCTGACGCCAGCCGGGGCCGACGAGGCCGTGCGGTCCGCCCGGCACCTGGCGGTCGTGCAGGAACTCGGCGGGGTCGGCGATGTGGGCGCAGTCCCCGATCGCATGGATGCGCGGATCCGACCACGAACGCAGTGCGCCGTCGACGAGCACGCCGTTGCCGACGCGGAGTCCCGCGGCCTCGGCGAGCTCGGTGCGCGCCCTGACGCCGCACGACAGCACGAGCAGATCGCCCTCGATGCGCTTGCCGTCGGAGCTCGCGAGTGCACGGAACCGGCGGATGCCGTCGTCGCCCTCGACCCCGATCACTCCCTCGGCTCGGGTGTGCGGCACCAGCGTGACGCCGGCCGAGGCGAGAGCGGTCGAGAGGATGCTCGCCGACCCCCGGTCGAGTTGGCGGGGCATCGGCATCGGACCGAAGTGGGCCACGGAGGGCACGGCGCCGGCGTCCGCGAGCAGCATGGCGAGCTCGATCCCCAGCACGCCGGCTCCGAGCACCACGACCCGGCCGCCGCGTGCGACCACGGCGCGCACCTGCTCGGCATCCGACAGATCGCGGAGCACGCAGACCCCTGCGGTCAGGCTGCTGTCGAGGCCGGTGGTGTCCGGACCGAGGGTCTCGAGGCCTTCGAGCGACGGGACGATCGATCGCGCGCCGGTCGCGAGCACCAGGCGGTCATACCCGACGGTCGATCCGTCGACCAGCTCGACGACCCGCGCCTCCCGATCGATCCGCACCGCTCGCGCCCCCAGCCGCAGATCCACACCGGTGAGGCTCGCGGCAGTGGCGAGAGTGAGCTCGTCGGACGAGGCCTCGCCCACGGCGTATTCCGCGAGCAGCACCCGGTTGTACGGATCCGCCGTCTCGGCGCCCAGCACGGTGACCGTCGCCCGACCCCCTGCCACGAGCGGCAGGAGCTCTTCGGCGAAGCGGATGCCGACAGGCCCCGCGCCGATGACGACGATGCGCTCGGTCATGGTCAGATCCGGTGTCCGGCGAGCGAGGGCCGAGGCATCAGATAGACGAAGACCGTGATGAGGAGCAGCACGATGTAGGCGGCGACGAATCCGCCGAATGCCGGAGCGTACGAACCTGTGCCGCTCTTCGCCGCCGCGAGAACCTGCGGGATCACGAATCCGCCGTAGGCGCCGATGGCCGAGATCAGCCCCAGGGCGGCCGCACCCTTGCGCTGGGTGCTGACAGCGAGCGCGTCGCCCGCGGTCGCGGCACCGCGTGCGGCGAAGACGTTGGGGATCATCCGGTAGGTCGCGCCGTTGCCGACGCCCGCCGCGACGAACAGCAGCAGGAAGCATCCGAGGAAGAGCGCGAAGCTGTTCGCCTCGAGAGTGACGAGCAGCGACAGGGCGCCGACGATCATGAGCGAGAACGCGGCGATCGTCATCCGGGCTCCGCCGAAGCGGTCGGCGAGCTTTCCTCCGTAGGGGCGGGCGAGCGAGCCGACGAGGGCTCCGAGGAAGGCCAGCGACAGCGAGGCGCTGCCGATCTGGAACGTCGAGAACTCGGGGAAGGTGTCGGCGATGAGCTTCGGGAAGACGCTCGAGAAGCCGATGAACGATCCGAACGTGCCGATGTACAGCAGCGACAGCACCCACAGGTGCGGTTCGCGCAGTGCGGCGGCGGCCCCGGCGAAGTCCGCCTTGGCCGACGACAGGTTGTCCATGTGGCGCCATGCTCCCCACACGGCCACGAGGATCAGCGGCACCCACATCCAGCCGGCGAACGACAGGCTGAAGGTCGACGCGGCGGTGATCGACACGACGATCGGCACCGCGAGCTGGGCGACCGAGGTGCCGAGGTTGCCGCCGGCGGCGTTGAGCCCGAGCGCCCAGCCCTTCTCCTTCTGCGGGAAGAAGTAGGTGATGTTCGCCATGGAGCTGGCGAAGTTGCCGCCGCCGAAACCGGCGAGAGCCGCGACGGCGAGCAGCACGCCGAACGGGGTCTCGGGATCCTGCACGACGATGCCGAGCAGGACGGCGGGGATCAGCAGCAGCAGCGCCGAGACGATGGTCCAGTTGCGTCCGCCGAAGCGGGCGACGAGGAACGTGTACGGGAACCGCAGCGTCGCGCCGACGAGGCTCGGCAGCGAGATCAGCCAGAACGACTCGGTGGTGCTCAGCGTGAACCCGGCGGCGGGGAGCAGCACGACGACGATGCTCCAGAGCTGCCAGATGATGAACCCGAGGAACTCGGCGAAGATCGACCAGCCGAGGTTGCGGCGGGCGATCGCCTTGCCCTCGGTGGCCCAGAAGGCCGAATCCTCGGGGTTCCAGCCGTCGATCCACCGGCCGGGGCGGCGCGTGAGGGTCACGGCGGGGGTGTCGACGCTGCTTCTTCCGGTGATCTGGGACATCGCGGCTCCTGCGTTCGAGAGGTGAATGCTCTGAACGTAGGCGGCGGATGTTGCAGGGCCGCACGAGTGCGATTACCGGACGATTACTTCTCGATCACATCGGCGAGGTGGGCGATGAGAGAACTTCAGGAATCCTGGTCGTCGGCGCGCCATTCCCCGGCCAGCTCGGTGATGGTGGCGACCGCCGCAGCGGTGTCCTCGCGGCTGCCGCCCGCGCGACCTGCGGCGAGGCCGGCGAGGTAGGCGCTGAGCGGTGCGGCCGGGCGGGCGACGCCGTGCGCGACATCCCGGGCGAGATCCAGGAGCAGGGCGACATCGACGGACTCGCGATCGATCCCGAGCGCGCTGCAGACCGCCGTGGTCCAGTCGTCCAGGGCTTCGACCGGAAGGTGTTGCGGCTTGTCGGTCATGTCGTCTCCTCGTCTGGTGCTCCGTCGCGCGGGGGCATCGGTGCCGCGGCGCGGGCCCGTTCGAGATCGTCCCACGTGTCGACATCCGTTGCCAGGTCTCCCGCCGGAATCGCGCTGATGCGCAGGCGCGCCAGCAGCGATCGCAACGACGCGTTGCGGCCGCCGTCGGGGAGAGCCGCGGCGGCGGATCGCAGGGCATCGGTGCGGTAGCGGCCGACGAGCCACTGCATGCGTCCCGACGCGTCGATCAGGCAGACGCCGTCGATGCCGTGCCCGCCATTCGTGCTGTCGGCGTCGTCCTTGCCGCCGGCGTCGGCCTTGCCGGCGGAGAGGGGCGGATGCGGGTGCAGCAGCGCCACGGCGCCTTCGGCGTTCGGCAGGTCGGCCGCCAGCAGCACGATGTCGGCGGTGTCGACGAGAGCGAGGCCGGCGGCGATGCCGGCGACCGGTCCGCCGAACTCCGGGGTCTCCCGGGTCCATACGACGCGAACACGGGTCGGCGCCGGCGGACCAACGACCACGATGGGGTCGCAGCCGTCGACGGCGGCGATGGCGCGGTCCAGCAGGGTGCGGCCGCCGACCTCGAGCAACGGCTTGGCAGTCCCGTCGAGTCGTGAGGCCCGCCCGCCGGCGAGGATGATCGCGGCAGTCGGCCCGGACGCCGGTGTCGCGGCGTCCGGTGTCTCGGTCGTGCGCGTCCCGGTCACGAGAGCAGCATCACATCGACCAGGTCGCCTGCTGCGACGGCTGATACGTCGGCGGGCACGACGGCATAGGCATCCGCTCTGGCGAGTCCTGCCGCCAGATGCGCGCCCGACGACCCGTCGGCGGCCGCCGGGCGCACCGACCAGGCGGCCGGGTCGGATCGGTCGAGGGCGACGGGCACGTACTGCTGTCGTCCCACCGGGCTGCGCCACGCTGCGGTGCTGGCGAGGCGGAGCATCGGGCGCTGCAGGCCTGCGCGACCCTGGAGGGCGAGCAGCGCCGGCCGCACGAAGGCCTCGAACGACGCGGCGACGCTCGCCGGATTGCCGGGCAGTCCGAACACCAGCGCGTCGCCAAGGCGCCCGAAGGCCTGAGGCCTGCCCGGCTGCATGGCGACCGCCACGAACTCGATGCGATCGCGCAGCACGTTCTTCACGACCTCGTGGGCTCCGGCGCTGACTCCGCCGGACGTGACCACGACATCGACGCGCGCATCGACGAGCGCGCGATCGAGGAGTGCGGTGAGGGCGGCATCCTCGTCTGTCACCGTGTCGACCGAGACGACGTCAGCGCCCGTCTCCGCGCACAGCGCAGCGAGCAGCACCGAGTTCGACTCGGGGATCTGCCCGCGGGCGAGGTCGGCGCCGGGGTCGGCGAGCTCGCTGCCGGTCGAAATGACCGCGACGCGAGGACGACGATGCACCGGCACAGTGTCGATGCCGGTGGCCGCGATGGCCGTGAGCTGGAGCGGGCCGAGGGTGGTGCCCGCTGTCGCGACGACGGCTCCGGCGCGCAGCTCCTCGCCGCGGCGGCGGATGTTGGCACCCGCGCGAGTCGGCGCAGTGACCACGATCGCAGGCGCATCCCACGCCTGCAGGCCGTCGCGGGTGTGCTCGAAGGGCACGACGACGGTCGCCGTGTGGGGCACAGGCGCGCCGGTCATGATGCGTGCGGCCCGTCCCTCACGCAGCTCGGGTTCGTCGGCCGACCCCGCCGGGAGGTCGGCGACCACCGCGAGCTCGACGGGGTGCACGGCCGTGGCCGACTCGACGTCGGTGAACAGGACCGCATATCCGTCCATCGCCGAGTTGTCGAACAGCGGCACATCGACCCGAGCGTGCACGGTCGCGGCGAGGATGCGGCCCGCCGCCTGTGCGAGCGGCACCGATTCGGCATCCAGCGGTCGGGTGGCGGCGATCACCTTCGCCCGCTGCTCCTCGACCGTCAGCATGCCGGAGGAGCGAGGGGAGTGGTGATTCGCATGCAGTCAGCGTACGACGGTCGCGGGGATGCCCCGCGACCGCGCCGCCCCTCTGCCCCTTGTTTCCCCGTTCGAAAGTCAGTGCTCGCGGAACATCGGCCAACCGCTGCCCGGCAGCATGTGCGAATGCAACGCGCCCTTCGCCGATTCCAGGGTCGGGTACGTGCCTGTCGCCGCATCGGATCCGGCCATGACGACGGTGTATCCCTCGTCGTCGTGCCGGATGCTGCCGACGACGCCGTTCGTGCCGTACGCCACCCAGAGGGCCAGGGTCTTGGTAGTGCTCATCATCGAACCCCTTCCGTTGCGGGTGACCCTACGCCCCGGCGCACCGGAACACCAGCCCCTGACGCGGAGTCTTGGCGGCATTCGCCACATGGCGCCGGTGATGCGGGGCCAGTTGTGCATCGCAAACGGATGATCCGGATGCGGAACTGGCCCCGCCTGGACGCCGGATGCGGAAATGGCCCCGCCTGCGGGCGTGGGAGGGGCGGGGCGGGACGCAGAGATGTGTGAGCGTCAGCGACGGGATGCCATCGCGCGACGGATGCGGTCCATCAGCGGTCGCCCTTCGTCCAGGTCGAGCTGAGTCACGCGGATGACGATCCAGCCGAGGTCCTCGAGATCTCGCTGCCGCTGGATGTCGCGGCGCCACTGATCGCGACTCGTGCGGTGGCCGTCGCCCTCGTACTCGATCGAGATCCTGAGGTCGGGATAGGCCATGTCGCTGCGCGCGATGAGGAGTCCGTTCTCGTGGATCTCGTACTGCACGACGGGTTCAGGAAGACCTCCCGCGACGATGAGCAACCGCGTCTCGGTCTCCTTGGGCGATTCCACTCCTTCGCGCGCACGGGACAGCGCGTCACGGACTCGTCGAGAGCCGGGGAAGCGGCCCCAGGCCTGCAGGCGGTGTTCGATGTCGGTCTCTGTCAGGGGAGGGCGCCCCTGACGCAGCCCGGGATAGTTGTCGGCCGTGCTCAGCACTGCGTCGAGGGCGATGACCACATGGTCGTCGGTCATCGTCGCGGCGCACATGAACAGAGCCGCGGCCGGATCGACGACCGGAATTCCACCGATTCGCCAGGGATGGGCCCGTCCCTCTGCCAGGCGCCGGCCAGTGACGCCGCGGCGGCGGACGCGCGCCGAACCCGTCGTCACGACCACGAGGATCGGTGCCTCGACGTTCCAGATGCCGGGATGCGGATACCCCCACACGCGCATCGCCGTCTCCCCGCCGATGAGCTGACCACGGTGCAGGAGGGGCGTGAGGGCGACGACGCGATCGAGTGGTGTGTCCGCGGCCGTGACCGAACGCACCCCGCGGAAGGGCCGGTCGAGATCGCGCGCGGATGCGCGACCCCGACCGACACCTGCGGCCGCGGCCTGCCGCACGGAGAAATGGCGCCCGAGTTCGTCGGGCAGGAGTATCCGATGGCGCATCCCATCAGGCTCGCTGGTCGGATGCGTCTTCCGGGCCTGATGACCGCGAGATCCCGAGAGATGTGGACAAGTCGCGCCTGTGGACAGATTGAGCGCCGCGTTCTTCCGGCGTGGGGCGGGGCCACTTCTGCATCCGGTGCCGCGAGCGGGGCCAGTTCTGCATCCCGTGCCGCGAGCGGGGCCAGTTCTGCATCGGGTGCCGCGAGCGGGGCCACTTCTGCATCTGAAACCGACGTTTCGGATGCACAAGTGGCCCCGCCTGGCGGCGGGATGCGGAAGTGGCCCCGCTCGCGTGCGCGAGCGCGCGCGGCGACAAGCGAGTGGTGACCAGCGCGTGGTGACCAGCGTGCGGCGACCAGCGTGCGGCGGCCCAGCGCGCGACGGCACGCGGCGCCCCCTTCGCCTACAGCCCGGCGCCTACAGGGCCGCGGCGATGAGCTCGAGCGTCTGGGCGCGGCCGGCGGCGGCGTCACGAGGCTCGGACTCGTATGCACCGGCGACGGGCGACAGCATGACCTCGTCGACGCCGTACTTCTCGGCGAACGCGCGCACCTCGGCGGCGACCGACTCGCCGGTGCCGACGAACCAGCGCGAGCGGGCGGCTTCGACGACCTGGTCGGTCGCGGCATCCGATTCTGCGGCGAGGGCCTCTTCGACGGTCTCGAGTGCGATGAGCGGCTTGTTGAGGCGCAGGCGCGACATCATGCGCAGCTGCGGAAGGGCGCGCGCCTCGGCCTCTTCCTGCGTCGGCGCGGCGACGACGTTGACCGTGAGGAACGTCCGCGGCTCGGGGTGCTCTTCGCTCGGCTGGTAGCCGGTGCGGTAGAGGTCGAGCGCGCGCTCGAGGCCCTGTCCCGAGAAGTGGTTGGCGAAGACGTAGGGCAGGCCGTGGGATGCCGCGAGCTGCGCCGAGTAGTCGCTCGATCCGAGCAGCCACACCTCGGGGCTTCCGGTGGCGGCCGGGGTCGCGTGCACCGTGTACTCGCCACCCGAAGTGAAGCGCACGGTGGCGCCCTCGCCCGAGATGAGTGCGGCGATGTCCTGCACGTTGCGCGGGAACTGCTCGACGTCGCTGGTCGTGCCCGATCCACGCAGCAGCTGGGTGATGACGGGGTCGCTGCCGGGGGCGCGACCGAGGCCGAGGTCGATGCGTCCGGGCGCGATGGCCTCGAGCGCGGCGAACTGCTCGGCGACGATGAGCGGTGCGTGGTTGGGGAGCATCACTCCGCCGGATCCCAGACGGATCTGCGTCGTGCGCATCGCGGCGGCGGCGATCAGCACCGGGGGAGTGGTGGATGCCACGGCCGGCATGTTGTGGTGCTCGGCGAACCAGTAGCGGCGGTAGCCGAGCCGGTCGGCGGTCGCGGCGAGATCGAGGGAGGAGGAGATCGCCTCGGCACTGGTCTGGCCGGTGCGAACCGGGACGAGGTCGAGGACGGAGAGCGCGGTGGAAGTCATCCCCGAATGCAACGGCGGGGGCGGGCGGGGCATTCCCGTCCGCCCCATCGTCGCCGGTGCGTCTCAGACAGCGACGAGACCTGCGGATGCCGAGGGCGCGAACTCCTCGGTGAGCGCGCGTCGCGTGAGGTGATAGCGGATGTGCCAGGCGGCGCTGAAGCTCTGCTCGGGATGCTGGGCGAGGGCCGTTCGGTCATCGGGGCCGAGGCCGTCGCGGGCTGCTTCGCGGAGCAGGTCGTCTCGTGTCGCCGGGTACTCCATGCCGCGGAGGAACCGGTCGAGAGCAGAAGAGGGGCGCATGGGATCGTCCTTTCCGAAGGGAGAGCGGGGCGGGCCGGGGTGTGCGCCCCGGCCCACCGAAGGGTCAGGCGGTGATCGACTGTCGGTTGTCGCTCGACTCGACCTCGATCTTGCGGGGCTTCGCGCGCTCGCTGACCGGGATGATCACCGAGAGCACGCCGCTCTCGTACGAGGCGCTGATCGCGTCGAGGTCGACGCCGTCGCCGAGCGAGAACTGGCGGAGGAACGAGCCCGCGCCGCGTTCGCGTGCGAGCCAGCGGACGCCTTCGCGACCGTCGGCCGTGCGCTGCGCGCGGATCGTGAGCTGTCCGCCGTCGAGGTCGACGTCGATCGAGCCCGGATCGATGCCGGGGAGGTCGGCGTGCAGGATGTACCTGTCGCCGTCGCGGTAGAGGTCCACCGGCATGAGACGCGGTGCGCGGACGGAGTCCAGCACGCTCGCAGCGAAGCGGTCGAGCTGACTGAACGGATCGAAGGACATGGCCATGAGTGTCTCCTTTCGTGTGGCCCGAGCGGGCGTTCTCCGGTGCAGATTATCTGCAACCGTTGCTATAGATTTTTTATAGAACAACGCGAGATAGAATGCAAGTGCGTCGAGAGGGAGGTGCCCATGGGTGATCGTGATCCGAGCATGCCGGTCTACGGCATCGCCGTCGCCGCGCAGCTCAGCGGGGTCCCCGAGGCCAGCCTCCGACTCTTCGAGGCGAAGGGGCTGGTCACGCCCGCGCGCAGCGAGGGCGGCACGCGCCGCTACAGCGATGACGACCTCGAGCGCATCCGCCGGGTGACCGGGCTGCGCGTCGAGGGCATCAACATCGTCGGCATCCGTCGCGTGCTCGATCTGGAGGACGAGAACGCCGGGCTCCGCGACGAGCTCGCCGACGATCGCCCCTGATCCGCGGCCGGCTGCGCCCCGTGACCGACGCGGCTGCGCCCCGCGACCGACGCCGCTGCGCCCCGTGACCGACGCGGCTGCGCCCCGAGACCGACGCGGGAGGGCAGTACTTTAGGGGCATGGATGCCGAGATCTTCTACGTGCTCGTCGGTGCTGTCGTGGTGGCCGCGATCGCCCGATGGCGCGGCTGGCCGGCGCCGCTCCTCGTCACTGTCGTGGCGCTCGCGGCATCCTTCCTGCCCTTCGTGCCGGATGTCGAGATCGACGGCCATCTGCTGCTGAACCTCGTGCTGCCGCCGCTGCTCTACTCGGCGGCCCTGGACGTCTCGTTCGTCGGCTTCAAGCGCAGCCTCCCGCAGATCCGCCGGCTCGGCATCTGGCTCGTGCTGCTCACGGCGCTCGCGGTGGGGTTCGTGGCCTGGTGGATCATGCCGTCGCTGACCCTGCCGGGCGCCCTGCTGCTCGGCGCGATCGTGGCGCCGCCGGATGCGGTGTCGGCCGCCGCGATCGGCCGCAAGCTCGGTCTGCCGCGCCGCATCATGACGGTGCTCTCGGGCGAGAGTCTGATCAACGATGCGACCTCGTTGACGCTGTACCGCGTGTTCGCGGCGATCCTCGCGGGCGCGACCGTCTCGGTGTGGGGCGGCGTGGGACAGTTCCTGCTGGCCGTCGCCGTGGGTGTCGCGATCGGACTCGTCTTCGGGATCCTGCTGCATCAGCTCCGCATGCGGATCAACGATGCGGTCGTGATCGGGACCTTCGGCCTGCTCGCACCGTTCGGCGCCTATGCGATCGCCGAGCACCTGCTGGGTTCCGGAGTGCTCGCGGTCGTCGCGATGGGCCTGTACGTCGGATACAACTCGCCTCGCACCGACTACACGACCCGCCAGCAGGAGAAGCCGCTCTGGCTGTCGGCGGATCTGCTGCTCGAGAGCTTCGTGTTCGCGTACATCGGTCTGCAGTTCCCCCGGGTGCTCCGCGACCTCGGCAGTGAGTCCGTCGAGCAGATCCTCGTGCTGTCGGGCATGGTGCTGCTGGTCGTGCTCGTGGTGCGTCCGCTGTACATCTATCCGACGAGCGCGTGGGCGAACTTCCAGGACCGCAAGCGCCTTCAGCGCTGGGATCGCGGCGTCGAGAACGGCGAGTTCGAGAAACGTCACGAGAAGTCCCGGCGGTGGGGGCAGTTCACGGCCGACGAGCTGCGCACGCACATCGTGCGCGACCAGATGGCCGGGCTGCAGCTGACCTGGAAGGACAGCGCGGTGATCTCATGGGCCGGTATGCGCGGCGTCGTGACGCTCGCGATCGCTCTCGCGGCCGCCGATCTCGCGACGCTCGACGAAGAGGCCTCGCACGCGATCGTCGTGGTGGCGTTCGTGGTGACCGTGGGCACGCTGCTGCTGCAGGGGCTCACGCTGCCGATGCTGATCCGCCGCCTCGGGATCGAGGGAGACGTCGATCACGATGACGATCAGCGTGCGCTCGCCGCGGTGCGGGAGAAGAGCCGAGAGGCCGGCAAGGCGTTCCTGGCCGAGAAGCGCGTCGAGTGGGAGGCCAAGTACGGCGAGGTCGACCTGGGAGTGTTCGATGCGTTCACGAAGCGCATGACCCGCGTCGAGAAGGACACCGACGACGCGCAGCAGGTCGAGGATGCCGCAGCTCGCCCGTCCTTCGACGACCTGGCTGCCCTGAGCCGGGGATGGCTGCAGGTGCGCCGCGACATCCTTCTCGCGGAGAGGGACGCGGGCAACCTCGATGAAGAGCTCATGCGCGAGCTGATGACGGCGATGGATGCCGAGGAGCTCGCGCTCGACACCCGCGGTGCCACCCGCCAGCAGGGTCGCGCATAGCGGGAGACGGACGAGCGCCCCGCCCCGGAAGGGACGAGGCGCTCGGGCGGTGACGGAGAGAGGTCAGCGGGTGCTGGCCGGCTCGGTCTCGGATGCCGCGGCATCCGCCTCGGGTGCGTCGTCGTCGGCCGAGTCGTCGGCGAACGGCAGGCCCTCGCGGGGCGCGTTGTAGAGCTCCTCGTCGAGGATCCCCTCGCGCTTGGCGACGATGGTGGGCACGAGCGCCTGGCCCGCGACGTTGACCGCGGTGCGGCCCATGTCGAGGATCGGGTCGATCGCGAGCAGCAGGCCGACGCCCTCGAGCGGCAGGCCGAGCGTCGACAGCGTCAGGGTGAGCATCACGGTCGCGCCCGTGGTGCCCGCGGTGGCTGCCGAGCCGACGACTGAGACGAGCACGATCAGCAGGTACTGCACGAGGGTGAGTTCGATGCCGAAGAACTGCGCGACGAAGATCGCGGCGATGGCCGGATAGATGGCGGCGCAGCCGTCCATCTTGGTGGTCGCGCCGAACGGCACGGCGAAGGAGGCGTACGAGCGGGGAACGCCGAGGTTGCGCTCGGTCACGCGCTCGGTGAGGGGCAGGGTGCCGATCGATGAGCGGCTGACGAACGCCAGCTGCACGGCGGGCCAGACGCCCGAGAAGTACTGCCTGATCGACAGGCCGTTGGTCTTCACGAGCACCGGGTAGACGACGAAGAGCACCAGAGCGAGACCGATGTACACGGCGATCGCGAACCAGCCGAGCGAGGCGAGCTTCTCCCAGCCGTACTCGACGACCGCGGCGCCGATCAGGCCGAAGGTGCCGATGGGGGCGATGCGGATGATCCACCACAGCACGCGCTGGATGACCTTGAGCAGCGACTCCGTGAACGCGAGGAAGGGCTCGGCCTTCTTACCGGCCTTGAGCGCCGCGATGCCGACGGCGACCGCGATCACGATGACCTGCAGGATGTTGAAGTTGACGCTCGAGGAGAACGTGCCCTCGGTCGCGCCGGGGTTGGTGCTGACGCTGAGGCCGAGGAAGTTCTGCGGGATCAGACCGAGCAGGAAGTTCCACCAGGTGCCCACGGTGTAGGGCGCGCTCGGGGCGAGGTCGTCGCCGGCGCGCGACCCGGGCTGGATCACGAGTCCGAGCACGATGCCGATGCTCACGGCGATGAACGCGGTGATCGCGAACCACAGCAGCGTCTGACCGGCCAGTCGTGCGGCGTTCTGGACGCGCCGCAGGTTCGAGATGCTCGCCACGATCGCGGTGAAGATCAGCGGCACGACGGCTGTGCGCAGCAGCGTGACGTACGAGCTGCCGATCGTGTCGAGGGTGGCCGAGAGGCCGTTTGGCTCGTCGCCGGTCGCTCCGAGCTGACGGGCGATCAGGCCGGCGGCGATGCCGAGGACGAGTGCGGCGAGGATCTGGAAGCCGAACGACGTCAGCAGCTTCCGGACGGGACCGCGGGTGTCTGGCGCCTTCGTGGCGCGGACGGTGGTGCTCATTGGATCGGGGACTCCAGAATCGGTGCGCGCCGTGTGCGCGCTATCCGTCCACGCTAGGAGCCGCGCCCGCGACCGGAGGCGGAGATGACGAAGGATGACGGATGCCGCAGCATCCGTCATCCTTCGGGGTCGGCCCGGCGGGGGTCAGCCCGCGCACTTCTCCAGGTTGTCGGTGAGGATCTGCGTGGTGAGTGCCTTGTCCTCTTCGCTGGACTGCTTGTCCTCGCCATTGGCGATGTAGGTGAGGGTCTCATTGCTCAGGTCGGAGTCGACGAGGGCGTCGGCGAAGCAGGTCGCGACGTCGTCCGTCACGACATCACCGAGTCCCTGCTCTTCGTAGACCTTCTGGATGCCGTCGGCGACGTCGTCGACCGCGGGGCGGGAAGTTCCCCCGCAGGCGGCCAGCGAGAAGGCGAGTGCGGCGATGGGCAGAGCCATGAGGATGCGGGAGGGTGTGCGCAGGTTCCGGTCGTTGAGCTTCATGCGGTCAACGCTATCGACCCACAGGAGATTCATAGAAGGGGTTGCGCTGAGCATGCCGTCCGTGATGCTGTCCCGCGGCCGTCACCCGAGGGCGGTCATCGAAACAGGAGCCCCCATCGCGGTCCCCCTACGCGAGCACCAGCAGGTCGCCGACCTCGCAGTCGAGCGCGTCGCAGATCGCGCGCAGGGTCGAGTACCGGATCGCCCGCGCGCGGTCGTTCTTGAGCACCGACAGGTTGACGATGCTCACCCCGACGCGTGCGCTCAGCTCGGTCAGCGTCATCCCTCGCTCGGCGAGCAGCTCGTCGAGTCGGCAGTGGATGCCGGTGAGCTCGTCGTCGTTCTCCGCCGGGCTCATACGAGACCCCGAGTCTCATCCTCGAGGGCCGCGTTCGTGCGCTGCAGGCGGATGCCCTGACGGAACGCTGCTGCGATGAGGCCCACCGCGACGCCGGTCGCGAAGATCGGGACGATGGACCAGAAGTCGATCGGATGCACCGGCTCGCCCGTGCCGATGCCCACCGCAGCGGACACCCCGTTCAGCCCCAGTTTCTCGAGCAGCACGATGAACATCGGAGCGAGCACGAGGGTCCAGCCGATCGCGTCGAAGGCCCGTGCGTTGCTCCGCACGAAGAAGCGTCCGCGGAGGAAGTTCCAGGCGACGAGCATCACGCCGACGATGACGATCAGCGGGGCGAGCGCCCAGAGGACGAGAGAGCCGATGATCGCTGCGGTCGAAGCGGCGTCCACCCCGGTGGCGAACACCATCGCCTCCCGAGCGATCCCCTCGACCGACGCGGATCCTGAGCCGACGGTCGCGTCGATCGGCTGCTCGTCGATCGGAATGGACCACGCGATACCTTGATCTCGGAAGGTCCCGAGCACGCGGAGGACGGTGCTGATCGCGGTCACGACCAGAGCGGCTGCGCCGAAGAGGATCACGGTGATCGCATCCGCGGTCTGCGAACGTGTCGCGGTGGTCGTGCTCATCATCAGACGAGCCCGTCCGTGTCGCGCTGCAGCCGGTCGCCGATCACGAAGACCGTGCTGATGAGGGCGAGGACGAAGGCCCCGAGGACGAACGTGAACGGCTCGACGCTGATCACGGCGTTGTCCACCCCGTTGTCGGTGATCCTGGCGACCGTCGCGTTGGCCAGCATGTTGTCGAAGAAGCGCACGGTGGCGAACCCGACCAGGCCGGCGATCCCGGCGGTCGCGACGAGAGCGGTGTTGCGGCGGCTGAAGACGCGGCCGGTCAGCACGCTCCGCGCCAGCAGGATCAGGCATCCGATGACGAGGACGATCGTGAGGATCTGCGCGACCTGCCCGATGATGCCGGGCACGGCGGCGATCGCCGGAAGCTGCGGGGCGGTGATGATCGCACTGTCGAGACCGACCGTGATGGAGTCGCCGGTGCTGAGGGGCAGCTCGACAGGCGCCGTCGAGCCGACGAACTCGACCAGCACGGGCACGTCGACCCCGCGAGCCAGTTCGATGATGCGGATGATCGAGAACACCGTGATGTAGGCGGCGATCAGTGCTCCTGCGATGCAGAAGCCGATCAGGGCTCCGGAATCGCCGCGAGAGATCGTGCGGTCCTTCGTCGAGGTCATCGTCCACTCCTTATCGAGAGTCGTTATTACCGATAATCGTTAACATAACGACTGTCGATAAGTCCGTCAACCCCGGTGGTCCAGGAGACGCGTCACCGGCGGTCACGGCACTATGCCGACGGCGAACACGGGCATACTGCCTGCGCACGGTGGTTACTCTCGATGTACAAGCGCTTCACGCGTCTTCGCCAGTGTCGAACAACACGTGCGAATAAGGAGTCACAGCATGTTCGAGAGATTCACGGACCGAGCCCGTCGAGTGGTCGTCCTCGCCCAAGAAGAGGCGAAGATGCTCAACCACAACTACATCGGCACTGAGCACATCCTGCTCGGCCTCATCCACGAGGGTGAGGGTGTCGCAGCCAAGGCGCTCGAAAGCCTCGGCATCTCCCTTGACGCCGTCCGCGAGCAGGTGCAGGACATCATCGGTCAGGGCCAGCAGCAGCCCACCGGTCACATCCCGTTCACGCCGCGCGCCAAGAAGGTGCTCGAGCTCAGCCTCCGCGAGGCCCTGCAGCTCGGTCACAACTACATCGGAACCGAGCACATCCTGCTCGGCCTCATCCGCGAGGGCGAGGGGGTCGCAGCCCAGGTCCTCGTCAAGCTCGGCGCCGACCTGAACAAGGTCCGCCAGCAGGTCATCCAGCTGCTCTCGGGTGCCCCCGGACGCGAGCCGGCAGCCGTCGGCGCGCAGTCGAACGACACCCCGAGCGCCCAGGGCGGCTCGCAGGTGCTCGACCAGTTCGGCCGCAACCTCACGCAGGCCGCGCGCGACAACAAGCTCGACCCGGTCATCGGGCGCGAGAAGGAGATCGAGCGGGTCATGCAGATCCTGTCTCGCCGCTCCAAGAACAACCCCGTCCTGATCGGCGAGCCCGGCGTCGGCAAGACCGCCGTCGTCGAGGGCCTCGCTCAGGCGATCGTCAAGGGCGATGTGCCCGAGACGCTGAAGGACAAGCAGCTCTACTCGCTCGACCTCGGCTCGCTCATCGCCGGTTCCCGCTACCGCGGTGACTTCGAAGAGCGTCTCAAGAAGGTCACCAAGGAGATCCGCACGCGCGGCGACATCATCGTCTTCATCGACGAGATCCACACCCTCGTGGGTGCGGGTGCCGCCGAGGGCGCGATCGACGCGGCCAGCATCCTCAAGCCGCTCCTCGCTCGTGGCGAGCTCCAGACCATCGGCGCCACCACCCTCGACGAGTACCGCAAGCACTTCGAGAAGGATGCCGCTCTCGAGCGCCGCTTCCAGTCGATCCAGGTGAACGAGCCGAGCCTCCCTCACACGATCAACATCCTCAAGGGGCTGCGCGACCGGTACGAGGCGCACCACAAGGTGCAGATCACCGACGGCGCGATCGTCGCGGCATCGAACCTCGCCGACCGCTACGTGTCGGACCGCTTCCTGCCCGACAAGGCCATCGACCTGATCGACGAGGCCGGCGCACGCCTGCGCCTCAGCATCCTGTCGAGCCCGCCCGAGCTGCGCGAATTCGACGAGAAGATCGCCAAGGTCCGCGAGCAGAAGGAAGTCGCATCCGAGGACCAGGACTTCGAGAAGGCCGCATCGCTGCGCGACGAGGAGAAGAGCCTCCTCGCCGAGCGCCTGCGCCTCGAGAAGCAGTGGCGTTCGGGTGACGTCGCGACCGCTGCGGTCGTCGACGAGGGTCTGATCGCCGAGGTGCTCGCACAGGCCACCGGCATCCCGGTCTTCAAGCTGACGGAAGAGGAGTCCTCGCGACTCGTCTTCATGGAGAAGGCGCTGCACCAGCGCGTCATCGGTCAGGAAGAGGCCATCGCGGCGCTCTCCAAGACGATCCGCCGTCAGCGCGCCGGCCTCAAGGACCCGAAGCGTCCCTCGGGCTCGTTCATCTTCGCCGGCCCCACGGGTGTCGGAAAGACCGAGCTCGCCAAGGCGCTCGCCGAGTTCCTGTTCGACGACGAAGCGGCTCTCATCTCGCTCGACATGAGCGAGTTCGGTGAGAAGCACACCGTCTCGCGTCTGTTCGGTGCCCCTCCCGGGTTCGTCGGATTCGAAGAGGGCGGCCAGCTCACCGAGAAGGTGCGCCGCAAGCCGTTCAGCGTGGTGCTGTTCGACGAGATCGAGAAGGCCCACCCGGACATCTTCAACTCGCTGCTGCAGATCCTCGAAGAGGGTCGCCTGACCGATGGTCAGGGCCGCGTGATCGACTTCAAGAACACCGTCATCATCATGACCACCAACCTCGGTGCGCGTGACATCGCCGGTGGTCCGGTCGGATTCCAGATCGAGGGCGTCAACTCGACGAACTACGAGCGGATGAAGGGCAAGGTCAACGAAGAGCTCAAGCGCAACTTCAAGCCCGAGTTCCTCAACCGTGTCGACGACATCATCGTGTTCCCGCAGCTGTCGAAGGAAGAGCTGGTGCAGATCGTCGATCTGTTCACGAAGCGCCTCGGCGAGCGTCTGCTCGACCGCGACATGACGATCGAGCTCTCGCAGGCCGCCAAGGAGCGTCTCATCGAGATCGGGTTCGACCCGGCGCTCGGTGCCCGTCCGCTGCGTCGCGCGATGCAGCACGAGGTCGAGGACCGTCTGTCCGAGAAGATCCTGCACGGCGAGCTGAACCCCGGCGACCACGTGAAGGTCGACGCGAAGGACGGCGAGTTCCTCTTCGAGCACGGTCCCCGTGGCGAGAAGGTCGCGGTCGGCGTCAACACCGGTGGAGCGATCTCCGGCACCCCCGACCTGGCGGTCGCCAGCGGGGAGTGACCTGATCACAGAAGGGGCGGATGCTGCGGCATCCGCCCCTTCTGCGTGTCCGGGGGACTCCAGCACTCCGGCATTCCGGGCTCGCTCAGGGTCTGGGGAGGTGACGGGTTCTAGGCTTGACGGTGTGAGCGAGTACATCGTCCGGCCTGCGCGCAGCGCCGACATCATCGGCATCCGGAACCTTCTGCAGCCGATGGTCGAGCAGCGCATCCTGCTCGGCAAGGATCTCGCTGTGCTCTACGGCGCCGTGCAGGAGTTCGTCGTGGCCGAAGCCGACGGCGAGCTGATCGGATGCGGTGCGCTGCACGTCTTCTGGGAGGACCTCGGCGAGGTGCGCACCCTCATGGTCCGCGGGGACTGGCTGCACCACGGCGTCGGCGGCGCGATCGTCGGCGCGCTCGAAGAGCAGGCTCGCGAGCTCGGGCTCAGCCGACTGTTCTGCCTGACCTTCGAGGTCGACTTCTTCGGTCGCCGCGGATACTCGATCATCGGCGAACAGGTCGTCGACCCCGACGTCTACTCTCAGCTGCTGCGCAGCGGCGACGCGGGTGTCGAGGAGTTCCTCGATCTCGCGCATGTCAAGCCGAACACGCTCGGCAACACCAGGATGCTGAAGAGCCTCAACTAACCTGAATCAATGCCTCGCCACTCCGCCGCCGTCTATCGTCGCCGACGATTGGTGACCCTCGTCGCGGCGATCCTGCTCGTCGCCGTCATCGGCGCCGCGGTGTGGCTGCTCCTGGCACGCCCGTGGGCCAGCGCCGCCGAGGCGACGCCCTCGCCGAGCGCCTCGGCCTCGGGATCCCCGTCGCCGGATGCCACGACCTCCGAGCCACCCGCAGCCGAGTCGCCGTCTCCTGAGCCGTCGGCCGATGAGACACCCGGGATCGTCGCGTGCGAGGCCACGGACGTCGAGGTGGCGGCCGTGACGGATGCCGATTCGTACGATCCCGGGGTGCTGCCGCAGCTGTCGATCTCGCTGACGAACCGCGGGTCGACCGACTGCGCGATCGACGTGGGGTCGACGACTCAGCGGATGACGGTGTCGAGCGGCACCGATGTCTGGTGGACGTCGACCGATTGCCAGGAGAACCCGAGCAGCATGGTCGCGACGCTCACCGCCGGCGCGACCGTGACGAGCAAGGTGCCGGTCACCTGGGACCGCACGCGCTCGAGCGTCGAGACCTGCGCGGACGAGAATCGGCCGCGAGCTCCCGGCGGCGGAGCGTCGTATCACGTCGCTGTCGAGATCGGCGGCTTCAAGGGCACGACGACGAAGCAGATCCTCCTCTATTGAGGCAAAAACTAGCCAAAGGTCTTGAATACAGTCCTGCACTCAGTTTCGGGTGACACTGCTGTTTCTTTGGGATACCATTGGAGTGACCCTCGCAGACTTGCGGCGCATGCCATCCCCAGTGGCGTCGAGCACAGCGTCCCCAGCGCTTCGACATGCCGCCCGAGGGTCCGTGGGCCCTCTCGAGTACCCCAGTCCCCAATGGATGACTCGAGAGGGCCCCTTTCTTCTCCGGGCTCGGTTTCGGACCGCGCTGCGGCATCCGCTGAATATGCTGGATGCATGGCAGCGAAGAAGTCGAAATCCGCGAAGAGCAAGCCCGCACCTGAGGATTTCCGGTCGGATGCCCTCGCCCAGGCGTTGGAGAAGCAGGACATCGCGGCGGTCGCTCTCGCACTGCGCCACGGCACCACCGTCGTGCCGCTCGTGAAGCCCGGCGCCCGCGACAATCCACTCGACAGCGGCGAGGTCTGGACCTATCGCGACCCCAACTCGGGCGATCTGGCGCTGCTGCTGTTCAGCGATGCCAAGAACAAGCCGGTGAACCTCCCGCCAGGGGTCGGCATCTACAGCGCTGAGTGGCTGCGGAAGTTCCTCGGCGCGCACCCGATCACCACGGTATTCCTCGACATCGCGGGACCGCACCCGATGCAGGCCTCTCCCGAGGAACTGCTCAAGGCCCTCGACGCCTGAGTAGCGGCGCGAGCTCGCGTGCTCTCGCGACCGGCGCAGGACCCACGGCCCGTGCCGGGTCACTTTCGCATCGGATGATCTGTGCGGGGTCAGTTTCGCATCCCGATCGCCCGTTTGGGGTGCGGAAGTGGCCCCGCTTGACGGTGCGGTGGGGAAATGGCCCCGCGGTGCGGTGCGGTGCGGTGCGGATGTGGCCCCGCTGACGGTGTTCGACCCGGCTGAGCGCGGGACAGGCGCTCATCGCCGCGAGCTCAGAACGGCGGGATGTCGGCTTCGCTGCGCCTGCTCGTGTTCCGCGCACGCACGTCGTTGAGCGCCGCACGCAGCGTCTTCGAGCGGTCGTCGACCACCTGGTCGTAGCCCAGCCGCGACGCCTCGGACCGACGCTGCGCCGACTGGGTGACGGGGCGGATCTCGCCGGCGAGGCTGAGCTCTCCGACGGCGGCGACCGTGCGAGGCACCGAGATCTGCTGGATCGACCCCGCCACGGCGATCGCGATCGCGAGGTCGGCCGCAGGCTCGGTGAAACGCACCCCGCCGACGGTCGAGACGTAGACGTCGAGGTTGCTCGTCTTGATGCCGGCGCGGCGTTCGAGGATCGCGAGCACCATCGCGACACGCGACGAATCGAGTCCGTGCACCACTCGACGGGGATTCGGCGCGGTGGTGGTGATCGTCAGCGCCTGCACCTCGACCGGCAGCGCCCTGCGGCCCTCGAGCGAGATCGCGACGCAGGTTCCCGGCTCGGTGGCACCCTGTGAGAGGAAGAGACCGGACGGGTCGGGCACCTCGGAGATGCCCGCACCCGTCATCTCGAAGCAGCCGACCTCGTCGGTCGGACCGAAGCGATTCTTCAGCGCGCGGATGAAACGCAGCGACGTCTGACGGTCGCCCTCGAAGTGGCAGACGACGTCGACGAGATGCTCGAGCACGCGCGGCCCGGCGACGGTGCCGTCTTTCGTCACGTGCCCGACGAGGATGACGGGCAGCCCGCGGTCCTTCGCGACGCGGATCAGCGTGGCCGCCACTTCTCGGACCTGGCTCGGCTGACCGGCCGCGCCGTCGATGAGCGACGACGACACGGTCTGCACCGAGTCGACGATCACGAGCTGCGGGGCGACCTCGTCGATGTGGCCGAGGATCGTCGCGAGGTCGGTCTCGCTCGCCAGGTACAGCTCGTCGTGCAGCGCGCCTGTGCGCTCGGCGCGCAGGCGCACCTGTGCCGGAGACTCCTCGGCGCTCGCATAGAGCACCCGACGGCCGGAGCGGGCGGCTTGAGCGGCGACCTCGAGCAGCAGCGTCGACTTGCCCACACCTGGTTCTCCGCTGAGCAGGATCGCCGCGCCGGGAACGATGCCCCCGCCGAGCACGCGGTCGAACTCGCCGACCCCGCTCGTGCGACGTGGAGCGTCTTCGGTGGTGATCTGCGTGATCGGTCGCGCGGCCTTCGCCGCGGTCGGCGCGAGCGGCGTGATCCGGCTCAGGATGCCCGTCTGGGTGCCCTGCTCCTGCACCGTTCCCCACTGCTGGCACTCGGCGCAGCGACCCACCCACTTGGCGGTCGTCCACCCGCATTCGGTGCAGACGTACGCAGGAGCAGCGGGTTTTCGGGTGGCCATGCAGCCAGGCTATCGCCGAGATCAGACATCCCTATCGCCTGGGGCATTATTCACGGCCGAACCACCCCATGGCGCCGAGCCCCCGCGGGATACTGGATCCATGGCCAACGGCGGGCCCGTCTGCGGGCCGATCTCGACCTTCTCGCGAGTGCAGATCCTGCACGCGCTGTTCGAAGGCGGCCCCCGCATCGATGGCGACGCCGAGCACGACGGCGGACCCGTGCGGACCCGCGGGGAGCGCACGATCGGCGAGCTGTGCGAGGCCACCGGCCTGCATCCCAACACGGTTCGCGAGCACCTGCAGCGCCTCATCGAAGGCGGCTACGTCATCCAGGCCAGTGAGCGCCGCACGACTCGCGGCCGTCCGCGCACGCTGTACAGCGCAGTGACCGGTGCGGCGGATGCCTCGAGTCCCATCGCCCGCGACAAGGCGAAGGCGGCCGCCGTCCGCGGCGATCTGCTGCGTCGGGTCCTGCCTGCGTCGGCATCCTCTCTCGGTCGCGATGCGACCTACCAGCTTGACGCCCTGATCGAACACTTGGAGGAGAGCGGCTTCGAGCCCGTCGTCGATGACGAGCAGCTCACCGTCGATCTCAGCCCGTGCCCGCATGCCGCGGGTCGCGCCGAAGACCGTCCGATGCTGTGCTCCGTGCACCTCGGCCTCATGCAGGGGGTGCTCACCGAAGCCGGTGGGCCGCTCGCCGCCGAGGCCGTTCGCACCTCCGCCCTGCCGGCGGACTGCACCGTGCAGCTGCGTCTGACGGAGATGTCCGCCGCCTAGGCGCGCATCTGCCTTATTCACGGTCGGCGGCCCATCGGGGGCGGCAGGCCCGTCGTTAGCGTGGCACCCAGGGCACGGAAGAAGGAGTGGCTCATGGAATGGTTGGACCCGCTGGTCCTGTCTCGATGGCAGTTCGGTCTCACGACCGTCTATCACTACCTGTTCGTGCCGCTGACGATCGGCATGGCGCTCGTCGCCGCGATCTTCCAGACCGCGTGGGTGCGCACCGGCAAGGTGCAGTACCTGCACCTCACCCGGTTCTTCGGCAAGATCTTCCTCATCAACTTCGCCATGGGCGTCGTGACGGGCATCGTGCAGGAGTTCCAGTTCGGCATGAACTGGTCGGACTACTCGCGCTTCGTCGGCGACGTCTTCGGCGCCCCGCTCGCGTTCGAGGGGCTGCTCGCCTTCTTCTTCGAGGCCACGTTCATCGGCCTCTGGATCTTCGGATGGGACAAGCTGCCGCAGAAGCTGCACCTCGCCACGATCTGGTGCGTCTCGATCGGCAGCATCCTCTCGGCGTACTTCATCATCGCCGCGAACGCCTTCATGCAGAACCCGGTCGGGTACGTCTTCAACCCCGAGACCAACCGCGCCGAGCTCACCGACTTCTGGGCGCTGCTGACCAACCCGGTCGCGCTCGCCGCCTTCCCGCACACCATCTTCGGCGCGCTGATGTTCGCCGCCGGCGTCGTGATCTCGGTCTCGGCCTGGCACCTGGCACGCGGACAGCACTTCGACACCATGCGCATCTCGCTGAAGTTCGGCCTGTGGGCGATGATCTTCTCGACCGCCGGGGTCGTGCTCACGGGTGACCAGCTGGGCCTCGCGATGTATGCCGCTCAGCCGATGAAGATGGCGGCCGCCGAGGCGACCTTCAACACGGTGTGCGGCCCGGACGCCTCCTTCAGCCTCTTCACGCTGGGCACCCCCGACGGCAGCTCCGAGCTGTTCTCGATCCGCGTGCCGTACCTGCTGTCGCTGCTGTCGACCCACACGTTCGACGCGTGCGTGCACGGCATCAACGACCTCAACGCCGAGTACGCCACCACCTTCGCCGACACCGGACTCACCGAGTTCGCTCCGATCCTCTGGGTCACGTACTGGGCGTTCCGCTGGATGATCGGCCTCGGCATGGCCGCCGCCCTCGTCGCCGTGGTCGGCCTCTGGGTCACCCGCAAGGGCGCAAAGAACCCGCCGGCGCCGTGGATGTGGAAGCTCGCGATCTGGTCGTTCCCGCTCGCGCTCGTCGCCAACATCATGGGCTGGGTCTTCACCGAGATGGGCAGGCAGCCCTGGATCGTCTTCGGACTCATGACCACGCAGGACGGCGTCTCGCCGGGCGTCAGCGGCGTCGAGGTGCTGATCTCGCTGATCGCCTTCACCGCGATCTACGCCGCGCTCGCCGTGGTCGAGATCCGCCTCATCATCCGTGCGGCCCAGAAGGGTCCGGACACCGAAGAGCAGCCCCACGAGGAGACGGCCCAGCTGCCGTCCGTCGTGTACTGAGAAAGGGATCAGTCATGGAATACATGTGGTTCTGGATCGTCGCCTTCCTCTTCGTCGGCTACTTCGTGCTCGACGGGTTCGACTTCGGCGTGGGCATGTCGCTGCCGTTCCTCGGCAAGAACGACGTCTCGCGTCGCCAGGTCATCAACACGATCGGCCCCATCTGGGATCTCAACGAGACCTGGGTGATCGTCGCCGGCGCCTGCCTGTTCGCGTCGTTCCCCGAGTGGTACGCGACGCTGTTCAGCGGGTTCTACCTGCCGCTGCTGCTGATCCTGCTCGCGCTGATCCTGCGCGGGGTGTCGTTCGAGTACCGGCACCAGCGTGAGGGCGCGCAGTGGAAGCGCGGCTTCGACCGGATGATCGTGATCGGCTCGGCCGTGCCCGCGCTGCTGTGGGGTGTCGCGTTCGGCAACATCGTGCAGGGCGTGGCGATCGACGAGAACCACATCTACGTGGGCGGGTTCTTCGCACTGCTGAACCCGTATTCGCTGCTCGTCGGCATCACGACGCTGCTGCTGTTCTTCCTGCACGGCGTGCTGTTCGTCTCGCTCAAGACCGACGGCCAGGTGCACGCGGACGCTCGTCGTCTGGTCAAGCTCGCCGCCGGGCCGACGGTGCTCGCCGCCGCTGGCACCGTGCTCTGGACGATCGGCATCGCCTGGGATCGCGAGTCTCCGCTCATGCTGATGGTCATCGGATGCGGGCTCGTCGCGGCGCTCGCCCTGATCGCGTCGGTGCTCTTCTCGATGCGCGGACGTGACGGACGGGCCTTCACGGCGGGCGCCGTCACCGTGGCATCCGCTGTCGTGATGCTGTTCGCGGCGCTGTTCCCCTACGTGATGCCGTCGACGATCGACCCGGCCTTCAGCCTCACGATCGAGAACGCCTCGAGCACGCCGTATACGCTGACGATCATGAGCTGGACCGCCCTGATCGCCCTGCCGCTGGTGCTCGCGTACCAGACCTGGACGTACTGGATCTTCCGCAAGCGCGTCACCCGCAGCTCGATCGAGGGGGCTCCGGCGCACGCGTGAGACACGACTTCTGCTCCGGTCGCAGTTCGCGCCGCCTCTCTGATCGGGGAGCGGCACGAACTGCGACCGGAGCGACCTGTCGGGCCCTCGCTGCGGAGATGGCGCGATGAAGCCGGTCGACATCCGGCTGCTGCGGTATGCGAGCGCCGCCCGCGGATTCCTGCTGCTCTCCGGCGCGATCGGGGTCGCGCAGACCGCGGTGACCATCGCGTTCGCGTGGATGCTGACGGATGCCGTCACCGGCGCGCTCGCCGGGCGCGATGTCACGGCATCCCTGCTCTGGCTGCTCGGACTCGCGGCCCTGCGTGGCGTGCTGATCGCGGCCTCGGATGCCGCCGGGACCCGCGCCGCGGCGAAGACGGGGATGCAGTTGCGCGCCGCGTTGATCGGCGCCGTCGGTCGCCTCGGGCCGAGCTGGCTCGCGCAGCGCAATCAGGCGGAGCTCGCCGTCACCGCGGGACACGGGCTCGAAGCTCTCGACTCGTACTTCGCCCGGTACATCCCGCAGCTGGTGCTGACGGTCATCGCGACGCCGGTTCTGGTGGCCGTGATGTGGTGGCAGGACTGGCCGAGCGGGCTCACCGCGATCATCACGCTGCCGCTCATCCCGCTGTTCCTGATCCTCATCGGCATCGCCACCCGCACGGTGCAGCGCAAGCAGTGGCAGACGCTGCAGCGGCTCGCCGCGCGCTTCGCCGACACAGTGCAGGGCCTCTCGACGCTGCGCCTCTTCGGACGTGAGCGCCGCGCCGCTGCGCAGATCGAGCAGACGGCCGACGACTACCGCCGCGAGACCATGAAGGTGTTGAGGTTCTCGTTCCTCTCGGGCTTCTCGATGGAGTTGTTGGCTTCGATCGCGGTGGCTCTGATCGCGGTGGCGGTCGGATTCCGGCTGCTCTCGGGCGACCTGTCGCTCGAGGTCGGACTGTTCGTGCTGCTGCTCGCGCCCGAGGCGTTCCTGCCGATCCGCCAGGTCGGAGTGCAGTTCCATGCGGCAGCCGAGGGGGTTGCGGCGACCGAGGATGTGTTCGAGGTGCTCGACGCGGCCGGGGCTCGGGAGGTCGGCGTTCACAATTCAGCACGGAACCGTGGCACGGTGTCGGGAGAAGAGCTGAGCGCTGGTTTTGGCCGTGTTCATGCTGAATTGCGAACGGGCGACGCGCGAGACCTCGTCGTCTCCGGTCTGCGCGTGCGCGATCTGCCGCCGGTCTCGTTCGCAGCCGAGCCGGGAACCATCACGCTGATCGAGGGGCCGAGCGGCGCAGGCAAGTCGAGTCTGCTCGCGGCTCTGCGCGGTGCCGTCGAGTTCGAAGGCTCGGCTGCGGTCGCCGGAGTCGATGTGCGAGGTCGCGCGCCGTCGGAGTGGCTGGCCTGGAGCGGACAGCGCCCTCAGCTGAGTCGCGGCACGATCGCCGCGAATGTGGCGCTGGGGGATCCGGCACCGGATGCCGACGGCATCCGCCGTGCCCTGGATGAGGCGTGCGCGAACGACCTCGACCCTGCGCTCGAGCTGGGTGTGCAGGGCAGCGGGCTCTCGGGCGGACAGGCGCAGCGGGTCGCGGTCGCGCGGGCGCTGTATCGCCAGGCGCAGCGCCCCGACGCCGTGCTGGCGCTCGATGAACCGTCCAGTGCCTTGGACCCGGAGACCGAGCAGCGTCTGTGGAACTCACTGCGTGCGAGGGCGGATGCCGGGGCGACGGTGCTGCTCGTCTCGCACCGCCGGTCGGCACGGGACGTGGCCGATCAGGTCGTCGAACTGGGGGTGGGCGTGTGAGCGGCGCCAGCTCCGCCGCGCGTGTGCGCGGCATCCTGCGTCTCGCGCAACCGCCGCTTCGTCGCTTCCTCCCGGGCGCGATCTGGGGCTTCCTGTCGGCGGGGGCCGCGGTGAGCCTGCTCGCAGTGAGCGGCTGGCTCATCGTCAGCGCCTCGATCGTCGACTCGCTCGTGCCGCTGTCGATCGCCGTGGTGGGCGTGCGGTTCTTCGCGGTCTCGCGCGCCGTCACCCGCTATCTCGAGCGGCTGAGCGGACACGACGCGGCGCTGCGGCAGCTCGCGTCGACCCGCGCCGACATGGTGCGGCGGCTGACTCCGCTGTCGCCTGCCGGACTCGGACGCACCGACCGCGGGCGGGTGCTGTCGGCTCTGGTCGACGACGTCGAGAATCTGCAGAACCTGCCGCTGCGCGTGGTTCAGCCGCTCGCGGTGGCGGGGCTCGTGGCGCTCGGTGCAGTGGGGTTCCTCGCGTTCGTGTCGCTACCGGCTGCCCTGACCCTGGCCGCCTGTCTGGTGATCGCCGCAGCCGCGGCGATCGGACTCGGGTGGCTGTTCGGGTCGCGCGCCGAGGCCGCTGTCTCGCGTCGTCGAGGCGACCTGTCGGCGGCGCTCACCGACTACTTCGGCTCGCTCGACGTGCTGCTCACCTACGGAGCAGAGCCGCAGGCCCGCGAGCGGGTGCGGCAGGCGGATGCCGAGCTCCGCCGCGCCGTCGGCACAGCATCGCTGGCACAGGCGATCGCGGCGGGGGCCGTCTCTGCGGTGGCGGGCGCCGCATCGGTCTGGGCGCTGGCTGTCGCGGCGCCGGGCCTGCAGACCGGCGCGATCGACGGCCCGTGGCTGGCCGTCGCCGTGCTGGTGCCCATGGTCGTGTTCGAGGTGTTCGGCGCCGTGCCGATCGCCGCGGCATCCTGGCGCAGTGTGCGGTCGAGCGCCGAGCGCATCGACGACGTGCTTCCTTCCGAGGTGCCCTCCGAGTTGCGGTCCGACGATGGTGACGATGCCGAGATCGACGGCGTTCCCGCGCTGCGGCTGCGAGGCGTACGGGCGTGGTGGCCGGGCGGGGCGCCCGCGCTGCGCGGAGTCGATCTCGATCTGCATCCGGGCGAGCGTGTGCTCGTGTCGGGACCGAGCGGTGCGGGGAAGAGCTCGCTGGCCGCAGCGCTCGTCGGATTCCTGCGGGTCGAGGGTGAGTATTCCGTCGGCGGCATGGATGCATCGGCGCTCTCGGGTCCTGCGCTACGCCGCACGATCGGGCTGTGCGAGCAGAGTCCGCAGCTGTTCGACGAGGACATCCGGCAGAATCTGCTGTTCGCCCGTGACTCGGCGACCGACGACGAGCTGCTCGCCGTGCTCGACAGAGTCGGACTCGGCTCGTGGGTGCGCGAGCGTGGGGGACTGGATGCGCGAGTCGGCGACCGTGGTGGCCTCGTGTCGGGCGGTCAGGCGCAGCGCATCGCCCTGGCTCGAGCTCTGCTGCGCGGCTTCCCGGTGCTCGTGCTCGACGAGCCGACGGCGGGAGTCGACCCGGACGCATCCGATGCTCTGCTGCGTGATCTGCTGCAGGCGGCGGGGGAGCAGTCGGTACTGCTGATCTCGCATGTCGCTCCACCTGCGGGAACCGTTGACAGGGTCGTCAGGTTGGAAGACGGACGCACGGTTTCGGGGTGAGTCGGGGGGCCGTCGTCCCGTCCGTGGGGCCGGCGTGCTGGCACAAGTTCGGATGATGGGGGCGCCGCGCCGTGGCATCCGTCGTCCCGTCCGGTGTGTCGGTCTCGGGGTCCGAAGGTGTGCTCGCTGCGGCGGCGAAGTTCTCCGTGCATAGCGTCCGTTTGCTGGACCTGGGCATGGATGCCGGGTCGAGAACCGGGCTCTGGTCCTGCAGACGTGCTTCGGCCCTGCAGACGGTCAGTCGACGGAGTGGGCGGACGCTACCGGGGCGGGGCGCTCCGGGATCGCGAATCAGACGTTGAGGTCTGCGCGCGGCTCCATCACGATGCCCTGGGCCTCGAAGACGCGGCGGCGCTCTTCGATGCGGCGGTGCAGCTCGATCTGTGCGTCGTCGACGAGCTGCGGCTCGAGCGCGACGGTGGCCGGGCGCGGGTCGCCGTGGTTGGCCTCGATGTAGGCGTCGAGCTCGGGGCCCGAGGTCCACGACGTGATGAGGGCGTAACGCGGGGTCGTGCCCCGGTGCCAGACCGCGTGCCAGAAGCGCTGGGTGTCGACGATGATGCGGGACCCCTCGCGCAGCGGCAGGCGGATCTCGGTCGCTGGGTCGAAGCGGTCAGAGCGCAGGAGCAGCAGCGAGTCGGTGTCGTCCGAGAGGTTGTAGTAGCCGCGCACGACCCAGCCGGTGCCGTCTTCATTGAGGCGGTTGTTGTCGTCCTGGTGCAGGTTGTAGACGGCATCGGCGTACTCGTTGGGCTGCAGCTCGATGACGCGGCAGCGGCCCACGCCGGCGCCGGGTTCGAGGGCGCGGCGCTGCAGGGTCGGGGCGATCGCGACCTGCGACTCGATCCAGACGCCGTCCTTGTCGGAGCGCGGAGGGGTGTGGTTCCAGAACCCGTTGCACTCGATCGCGCCGGCATAGCTCGCGAGCGGGGCGAAGCGGGTGACGCCCGACGAGCGCCAGCCGATGTACTCGAGGTCAAGCCACTCGGCAGGGTCGGACGCCTGGTCATGGTCATCGAGCACGACATAGCCGGTCTCTGCCAGTGCCTCTGATGTGATGAAGCCCATTGCGTCCCCTCCGTGCCGATGCCTTAGGCCATCCTAACCAGGCGGCTCGATGGCCGACGGGGAGCGCAACCGGACAAAAGCCCGCACCGGTACTCGCCTGACTGCTCGATTCGCGCCGTGGCGCGGGTTGTCGTAAGCTAGTCCGCGGTGACGTGTCCGAGCGGCCGAAGGTGCAACACTCGAAATGTTGTGTAGGTTAATCCCTACCGTGGGTTCAAATCCCACCGTCACCGCCACCACGAAGGCCCCGACTCCCGGTGATTTGACCGGGAAGCGGGGCCTTCGTCTTGCACGAGCCCTGACGGCGCTAACCCAGCGGTAACGCGAGCCAAATCGTGGTTGTCGCCGCTGATCGACTCAGTGGGGTCGGCACCATCGCGACGAACATGCCGGACAGCACCCCGAACGTGGTGTATTCCGCCGTGCCTGCATCGGTCGCCCCGGGGTCGCTCATGCTCTTCAGTGTGCACGACCGTTCCTCAGCGGACCAGGGCGCCGAGTGGACGCAGATGATGAAGTCTCACGATCTACCGCATGATTCGTACGGCGGCTCTTCGAGGGTCGTCATCGTCACTGCCCAGATGATGTCGGTTCCGGTCATGTAGGTCACGGGATTCCCAGATGCCTGGGAGTCATAGTGTGGAGCGATGGACACTCGCATCCGCGCCCTCACGGTCGTTCCGGTCTGTCTGGTCGTTCTTGCCTCTGTGGTCACCGGCTGTACTTCGAGCGCAGCGCCGGAGCCGGTCGCACCAGAAACGACATCCGCATCGACGCCATCGGCGACGACAGCGCCTCCCGCGGGAGGATTCGCGTATCCCGATAAGACAGACCCCACTCAGGTGGCCATCGCTCTCAAGTACGGGGAAGGCAACGACCCCTCGGGCGAGATCATCGCGGGCCCCGCCGCGCTCGTCGAGGACCGACAGTTCACCATCGAGGGGCGGTGCGAGGGAGACGGCGTCGGGTTCGAAGTGGTGACCGCCGATGCCGAGAGGCGGGTACTCGCCGAGGGGGACTTCAGATGCGACGATCCGCCGACCGGCGAGTTCTCGTATCGGCTGCCGTACGCCGGTGTGGTGCAGGTGAACCTCCTGGATGCTGATGACGTCGATCGGGCATGGGTGCGCGTCGTTCAGCCCTGAGCCTCTTCAGCGGGTCGGTGACGGCTCGGGGAAGTAGTGCTTCTCACGGGGTTCGCCGTCGGTGTGCGCCCGCGCGGTCGCCTGGATCTCACGGTCGCGACCGGTCAGTCTCTGGGTCTGCTGTCGTCGGTACTCTCCCCAGGAGGGGACCAT
>NZ_JBFBLM010000008.1:0-76264 GCF_040686675.1 Microbacterium sp. NPDC079176
ATGGTCCCCTCCTGGGGAGAGTACCGACGACAGCAGACCCAGAGACTGACCGGTCGCGACCGTGAGATCCAGGCGACCGCGCGGGCGCACACCGAAGGCGAGCCCACAGAGGTGCACTACTTTCCCGAGCCCACGCCGCCCCGCAGGAGACCCGGACCTCAGCGCTGAACGGGCTCAGGGGGACAGCAGAAGGCCTGCGCCGTCGGATGCCGGGGCATCTGGGAATCCCGTGAGAATCGACGGGCTGGTCACGACCGCGCCGATAGCGTCGAAGCATGGATATCGACACCAGACGACCCCAGGTTCGCCGTGCACGCATCCTCTCGCCCCTGTTCGGGATGGCGGTCACGGCTGCGCTGCTGGCCGGATGCGCCGCCCCCGCGTCCCCCACCCCGACGGTCACGCAGACGGTGACGGCATCCGCTGATCCCGCGCCGAGTCCGTCGCCCAGCGCATCCTCCACGCCGGCCGCGGGCGTCAGCCCATCGGGCATCCGAGACGTGGAACTCGGCACGCCCTACGACGAAGCCGTGGCGGCGGCGGGTGCCGCTCCGGTTGACGCCTGCCCGTGGCTCGCGTCCACGGAGGCCGACGGATACATGCTCACCGTTCAGCGCCCCGAGGTCTCGGAACAGGACCCCGCGGTGGTCGACCTCGTGCAGGTGTCCGCCTCACCCGTCGACCTCGAAGGCAAGCCGGCCGTCGGCCCGCTGACCGCTGAGGGGATCGGTCTCGGTTCCCGGCTCGACCAGGCGCTGGCCGTCTACCCCGACGCGGTCGAAGTCGAGAGCGTCGGCGATCGCCGCTATCTCGCGATCGAGTCGGGAGCCGGCACCGGTTCGGTCTTCCTGACCTATACCGCCGGAACCGACATCATCTGGGGCGTGACGGCGACGACCCTCGACGAGCCGCCGTACGAATCCTGCGCCTGAGCGCGGGCGTGAGGCGGGAGCATCCGGAGTCGAGTGTAAGGCGGCAGGCGACAGGAGGATCAAGATTCGTCGTCCCGCGCGACGAATCTGGAGCCGACCGCCTCACCGCACACGTAGCGAACGATCAGTGCGAGCCCAGGCAGCGTGCACCGTCATCGGCATCGTCGTGGGGTAGCGACGACCTATCTCGTCGCCAACGGGATCTGTAGCGGTGGCCGGACCCTCTGGTGGTATGACGTCGACGGCGGATCCGTGATCAACCGTCGTTCATCCGCACCGTTCTGAGCAGTCGACTGAAAGGACTCTCCATGCGTTCATGGCTGATCTACATCATTCTCGTCGGGGCTGCGCTTGCCGCCCTGGCGCTGCTCGCAACTTCCTTCCCATCGGTAGCCTCCGGGGTGTTCCTCATCGGAACTCCGATCGTCGTGGTCGCCGCAGGGCTGGGCGCTAAATTCGTACAACGCAGGAACAAGTCCGCGCACGCCAAGACGTCATAGGCCGAGTCGCCGACAGAGAGCTAACGGCCCCCACGAGCTCTTCTCGTGGGGGCCGTCTCGTGTCCAAGTCGTGAAGCGCGCGACGCCAGCGGCGAGTGGTCTGTCGACAGGCTGTCGGTCTCCTTGGGTGTTCGGAAGGCTGATGAGCGAAACGTCACCAGCGTGTGATTGTGCTGTAGATTGCATACAGATAGCACACAATTTGCGCTCAGCCTGATGGGAACGAGAAGTCATGGTCGACAACCTCAGCGAGAGTACTCATGACGTGATCGTCGTGGGCGGCGGCAACGCCGGTTTCACCGCGGCGCACGCTGCGGCCACACGCGGGCGCCGGGTGCTCCTCCTCGAGCGCGGTCCGGTCGGGATGCACGGCGGCAACAGCTATTACACGGCTGGCGCCACCCGTATCGCGCACGGAGGCCTGGACGATCTGCGTGACACCCTGGAACCAGACGAACGACATGAGCGCTCTATCGTCCCGCCGTATTCCCCCGCAGAATATGCGGCGGACCTCGCACAGGTGACGGATGGTCGCAACGACCCTGACCTCACCGCGGTGCTCGTCGAGGAGAGCGGGCCGACGCTGCGTTGGCTGACGAGGCTCGGTCTGCGATACCGGCTGATGTACGAACGACAGGCCTACGAGCGCCCTGATGGTTCTTTCCTGTTCTGGGGAGGCCTGCACGTCGGAAACGTCGGCGGCGGAGAGGGCCTCATCGCCGATCACACCCGCATCGCCGATGAGCTCGGAACAGATGTCCGCTACGGCATCGAGGTCCGCGATCTGCTCGTCTCGGAAGACGGGCGGGTGATCGGCGTCTGCGCCGTCGACCCCGAGGGCGAGCTCGTCGAGTACCGAGCAGAGAGTGTGATCCTCGCTGCCGGAGGCTTCGAGGCGAGCGCAGAGCTGCGGCGAAAGCACCTCGGTGAAGGCTGGCAGCACGCCGTCGTCCGCGGCACGCCGTACAACACCGGCCGGATGCTCGAAGCAGCCATGGCGATCGGAGCCGACAGCGGCGGCGACTGGTCGACGGCGCACAGCGTGCAGTGGGATGCCGAAGCGCCGGACAACGCGAGCAATCGCGAGCTCACCAACCGCCTCACGCGTCAGAGCTACCCGTTGGGAATCATCGTCAACGCCGAGGGCCGACGATTTCTCGATGAGGGGGCGGACTTCCGCAACTACACGTACGCGAAGTACGGTGGCGTCATCCTGAAGCAGCCGGGCTCTGTGGCTTACCAGATCTTCGATGCCGGATTGCGCCCGATGCTACGCACGGAGGAGTACGACATGCCTGGCGTCGGCGTTCACGAAGCCGACACGATCGCCGATCTCGCACGTTCCATCGGGGTGCCCACAGGCGCTCTGACGGAGACGGTCGAGACCTTCAATTCGAGCATCGACACGACCCATGTGCTCGACCCGACCATTAAAGACGGCCGCAGAGCGAACGTCACGCCGCCGAAGAGCAACTGGGCGTCAGCCCTCGCGACTCCCCCGTTCTTCGCCTACCCGGTGACGTGCGGGATCACCTTCACCTTCGGCGGTCTGCGCGGCGACACCGACGGTCGAGTCCTCCGCGCAGATGGGACGGCCATCCCCGGTCTGCTCGTCTGCGGAGAGATGCTCGGCGGGCTCTTCAGCGGGAACTACCCCGGCGGCTCCGGCCTCGCTGCCGGAATCGTGTTCGGACGACGTGCCGGAAGCATCGCCTGACGGCGGTGACCGCCCGGCTAAAATGCGTGCGCATGGCTTTCAGTCTCCGACCAGGACGATCGAGGAAGCGCGCAGGGAAGTGAGTCAGATATGAGTTCGTCGGTCCCGACGGCTGCAGACGGCATGAGCGAGCTGCTCGCCGGTTACCGCCCCACGACCGCATCACGCGGCGGAGCGGTCGGCGACACCGTCTACGCGATCCGGGAAGCGATCCTCGACGGCGTGCTCGCGCCCGACGTCTGGCTGCGTGAGGTCGTGTTGTCCGAGGCCCTCGGCGTCAGTCGCACCCCGGTCCGCGAAGCGCTCAACCGACTCGAAGAAGAGGGGCTCGTCGCGCGCACGCCCGGCGTCGGGGCCCAGGTCACGAGGCTCTCGTTCGAAGACATGTCAGCGGTGTACCAGGTGCGCGGCAGCCTCGAGTCGTTGGCGGCGGAGTACGCGACACGGCAGGGAAAGCCCGAGCACTTCGAACAGTTCCAGAGGCTGCAGGAGCGCATGTCCGCAGCGACAGCGGCCACGGACCTCGACGACTTCTACCGAGCGAACGTCGACTTCCACCATCTGCTCTCCGTCGCGGCCGACAACGCCTACCTGTCGCGCCTGCTGGCGACGGTCGAAGTCGCCATCCGCCGGTTCGGCACTCGGTCGCTGAGCCCTGAGCGCATGCGCGACGTTCTCGACGAGCACGCCGCCATCATCGACGCGATGGTCGCCGGCGACCCCGAGAGAGCGGGTGCCGCCGCCGCATCGCACGCCTCGAGCGCCCGGACGTCGTCTCTCAGTCGACTGCTCGGCCGTCCGATCTGAGCAGCGGGCGATTCGCCCACTCGCCTCGACCACGCCTGCCTCACTCGCGGGTGTCCTCGCGTACGCGACCCCGTCAGTCCTCCCCCGGAGGATCGCGAACCGCGGCCTCCCAGATCCCGGATGCCGTCAGCGCGGCAACCTGAACGACCATCACCGACGCGACCCCGAACGCCGACGCGACGGCGCCCGCGAACAGCGGGGTCGCGAGTTGCGCGACACGGTTTCCGAGCAGCCGCATCGCCAGTCCGCTCGAGCGCTGACGGGCCGGCAGCGCGACCGCCACGGCGGTCATCGTCAGCGGCTGTCCCATACCGAGCAGGAACCCGCCGATCGCAAGGGCACTGAACATCACCGCCGGCGCGGGGAGAGCGGCGATCACCGCCAGGCATATGGCCGCGCCGAGCACACTCGTGACCAGCAGCACACGCTGCCCGACGCGCCTTCCGAGCGGGCCGAGCAGCAGCCTCGACAGCATCGACGAGATGCCTCGCACCGCGAGCATCGAACCGACCACGACGGGAGAGATTCCTGCCTGCGCGCCCAGAACCGGCAGATACGCGGTGAGGATGTCGACCGAGGTGAGTACAGCCGCGCTGACGACGATCGAGCGTGTCACTCCCGGAGTGCGAAGGATCGCACCGAAGCCGGCGGCATCGTCGCTTCCCGGCGAGCCGTATCGTCGCACCGCGCCGCTTGCGAAGACCGCTGCCACCGGCACCGCCAGGACGGCGCACAGCGAGAAGGTGAGAGAGATGCCCTCTCGAGTCGGGTTCACCGGCCCTACGGTGAACCCGGCGAGCAGCGGTCCCACCGCCTGCCCGAGCGCCATGCCGGCGGTCATCCACCCGAAACCGTCGTTGTATGCGGCCGCGGGCGCGGAGCGCGATATCCACGCCTGAGCGCCGAGCAGGACGCCGAGGTTCGAGACACCGACCAGCGCGCACGCGACGATGAGCGCTGCAAGAGTCGTGGCCATCGCTCCGACGATGCATGCGGCGATCAGGAGCATGCCCGAGAAGAAGGGCACGATCGCGATTCTCGATAGCCGACCGGCGAATGCCCCCAGCGGAAGTGCGATGAGCATCGGCAGAACGGCGAACGACGCCGCGATGATCCCGATGGTCGCGGGATCCGCGCCGAGCTCGAGGCCTGCGTAGCTGGCTGCGGGACGCACAGCGAAGAGCACGATCTGGGACAGCGACGCGCCGAGCAGCGGACGCCACAGCCACCCTCCGCGCTCAGGGGCGGCCACGCGTGTCCGTGCCGCCGTCACAGCACCATCAGTATTCGCGCGGGTACACGCGGCCGTCCATGAGTCGGCGCGCTGTGCGCACCACGCCGAGCGATCGAATGGCGCCATCCGAACCGATCTCCGCCTGCGCCTCGGTGATTCCGAGCGGATGCCGGATGCGCAGTCCGCTTCTGGCACCGCCGGCAGATTCGGCGACGACGGTGCCGGGGATCGATGCGGCTGCGGCGAGGCAGAGCGCCCCGGTCATGGGCAAGCCACGATGCACGCGCCCCATCGAGAACGCGATGATCTCGATGTCGGCGTCCGCAGCGGCGGACGCACCCACGAGCATGAGCCTCGGCACAGCAGGAGCGTTCCGTGTCGCGTCGTTCGTGTCGACGGCGCGACCGAGGGCCACCGTGATCGAGGCACGCACTCGTTCGGCATTCGCGAGGAAGACGGCATCCGAATTCAGCTCGGCGACGGAGCGCCCCATCACCTCGCCGACGGCATCCAGGCGTGCGAAGGCGTTCGGGTGCGCGGCGTCCACGAGGGACACGGTCACCTCGCCGATTGAGGTCTCGATCGTGTTGGTCGGAGCCCCGAGAGGAAGCAGTGAGCCGAGCACTCCACCTGCCGGATCGAGGTATCGCGTCACGACGGGCGAGCCGGTCCCTGGCACTCCCGCGATCGCCAGGTCGCCGGTCGTCGCCGCCCGGCCATCCGGTGTCTCGACGTCGGCGAGTATCTCCACACCAGTGTTGCCGTTGATGAGGCGCACCCGAGTCAGCGGCTCGGTGACGCTGACCAGGCCCTCGTCGATCGCGAACGGGCCGACTGCCGTCGTGAGGTTTCCGCAATTGCCAGACCAGTCGACCTGCGCGGTATCGGTCCCGACCTGGGCGAACCAGTAGGTGATGGCGTCTCCCGGCCCCGGCTCAACGATCACCGCCTTGCTGGTGCTCGACACGGTGCCGCCCATACCGTCGATCTGAAGGGGGTCGGGGCTTCCCATGATGCCGAGCAGCACGCGATCACGCTCAGGGCCGTCGGGCGGAAGATCGGATGCGTGCAGGAACACGCCCTTGCTCGTGCCACCTCGCATGTAGACGGCGGGAATCGATCTCGCGTTCACTTGATGCCTATCTGATCGGGCCGGCGCTCACGCGATCCGGACCACGTGGCCTTCGTGTCCGGGAACGGCGGGGAACCGCTCCTCGATGAGCGGGTCGTGGCCGGCGATGACGAGCCCGGAGGTCGCTGCTTCCCGCATCGTGTCGAATGCGCGATACATGTCGACGACATCAGCATGCACGGCGAACGGCTTGTCCTGCTCGATGTTCTCGAAGAAGTGAGAGGAGTCCGATGCGAGCACGACCACACCCTTCTCCGTCCGTACGTACGTCGCCTGCATCCCCGGTGTATGACCGCCGACCTTCTGCACCCACACGCCATCGACGACCTCGTGAAGTCCGTCGACCAGCTGCACGCGCCCCTCGCCGTTCAGCCTGACGACGCGCTCGATGTCTGCGGTCTCGGTGTGCCGGGCGAACTCCCCCCGCGACGCGTACGGTCCGGTCCAGAACCCCAGTTCGTCCTTCTGCAGGACGAACGTCGCCGCGGGGAACGCATCGAGATCGCCGCAGTGGTCGTAGTGCAGGTGCGAGAGGATCACGATCGGCACAGTGGCGGGATCCACACCGATCCGTGACACCGCCTGATGCGGATCCTCCCAGTGGTCGCGCTGCCTGGTGCGATTCGTCTCTGCGGTGAAACCGGCGTCGAGAAGGATGTCCTGTCCGGGTGATCGGATGACCCACACGTAGTAGTCGAGTCGCATGTGCTCGTCATGCGGATCGCCGTCCGGGCCGAGGAAGAAGTGTCCGCGGACACCGGTGAGGTTCTGTCCGTACTTCACCGCGTAGATCTCGTGCACGCTCGGCTGCGACATCAGACCTCTCCTTCGATCACCTTCACCACCGCCGTGTGGTACGCCTTACCGTATCCAGCGTCGATGGTCCGGCCGAGCAGATCGTGCGCCAGGGTCGCCGAAGGCAGGGTGACCCCCAGTTGCTCTGCGAGGTCGAGCGCGTAGCCGATGTCCTTGCGCATGTACTCCGCCGGGAAGATGCCTTCGCCGTGCACATCGGGCAGGAGCGCCTTGCGGCCGTGGTTCTCGAGGGTAAAGCTCGCCGCCGAGCCCTGGCCGAGCGCGGTCCATGCGAGCTCCGGGTCGACGAGGCCGGTCCGGCGGATCAGGGTGAGCGCCTCGGAGAGCGCAACCACGGTCTCGAACACCACGAGGTTGTTCACGAGCTTGATGAGAGCTCCCGCGCCGTTCGGCCCACACAGGATGACGTCTGATGCCATCGTCTGCAGCAGGGGCTCGACCCGGGCGAAGGCCGCCGGGTCGCCGCCGGCCGTGATGCTCAGGGTGCCGTCGATCGCCGCCTGGCGCGTGCGTGCGACGGGCGCGTCGATGAAGTGGGCGCCGCGCTCGATCGCCGCGGCGCCCACCCGCTCGGCGACCTCGACGGGGATGGTCGAGAGATCGACGATGACCGCTCCGGCTCGTGCGTGCGTGAGAACCCCGTCTTCCCCCAGAACGACCGCCTCGACCTGAGGGCCTCCGGGGAGCGAGAGGAAGATCACGTCGCTGCGGGCCGCGACCTCGGCGACGGATGCCGCGCGCTCCGCGCCCACCTCCACCAGGCGATCCACCGCGTCGGTGGACATGTCGAACACCGACACCGGCAGCCCCGATCGGCGGGTCACGTTGGATGCCTGCCCTGAGCCCATGACCCCGAGTCCGATGAATCCGATCCGTTCGATCGCGACCGTCGTGCTCATGATGCGACCCCCGCGGTCTCTCGTTCGGCGACAGGAGCCTGCGCGGCGGCACTGCCGACGTGCGATTCTGCGGCCGCGTTCGTCCCGGCGATGCGCCCGAAGACGGCTCCGCGCACGAGGCCGGCACCCGCGCCGTAGTTGTGGAAGAAGAAGCCACCGGTGATCTCACCGGTCGCGTAGAGCCCGGTCATCGGCTGACCCTCCTGGGTGATGACCCTCGCGTCGCCGTCGATCTTGATCCCGCCGTAGGTGAAGGTGATCCCGCACATCACGGGGTAGCAGACGAACGGTCCTTCGGTGATCGTGCGGGCCCAGTTCGACTTCGCGGGCTGCCCCACCGGTTCCGCCGAGACTCCGTCGAGCGCGAACGGATCGGCGCGGTCCTCTGCGTCGGGGGCGACGGCAGCGTTGTAGTCGGCGACCGTCTGCAGCATCCCGCGCTTGTTGACTCCCAGCTTGTCTGCGAGTTCTTCGAGAGTGTCTGCGACGACGGGGGTGCCTGTCGAGTAGCGCGGTTCGAGGAGATGTGCGGTCTTCTGATCGAAGATCTGGTAGGCGATGCCGCCCGGCTGCGCGCGCACAGCCCATCCCGTCTTGGCGTAGGTGAGGAAGACGTTGTCCTCGCCCTCGTCGATGAATCGTCGTCCGTCGCGGTTGAGCAGCAGCGCGTACGGGTAGGAGTAGCGGCTCATCTTGTCGGTGAGGCGCAGATCGCCGATGGGGGGAGCCGCGGCATCGATCGGCACCGCATGCGCACCTCCCCAGTGCCCGACCGGCTGCGCGCCGGCCGCGATCGACTTGGTGTGCATCTGCCCCATGTTGAACCGCGTGCCGCGGACCTTGACGAGGTCCCACCCCGGGCCGAGGTATCGCAGACGCATCTCGGGGTTGGACTCGAACCCACCGCAGCCGAGGATCACGGTGCCGAAGACGTCGACGAACTCGGCCCCCGTGCGCACACGGATGCCGTGCACGGTCGAGCCGGTCGCGATCAGGTCATGAGCCGGAGAGTCGTACCAGACCTCGATGTCGGTCGCCTCGACAGCCGCATACAGGTCGTCGATGAGCCCGACGCCTTCATGCAGCGTCCGCAATGCTCCTCCGGGGGCCAGCGTGATGGTGGTGCCGTCATCGACCTTCGACGGATCGACGAGCTTGTTCGCCGTGAGCTCCCACTTGACGCCCTTCGAGTGCATCCACTGGACGGTCTCGAAGGAGCGCTCGATGGTGATGCGTACGAGGTCGGGATCCTGGCGTCCCTCGGACGTACGGTTCCAATCTGCGGCGTAGTCCTCGCTCGAGTACGGCGCCACGGCGACGCGGGGGTACCACTGCTCGTTCGAGGGGTCGAGGATGGGCTTCAGCGAGTCGAGGCCGTCGTGCGTGACGCGGAAGATCGCCCCGGTGAAGCGGCTGTTGCCGCCGCGGAGTTCTCGGCTCGCGGCCTCGAGCACCAGGACGCGCGCGCCGGCGTCATGGGCGGCAAGCGCAGCGGTGAGTGCCGCGTTGCCTCCTCCGGCGACGATCACGTCGTATCGGTGTCCTTCGGTCTGTGTGGTGGGGTGGTGCACGGTCATCGGTGATGCTCCTTTGGATGAGTGACGTGTGGGGCAGCTCGTGCTGCGGATCAAGTGCGGATCACGAAGGGGTCGCGATCCTCCGTGGAGGTGTCGATCATCACGTTCTTCACGAACGTGTAGTCATCGAGGGCTTCCTCGCCCCGTTCGCGGCCGTAGCCGCTCTGCTTCGTGCCGCCGAACGGCGCCTGCGCGGCGGACGTGCGATAGGTGTTCACCCAGACGACGCCCGCTTCGAGCGCCTCCGTCATCCGGAACGCCCGGGAGACATCGCTCGTCCACACGCCGGCGGCGAGCCCGTACTCGGTGTCGTTCGCGATGCGGATCGCGTCGGCTTCGTCGTCGAACGGGATGATCGACAGCACGGGCCCGAAGACCTCGTCCTGCGCGAGAGCGCTCGCGGGGTCGACATCGGCGAAGACCGTCGGCTCGATGTAGAAGCCGTCGTCGAGTGCGGCGCCGTTCGCCCGCCCGCCTCCTGCCGCGAGCGACGCACCCGACGACTTCGCCGCGTCGATGAGTGCGAGAATGCGGTCGAACTGGGGGCGGTTCGCGACCGGTCCCATCTCGGTCGCGGGGTCACGGGGGTCGCCGAGTCGCACCCGGCCGGCGCGCTCCGCGACCGCATCCCGCACTTCCGAGTAGACCGCCCGCTGCACCAGCAGTCGCGAGCCAGCGACGCAGGTCTGTCCTGCGGCGCCGAAGATCCCGGCGACGGCACCTTGCACGGCCCGACGAAGATCAGCGTCCTCGAAGATCACATTCGGCGATTTTCCACCGAGCTCGAGGCTCACGGGGATCAGCCGCTCGGCGGCGTTCGCGGCGATGCGGCGACCCACTGCTCCTCCCCCCGTGAGGCTGATCATGTCGATCCCGGGATGGCGCGTGAGCAGATCACCGGTCTCGCCGGCACCCGTTATGACGTTGATGACTCCGGGCGGGAATCCGACCTCGATCGCCAGTCGCGCAAGCTCTGTGGTCGTGATGGATGCGTGTTCGCTCGGCTTCACCACCACGGTGTTGCCCGTCGCGAGTGCGGGCGGCAGCTTGTTCGCAAGGAGAGCGAGCGGGCTGTTCCACGCGGTGATGAGCGCGCACACACCCCGGGGCCGACGCACCGTGTAATCGAAGACGGCCGGATTGTCGAGGGGGATCGTGCGCCCGTAGAGCTTGTCGGCGTACCCCGCGAAGAAGCGGAGGTTCCTCGCGACGAAGCTCATCTGAGGTCGGGTCTCGCGGATCACCTTGCCGTTGTCGGTGGTCTCCCACTCGGCGAGACGGTCGGCGTGCTCCTCGACGGCATCCGCGAGCCGGTTGAGAAGCCGAGCTCGCTCCACACCGGGTGTCGCCCGCCATGCGGGGAACGCTGCACGAGCTGCGGACACGGCAGCATCGACATCCCCCGCCGTGGCCACCGGCACCGTGCCCCATACCTGTCCGTTGAAGGGATTGACGGCATCCGTCGTCGCGGCGTCGGAGGCGGACACCTGCCTGCCGTCTATCAGCATCTGCGCGTGGATCATCTCTTGCCTGGTCTCTCTGATCGTTCGTGGAAGTCTGTGTCGCGGGGTCGACGGATCAGCCCTCAGGTCTCGCCTCGGGCCTGTCGTCTCGCACGCGGCTATCCGCTGCGGGCCGCTCGGCGCCCCATCGCTCGGTACTCCGGCAGCTCGAGGGCCGCGACCTCGATCTCGTCACCGCCGAGCGCACCACCGCGAAGAAGCGAACGCTGCTCGCTGGCGCCGTCGGTCTCTGCGATCTGGCCGAGTTCGATGTGATAGGCCCTGTTGCTGTGCGAGATCGCCAGCGCGGCATTCTGTTCTGCCACCAGCACGCTCAGACCATCGGCGTTCAGCTGTGCGACGACCTGGAAGATCTCGCGCACCAAGAGCGGCGCGAGCCCCAGTGAGGGTTCGTCGAGGATGAGCAGTCGCGGCGATCCCATGAGCGCTCGCCCGACCGCGACCATCTGCTGCTGCCCACCAGAGAGACTTCCCGCATCCTGTCTCGCCTTCTCCTGGAGGATCGGGAACAGGCTGTACACGAGTTCGAGGTTCTCAGCGCCTCGCCGTCGCCGCTCACCACGCGGCAGCGGAACGGTCCCCAGAGTGAGATTCTCCTCGACCGTCATGCTGCCGCAGAGCTCGCGTCCTTCCGGGACGAGCAGCAGTCCTCGGCGCGCGCGCTCGTCTGTCGTGAGGGTCGTGATGTCTTCGCCGTCGAAGGCGACCGTTCCCGCCCGCACCGGCAGGAGGCCCGCCAGGGTCCGTGCGATCGTGGACTTGCCCGCGCCGTTGAGTCCGATCATGGCGACGATCTCGCCTGTTCCGACGTTCAGCTCCGCATCGAGCAGGACATCCGGTCCCTTGCCGTATCCGGCTCTGAGGTCTGTGGCTTCAAGCAACGTCCTCCTCCTTTCCGAGATACGAGTCGATGACCCGTTGGTCCTTGGCGACCTCCGCGGCGGTACCGTCGGCGATCTTGTGCCCGAACTCCAGGACGACGACGTGGTCGGCGATCGACAGCACGAACGGCATATTGTGCTCGACGAGCAGGATCGTGGTGCCCCGCTCGCGGAGTGCCGCGAGAAGCCCACGGAGCGCCAGCGCCTCTTCGGGGTGCAAGCCGGCGGCCGGCTCGTCGAGCAGCAGCGTCTGCGCTCCGGTCATCAGGGCCTTCGCGATCTCGATCAGTCGCTGCTGGCCGTATGGGAGCTCGTGCACCCGCTTGTCGGCGAGATGATCGAGGCCGAGCGCCACCAGCGTCGCCCGGGCCTCCTCCTCCAGACGTTCGTCGCTCCTGCGCACCGAGGGGAAGGCGAGTATCGAGTTCCAGAACGACTGCGCCGAGCGCCAGTGCCCCGCGACCATGATCGTCTCCAGCACCGTCAGCTCCCGGAATGACCGGACGAGCTGGAAGGTGCGAGCGATACCGGCATCGAGGATCTTCGCCGGTGCGAGGCCCGTGATGTCCCGCCCGTCGAGCGTGACCGTCCCTTCGCTCGGGCGGTGGAGACCGGCGATGCAGTTGAACATCGTCGTCTTTCCCGCCCCGTTCGGACCGATGAGCGCCGTGAGCTTTCCGCTCGCGACCTCGAAGCTCACATCCGACAGCGCGGTGTTGCCTCCGAAGCGCTTCGTGACGCCGTCGACGATGAGGCTCATGCTGCGACCTCCTCGGTCGGATCGGTGCGTCGTCGCCGAGTGATCCTGGCGATGAGCGAGCGGATGCCGCCGACGATGCCGCCCGGCAGGAACAGCAGGAGCGCGAGCACCACCAGACCGAACACGAGGTTCTCAGCCTTCTCGAGGAACACCAGCCACTCCGGGAAGAAGACGATGACCGCTGCTCCGACGATCGCGCCGACGCGGCTCGACATACCGCCGATGATGACGATGAGGAGTACCTCGATCGAAGTGTCGAATCCGAACGAGTCAGGAGTGACGACCTGCGTGTGATGCGCGTAGAGCACGCCGGCGGTCGCGGCCAGTCCTCCGCCGATCATGAACACGAGCGTCTTGTACCGTGCGACGGGAATGCCGAGTGCCGCGGCGCCCGCCGGATCATCGCGCAGGGCGAGGAACGAACGCCCTGCGCTCCGCTGCGTGAGGTTGCGCACCAGCCAGTACGACAGCACGAGCACGCCGAGCACGATGTAGGGGAAGCGCAGCTGAACCCATTCGCCGAGGTACTGCGCACCGGGGATGCGGATGCCGTCGTGACCGCCGGTGATGGGGGCGAGCTGCACGAGCAGCGTCTCGACGATGAGGCCGAGGGCGAGGGTGCCGAGGGCGAGGAAGTGGCCGTGTATTCGGAGCAGCGGGACGCTGATGAGGTAAGCGAGCGCCATGCCGAGTGCGATGGCCCCGACCCAGGCGATCGGCGCCGGGATGCCGAGCTTCGTCTGCAGGATGACTGACGTGTAGGCCCCGACGGCATAGAACGCTGCCTGTCCGAGCGAGATCTGTCCGGTGTAGCCGAGGACGAGCGTGAGGCTCAGGGCAAGGATGCTCCAGATCGCCACATCCTGCAGAAGACGCATCGTGTACGCGCTTCCGATGAAGGTCGGCAGCAGGATGACGACCGCGCTGACGACGATCTCGACCCAGAAGCTCGTGCGCTTCACGCCGTGGCGGCGCGTGCGCGGATTCTCCACCTGGGTGCGGATGGCGGTGGTGCTCATGCGTGGGCTCCGCTCTGTCGGACTCGAGCCGGCATCAGGACCAGGGCGAGGAAGAGGATCGCATACGCGATGACGGGTGCGTAGGCGCTGCTGATGTAGTACGACGACAGCATCTCGATCAGACCGATCACGACACCGGCGACCATGCCGCGGTACACGCTCGACATCCCTCCGATGACGGCGGCTGCGAAGCCCTTCACCGCTATCGACAGCCCCATCTCGGGCCCTGCGCCGATCAACGGGGCGACGAGCATTCCGCCGATGACCGTGACCACGACGCTGAGGATGAAGGCGATCGTGATGAGCCGGGACACCCTCACGCCGCTGACCGCCGCAGCTGTGCGGTTCAGGCCGACCGCCCGCAGGGAGACCCCTGTGAGCGTCTTCGTGAAGAAGAACCACACTCCGCCGACGAGCGCCCAGGAAACCACCACGATGAGCAGCGACTGGCTCTGGATCGAGATGCCTCCGAGGGTGATCGGCGCGCCGGGGAACACGGCGTCGACGCCGTACTTCGTGTTGCCGATGAAGAGCTCGACTGCCGCGGTCAGCACGAGGCCGAAGGCGATCGTGGCGACCACCATGTTCGTGGTGGGAGCGCCCCTCTTGACCATCGGTCGATGAAGGCCGTATCGGAAGAGGAGGGCGAGAAGGAGAGCGACCACGATGACCCCGAGGATCACCAGCGGGTACCCGAGTCCCACCTGCATGAGAAGCAGGTAGGTCGTCATGGCACCCACCATGAGCAGCTGTCCCTGGGCGAAGTTGACCAGGCCGGTGGCGTGGTAGATCACCAGGAACCCGAGCGCGATCAGTCCGTAGATCGAACCGAGCGCGATCCCGCTCACTGCGAGCTGGAGGAATGTAGACATCGTGGTCGCCCTCTGTCGGTGCGGTCGGCGTCAGGGACGCGTCGAGGGGACGTCGTTGCGGTACATCGCGAACTCGCCGTCCTCGATCGTCCAGAACGTCTGGAAGTCGTCGCTCGGCGCGCGATGGTCACCGAAACCGAAGCTCAGGCTCGAGCCGTCTCGTCCCGACACCGCGTCGTCGAGCGTCACCTCGCCGAGAGCGTCCGCGAGAGCCTGACCGCCTTCATAGTCACTGCCCTTGAGCCCCTCGGCCAGCATCATCATGCTGTCGTAGGCGAGTGCGGAGAACGTGTGGGCAGGGTCGTCATCGGCGCCGTACTCCTCGGTGTAGGCGTCGATGAATTCCTTCGTCGAGGCCTTGTCGAGGTCGATGACGCTCGGGAAGATGAGTCCGTCACCCGCGTCGCCGGCGATCGAGAGGAATGCCGCCTGGTTGAGGGCTCGTCCACCGATCACGTCGACATCCCACCCGATCTGGTTGACGGTCTTCATGAACACCGCGGCATCTTGGCCGTAGCTGAAGAGGTAAATCGACTCGCATCCCGCGTCGCGGAGGCTCAGCACCTGGGGTGTGAGGTCGGTGGCGTTGACCTCGTGCGAGACGGTCTGAGTGACGTCGAGGCCGTTGTCGGCGAAGACCGCCTCGATCGACGCGATTCCGCTCTGACCGTATTCCGTGGTGTCGGCGACGGCGCAGATCGACGCGTAGTCCGCGTCGAGGAAGAACTGCACCGTCGCGCCGACGTTGTAGGTGTTGTTCTCAGTGACCTGGAACGTGAGGTCGTAGCCGGGGCTCTCGGGATCGATCAGCCCGTCGGCCTGGGCGATCGTCACGAGCTGGACGACGCCCGCCTCGGTGATGACCGGGTTGTTCGCGAGAACAGGACCCGAGTTCGGGCCGCCGAGCACTGCGATGACGTCATCCTCGGTGATCATCCGCTGCGCTGCCGCGGCGGACTTCGTCGGGTCGGCCTCGTCGTCGACCGACACCAGCTCGATGGTGCGGTCGAGTTCACCGCTGTCGTTGAGGTGCTTCACCGCGAGCTCGAAGCCGTGCTGCGCTGGGACGCCCAGCGATGCCGAGCCGCCCGTGAGCGGGCCGATGTAGCCCACCTTGATCGTGTCACCGGAGGCGGAACCTCCGCCACCGGAGCCGCCCTCGGCGTTGCTGCTGGCGGGTGCGCAGCCGGTCAGCGCGAGCCCTGCCGCCAGGGCGACGGTCATGGCGGTGACTGCGGGACGTGAGTTCGACGAGCTTTTCACGGGGCCTCCTTGCTCCGATTAAAGATTGTATGCAGCCGGTATACCGACCCGAGATCAGAGTAGCGAGGGCGGCACCTGCTGTCAACGAACGGGTTCACCCCCAGATGGTCACGGCGCTCGTCGAAAGTCGCTGCGATATCAACCGACACCCACTCGATACCGCTCTCGGGGCCCGCCTGATCTGAGCAACGACCACGAGACGAGCGATCGTCAGCTCCCGCCTAGACCTGCACTGCGGCCGCGGTCGATCCGCGTTCCACGACATGAGAGTGCGGCGACGGCGCCGCCGAAGCCGTCACGCCGAGAGCGCCTCGCGCTGCGCGGCGGCCGTAATCGAACGCTTCGATCCGCACGGTGGTGAGAGCAGGCGCCGTGAACTCACCCCACCCCGCATCGTCGAAGCCGATGAGCGACAGATCTTCCGGAATGCGGATGCCGCTCATGGCAGCCGCCCGCAGGACGCGAGCCGCCGAGCGGTCGTCGAAACCGGCCACAGCAGTGACGCCCTCCTCCACCATCGCCGTCAGAGCACCGGCGTCTACATCCGATCCATCGGGGAGCGTGAGTCGCACCGGTCGAGCGATGTTCAGCACTGCCGCCGACTCGCACAGATGGCGCTCACGGAGGGTGACCATCGCAGTGACGTTCTGCGATGCGGGCTGCGCGAATGCGATGCGGGTGTGCCCGAGGTCGGCCAGGTGGCGGACCTGCGTGAGAGTGTGCGATGCGAGGCCGTCGATCCACCCGCCGTCCTGGCCGTCGCTCTCCGCGCCGGAGTAGATCGCACCGAGGTCGATCACGGCGCGTGGGGAGATCGCATCGATCGTGCGGGTGAGCGCATCACCGCGTGAGGGCAGCACTGCGACCGAATGGCCGTGGCGAGCGAGTTCACCACCCAGGCCATCGAGAAACGAATCGAGCGCCGTGCCACGAGGGAGCCCGCCGATAGCGACGACGACCGTTCGCGTGGTGCCTTCGCGGAAAGCGCGGGCGAGCACGGTCGGGTATCCCAGTTCCCGCGCCGCGCTGCGCACCCGCTCACGCGTGCCGTCGGGGATCGTCTGTCCGGGTGTGTCGTTGAGCACGAAGCTCACGGTCGTCGCCGAGACCCCGCTCGCCCGAGCGATGTCCCGGACGGTCGGAGTCTTGCGCGAATTCCCAGCCACACCGACAGCCTAGAGTCACTAATGTTGTTTAGTGAATCCAGTCTGCTGAACGAGGAGTATGAGATGAAGTCGGTGCTGATCACAGGTCCGGGAACCACAGAGGTGCTCGATGTCGAGCAGCCCACGGCGGGACCCCGCGATGTGCTGGTGAAGATGAAGGCCTGCGGAATCTGCGGGTCGGATCACATGTACACGACCTACGGAGGCATCCCGCCCCGTCAGGGCGCCACGCCGCTGGGGCACGAGCCCGCCGGCGAGGTCGTCGAGGTCGGCTCCGAGGTGGACGGAGCGAAGGTCGGCGATCACGTCGTGGTCAACGTCATGGCCACGGTCGACGGACTTCTCGGCAGCGGTGGAGCCCAGGGCGGGTTCAGCGACTACATCGTGCTGAAGGACGCCCGGCCCGGAGTGCAGTTCCGGGTCATCCCTGACGAGATCCCCTGGGAGGTCGCGGCGCTCAACGAACCGATGGCCGTCGCCCGGCACGCGACCAACCGCACCGGCTCGAAGCCCGGCGACAAGGTGGTCGTGTTCGGCGCGGGACCTATCGGACTCGGCGCAGTCCTGGGATTCAAGGCGCGCGGCGCGGGCCATGTCGTGGTCGTCGACATCGTTCCCAACCGGCTCGAGAAAGCGCTCCTCATCGGAGCGGATGCGGTGATCAACTCGGCGGAAGAAGATGTCTTCGCGCGCTTGATCGAGGTGCACGGCACTGCCCCCCAGGTCGTCGGCGTGCGCGGGGAGCGCCCGGATTCGGACGTGTACCTGGATGCGGCCGGCGCACCCGCCGTGATCGCCACAGCCACGGCGGCCGCCAAGCAGGGAGCGACCCTGGGCATCGTCGCCGTCCACAAGAAGCCGGTCGAGATCGACTTCGGCGCACTGCTCACGACCGAGCTCACCGTCGCGCTCTCGATGGGGTACCCCACCGAGATCTTCGAGGTCACCGACGACATCATCGCGAACTGGCGCAAGTACGAACTGATCATCAGCGACCGCATCCCGTTCGACCGGGTGCAGGAAGCCCTGGCGCTGGCCGCCACACCAGGAGCAGCCGAGAAGGTCGTCGTCACCTTCGCGTGACGATGAGAGGAGACGAGAAGATGCCCGTGATCGAGCGACTACCACCCACCACGGCACTGATCGTCGTCGATGTGCAGACCGGAACGCTGCCGAACGCGCGAACCGTGCCCGCCGACGACCTCCTGCCGCGGGTCAAGCAGTTGATCGATGCCTTCCGACGCTCCGATCGCGACGTCAGCTTCGTGGTGTCGAGCGGCACGGCCGCCGGCGCGACGGAGTATGGACCCGGTGGACGAGTGTGGCCGGAAGGCTTCGCCGACCTCGCTCCCGGGATCGAGAACCGCGACGACGAGCCGGTCTATCCACGTGCCGGATGGAGCGCTTTCGCCGGAACACCCCTTGCCCGCGACTTCAGCATGCAGCAGATCACGGACGTCGTCGTCGTCGGACTCGCAACGACCTTCGGTGTCGAATCGACAGCTCGAGCCGCAGCCGACCTGGGCTTCAACGTCACGGTGGTCGTCGACGCGGTGTCTGATCCCGACCCCGCAGGGCACGAGCGCTCGGTGACCCGGGTCTTCCCGGCGCTCGGAAGAGTCACCACCACGCAGGACCTGGTGGGAGCGCTCTAGTCGAGAAGCTGCCCGCGGGCGCAGACCGCTTCCGAGCGATCGGCGATCAGCCTCTTCTCATGGATGCTCTCATGAAGGATCTGGGCACCTTGTCTTCTCGCCGCGCGGATGCGGACGCCCAGCGGATTGAGTTCGACCTCCCTCGAATGCGGGAACTCGTCCGCGGGGACACGACCTAGTCGCAGTGCCCATGACCGGGCGGTCGGGCCGTGGCGATGCCGGTGAACTCGTCCACCTCCTGACGGACCGCCACGGGCTTGACGGCGATCTGAGAACGGGCCATGGGGCCGTCCGACGAGTTCCCGGCACCCCGGGCGTCACCCTGCGGGAGCTGCATACGGTGCTCGTCCCGCCGATCGTGCACTGATGGCCGCTGGCTCGGACTAGTCGCTCGGCGCGACGCTTCCACTCACGCGCTCTCGGCTTCCTCAGGCTTCCGGGATCTCGAGACCCCAGGTCGAGGGGTCCACCTCATCGGGGTCGGGGCCGCCCCGGACTCCGCGGTCGAGGGCATCGATGTCGGCCAGTTCCGCAGCGGAGAGGTCGAAGCCGAAGACGTCGATGTTCTGGGCGATGCGCGCGGGGTTCGTGGATTTGGGGATGACGGATCGCCCCTGTTGGAGGTGCCAGCGCAGCATGACCTGCGCCGGCGTCTTTTCATGGGCCGCCGAGATCCTGGCGATCGTGTCGTCATCCATGACGCTCCTGCGATCATCGCCCCATCCGGGGTAGAAGGTGATCCCGCCGATCGGGGACCACGCCTGCGTGACTGTGCCCGCTTCTGCGTTCGCCCGCTGCACCGCATCCTGCGTGTAGTACGGGTGCAGTTCCACCTGGTTCAGCGCGGGGATGACGGTCGTCTGCTCCCGAAGGGCCGCGAGGTGGTGGGGCATGAAGTTACTCACCCCGATGGCTCGCAGCCGACCGTCGTCGAGAAGTCGCTCGAGCGCGCGATACGCCGCGACGGTGCGCTCGAAATGCTGAGGCATGGGCTGGTGAAGGATCAGGAGATCGATCTGCGAGACGCCGAGCTTCGCCGCACTCTTCTCGAACGCATGCAGGGTCTCGTCGAAGCCGTAATCGCTCACCCAGACCTTCGTCTCGATCACGACATCGGTGGGGTCGACTCCGGATCGGCGGATCCCCTCGCCGACCTCGCGTTCATTCCCGTATCCGGCCGCGGTGTCGATGTGGCGGTAGCCGGCCTGGAGCGCGGTCTCGACGGCGCCGACTGTCTCTTCCGGTGCGCTCTGGAAGACGCCCAGCCCGATTGCGGGGATGCGGACGCCGTTGTTCAGGGTGATCAGTTCGTTCACGATTCCTCCGAGAAGTGAGTTTTTCAGGTGTGGTCGATGGCGATGTCGCCGCCGCGCACCTCGGCGATCGAGTCGGTTCGAGCGAGGGAGCCCAGCAGCGCGACTCGTTCGGCTGTGGGTGACGACGGTTCGAAGGTGTAGACGAGCATCGTCAACCCGCGCTCAGTATTGAGGTCGAACGACTCGTAGGCGAACTCGAGCGCGCCGACCGCCGGGTGTCTGTACCGCTTGGTACCGCGCTGATAGCGGATGACGTCGTGCTGCGCCCAGAGCGCGCGGAATTCGGGACTCTGTGTCGACAGCTGTCCGACGAGCCGGATGGTGTCCTCGTCGTACGGATCCTGTCCTGCCGCCTGGTGCAGTAAGGCCACGATGTTGCGTTTGCCCCGATCATGGTCGACGTAGAAATCCTTCGCGCGGCTGTCCAGGAACTGGAAACGGGCGCCGTTGAACGTCGCGCTCGCGAGGTCGGACGGTGTCAGCCCGTAGAGCGCCGCCCCCAGACTGTTGGCCGCCACGATGTCCAACCTCGCGTTCTGGACCAGCGCGGGCACGACCAGCGAATCGAGCACCGCTTGCACGGTCGAAGTGATCGCAACGTGGGCCGTGCGCCGTGGAGCACGGCGGCGGGGCGTGGTCGTGATCTCCACGAGATTCATCAGGTGCTCGCGTTCGATGTCGTCGAGCTGGAGGGCGCGGGCGATGGCTTCGAGAACCTCGCGAGACACACCGCGCGTCTTCCCGCGCTCGAGCCTCGCGTAGTAGTCGGTGCTCACACCCGCGAGATAGGCGACTTCTTCCCTCCGCAAACCGGGAACCCTGCGGTGCCCGGAGAAGGCGACCACACCCGCTGTCTCCGGAGTGATCCGAGCGCGCCGGGATACGAGGAAGCTGCTGATCTCGTCAGGCGTGGACATGTCAGGCCGGGTCGATGGTGAGATCGATGGCCTCGGGGGTCACATCATCGGGGTCGATCGCCCCTCTGCGGCCGGTGTCCAGACCGTCTATGGCGGCCAGCTCCGCATCGGTCAGACTGAAGTCGTAGACGGCGAGGTTCTCTGCGATCCGCGCGGGGGTCACGGATTTCGGGATCGCACTGCGTCGGTTCTGGAGGTGCCAACGGAGGATGACCTGGGCGGGAGTTCTGCCGTGGGCATCCGCGATGGCGCGGATGGTCTCGTTCTGCAGCGGAGGGACGGCTCCGTTCTCGCCTGCCCACCCGTAAACACCGCCGATCGGCGACCATGCCTGAGTCGCGATTCCGAGTTCTGCATGAGCGGCGACTTGTGCGGGCTGCTGAAAGTTCGGGTGCAATTCGACCTGATTCACCGCGGGCACCACATCCGTGTCCTTCGTGAGGGCCCTCAGGTGCTCGGGACTGAAGTTCGCGACGCCGATCGCTCGCACGCGGCCTTCGGCGAGCAACCCTTCGAGTGCACGGTACGCGGCGACAGTGCGAGCCCAGTCGGCGGGCCACGGCCAATGCAGCAGGTAGAGGTCGAGGTAGTCGACGCCGAGCTTCGCGATGCTCGTCTCGAACGCACGCACAGTCTCATCCGTGCCGTAATCCGTCATCCAGAGCTTCGTGGTGAGAAAGATCTCCTCACGGCTCACACCGGAGTCGCGGATGCCGCGGCCCACTTCCCGCTCGTTGAAGTACCCGGCTGCGGTGTCGATCAGGCGGTATCCGCCTTGGAGAGCGGTGGCCACCGCAGCACTGGCTTCCGCTCCTTCGCTCTGGAGAACTCCGAGTCCGATCGTCGGAAGAAGGACTCCGTTGTTCAGGGTGATCATCGTGTCAGACATGACATTCCTCTCGTCGCTCTCCAGTCAACCTTCCGACGGCGAACCGTGGAAGGCCCAGGTGAACCACTGTCCACCAGACCACCCCACACCATTCCCACCGGTCAGCGCGATCAGCGCCGTGATCCCTATTCACCACCGCGGCGCGAACATCACGGCCGGATGAGTACCTTCAGCGCCTGTCGCGAGTCCATCAGCCGGTAGGCCTCGGCGATCTCGTCGAGCGGCAGTTCGCGGTCGAAGACCCGACCGGGGTCGATGGTGCCGTCGATGACCTGCGGGATGGCCGCCTCGAGGTAGGCGCGAACGGTCGCCGGTCCGCCGGTGAGCGTGGCGTTCTTGCCGAACAGCGACATGAAACCGACCGCTGCATCCTCGTACTGGGGCACGCCCACCCGCGAGATCACTCCGCCGGGACGGACGACCCCGTATGCCTGCTCATAGGCGGGCATGTGGCCGACGGCTTCGAGCACCACGTGAGCACCCTCGCCGCCAGTCAGCTCCAGAACCTTCGCGACTCCTTCTGCGCCACGTTCGGCGACGACATCGGTAGCGCCGAACTCGCAACCGAGATCCGTGCGGGCTGTGTGGCGGCCCATCAGGATGATCTTCTCCGCACCGAGCTGCTTCGCCGCGAGGACCGCGGAGAGGCCGACGGCGCCGTCGCCGATCACGACGACGGTCTTACCCGCCTCGACTCCCCCGCGGATGGCCGCGTGGTAGCCGGTGAGGTAGACGTCCGACAGTGTGAGGAGAGACGGCATGAGCGCCTCATCGGTGCCGGCGGGGATCGCGACGGCGGTGCCATCGGCGTAGGGGATGCGGAGCTTCTCCGCCTGGGTGGCGGAGGCTGCCGCGTCGAAGAAGCCGCCGTGCACGCAGGAGGTGGTGATGCCATCGCGGCAGAAGGCACAGGTGCCGTCCGACCATGCGAAGGGCACGATGACGGTGTCGCCGACGGCGAGGGTCGTGACGTCGTCGCCGATCTGCTCGATCACGCCGATGGCCTCGTGGCCCATGTGACGGCCCTCGGGGGTGTCGCCGAGGTCGTGGTACGGGTGCAGGTCGGACCCGCAGACGCAGGCATAGGTGACGCGGATGATCGCGTCGGTGGCCGCCTCGATGGTGGGCTCGGGAACGTCGACGACGCGGACGTCGCCGGCGGAGTACATGAGTGTCGCGCGCATGATGCTGTCTCTTTCTGTGGTGGTTCAGTCGGTGAGGGGAACGCTGAGGAGCCGGTCGTCACCCTCTCGGGGTCCCGATCCGTATCCGTCGGTGTTGCTGGTGAGGAACCAGAGTGCCCCGTCCGGAGCCTCGGCGACGTGACGGATCCGCCCGTACGCGCCACTGAAGTAGTCGGCGGAGGTGCTGGGGTCGGCGACCGGGACAGCGCGGAGGGTCTGACCCCGGAGGTTGGCGATGAAGACCGTGCCGCCGATCACTGCGATGCCGCTGGGACTGGCGTCGTCGGGCGTCCATTGCTGCACCGGATCGATGTAGTCCGTGTTCTCGCCGATTCCTTCGACGAGGGGCCAGCCGTAGTTGCCTCCAGATGCGATGACATTCAGTTCATCCCACGTGTCCTGCCCGAACTCGGCCGCGAACAGGGTGCCGTCGTCTGCCCAGGCGATACCCTGCGGATTGCGGTGCCCGTAACTGTAGACGAGTGACCCGGGGAACGGGTTGTCGCCGGGAGCGGCGCCGTCCGGTGTCATCCGCAGGATCTTTCCGGCGAGGCTGTCGAGATCTTGTGCGTTGTCGCGACCGCCCGCGTCGCCAGTGGTGGCGTAGAGCATGCCATCCGGCCCGAAGGCGATCCGGCCGCCGTCGTGGTAGCTCGCTGCCGGGATCCCGTCGACGATCGTTTCGGGGGTTCCGAGGGCGAGAGACCCGGACTCTCCGGTGAGGGAGAAGCGCTGGATGCGGTTGCCGTCGGGTCCGGTCGAGTACGCATACAGTCGCTGCTGGTCATCGACGGCGATTCCGAGCAGCCCCGACTCCCCCTGCTGCACGACGCCCTCGATCGTGCCGACGACCCGGGTGGTGTCTCCGGTGAGCTCGAGGATGTTGCCGGTGTTCCGCTCACTGATCAGCGCTGTCTCGCCCGCGAACGCGACCGACCACGGCGTCACCAGTCCGGTCGCGAGCACGGTCGGATCTCCCTGGGGTTCCGCCGGACTCACCGCAGTTCCGGTGGTCGTCGCTGACGGGGCAGGGTCGCTGTCGGGCTGTACGGACGGGGTGCAGCCGGCCAGGATCGTCGAAGCGGCGAGTGCCGCGAACGCGGTGCTGATCACGCGGGAAGGAAGTTTCGTCATATCTCTGTCTCTCCGGGGCTCGGTCTCTGGGCGCACACGGGCTGTCAGCCGTCGAGTGATTCGGCGTACCGTCGGAAGTCGCCTCGCTGTGCGTGCATCTCCCAAAGCACACCGGCGAGCACGTCGGGGTCATGGGTGGCGTCGCCTGGCTCGATACCGCGCGGGATGATCAGCTGACCGACGTGGATGCCCTCGGACCGCAGCGTCTCGTGCAGCATCTGGCCATAGGCGCTCTGCCCGGCGAAAGCGATGGAAGTTCCCGCATACGACGCATGGGGGCGCACGGCGCTGCCACCGTTGACGAACAGGATGGTTCCGGCTCCCAGGAATCGCATGCCCTGCACGACCTGGTGCACGGCGGCTACGGGAGCGTAGATCGAGAACTCGGCCGCGCCCACGAGGTCTTCGGGTGTGGTCTCGAGGACGGGACGGAGGAACTCCTTCTGCGGCAGGGGGTTGTAGGTCAGTACCTGGATGGCGCCGAGTTCCTGCGTCGCCCGATCCAACGCCTCGCGGACGCTCGCGGTGTCGCGGACGTTCGCGGCGTATCCGCGTGCAGTAACTCCCGCTTCGGCGAGTTCCGCGGCCAGCGCGTCGAGGCGATCCTGGTTTCGGGCGATGAGGGCGATGCTGTGGCCCTCATCGCCGAAGCGGCGGGCGATGGCTGCACCCAGGCCGGGTCCGGCGCCGATGATTGCGGTGGTGGTCATGGCAGTGACTCCGTTCGATTCGCGATGAGGTGTCAGTCGACGATGGCGATCGTCACCGGGCTGCCCTCGAGGAGCGACAGCTGCTCCTCGGTGGCGGAGTAGGTGCCGAGGTGGAGGGTGGCATCGGAGTATCCGATTCCGGTCGCGTCGTAGTAGAACCCGAGGTTGCCCCACGACGTGTAATAGATCAGGTCGCCGTCCTCAGGGTCCGAGCCGGGCGAGCCTTCGTAGCTCAGCTCGCGCGGCAGATAGGCGATCTTCTCGGCACCCGCGAACTCTTCGACTGTCAGTTCGAGCGGGAGCATCGCGAGGAAGTCTCGAACGGCGGGATTGTCTTCTCCGATCGTCACGTCGACGCTCGTACGGTCGGAGGTGAAACGCACGACCGTGCCGACGACCTCAGTGGGCGCGCTCTGCTCGGCCGAGGCCGGCGCTGTGGGCGTCGCCGGTGGCGAAACGGGAGTGGGCGTGGATGCGTCGACCGGCGCGGCGCTCGATGTCTGCGCGCACGACGCGAGCGCTGCAACCAGAAGGGCCGCTGCCGTCGCGGCGAGTATGCGCTCTCTCATTTGGGCTCTCCTTCGGCAGATTCGTCGCTGTGGAAGGTGCCCTTTGCGCTCGCGATCGCTGACATCGCCCGCGGCCATCCCGTGTAGAAGGCCAGATGTGTGATGGCTTCGACCATCTCCTTCTCGGTCAGACCGTTCTGCGCGCCGAGGTTCAGGTGGAACGGGAGCTGCTCTGTGTTCCCGCCGGCGACGAGCGCAGCGATGGTGATGAGGCTGCGGTCGCGCGCGGCGAGATCGGGACGCGCCCAGACGTCGGCGAACAGCACCTCGTCGGTCAGGGAGACGAGCTTGTCGGCGAAGCCGCCGAGCATTTGATCTGCGGCTGATCCTCGTTCTGTCATGACTGGGTCCTTTCTGCGGTTATGCCTTCGTATTCGGCGTCAGTGATGTGCTCGCCCCACCACGAGGCGATGTCGGCACCGTCGTCCGCTTCGAGGACGGCGAGATGTTCCATGAACACCCCTGGAGCAGAAGCGTGCCAGTGCTGTTCGCCGGGCGGCGTGTAGAGGGTCTGCCCCGGGTGGACCTCGATGATGTTGCCAGCCCGATCTCCGAAGCGGGCGATCCCCGAGACGACATGGAGATACTGCCCCCGTGCGTGCGAATGCCAGGCGGTCCTCGCGCCGGGTTCGAATCGCACTCGCGCCACGGTTGTGCGCTGTACTGATTCATGCGGGACGACGATCATCTCCAACCAGACGTTCCCGGAGAACTGCTCGGGAGGGTTGAGGGTGGTCGGACGAGCGGGCTCGATGTTCATATCTACCGTCTCCTTCGTTGTGGGTGGGCGTTGTGTTCAGTGGGCCGAGATGGAGCGCAGGGCGCCGTCTCGCGGCTGGACGCCGTCGGGACGATCACGGCGAGGACCCAGAAGCAGGCACGCAGCGGCGGCGAGCAGCACGGTCACCACGGTGGTGATGCCGAGGGGAAGGATGCTGAGCGCGCCGGCGACTCCGACGAACGGGGCAGCGATCCCTCCGAACCCGAACCGCACCATGCCGAGCAGCGACGATGCGGTGCCGGCCATCTGGGGGTAGTCGGAGAGCGCGAGGGTGGTCGCCGGGGGCGCGGTGATCGCCACGCCGCTCGACAGTGCGAACAGCGAGACGATGACGATCCACAGGGGCAGAGGCGTCAGCCCCGCGATGAGGAGCCCGAGTGCTCCCGACCCGGTGACGACGATTCCGACTGCGAGAGTGCCCGAGATGCTCCAGCGCTCCGCGGTGCGCCCGGCGACGTATCCGAAGACCATGTGTCCTGCGGAGTTGAGACCGAACGCGGCGGCGTACCACTGCGGCGTGAGCCCATAGATGTCCTGCAGCACGAAGGTCGAGCCTGCGAGATAGGCGAACAACGCCGCGTAGAGGAATCCCTGGTTCAGCACCGCACCGAGGAACACGCGGTCGCTCAGAAGAGTGCGGTAGGCGTGCAGGGTCTCTCCGAAACCGCCACGGGTGCGCTGCTCGGCCGGAAGCGTCTCTCCGAACACCAGGAGGGTGATGACGAGGATCACCACCCCGATCACGGCGAGAAAGACGAACAGGCCCCGCCAATCGGTGAAGGTGTTGAGCAGACCGCCGAGCAGCGGTCCGACGATGGCCGCGAACCCGCCGATGACGGTGAGACGGCCGTAGAAGCGGATGAGCGCCTTGCCCTCGAAGACGTCGCGACCCGCGGCGGTGGCGATCACGATTCCGACGCCGCCGGCGAGGCCCTGCACGAGGCGAGCCAGGATCAGCAGCTCGATCGACGGGCTGAGCGCGCACAGCACCGAGGTGAGGATGTACGCCACGATCCCGATCAGGAGGATCCCCCGACGCCCGAACCGATCAGACAGTGGGCCAGCGATGAGCTGCCCTGCGGCGAGGCCGATCAGGCAGGCGGTCACCGTCAACTGCGCGACCGAGGTGACCGCACCGAGCTCAGCGGACAGTGCGGGAAGGGCAGGAAGGTAGAGGTCCATCGAGATCGGGCCGAACACCGTCAACAACAGCAGCAGAGACGGCAGCAGGCGGCGACCGGTGCTCTGGAGGGGTGAAGACGAGGAATGCATGTCTCCATGGTCGGCCTCGCCGCGTACGCGAGGGAGTCTCTGGCGAAGGGTGTACTGGCAGGGCACCCGTCAGAGGTGCGGTGGCCGACGAGATAGGCGAAGGTGGATGTCGGCAACGACGTGACCATCGAGGAGGACATGCATGAACGTGCACGTGACGCTGTCGGCCGGGATCGACTTCGATGCAGAGCTCTTCGCGAATCCGGTCGCCGATGACCTCGCTGCGCGGCTACCGTTGGAAGCCGTCTTCAGCGACTTCAACGACGTCGAGAAGGTCGCCTCGCTCGGACCCCCGCTGCGCATGCGAGGCGTACCTGACCAGGATTCTCCGGCGCCCGGCGAGATCGGCTACTACGCGCCCACGCAGTCGCTCGTCCTCTACTACGGCACCGTCGGCACGTGGCCAGGGCTGGTACGCGTCGGTCGATTCGATCTCGCCCTCGATACGCTGCGAGACATCCCCGATGGCTTCACCGCCCGGTTCGTCCGCGTTGACGCCAGCTGACACGCCGCAGCCCGAGCAGCCCGCCAGCGGCCTTACTGCTGGCAAGGGTGCCCTGCCAGGGCATTCCTCACGCCGGTTCGCGGACCTAGCCTGACTGTTATGGATAATCGACAAGAGGTCCGTGAGTTCCTGATGACCCGCCGCGCGCGGGTCACGCCGGAAGCCGTAGGGCTGACCGCCGGGTCGAACCGGCGAGTCGAAGGTCTGCGACGCAGCGAAGTGGCCACCCTCGCCGGAGTCAGCGTGGAGTACTACTCCAAGCTGGAACGCGGTGCGATCGCCGGTGCCTCTGGAGCAGTGCTCGATGCCGTCTCCCGCGCCCTCCAACTCTCCGATGCCGAGCACACGCATCTGCTCGACCTGGCGCGCAATGCCGATGGCATCCCCTCCTCCGGTCGTCACCGCCGCCGAAGCGCCAAGCCGGGCCCGCCCCGCCCGAGCCTCGAATGGGCGTTGGCGTCCATCACCGATGCGGTCGCCGTCGTGAGAGATCAGAGACAGAACCTCGTCGCCTTCAACGACCTCGGCCGAGCGTTCTACTCACCACTGATCGGCGACGGAGGAAGGACGCCGAACTTCGCGCGGTTCCAGTTCCTCGACCCCGCGGCCCGTGATTTCTACCCCGACTGGGATATCTTCGCCGACATGTGCGTCGCCGTGGTCCGCGCCGAAGCGGGCCGTGACCCCCACGACAAGGGGATCCAAGATCTCGTCGGAGAACTCTCCACCCGCAGTGAGGTGTTCCGCGGCCTGTGGGCTGCGCACAACGTGCGCACCCACGGATCCGGCACCAAGCGCTTCCGTCACCCCGTCGTCGGAGACCTCACCCTCGTGTACGAGGAGCTCGCGATCACCGCCGAGCCCGGTCAGGTTCTGCTGATCTACACGGCGGAACCCGGTTCGCCTTCCGCCGAGCGGCTGCGACTGCTGGCGTCGTGGGGTGCTGAGGCATCTCCATCTGCACGCACTGCCACGGCCTGACGGGTGATCGGTCGCTATCGAAGGGTGTCCAGAGCGTGCATGTTCCGTCAGGGCTCCCATTGGGTGGCCAGCTTCATAACGTCGAACCCACGACTCCCTACCGTTCCTGAGAGGTCGGCTCGTGGACAAGAAGCTCGGCCGGTGCCCGCGGTCGAACCGGTGATCAGAATACGTGCCATGCGGGTCGTTCCTTCCTACAGCTTCGTGTCGTCTTCGCGCATTGGCTTGGAGTGGACGCGGCGCGATCGACCAGGTTGTACTTGACCTGCGCTGCCACCGGAGCGTTCACCCTGCGGTCGTCCGCGATCCCCAGCGACTGCACGACCTGCCACGATCCACCGAGGATGGCGCGCCAGGACGATCGAGCACCGGCATGTTTCAGACGAGTCCCGATGAGAGGAAGCTCCCATGCGATACTTCGTTCTCGGTGCCACTGGTGTCAGGGTCTCCACCATCTGACTCGGCACGGCGACCTTCGATATCCCGCCCACTGCGGACCAGACCGACCGGCTCGTCGCACAGGCCCTCGATCTCGGCGTCAACTTCATCGACACCGCCGATGTGTCGGCTCCCGCCGAGGTCAGCGGAGGCTGCGCGCTGGCTCCGACCCTGCGAATGCAGGTACGGCTACGGCGGAGTCGTTGTGAGGCACAACGTGCTCGTTTCTGCTGATCTACCCCAAGAGCGGGAAATATGAACCAAAAACGAACCACGCGCGACCCCGTATACGCGCACGTTTCGCAAACGCGGTGATCGGCGGAGGCGCGAGCCCCCGAGGGGCCGCAATGAGACGGCGAGATCCTCGAGATCGGGCGCACGCCGGTTACACGCTACGTCCGCGATGCCGTTGTCGTTCGAGCAGCGCCCTGCCAACACCTAGTTGTATAAGTGTTGGTATGATGGTCTGATGTCTACGTCTTCGTCCCGCACCCGCATCCCCATCGATGCCGTATCGAGCGAGACCCTCGACTGGGCGCCGCGCGCACCGGAGATGTTCTCACGGGCCGAGGTTGTGCGTCAGACCGGGCCGTATGAGGCGACGGTCACAGCACCGATCGCCGAGTGGAGCTCGCAGGTTCCCAGCGAAGACGCCGCTGATGTCGAAGACGCCACGCGCCAGCTGGTCGCGTTCGACGAGCATGCGCGGCGCACGTTGGGCACCGACAATCCGGCCCTGGGCCCGATGACCGCGATCCTGCTGCGCACAGAGTCCGCGTCCAGCTCACAGATCGAGCAGCTGACGACGTCGGCGAAGCAGCTCGCTCTCGCCGAGATCGATGAAGGCGACAAGGCCAACGCGCTCACGGTGATCGGGAACGTCCGCGCCATGGAGGCAGCCCTCGCGCTCTCGGACGAGATCTCCGAGGATTCCATCCTGCAGATGCACCACGCTCTGCTGCGCCACCAATCAGGCCTCGAGCACGAAGCAGGTCTCTACCGCCAAGAACCGGTCTGGATCGGCCCCGGCAACGCCGGCCCCCGCCAGGCGGAGTTCATAGCTCCCCACCACGACCGGATTCCCGGTGCGATCGGTGACCTGGTCAGATTCGTGCAGCGCCAGGACATCTCCGTGCTTGTTCAGGTCGCTGTCGCGCACGCCCAGTTCGAGACCATCCACCCGTTCGTCGACGGCAACGGCCGCACCGGCCGCGCGCTCGCGCAGTCGATCCTGCGCAACAAGGGTCTCGTCAGCTCCACCGCCGTACCGATCTCTGCAGGACTGCTCGTGAACACCGGGCGCTACTTCCAGGCGCTGACCGCTTTCCGAGCCGGCGACGCTGCCCCGATCATCCGCGAGTTCGCCATGGCGAGTCGCATCGCCGCGTCCACGGGGACGCAGCTGGTCGACGATCTCGTCGCGCAGCTGGACGAGTCCCGCGCTCTAGTCCAGGGCGTCCGCTCCGACGCTGCGGTCTGGAAGGTCCTTCCCGCGCTCGTGGGCCAGCCGGCTGTGAACACGAAGTACCTCATGAGCGCGCTCGGACTCGGCGAGATGGCGGCGCTGCGCGCGCTGGACACGCTCACCGATCGCGGGGTGCTCACCGAGACGACCGGCCAAGGACGCAACCGCGTCTGGCAGCACCGCGGGATCTTCGACGTCCTCGACGGATACGCCGAGCAGATCCGCCGGATGACCGCTCGAGGCTAGCCACGCGCCAGCGCGGGAGTCACAAGCGCCGTCGGGGCGTCACTCCTTATGACCCCCGATCCGACTTCCGCGGAATCTCGGGGATTTCGTGCGCTCCCCTGCGCTCGATTGCTGGGGCACTTCAACGGAGACCCCCAGCAACCGAGCGCATCCGAGCGGCCTGTGGATGAAAAACCGGCGGCTAGATCGGCTAGAGCCAGGAGCCGGTACGGTGAGCGCATGACCCAACCCATCGAGACCGAGGCTCCGCGCGAGTGGCGAGAGACCTGCGGTCGGATCGGATGGGCGGTTCTCGCTATCGCCACGACGATCGTGGTGGTGACGGTCATCGAGATACTCCTCGCCGGTCTCGGGCTCGCCCTCGGCGCCGGAATGACTGCTGAGGAGGCAGCGGGCATCATACTCCGTGTCTGGATCACTCTCGGGGTCGTAGCTGCGATCGCGGTGATGTCGATCATCGCTTCGAAGTGGGGGCTGCTCGCCGCGTCGCTGCCGATCCTGGCTGTTCTGTTCGTCTTGGCCAACGGAAGACTCACCACCGTCTCTTAGAGGTCTTCGACGGCCGTCTCGTACGGGGTCAAATCCGCATTCGGCGGCCTGGCGCTCATGCACCTCGCCCAGAAGTACGGCCCCGACGTCTCCGAAGAGCTGCTGGAGGATCACATCCCGGAAGCGTCGGCCCCTTCGTGGGATGACGTCACCATCGATCACGCTCTCGACATGACAACCGGCAACTACTCCTCCGCCGGCTACCAAGCAGACGAGGCCGGACCCACGATGTCCTCGTTCTTTCTGGCAGAGACTTATACGGACAAGCTGACGGCGGCGCTCTCCTACCCGCACAAGGCGGCCCCAGGAAGCATTTGGACCTACCACACCTCCGACACCTTCCTCGCGGTCCGGGCGATGGACGACGTGCTCGAGGAACGGGAGGGCGCCGGCTCCGACATCTTCGCAATGCTCCGTGACGAAGTGCTCGAGCCCGCGGGAGTCGGACCCGACTCTCTGACGACACTGCGAACCGACAACGCGCCGACCGGAGCGCCTTTCGGCGGGTACGGCATGTTCTGGACCCAGGACGACATCGCGAAGGTGGCGAAGCTCCTCGTCGCCGATGATGGCGTCGCGGGCGGCACCCAAGTGCTGCATCCCGGGCTCCTGGACGCATCGCTCCAGCGGGACGCTTCAGATCGCGGCATCACGACCGGTGGGCCAACCCCGTTTCACTACAACAACGGTTTCTGGGCGCGAGACTTCAGCAGCGCTGACAACGCGGCCTTCACCTCACCGTTCTCGGTTCCGTTCATGTCGGGGTTCGGAGGGATCACCGTCGCACTCATGCCCAACGGGTCGAGCTACTACGTCTTCAGTGACAACAACGAGTTCGCGTGGCGAGACGTCGTCGCAGAATCCAACAAGCTCGACCCGATGACTGGCGGCTGAGACGTGCACGCGAGTCCGTGGCACATGCGCTCGGGCCACGGACTCGTCAGGCGGGATGATCTCAGGCGAGCAGCGCACCCATCTGCTTCGCGATCATGGTCGTCGCGAACTTGGGGTTGAGGCGCGACAGGCGATCCATGGCCGCAGCATCCGAACCGATGGTCGCTCGGAAGCGGTCCTTGCGGATCGCGTCGACGATCACCCGGCCGGCCTCTTGCGGCGTCGTCGTCTTGTACGCGCTGGTCTCGGCCGACGCATCGCCCCCGAGATCGACGCCCGAGTTCGCGGCGATGCCGGTGCTGATCGCGCCGGGGAAGATCACCGTGACATGCACGTTCGTCTCGAGCAGCTCGGCATAGAGCGCCTCGGTGAGGAGCTTCACCGCGGCCTTGGATGCCCCGTAGACCGCCTGACCGGGCACCGGGGCGTACGAACCCATGCTCGCGACATTCAGGAGGGACGCCTCAGGCCGGGCGAGCAGGTGCGGAAGGAAAGCCTTGCAGACGTTCATGACGCCCCAGAAGTTCACATTCATGACCTTCTCGATCTCGGAGAACGGCAGGTCGTTGACCTTGACGAACTTCTGGATCACCCCCGCGATGTTCGCGACGCCGTCGACCTGGCCGTGAGCCGCGATCACGGCGCCGGGAAGCGCGTCGATCGCATTCCGGTCGGTGATGTTCACCGCGTGCTGAGTGAATCGCGTGCCGACAGCCGCGAGTGCTGCGGTCGCTTCGAGGCCTGCGGCGTTCAGGTCGACGCCGGCAACCGAGGCGCCACCGGCAAGCAGACGCAGCGTCACCTCGCGTCCGATGCCGTTTCCTGCGCCCGTGACGACGAAGACCTTGCCTGAGATGTCCATGGTTTCCTTCTGGGTGGGTCGGGCCGCGATCAGCGCGACTCGGAGGAGATGTCCGCAAGGATGCGGTCGAGGGTACGGGTGATCGAGATCGTCGTCGCCGCGTCATGCCAGGGATGCTCACGCAGACCGGACTCGATCGCCGTGCCCACCGCCTCGAGCATCGGCCCGTAGCCGTTGCCCACTCGCGGATGCCCGATGCGCTCCGGCTCGCGGAAGATACGCTCCGCCGACCCTGCATGAACTCGGGCGTCGCTGCCCGCCCAGAACATGGGATCGAGCGTGATCCAACCGCGCTCGCCGCTGATCGCCGCTGAGAGATCGAGGAAGTCCACTCCTGACCAGGCGAGCTGCGCGAAGGCGCCGCCGGCACTGTCGAGGGTGGCATGCCCCGCGAGGTCCACCCTCTCGGAGACGACTCCTCGTGCTTGGACGTCGTCTGGCTCCCCGAGGAACCAATGGGCCAGCGTGACCGGGTAGATCCCCCTGTCGCGCAGGATGCTGCCGCCGTCCTCGGGCCGGGCCTTGCCCGGGCGAGGGAAGAAGGGCGTGCCGAAGCCGGCCCTGACGCTGCGGACAGCGCCCAGTTCTCCCCCGGTGATGCGTTCGATGATCTCGACGTGCAGCGGGTTGAACCGCATCCACATCGCCTCCATGAGGAAGACACCGGCCGCCGAGGCGCGCGCGAAGAGCATCTCCGCATCGACCGCCGAGGTCGCGATCGGCTTCTCGACCAGCACATGCTTTCCTGCAGCGATCGCCTCGAGCGTGATGGCGGTATGAGTGCTCGCCGGCGTCGCGATGTAGACCGCATCGACGTCGCGAGCGAACAGCGCCGAGCGTTCAGCGGTCGCGAACGGGATGCCGTGCCGCGCGGCGAAGTCCGACGCGCGGTCGGGCGTTCGCCCCCAGACGGCCGTGATCTCACCGCCGATGGCGAGCAGATCGGAGACGAGGCGATCGGAGATGTCGCCGGTGCCGATGATGCCCCACCTAGGCATCGACGGCCTTCCGCTCGCGGATCGGCGCCACGGTGAGCGTCGCGAGGGCGACGAGCACGAGTGCGGCTCCCCAGACGAGCTGATACCCGCCGGTCGCTGAGACCACGACCGCAGCGAGCGCCGGTGCCAGCGCCTGACCGAGGTTCATGGCGACGATCGCGAGACCGAGATCCCGCCCTGCGCGCGCCGGATCAGGGAGCACGTCGATGAACATCGCGTTGTCGACCGGCAGGTAGATGCCGAAGGCGAGGCCAGTGATGATCACCTGGGCGAAGAGGGCCGGGAGCGTCGGCGAGATCAGCGGGATCGCCATCGACGCCGCCATGAGCAGCGACGCAACGACGATGAAGGGCTTGCGACGGCCGACACGGTCGGAGAGCCGCCCCGAGATCGCCACGGCGATGAGCGTGAAGGGGATGCCCGCGAGCCCGAGGATCGGCACCATCGCCGATGCCTCGGCGGCGCTCAGCGCGGGGCGCACGTAGCTCTGCAGCATATAGAGGTTGAGCACCGTCGACGTGCTGTAGCCGAAGAAGAAGAGCACGCGCGAGATCCACAGCCACCGGTAGTTGCGGGCTTTGAGAGCACTCGCGTAGCCGAGCAGGAACGGCTTCCAGGCGAATGGCTCACGCTCGACATCGACGGATGACGCGTCACGGTTCCGGGTGACGAAGAGCACTGTGGCGATCGCCACGAGCAGACCGAGGATCAGATAGAAGTCGAGCCCGACGAGTCCGAACAGGGCGCCCGCACCGATGCCGCCCAGGATGCCGCCGATGATCGCACCCATGCTCGTCCAGGACGTCACGCGGCCTCGTCGATCACGAGGCACGCGGTCTGCGACCGTCGCCTGCAGGGGGTTGCCTGCGACGTTCAGCGCCAGCTCGGCGGCAGACCACAGCACGACGAGCACCACGAGCGACGGGGCGTACCGGACGGCGACCAGCAGCACGGCGCCGATGAGTCCCGCATACAGGATCCAAGGAGCCCGGCGTCCCAGGCGGGAGCGCGTGCGGTCGGACAGCACACCGATCACCGGCTGGAGGATCATGACGATGATGGCGCTGGTCGTCGTGACGAGCGCCAGCCCGTTCGCTCGCGCTGCTTCGAAGTCAGAGAGCAGGGCGAGCTGTCTGGTCTGATCCGTCGTAGGAGTGACCTCGCCGGCAGCGACGGCGCGACCCAACTCGGTGAGAGCCTGCAGGTCGACGCCGGCGTCTGCCCCATTGAAGAAGGATCCGAACTCCAGCAGTTGGATCTGGTTCGGCATGAGGATGCCGTTCGTCGCCGCCCACACTGCCGAGACAGCCAGCGAGAGCAGCAGGTACCAGCGGATGTATCGGGAGAGCGGCTTCTTCGCGTCGTAGTGCACCCCGATGTTCGAGGTCCATCGGGATTCCTCACCGGCGCGATGCGTGATCTGCTCGCTCATGACCGAGCTCCCTGCAGCTGTGCATTCGTCATCGAAATCTCCAGACCGCCTCACTGTTGAGGCTCTTACATCAAATCAGAGATCGACGCATTTGGCAACCGATTGCCACGTTCACAGAAAGACGTCAGCGCACCGCACGGCACTCAGCTCCGAGCAGCGCGCCCTGTACTTCCCCGCACCACCAGGGTCGTCGCGAGAGGATCGTCGCTGACCGGTTCGGTCGCATCGCCCAGAGCTTCGAGGACCTTACCGACCGCGCGCTCCCCTGCGAGCTGCAACTGGGCGCGCACGGTGGTCAGCGCAGGGACGATGAGTTCGCTGCCGAAGATGTCGTCGAACCCCGCGATGCTCAGTCCGTCGGGCACGAGGATGCCGGCGGCGGACGCAGCCTGGATCAGGCCGATCGCCATGAGGTCGTTGAACGCGATGACGGCGGTCGCCCGCGATGCCTGCACTCGACGAAGAGCTTCGCGACCGCCGTCGATCGTCGGCATGTGCGGGCCGATCTCGACGACTGCCAGGCCGAGGCGCTCGGCGGCGTCGAGCATAGCTTCCCACCGTCGTCGGCTGATCCACGATGTCTCGGGGCCGGAGAGATACGCGATCGAGCGGTGACCGAGGTCGGCGAGATGGGCGACGAGGTCCGCGACACCCTGCTCCACCTCGGGGAGGACGCCGACCACGCCGTCGACCTGCCGGTTGATCAGGATGACGGGCTTGCGCTCCGCCAGCCGCAGGATCCGCTCGTCAGCCAGACGGGTGGTCGCCAGGATCAGCCCGTCGACGCTCGGCAGCAGCCGCGAGACCGCCTCGGCCTCCGCTTCACCGGACTCCTGCGATTCGGCGATCACCAGCGTGTATCCGGCCGCGGCTGCCGTGTGCTCCGCGCCGCGGACGATGCCGAAGATCACGGGGTTGGTGATGTCCGCGACCATCAACCCGATCGTGTGGCTGCGTCCGGTCGGCAGGGCACGCGCCATCGGGTTGAACTGGAAGTCCAGGCGGTCGGCGGCGAGACGGATCCTCTCCTCCGTCTTCTTGCTGATGCGACCGGGCTTGCTGAGCGCGCGCGACACCGTCGACGGGTTCACACCCGCGAGTTCCGCGATGTCGTAGATGGTCGCGGCGCCGCCGCGACGCCGGATGCGCTCCGCGAGTTCACCGGGCAGATCGTCGTCCATGGTTCCTCCCAGCTCCCAGCGTGTCATGACCGGTGCGATTCGAGCCATTCGACGGCGGCGCGGGCGAGTTCCGCGGGCGGGCGACCGACGTCGACGACGACCGCGACCTCGTCGGCGTCGAGCGCTTCGAGGGTGTCGAGTTGCGATCGAAGCAGGGAAGGAGGCATGAAGTGATCGGTTCGGCCGGCCGCGCGCTCGGCGAGCAGCTCGTCGCTGCCGTGCAGGTGCACGAACACGACACCCGACACCCGCTCGCGGATCCGATCCCGATAGACCCGCCGGAGCGCCGAGCACGCGATCACTGACCCCGATGCCGACCGTGCGGCGAGTTCATCGCTGACGCGGTCGAGCCACGGCATCCGGTCCTCATCCGTCAACGGTGTGCCCGCGCTCATCTTCGCCCGGTTGGATGCGGGATGCAGGTCGTCCGCGTCGAGGAACTCGACGCCCAGATCGGTCGCGAGCAGGCGCCCCACTGTCGACTTGCCGGCGGCCGAGACCCCCATCACCACGACCGGGGGCGATGCGTGTGCGCTCACCAGTCGTGGACGGTGCCGTCGAGCAGCCGGTTGTAGGGCAGGTAGGCCTGCTCGTACGGGTACTTGCCCGCCTCGTCGACGTCGAGGTCGACACCCAGACCGGGCTTGTCGCCGGGGTGCAGGTAGCCGTCGGTCCAGGTGAACGACTGCTGGAACACCTGGTCGGTGCGCGACCCGTGCTGCATGTACTCCTGGATGCCGAAGTTGTGGATCGCGAGACCGAGGTGCATCGCCGCCGCCATGCCCACCGGCGAGATGTCGGTCGGCCCGTGCATGCCCGACTTGATCTGGTACATCGCCGCGTAGTCGAGAGTCTTCTTCAGGGCGCTGATGCCACCCATGTGGGTGACGGCTCCACGCACGTAGTCGATGAGCTGATCGCGGATGATGTCCTTGAAATCCCAGACCGTGTTGAAGATCTCGCCGATCGCCAGCGGCGTCGTGGTGTGCTGGCGCACGAGGCGCAGCGCCTCCTGGTTCTCGGCCGGAGTGCAGTCCTCGAGCCAGAACAGGTCGTAGGGCTCGAGGTCCTTGCCGAGGCGTGCGGCCTGGATCGGCGTCATCCGGTGGTGGCCGTCGTGCAGCAGCGGGATGTCAGGGCCGAACTCGTTGCGTACCGCTTCGAAGACACCCGGCAGGTGATTCAGGTAGGCGCGCGTGTCCCAGTCCTCCTCTACGGGCTTCGCGCCTCGACGCGCCGGCTCGTGGTCGTACCGGACGCTGGCATCGCCGACGTCCGCACCTTGCGCGGCGATGCCGTAGATCGCCTTGAGGGTCGGCACCCCGGTCTGCACCCGGATCGCCTTATATCCCTGTGCCTGATGCGCGCGGATCGAGTCGAACAGCTCGGGCAGCTCCTTGCCGGACGCGTGACCGTAGGCCATCAAGCCCTTCCGACTGGCTCCGCCGAGCAGCTGGTACACGGGAAGCCCGGCAACCTTGCCCTTGATGTCCCACAGCGCCATGTCGACGGCTGCGATGGCCGCCATCGTCACGGGCCCGCGGCGCCAGTAGGCGCTGCGGTACAGGAACTGCCAGGTGTCTTCGATGCGCGATTCGTCGGCGCCGATCAGCAGCGGCACGACGTGCTCGGTGAGGTAGGCGACGACCGCGAGCTCACGCCCGTTCAGCGTCGCATCACCGAGTCCGGTCACGCCGTCTGCGGTCGTGATCTTGAGCGTGACGAAGTTGCGGTCGGGACTCGTGACGATGACGTCGGCCCTGTCGATGGTCATGTGCTTCTCCTCTGCGTGAAGGCGGTAGGTCAGGCGTCCGCGCCGGGCTTGCGTCCGTCGAGCCCACGCCAGCGCTGGCGCAGAGCGAATGCGGCGGACTTCGGCCGGCGCTCGCGGGTGAAGATGCCCTTCTTGTTGCCACCGACGCGGTGCAGGCCGTTGGTCGTGGCGAAGTCGGCGAAGTTCCAGATCTGCTCACCGACGAACTGCGGGAAGCGATCGAAGACACGGTGGTACATCGCGAGCAGGTCGGTCTGGTACTCCTCGGTCCACACCTGGTCCCACACCGAATGCAGGCCCGGCATCGTGTCGGCGCCGTACTCGAGCATCATGATCGGTTTGCCCGTGCGGTCGATCCAGCCCTGGATGTCGCCCTGCAGATACATCTCGGCCGTCGCGAGGTCGCCCGCGTTGATGTACCACCCGTAGTAGCGGTTGAGGCTCACGACGTCGAACAGGTCGATGATCTGGTCGTTCTTGAAGGTCGCGAACATGACCATCGAATAGGTGATCGGGCGCGTCGGGTCGAGCTCGCGCACCAGCTCCACCAGCGGCTCGAAGTACTCGCGTGCACCGTCTTCGTTCGAGGCGGGCTCATTGGCGATGCACCACAGCACGACGGACGGGTGGTTCTTGTCGCGTCCGATGAGCTCACGCAGATGCTGCGCGTGCGCCGCGTGCGTCTCCGCCCCGGCATACTGCTCCGAGAAGGTGGGGAACGGCGGGGTGCCGCTGAGACCGCCGACGACCCCCATGTTGAGACCCACGGCCGCGGTCTCGTCGATGACCAGGATGCCGTGGCGGTCGGCGAAGTCCAGCACGTCCTCGGCGTAGGGGTAGTGCGAGGTGCGGAACGAGTTGGCGCCCGTCCACTCCATCAGCTGGAAGTCGTGCACCATGTAGGCGTCATCGTGACCCTTGCCACGGACGAACGTGTCTTCGTGCTTGCCGAATCCGGTGAAGTAGAACGGCTCGCCGTTCACGAGGAACTCCTCGCCTCGCACCGCGACCGTTCGCACACCGACTGCCACGGAGTACGTGTCGAGCACGTCGTCTCCGTCGACGGCCTCGACCGTCAGCTCGTAGAGGTACGCGGCGCCCGGCTTCCAGAGCACGACGTCGGCGATCTCGAGACGGCCCTCCGGGCCGGACGACGTCGCCACGACACTGCCCGCGGCATCCGCCAGGCTCACCCGCACGGCGGCATCGCCGACGGTCTCGACGCGGTAGTCGACGAATCCGGTCGAGCCCTCGAACGTCGTCACGACCGTGACGTCGTCGACGTGCACCTGCGGCAGCGAGTACAGCGACACCGACCGGGCGAGGCCCGCGTAGTTGTAGAAGTCGTGGAAGTAGGTCTGGGTCTTGGCACCGGTCATGCCGACCTCGATCTTGCCCGGCGGGATCGTGGTGTTGCTGAGGTCGGGGCTGACCGCGACCGTGAGCCGGAACGCGGTGCCCGGCTTCACGACATCGGTGACGTCGATGTCGAACGGCGTGTACCCGCCGACGTGTCCACCGACGAGTTGGTCGTCGACGTATACCTTTGCCGAGTGCGTGGCGGCGTCGAAACGCAGAAGGATCCGCTCCCCCGCCCAGCCGCGCGGCACCTGCACCGACCGCTGGTAGTAGACCCAGCCAACGTGGTCGCGGATCGCCGGATCGGTGAAGAGGTCGTTGTAGCTCGCCGGAACGGCTGCTTCGAGAGGCGTGTCGAGAGTGGCGAGCCAGGGCTCCTCCGGGAGGCGGGAGTCGATCCCGAACTTCCAGACTCCGTCGAGCTTGACGAGGTCACGGGTCGCGGTGGCGATGGGCTTGAGCATCAAGGGCCTTTCGTGCGCTTCTTTGCGTTCTTGGTTTCAGTACAGCAGAGTTCGGAAGAAATGGCAACCGATTGCCATTCAGATGGTCTCTCCGGCGTCCGCAAGCAGCGTGCTGCCGGTCATCACCACCGACAGGTCACTGGCGCAGAACAGCACCACCCGCGCGATGTCGTCGGGCGTGCCCTGACGACCGATCAGACTCTGCGACATCGCCGAGGGCATGGTCGAGGGGTCGATGCCGGCTGCTGCCATCTGCTCCATCGCCGCAGCTGCCATCGCCATGTTCCCCTCGGTCGGCACGTAACTGGGAGCGACACCGAGAACGCGGATCCCCTGGGGCGCGAGCTCCAGAGCGAGCTGCTTCGTGAGCCCCCGCACCGCGTGCTTCGACGACACATAGGCCGACAGACCGGGCGCAGTCCCACGGAAGCCTGCGGTCGAGACGATATTGACGATCACGCCGCCCTGCGGCATCCGACGGGCCGCCTCGCGAGCACCGTTGCGCACACCTCGGGTGTTGACGGCGAACACCTGCTCCCAGGTCTCGTCGCTCATCTCGAGAAGGGACTGGCTGGGGAAGATTCCGGCATTGTTCACCCAGACATCCGGGGCACCGACCTCAGCCGCCGCGGCGTCGGTCGCCGCAGCCACCGACGCCGAGTCGGTCACATCCATGCGCACGCCCACCGTCCGCACCGAGAAGCGCTCGCCGATCTCGTCTGCCGCCGCTCGCGAACGGCCCTCGTCGAGGTCGGCGATCACGATGCTCGCACCGGCCTCGGCGAGCCGATCCGCGATGGCACGACCGAGGCCCTGAGCGCCTCCTGTGATGAGCGCGGTGCGTCCTGTCAGATCGATCAGCGAGCCGAGGGGGGTCGACGAGACGTCGGGGAAGGGAAAGGACATCATTGCTCCGTTTCGAATGGGTGATGCTCAGCGGACGCTGCGCACCGAGAGGGTGATGAGGAGACCGCCGGCGAAGGCGAGCGCGGCAGCGAGGAGATACAGCGCGGTGAAGTTCTCGGCGCCGGCACCGATGGCCAGCACCGCCCCGCCGAGCACCGGCGCGAAGACGCCGGGTATCTTCTGCGCGAACAGGGCGATGGCCATGTAGCGACCCGCTTCCCTCTCGCGATCGGGCAGCACGTCGAGCAGAAGGGCTTGAGCCACAGCCGAGAAGGTGGCGATGCCGAGGGAGTTCAGCAGGGTGCCCACCATGAGCGTCGGCAGGTCGTGGGCGAACGCCGAGACGCTGCATCCCGCCGCGAAGAGAGCGGCACCCGCGAGGATGAACGGCTTGCGCCTGCCCACCCGGTCACTCAGCCATCCGCCCCCGAGGGAGCCGACGGTGGCCGTCACGATGCTCGACGCCGAGACGATCGCGAGCACTCCGGCGACATCGGGCACGCGCAGCTCGAGGCGCTGGGCGACGAAGAACACGGTGAAGCTGGTGGTGAGGGTCAGCCCGGAGAAGAAGATGAAGCGCCCGAGCCAGTTCCATGCGAAGTCCGGGGCATCACGCGGATCGAAGCCGTAGCTCCGCAGCAGTCCGCCGACGGTCAGCCGCCGCTCGATCAGCATCCCCCTGCTGTCGGGGTCGTGCACCACCGCGAGGAATGCGATCACCAGTACGACACCGATCGCCGCAGGGAGCGCGAACACGAGGATGACCTGATCGAGGAAGAGTCCGACGAGGATGATCCCGACAACGGGCGCGACCTGCATGGTGACGCCGGTGAGGCCGGACACACGGCCGCGTTGGTGCGGCGGCAGACGATCCGCCTGCCAGTTTCCGAGTGACGCAGCCGCCGTTCCCCACCCCACAGTCGAGAGCGTCCACCCGATCGTGAGAACGCTGAGATCCGGGGCGAGGGCCATGACCGGCACAGAGGCCGCACCGATCAGCAGACCGATCACGGTGAACGGACGCCGCCGCCCCCAGCGGCTGCGCAGGCGATCACTGAGGATGCCGGTGAGCGGCGCGAGCACGAGCGTGGCCGCCGAGCCGACCGCGAGGACGATGCCGAGGGCTTCGGTGCGCCCGGGTGCCAGTTGGTCGAGCCGCACCGCCAGCGAGTAGGCCATCGGCACGATCATCGCCATGCCGGCGCCGAAGGTCGCGGCGACGAGCAGGGCGATCGACCACCCCGAGACGGACGCCTGCCCGGTCCCCGCGCGATCGTCGGGCGCGGGGACCAGGGAGGAAGGCTGCGGGAGCGCGAGGTTTCCCTCGGGAACGCGCCCCGCAGCCTCCGCAGGGCCTTCGCCCTGGGGATCGTCGACGTCGACGGTCATCTGCTCGGCCTCTGTACGCGGCTTCGGTCAGGCCAGACCGTTGCGCTTCGCGACCTCGCCCAGCCAGCCGAGGCTCGGCTTGGGCGTGCGCACGAACGTCTCCCGATCCACGGCGATCAGGCCGAAGGTCGGAGCCCAGTGACCCCACTCGAAGTTGTCGAGCAGCGTCCAGTGCAGGTAGCCGCGCACGTCGATGCCCTCGTCGATCGTGTCGGCGAGTCCGCGCAGCGCGGCATCCGTGTAGCGGATCCGCTGGGTGTCGTCGGCCGTGGCGATGCCGTTCTCGGTCACGATCACGGTGACGCCCTCGGAGACCTCCCATGCGTGGCGCACGGCCATGGCGAGCGAGTCGGGGCGGAAGGCGGTGCCGACGAGCGTGTTGTCGGGGTGCGGCGGATGCGGCACAAGACCGTCGGCATCGACCTCCTGCGACGAGTACGCCTGCACACCGACGAAGTCGTCGCCGCGGGACCCCTCCCAGTAGACGTCTTCCTTGCCGTAGCGGATCTGCTTCAGCTTCTCCTCGCCACCGGGGGCCGCGGTGAGCGCGCCTGCGGCGATGGTCCAGCCGACCTTGGCGTTCGTCTTGGCGCGCACGATCTCCCGGGCGGCATGGTGGATCTCGACGAACGCGCGGCCGATCTCGGGGTCTGCGTCCTGCAGGAAGGAGCCGTGCTGCTTCTTCTCTTCCTTCTGCTCCGCGGGTGCCTCGCTCTCGACCGCGTCCGCCTCGACCGTGGGGCTCGTCCACTGTCCGCCCTGAGCGGCCATGCGACGCATCGCCGTCATGATGGCCGCCTGCATGTTCGGCTCATTCATGGTCGCGACCCACTCGACACCGTCGAGGATCGTGGTGGCCTGGGTCACGAAGCTGAGGAAGCGGTCCTTGGCCTTGGGCGACGTCCAGCCGCCGTCGTTCGCGAACCATCGCGGCGTCGTGAAGTGCTGCAGCGTGACGAAGGGAGTGACATCGCGCGAGAGGCAGTAGTCGATCACTCGACGGTAGTGCGCGAGCTCTGCGCGAGAGAACTGGCCCTCGATCGGCTCGATGCGCGACCACTCCAGGCTGAAGCGGTAGGTGTCGAGGCCGGCGTCGGCGAGCAGGTCGATGTCCTCGCGGAAGCGGTGGTAGCTGTCGACGGCGTCGCCCGAGGGCTCCATGCCGGGCATGGTCAGCTCCCGCTCCCACCAGTCGCTGTTGACGTTGTTGCCTTCGATCTGGTGTCCGGCAGTGGCGGCCCCCCAGAGGAAGCCGGTGGGGAAGTTCGTCATTGAGGGATCCTCTCGATCGGAGCAATCGTGACAACCGATTGCCAGCTAACGGTAACATAAAATAGTAAGTCCTCACTATTTTTATCGCCGGAGGTATCGATGGTCCAATACGCCAAGACCGCAGCCGTCCGTCGCGGCATCCTGGACGCCTGCCTCACGATCTTCGGCGAGTCCGGCTTCCACGGAGCCTCGATGGCCGAGATCGCTCGTCGTGCAGGCATCAGCCACACCGGGCTCCTGCATCACTTCCCCCGCAAGGAGGACCTGCTCATGGCGGTCCTCACCCTGCAGGACGAGCGCAGCGCCGACTACCTCGCACGCAACGAGGTCTTGAGCGCCGGAGCCGATCCGCTCGACGTGCTCCGCGGCATGGCCACGACGTTGATCGAACGCGATCAGCGGGTCGGCCTGGTCGAGCTGAGCGCCGTGCTCACCGGCGAGGCCACGGCGCCCGCTCACCCGGCGCACGACTACTTCGAGACGCGATACCGCAACATCCGCTCGTTCATGACTCGCCTGTTCACCCGGCTCCGAGACGAGGGGCGCCTGTCGACCGACCTGCCCCCGTCACACCTCGCAGCGATCACGATCGGCGCGATGGACGGGCTGCACACGCAGTGGCTCTTCGACCGTTCGGCGATCGACGTAGATGCCTGTGTCACGTCGCTGATGTCGACCTTCGTGCCGGAGCTGCGGTCCCGCCCGCGGGACTGATCACTCCGCAGCGGCACCCGATTCGTACTCGAACCGACTGACGACGACCTGGTCTCCGAGAGCCTCGACACCGATGACCCTGCCTGTGAATCCACCGGCGACCTCAGTCGACAGATAGCGGCCGTCGAGCGTGGCGAGCTCGACGAAGCCCTCCACCGAAGAGAGACCGGCGCGCAGCAGGTCGGGACCGCGCCGCGCGCCGCGCTCGGCTTCGACCTCCGTGGCTCGAATCTCGAGCACCGCATCCGCCGGAGCCTCTGTCCGCGCGACGACGTCGCTCAGCGGACCGATGACGATCCGTGCGCGCACCTCTGCACCGACGCGCTCGACAATCAGCTGATGCGCGTCGTCCATCCGGACCGAGAGCGCGACGTCGCCTGTCGCGTGCAGGCGAGCCGACCAGAGTTCGTCTTCGGCGCGCACCGCGAGCAGCCGCTCGGCACTGGCGGCGAGCGCACCCCGCCCCCGCTCGAGGTGCAGCCCATCTGCACTCGTGCGGGCGAACGACGACGGCGAGGTTCCCGGCGAGATCCACCGCGGATGCAGTTCCTCGCCTCTGAAGTCCTCGACGAACGAGGTCTTCGCGAGTGGGACGTCGTAGCGCTCTTCGTCGATGACCGGCCACCCGTCGACCCAGTCCACCCCCGCGAGGAAAGTCTCGCGCCCGTTGGTGTGCCAGCGCGGGAAGGTGCCGCGGGGCCGCGTCGCGAGGAAGACCAGTGCCCAGGATCCCTCGGCGAGCTCGACCAGATCGGAGTGCCCCGTCGACTGCACGGCCGCGCTCGTGCTGCGGTGAGTGAGGATGGGGTTCGTCGGTGCCGGCTCGAAGGGTCCGCTGATGCTCGAGGATCGCGCGATCGTCACCATATGGCCGGGCCCCGTACCGCCCTCGGCGACCAGCAGGTACCACCACTCCCCGCGGCGGATCAGGTGAGGCCCTTCGGCGTGCGCACCACCGGTTCCCGCCCACAGCGACCGCGGCTCCGACAGCACGTCACCGGTCAGCGGGTCGATGACGGCCTGCGAGATTCCGCCGCGCATCACGTCGCTCCACGTCACGAAGCAGGTGCCGTCGTCGTCCCACGCGATGTCGGGGTCGATACCGATGAGCCCTGCGACGTAGACGGGATCGCTCCACGGGCCGGCGGGATCCTCGGCGTGCACGAGGATGTGACCCCGCCCCACCTCGTGGATGTTCGTCGTGATCATCCAGAACCGGCCGTCGTGATGCCTCAGTGTCGGGGCGTAGATCCCCCCGCTCGCTCCCGCGAGCCCGGTACGCACGTCGAGGTGCTCGGGGCGATCGAGGATGTTGCCGACCTGCGTCCACGAGACGAGGTCACGGGAGTGGAACAGCGGAACGCCCGGCGAGTACTCGAAGCTCGAGTTCGCGAGGTAGTAGTCGTCGCCCACGCGGCAGATCGACGGATCCGGGTGGTATCCGGGGATTATCGGATTCTGGGTCATGATGCCTCCATGATTCGGCGGCGCTCGAGTCGCCGCTCGCGCTGACGGGAGGGGTCGGCGACCGGCGCCGCGAGCAGCAGCTTCTGCGTGTAGGGATGGTCGGGGGTCGAGGTCACGTGCTCGGCCGATCCGGTCTCGACGAGGTCGCCGCGGTACAGAACGGCCACCCGGTGACTGATGTGGCGGACGACCGAGAGATCGTGCGACACGAAGAGGTAGGCGACCCCGGTCGCCCTCTGGATCTCGACGAACAGATCGAGCACGCGTGCCTGGGTCGAGAGGTCCAGAGCAGACACCGGCTCATCGCACACGATCAGGCGAGGCTCAGGAGCCAGCGCGCGCGCGATGGCTACACGCTGACGCTGACCGCCCGAGAACTCTCGGGGCAGTCGCTCGACGGCATCCGAGGGCAACCCGACTTGGTCGAGCAGGGTCTTGACCCGCGAGCGTGCATCCTTCGCCGTCGCGCCCTGGATCACCAGCGGCTCGGCGAGGATGTCGCCGATGGTCATCGACGGGTTGAGCGACGTGTACGGGTCTTGGAACACCACCTGGATGTCACGAGTCAGGCGACGACGATCGCGAGGTGAGATTCCGGCGATCGACGTCCCGTCGAACCGGATGTCGCCGCCGGACGGCTTCACCAGGCCCAGCACCGCGCGTCCGATCGTGGTCTTGCCCGATCCGGATTCGCCGACAAGCCCCAGGGTCTCCCCCGGCGCGACGCTGAGCGAGACGCCGTGCAGCACCTCGACCGGCTTGGCCCGCCATCCCCGTCCGGGGAAGGCGACACGAAGCTCATCGACCTCGAGAAGGCTCATCGGTCTGTCCTTTCATCGGAGGCCGCGACGGGCGGATCGGTGCGGACCGTGCTCTCGTCGAGGATCGCACCGAGCAGCATCTTCGTGTACTCGTGCGTCGGGTGCGAGAACACCTCCGCAGCGGTGCCGGACTCGACGATCACGCCATTCTGCATGACCGCGATGCGGTCGCACAGGTCGGCGACGACACCGAAGTTGTGAGTGACCAGGAGGATCGCCATGTCGAGCTCGGACTGCAGGTCTCGCAGCAGGTCGAGGATCTCGGCCTGCACCGTGACGTCCAGTGCCGTCGTCGGCTCGTCGGCGATCAGCAGCTTCGGCCGGCTCGCGACGGCGCCCGCGATCAGCACACGCTGCGCCATACCGCCCGAGATCTGATGGGGGTACGAGTCGAAGGTGCGCTTCGGGTCAGCGATGCCGACCCTCTCGAGCAGCGCGAGCACCCGGGCGGATGCCTCCGCGCGGGTCACGCCGAGCGCCGACCGTACGCCCTCGACGAGCTGTGCGCCGACCCTGTACGACGGATCGAGGTTCGACATGGGTTCCTGGGGGATGTACGCGATCTCCTTGCCGCGCAGCGGACGCATCTGCGCATCCGTGAGGCCGACGAGTTCGCGCCCGTCGAAGCGGATCGACCCGCGGGTGATGACCGCCTCGTTGGGCAGCACCCCCAGCGAGGCGAACGCTGTCTGCGATTTTCCCGACCCGGATTCGCCGACCAGCCCGACGATCTGCCCGCGGGCGATCGACAGGTCGACGCCGCGTACGACCTCGTTCAGGCCGCCACTCGGACGCGGATAGGCGATGGCGAGCTCGTTGATCTCGAGCAGTCCCGTGCGCGCGGCCGTCGCTTCTCCGGCGCTGTCCAGCACACGCTGGCCGCGTCCGACCTTGGCCGGCTTCGGCATGGAGCCCTCCAGGATGTCACGCAGGGCGTTGCCGAGCAGCACGAGAGACGCCGTGATGACGCCGAGCAGGAGGCTCGGCCACAGGAACTGCGTGGGCGCGATGTACAGGTTGCGGAACCCCGACGAGATCATCGACCCGAAGCTCGGGATCTGCAGCGAACCGACGCCGAGGAATGCGAGACCCGACTGCACGGCGATCGCAGAGCCCGCCATGAAGGCTGCGGCGATGATGATCGGCCCTCTCACGACGAAGAGCACGTGGCGACCGAGGATACGCAGGTTGCCGAGCCCCGACACTCGGGCGGCATCGACATAGAGCTCGTTCTTCACCCCGAGCACGAGGTTGCGAACGATGCGGTAGATGCCGGGCGACAGCAGCACGCCGAAGATCAGCATCGTGAAGCGGTAGTCGCCCCCGGTGACCGGCATCAGGATGATCAGCAGCAGGATGCCGGGGAAGGTCATGATGAGGTTGAACAGCCACTCGGTGGTGGCTCGCGTCACGGTTCCGAAGTAGCCGCCGATGAGGCCGGCGACCACTCCGACGAGCAGGGCGACACCGGCTCCGATCAGAGCCGAGATCGCTGCCGTGTTGATCGAGTGCAGCAGCCGCGACAGGATGTCGCGCCCGGCCTCGTCGGCACCGAGCAGGTACCCGGGGGTGCCGACCGGCGCGTTGATCATCGCAAGATCGGCGTCGTTCGGACCGTGCGGCGCGAGCCACGGTGTGAGCAGCCCGAGCAGGAAGATCACGGCGAGAAGCCCGAGCGTCACGACGGCCTGCGGGTCGCGCAGAATGCGGCGCCAGGTCGACGTGCGGGTCTTCGCTGCGTTCTCGAGGGTGACGAGCAGCTCGGTGCTGGGAGGTGTCACGGTGCCGGTGGTGGTCTGGGGTGGGCGTTCGTCGCTCAATGGACTCTCGCTTTCGGGTTCAGCCAACCGTTGGCCAGGTCGGTGAGGAGGTTGACGACGGTGACGAGCAGCACGCCGAAGGCGGTGATGCCCATGATCACGGGGATGTCGCCCTGCAGGGAGGCGTTGAACGCGAAGCTTCCGTAGCCCGGGAGCGCGAACACGTTCTCGATGATGAGTGCGCCGCCGAACATCTGGATGAACTCCAGCGACATCACCGTGAGCGCGGGGCTCGCGGCGTTGCGCAGAGCGTGCTTGATGACGATCGAGGTGGTCGACGATCCCCGCGTGCGCAGGGTTCGGATGTAGTCGCGACGGAGCTCGTCGATCATCCTGCCTCGCACCTGGGCCGCCATGTTGGCGACGCCGCCGATGGTCAGCACGATCACCGGGATGGTGATGCTGCGCACCCATGCCCCCGGGTCCTCGGCGAACGGCGTGAACCCGGTGGCCGGAAGCCACTTGAGCTGCACAGCGAACACGACGACGAGGACGATCGCCAGGAGCAGGCCGGGAACGATGTAGCCGATCAGGGAGATTCCCTGGGCGATGCGGTCGACGACTCCACCGCGCGATGCCGCCCAGACACCGAGGAACACGGAGAGGATCACCGTGAGGATCAGTGCTGGGACGATGATCGAGAGCGTGACCGCGAGCCGCTGGAGAACCGAGGGTCCGACCGGCAGCGATGTGTACACCGAGACGCCGAAGTCACCCTGCACGGCGTGGATCAGCCAGTCGAAGTACTGCACGATGACAGGGCGATCCCACCCCTTCGCTGCGATCAGATCATCGACCACATCGGGCGTCGCCGACGTGCCGAGGATGGCCTGAGCGACGTCGTTGAACGAAGTGCTGAGGAGAAGGAAGGTGATGAGGGTGACCAGAATCGCGAGCACGACGCCGGCGCCGAGTCGGCGGAGGATATAGCTGAGCATCAAGAGACTCCCGGTGTGTGGTGGGGATGCGGCGCGCCGCATCCCCACCCGTCACTCACTCGGTGACGTCGAACTGTCGGATGGTTGCGAGGGTGTTCGCCTTGCCGACGTAGGTGATCCCGTCAGCGGTCGCCCACGTCGCGCCGATATAGGCGATCGGGGCGACGAGCGCCTGATCCACGACGTACTCGTTCAGCTCCTTGTAGACCGGGAGAGCATCCGCGAAGTCGACGGTGTTGTTGATCTCGTCGAAGTAGCCATCGAGCGTCGGATCGGTGTACCCGGTCGGGTTGCCGAAGCCGGCGGCGCCGATCGTGGTCGCGAGATCTGCCGAGTCCGAGTTGAATCCGAGGATCTGGTAGTACAGCCCGTAGTCACCGGAACGGGCAGCTGCCTGCGCCTGCTGCGGCGGCACGGTGACCCACTCGAGGGTCAGACCGATGTCGGCGAACGCCTGCGTCAGCACGGGCTCGATCGTGGTGCTGAGGAAGGTGCTCGGGATCTGGAAGGTCTCGCCGGCGTAGCCCGCCTCTTCGACGAGCTCCTTGCCCTTCTCGGGGTCGTACTCGTACGCGTCGTTCAGCTTCTCGTCGTAGACCTCGCCGAACGGGCTGACCAGCTGCGTCGTGGCGATGCCCACTCCACTGAAGATGCCCTTGAGCACGCCCTCGCGGTCGATCGCCATGTTGATCGCCTGACGCACCTTCACGTCACCGAGCGCCGGGAACTTCTCGCCGGCGCGATCGAGGATGTTGAGGTACCCCACGGCCACCGCGTCGTTCACCGTGATGGTGAACTTGTTCGCGTCGAGCTGCGAGACGACCTGCGACTGCACGGTCGCCGCGTTGAGCTCGCCCGCCTGCAGTGCGTTGAGGGATGCCGTCGGGTCCTGCAGCACCTTGACGGTGAGCGTCTTGAACGGCACATTGTCGGCGTCCCAGTACTCATCGCGCTTGACGAGGACGTAGCTGCTGCCCGGGACGGTCTTGTCGACGTCGAGAGTGAACGGGCCGGATCCGATCGGGTCGGTGGCCGTGCGCTCTTCATCCATGGTCGCGGGATCGCCGATGGCACCAGGGCCCTGGGCGAGGTTGTCGAGGAACTGGGGGTCGAACGCCGAGAAGCTGATGACGACGGTCTTGTCGTCCTCTGCCACGACGTCCGCGACCGCGGCGAGGCGGCTCTGTACGGCTCCGGGCGTGGCCTTCGAACGCAGCAGGGTCGCAGCGACCGCGGCAGCATCCACCGGGTCTCCCGAGCTGAACGTCATGCCGTCGCGCAGCGTGAGGGTCAGCTGGGTGCCGTCTTCGTTGTACTCCCACTTCTCTGCGGCGCCCGGAAGCAGCTCTCCCGTCTCGGGGTCTTTGCGCAGCAAGGTGTCGAGGATCGACGACCAGACGAACATCTGCTGACCGTCGACGATCTGAGCGGGATCGAGCGAGTTGGGGGCAGACACCGCGGCGACTGCGAGGTCCTTCTCGACGACGGCCGCCGACGTGCCTTCGGGCGTCGAGTCGCTTCCGGCAGCGCAGCCGGTGACCGCGAGTGCGGTAATGAGGATCGCAGCGGGCAGAGCCACTCGGCGACGGTGCTTACGGGTGTTCCACATTGTTCATACTCCTTTGGATGAAACGACTTGATGCGCAACCGCTTGTCAGCGGGGTGTGGCGGACGAGGACGGCGACGTCTGATGTCAGTAAAGCAGGGTTCTGGAGTTTTGACAACCGATTGCCAACTTGTTACCGAAGCGTGAGATCCGCAAAAGACCGGCGGCCCGCGAACACCGCATCTACGAACACCTCATCAGCACCGAGCACAGGGCTGAGGTCGGCGACCGCGCGTTCCACCCCTGCACGATCCGATGCCCCGCCGTCGATTGCCAGCCACGCAGCGACGACCGCCGCGCACGCAGCACCGGTGCGGCCCGCCGCGCGTTCACGCTCAGCCACCGGCGCGATACGCACCCGCATCTTGGTGTCGGCGTCGAGTGCGATCTGCGCGAGTAGGTGCCGGATGCGAGGGTTTCGGAACCGCTCGAGCAGCGCCGCGCGGTACTCGAGCAGCTCGAGCTCTGCCGGAAGATGCCGGCAGGCCTCGTCCCAGTACGCGTCGACAGCACGGAGACACTCTGCGTCGGCTATCGCTTCGGAGACGGTGAGATGCCCCCGAAGTCGACCGACCGAGGCGAGCAGGGTGTGAGCACCGTTCAGTAGCCAGAGCTTCCGCGCCTCCCACGGTTCGAGGTCGTCGGTGAAGCGCGCTCCCGCCGTCTCCCACTCCGGTCTGCCCGCAGGGAACTCCCCAGCGATGACCCAGTCGGAGAACGGCTCGGCGACGACCGGTGCACGATCCCCGTAGCGCTCTGCGAGCTCAGCCGCCTCCTCGTCCGAGAGTCGGGGCGTGATGCGATCCACCGAACTCGAGACGAACGAGACCTGGAGATCGATCCAGTCGGCGAGCCCGGGCAGCCCGCCCGCGACCGCGTGCACGGTGTCACGGAGAACTCCGCCGTTGTCGGGCAGATTGTCGCAGGAGACCAGTGCGAGCGGGCCCGAGGCTGCGCGCCGGCGCGCCTCGAGCCCCAGGGCGAGACGACCGATCGCGGTGAGCGGACGGATGCCGTCGAGGTCGTCGCCGGCCGCGTCTGCGAGCAGAGCCCGATCGCGTGACAGTGCGGGGTCGGCGTAGGCAGCCTCGGTGATCGTCAGACTGACGATGCCTGTCGTGGGAGCGGCGACGTCATTCACGAAGGACGGGATGTCGGTGCCCGGATGGGCCCGGACGATACTGCCGATCCGTTCCGCTTCGTCGCCTTCCGGCGAGCGCACGACCAGTGTGTAGAGGCCGTCCTGGGCGGTGAGATCATCCGCGAGGCCGGCGCTTCGTCCGGTGTACGCCGCGATCCCCCACTCGGCTGCATCCGCGGCATGAGCCGTATACCAGGCCAGATGGGAGCGATGGAAGGCGCCGAGCCCCATGTGCACGATCCGCACGGGCGGAGCCGGCGACTCGCGCACGCCGAGTGTCGTGGCGCTCACAGCTTGAACACCCGCTTCGGCTGCGGACCGACGATGTCGCCGATGATCGCGGCCGCCGACTCCTCGCTCACCCGACCCTCGACCACGAGGCGCGCGAGGAATGCGGCATCCGCTCGACGCGCCGTATCGTGCCGGGCTGGGATCGAGAGGAACGCGCGGGTGTCGTCGATGAAGCCCGACCCCCGTGAGAATCCTGCGGTCTCGGTCACGGCCGACCGGAATCGGGCCATGGCGTCGGGTGCGTCGAGGAACCACCACGGAGCCCCGATGTAGACGCTCGGATAGAAGCCCGCGAGCGGCGCGACCTCCCGCGAGTAGACGGTCTCGTCGACCGCGAACAGCACGAGGTGCAGGTCGCGCTCGAGCCCGAACCGCTCGAGCAGCGGTCGCAGACCGCCGACGAAGTCGGTGCGCCGGGGAATGTCGTGGCCCGTGTCGGGCCCGAACCTGCGGAAGGTCTCCGCGTTGTGATTGCGGACCACGCCCGCATGGATCGTCATGACCAGACCGTCGTCGACGCTCATCCGGGCCATCTGCAGCAGCATGTGCGCGCGGAACGAATGGCGATCGGCAGCATCGGCATCCCCGGCCATCACTCGGGCGAACAGCGCCTGCCCCTCGGCTGCGTCGAGATCGAGGGTGTCGGGCACCTCGACACCGTGGTCGGCCGAGACCGCGCCGTGCTCGATGAAGTACCGCCTCCGCGCCTCCAGCGCTGCGAGGTAGCCGGCGAATGTGCTCGGCTGCCCAGTGGTCTCGAGCAGGCGCTGCACGCTGGCGGCGAACCCTGCCGCGTCCGGGTCGAGGTAGCGATCAGGCCGGAAGGTGGGAACGACCCTGCCGACCGCACCCTCGGCGGCGAGCGCAGCATGCCCCGCGAGATCATCGAGTGGATCGTCGGTCGTCGCGAGGACCTCGATGCCGAAGCTCTCGAAGAGCGCACGCGGTCGCATGCTCGGATCGACGAGCTTCGCGGCGATGTGATCGTACGCATCGTCCGCAGTCGCGGCAGTGAGCGGCGTCCGAAGCTCGAGCACGTTCTCGAGCGACTCGCTCAGCCAGTACCCAGACGCCGTGCCCGCGAACAGCGGCCAGCGCTCGGCGAACAGCCGCCACACCTCTCGCGGGTCCGCCGGCGATCCACCGACGCCGAGCGCATCGAGTCCGACACCCGAGGCATGCAGCAGCCGGGTGACGTAATGGTCGTGCGTGATCAGCAACGATGCCGGGTCGGCGAAAGGGCGATCCTCGACGAGCCACTCCACCGGCACGTGGCCGTGCGGCGAGACGATGGGCGCAGCTGAGACGCTCTCGTACAGGGATCGCGCGACGGAGCGCGTCGCCGGGTCGGCAGGAAGCAGGCGGTCGCGGTCGCGGCGTTGCGGCTGGAGCATTCCCCTATCAGATCGGTTTCCGCCAGTTTTGTCAATCGGTTGCCAAGCGTGTTGTTCGCACGGCGACATATCCCGGCGGACCTGCTGCCGTACGATCGGGGAACCGGATGCCGGTCGCAGCGAAGGGAACAGCACGCGATGTCGATGGACGATCTGACAGCACCCGATGAGGTGCCTGGCAGTGCTGGCATCTCTGCCCGCCGAGCGACCATCTACGACATCGCGCAGCGGGTCGGCCTCAATCCCTCGACGGTCTCCCGCGCTCTGAACAAGCCGGGTCGCACGAACGCAGCGACCGAAGAGAAGATCCGCGCGGCGGCCGCCGAGCTCGGCTACCGCGCCAACCCGATGGCGAGAGCTCTTCCCACCGGCCGGTCGGGCACCTTCGCGATCGTACTCCCTGACATCACGAACCCGGTGCACTTCGAACTGATCCGCGGCGCGGAGCAGGTCGCCCGCGCCGGCGGCTTCACGCTCGTCGTGTCGGAGACCGAAGCCGCAGCCGACATCGAACGGGAGACCATCGAGGCTCTGCAGTCGTCTGTCGACGGCCTGCTCGTCGTCGCCTCGCGCCTCGACGATGCGGCCCTCGCAGACCTCGCTCGCGTGAAGCCGATCGTGGCGGCGAATCACTCGGCACCGTCCCTGCCGAGCGTGATCCCCGATCTGGCGATGGGCCTGACCGCTGCTATCGACCATCTGCGAGATCTCGGGCATCGGTCGGTCGCATACCTCGGCCTGGGCGGCCTGCAGATCAATCGCTCCCGCTGGGAGCTCACGCTCGACCTGGCGATGTCGCGTGACATCTCCCTGGTGGAGATCGCCGTGGACTCCCCCACCGTCGACGCAGGTGCGGATGCGCTCCGGCGCGTGCGCGCCAGCGGCGTGACCGCCGTTCTCGCCTACAACGACCTGGTCGCTCATGGACTGCTCCGAGCGGCTCGAGGCGCCGGCCTCACGCTGCCCGAGGCATTCAGCGTGATCGGGTTCGACGACATCTTCAGCGCCGAGCTCGCCGTGCCGGCACTGACGACGCTCCACTCGCCGCTGCGTGAGATCGGCACGCGGGCCATGGAGACACTCATCGACCCCGAGCGGAATCGCGTCCCGTCGAAGGTCGTCCTCCCGCTCGATCTCGTCGTGCGCGAGTCGACCGCGCGACCCGTCGGGTGACCTCAGTAGGGACGGAGCGTCCCATCCATCAGCGACGGATGGGACGCCCACAGGCCCCTCACCCGCCGTTGGACTGACGGATGCCCTCCCCGTAGGCCTCGAAGGTGTGCACGAAGCCGCCCGCCGGCCCGCTGACGACGAGGTATCCGTCGGTCGTCCCCGGCGCGATCGCGATGTTCGTCGCCGACTCGAGTCCCTCACCCGGCACGCGGATCGTGCCGATCTGCTCTCCGGTCTTCGCGAACACCACGATCTCGGCCTTCTCGTGGAACATCTGATAGATGTTCCCCTCGGCGTCGACCGCGGTCGAGTCGATGCGTCCGATCCCGCCGTCGACGTGGATCGCGGGATACGCCGAGACAACGCGGGTGCGCGTCTCATCGAGGGCGAAGTAGTCGATCCGGTTCGCGTTGTACTGCGCGACCCAGAGCCCCGCATCCTCTTCGTCGAAGACGACGCCGTTCGGGGAAGGAAGGTCGCCCGCGAGGGTCGACGCCTGCCCGTCGGCGCCGATCCTCACCACACGCCCCGGAGTCTCCCATCCTGGCCCGTCCATGCCGCGGGTGTCGGTCACGAACATCGTGCCGTCGGGATGGAACGCGATGTCGTCGGGCAGCATCGCGATGCCGTCGACGTCGCCCGAGAAGTGCACCTGCGGGTCTTCTCCGTCAGCCGTGATGCTCATGACACCACCGCCGAGGAAGTCGGTGAGATACAGGCGCCCGTCGTTCGGATGGAACTGCGCCGAGGTGAACGCGCTCGTCTCATCGGTGAAGACCTGGTCGACGTCGCGCTCGTCGACGTCGACGCGCAGGACTTTCGCCTCCCCGGCGGGCGCCATCACGTCGACCATGAACAGCGACCCGTCTTCGTGAAAGGTCGGCCCCTCGAGCAGCGTCCCTCCGGTGAGCTCATGCGGCTCCGTCACCTGGAGCAGCTCTTCCGAGCGCTGTTCCGCAGCGGGCCCGTCCGATGGAGCGTCGGTCTGCGCCGCATCCGGAGCCGCCGGCGCGCACCCGACGAGCAGAGCCACCACCCCGATCGCACCTGCCGCGGCCGCCAGCGCCGCCCTCACGCCGACACCCCGATCTCCGACGACTCGCGCACGCATTCGTCCGCATCGTCGACCACGAGCAGCTCCGCCATGTCTCCCGCACGCCACTCGCGCAGGAGTCGATGGAAGGCCACCGGCCCCGGGGAGTACGTGAGTCCGCCGATCGTGCGCGAGCCCTCACCGTTGTAGTAGCCCGGCGTGCACTGGGCCTGGAAGTCCGAGACGTCCCTCGAGGTCTCGGCAACAGTGCGGCACCAGGCATCCTCGGCCTCAGCGGTCGGCTCGATGCGGCGAGCGCCGACCCGCTCGGCCCGCTCGATCACCGCGGCGATGTGCGTCGCCTGCTCCTGCAGGATGTGCACGAAGTTCACCGAGTTCGCGTTCTGCATCGGGCCGAGTTGGAACAGATTCGGGAAGCCGTGCGTGGTGAATCCGTGCAGCGTCCGCGGGCCCATCCCCCAGGCCTCGAGAAGAGCTCGGCCTCCCCGCCCGGACACGGGCAGGGTGCCGGACACCACGCCCGACACTCCGACATCGAACCCGGTGGCGAAGATGATGCAGTCCACCTCGTACTCCGCCTCACCCACCACGATCGATGTCTCGGTGAGCGCGGTGATGCCGTGCGTGTCGGCCGTGTCGACGAGGGTCACGTTGGAGCGATTGAACGCCTGCAGGTAGAGATCACTGAACCCCGGCCGCTTGCACATGTACCGGTACCAGGGCTTGAGGGCGGCTGCGGTCGCCGAGTCGTCGACGATCTCGTCGACCCGGGCGCGCAGCGCATCCATCTTCACAGCGTCGTCGAGCTCCTCCCGCAGCAGGCGGTCCTGCTCCGATACAGAGCCGTCGACGCTGCCAGAGAGGATGCTCCGCTGCAGCCGGTTCGTCGAGGTCCACCCGTCCTGCACGAGCGATTTGACGGGCTCGCCGGCCAGCACCTCGAGGAAGTTGTCCATCCGCTCGCGCTGCCAGCCCGGCGCGAGGGTGCGCGCCCAGTCGGGATCCGTCGGACGGTTGTCGCGCACATCGACGGTCGAGGGCGTGCGCTGGAAGACCAGGAGCTCACGCGCGTGCTCGGCGAGGTGCGGAATCACCTGCAGGCCCGTCGCCCCCGTGCCGACGACCGCGACGCGCTTGTCGGCGAGCTTCGTGAGATTCCCCTCGGCGGATCCGCCGGTGTAGGCGTAGTCCCAGCGGCTGGTGTGGAAGGTGTGCCCGGTGAAACGCTCGATGCCCGGGATGCCGGGGAGCTTCGGCTGCGTGAGCGTGCCGGAGGAGGTGATCACGTACCGCGCGCGGAACACGTCACCTCGATCGGTCTCGACGACCCACTCGGATGCATCCTCGTCCCAGGTCAGCCCCGTCGCTCGGGTATGCCCGACGAAGTCGCGGTAGAGGTCGTAGTGCTCCGCGATGCGCTCGGCGTGCTGACGGATCTCCTCGCCAGGCGCATAGCGCCTGCTCGGGATGTATCCCGTCTCTTCGAGGAGCGGCATATAGACATACGATTCGATGTCGCAGTGGATGCCGGGGTAGCGGTTCCAGTACCAGGTTCCACCGACGTCGCCCGCCTCGTCCATGAGCCTCACCGAGCCGATGCCGGCGTCTCGCAGCCCCGCACCGGTGAGCAGCCCGCCGAAGCCCGCCCCGATCACCAGAGCCTCGACGCGATCCCGCAGCGGCTCTCGATCAGTGCGGGGGGTGTAAGGGTCCTTCGCGTAGTAGCCGTACTCGCCGAGAGCCGATCGATACTGGGCCGCCCCGTCGGGGCGGATGCGCCGATCGCGCTCCTGCGCGTACTTCTCCCGCAGTGCCCGCAGCCGCGCGACTTGCTCCTGGGTGGCCTGTGCCTGGTCGGTCATGGTTCCGTCCTCCTGTCGCCGGGGCTCGGGCCAGGTCGACGCGAACTGGGGACGGCGTGAACCTGAACCCGACACGACCCCGGATCGGTTCCTTCACAGAAGGTTAGCTCGAAGCTAAGTAAATATCCCTGGGAATCGCCTCGGAGCGCGTTACGGTACTGAGGTGAGCGATGACCGGAGACGTGCGGAGGCATTGGAGAACATCGATGCCCTCACGCTGGCGGTATCAGTGCGCTCACTTCCCCGCATGATCGGCTCCCTGCTGAGCACGCAGCTGACGATCCAGCAGCTCAAGGTACTCACGTCGATCGTCGTATCCGACCACAGCACGATCAGTGGCCTCGCGTCGTCGTTCGAGGTGTCGCTCGCCACGATGTCGAAGCTCGTCGAGCGCCTCGTCGACCAGCACCTCGTCGAACGACTGACGGATGCAGTCGATCAGCGTGTGCGGCGCCTGGCGCCCACGGCTCTCGGGCGTGACGTCATCGGGAAGATCATGGCGGCGCGCCCCGAGATGGGCGCCGACATCCTCGACGGGCTGACGATCGACGAGCTGGAATCCCTCGCCCTCGGCCTGCGCGCGATCAATCGGGAGCTGCAGGCCGCGGCGATGCACGACGACTGATCCACGCCGTCAGCGGGCGCCGGAGAACCCGCCCGCGCCGGCGAAGGATCCGGGTCCTGCTGCCCGCGTCGTCCCGTCGGGGAAGACCACGGTCGCGCGACTCCCTGCCGGGATGTCCGCCTCGACCACCAGCTCGTCCCCCTCGACGCGCCACTCCACGCGGATCCGCCCCTGCGGAGTGTCGAGATGCCCCTTCGCCCAGCTGACGCCGCCGCCGGGGAGCGGCGCGATCGTGAACGCCTCCCATGCTGCCGAGTCCGCATCCTGACGCAACCCGAGGGTGTGCGTGTGGAGGAAGCGGATCACCGCACCCTTGCTGTAGTGGTTCAGCGACTCGTGGGCGACGCCCTCGTCGTCGATCCCCTCCCAGTCCTCCCAGATGGTCGTCGCTCCCCTGTCGATCATGTACATCCACGACGGAGCGCTGCGCTGGAAGAGCAATTCGTAGGCGACGTCGGCGTGCCCGCTGTCGGCGAGAACCGGCAGCAGGTCTCCCGTCGACAGGAATCCGGTGCCGAGATGGGTGCCGGCGTCGCGGATGAGTTCGACGAGGCGCTGCGCAGCGGTGGCACGAAGCGATTCCGGGATGAGACCGAACGAGAGTGCCCGCACATAGGCGGCCTGAGTGTCCTGCACCGTACGCCCGTCGTCCGTGACGAACTCGGAACGCCACGCGTCGAGCACGCGCTCGGCGATCGCGGCATACTTCGCCGATTCACCCGTGCGACCGAGCACGGCCGCGGCATCAGCGAGGATCTGAGTGGAGCGATACAGGTAGGCCGTGCCGACCTCTCCCTTGTCGGCCATGAACCAGGCCATGGGGTTCGTCTTGATCGGATCCAGGCGCGAGCCGTCCTCCGCCTTCGCGACGGGCTCGGTCCACTCCCCCCAGTGGAACGTGCCGTCCCACAGATACTCCTCGTGCGGCAGCGGCTCGGCGGAGCGCTCGACGCGAGAATGATGCCGATTCGCGCGCGCGGCCCCGAGCTCCCACTCGACCCACCGCACCATCGCGTCCCAGTTCTCTTCGAGAACGCGAGCGTCGCCGTATGCGGTGTACATCTCCCACGGCACGAAGGTGATCGCGTCACCCCACCCGGAGGAACCCGTCATCATGGCGAACTGGTCGTCGAGCTTGTGCTTGATGCGACGGCCGTCAGGGGAGAAGTTCGCGACGCGACCGTCGTCGAGCTGATCGTCACGCACCGACTGCAGCCACTTGCGAGTGAACCCGAGCACGTCGTACAGGCGCGCGGCGGTCGGCGCGAACACCTGGTAGTCGCCCGTCCAGGCCAGACGCTCACGCGTCGGGCAGTCGGTCGGCACATCCACCGCATTGCCGCGGAAGCTCCAGTCGGCGATCTCGTGCAGCCGGTTGAGGTCGGGATCGCTCGACTCGAAAGATGCGGTGCGACGCAGATCCGTCTGCACGACCTGCATCTGCGCGGACGCCGGTTCGAACGGAGCACCCTGACGCGTGATCCGGGCGAACTGGAAGCCGTGAACCGTATGACGCGGCTCGAAGATCTCGCCCCCTCCGGCTGAGACCACTTCGTCGTGCTGCACGAAGACGACGTCATGCTCGCCCGGCTTGGTGGAATCGAGGTGTGCGGTGCTCACGTCACCGTCAGGCCCGACGTACTCGCCGTAGTCGATCGCCGTGCGCGTTCCCGCCGGACCGAGATCGGTGAGCCGCAGCCAGCCCGAGGCGTTCTGACCGAAGTCGAGCACCCAGGTGCCGTCCGCGATGTGGTTCCCGATCACCGCGTCGCGCGTCTCCACCACCCGGACGGGCGGAGCCGGCGACCACGAGATCGGCGGACCTTCGACCGCGCCGACGATCACGGCTTCCGCAGACCCGGCATCCGCACGGAAGTCGGTCGTCTGCCCGTCCATCAGGTCGGCGCGGATCACTCTGGACCGAGCGCTGGTCCAGTCTCCGTCGGTGCGGATCACCTGTCGCGAGCCGTCGGAGAGCTCGAGGTGCAGTTCAGCTCGAGCTGCGAGAGTCGTGCCCCACCCGGCCGGCAGACGGAACGCCCCGACCTGCCCGCGGTACCAGCCGTCGGAGAGCTCGATCTCGAGCGAGTTGGTGCCGTCGGTCAGCAGGCGTGTCACGTCGGCAGCCTGGGCGTAGAGGGTGCGGTCGTACGACGTCGACCCCGGCGACAGCTCGGCCGTGCCGACCCGCTCGCCGTTGATGCGAGCTTCGTAGACGCCGAGAGCGGTCGAGTACAGCCGCGCCGAGACGATGCCACTGGCCCCGAAGGTGTGAGCGAGCGTGTGAGCACCCCGCGCGCCGTATCCGGGCTCATCGTGCTCGACGGGACTGATCCACTCGGCAGTCCAGTCCGCGTCGAGGAGTCCGCATTCGAAGGATGCCCAGTCCGACCATTCCGAGAGCGTGTCGCCGCTCACGGTGCGTGCACGCCATCGGACCCGCTGACCGCTGGACAGCGCGAGCCACGGCCACTCGATGAAGAGGTGCGCGCCGGTCTCGAGGGACACTGAGGGCTGACGTTCGCCGTCGACGATCGCCTCGAGCTCGAACCCGGTCTCCGCACCCGCCCCCATCGGAACGGTGAACGACAGTCGCGGCGCGCCCTCGGAGACGGTGAATTCGTCGCCGCCGCTGTCGATCCGCAGATCGTAGGGCGCGGTGGGCACGGATGCCGGGTTCGATGTGAGCGTCATCTCAACGCACTCCCTTGACCTTGAACATGATGATCAGACCGCCGATGAGGGCGAACACTGCGCCGATCAGGTAGAGCAGCGTGTAGTTCTTCTCGGCACCCACGGCCCCGATCGTGATGATCAGCGGAGCGATCAGCGGTGCGATCGCGCTGGGGATCTTCTGGGCGAACGCCACGACGGCCATGTAGCGGCCGGACTCGGCGCGGTCGGGAATGATCGCGTACACGATGGCCTGATCGACGGTGGCGAACACGGCGATCGCGAGCTGCATGAGCACCGCCCCCACGATGAGCTGCGGCAGCGACCATGCGAACGCCTCGGCGAGCGCTCCCCCGATGAAGATGAAGGCGGCCGCGAGCACGAAGAGCCGACGGCGCTTGAGCTTGTCGGACAGGAATCCACCGAGCAGCGCGCCACCGGCAGCAGCGACGACTCCGAGCATCCCGACGGTGGCGACGACACCCGCGACTTCGCGGACCGGCAGGTCGAGACGCTGGGCGTAGAAGAACGTGCCGAAGGTCGTGTTGAAGTACAGGCCGATGAAGAACACCATGCGGCCGACCCAGTTCCACGCGAAGTCCGGGTACTTGCGGGCGTTGAAGCCGTAGCCGGCGATGACCTTCTTGAGCGTCACCGACGAGTCGACGACCAGGTCCTTCGAGCTTCCCTCCTTCTTGAAGGTCGGCAGCAGGACGAGCAGTACGACGCCGATCACGGCGGGGACGAAGAACACCAGGAAGGTGCTGTACGACACGGCGTAGGCGATTCCGATGCCGAGCACCGGCGCGACCTGCGTCATCAGACCGGTGAGGGCCGAGACCTTGCCGCGCTGCTCCTCGGGAAGCTTGTCGGCCTGGAGGGTCTGGATCGCCGCGCCGGCGGTCGACCAGCCGGTCATCGCGACGACCCACCCCGCACCGACCAGCAGCAGGTTGGGGGCGAAGCCGATGATGACGGCCCCGACGATGCCGAGTGCGGCGCCGAGGAACAGGAACGGGGTGCGACGCCCGAAGCGCGACCGGGTGCGATCGCTCCAGATGCCGATCATGGGGCTGAGCACGAGGAAGATGAGCTGCGCGGTGCCGGTGACGTAGCCGAGCACCTCTTCGTGCCCGGGGGCGAGCTCGGTGATGCGCAGTGCGAGGCCGTAGGCCAGCGGGACCATCATCGCGATGGACGCACCGAAGTTGGCCAGCATCAGCCAGAAGATGTATCCGCCGCTGACCTTCGCGGTCGGCTCGGAGCCGACGGGGGTTCCCTCCAGCGGAGTGCCGTCAGGCGTGTTCCCGCCTACCGGCTGTGCCGCAGCGATCGAGTCGATCGTGTCGTTGCGGTCGAATTCACTCTTGGTCACCTGGACTCCTTCATCGTTCAGTGATCCGCGGCGCCCTCCACTGGGCGGCCCTCGCGAAATGTGATCGTCAGCAGTTTGGCAACCGATTGTCGATCCTGAGCGATAGTAACCACTTTGGTAACAGAAGGCAAAAGTGAGAAGGTGGGAACATGACGTCGTCGCTGACAGCCGAGCCCTCCCCGCGCCGCCGAGGACCAAGTGCTTCCACACCGGCGAGACGCGCCGAGATCGTCGAGGCCGCACTCGCGAGCTTCGCCGAACACGGCTACGAACGGGCGTCACTGCGCGACATCGCCAGTCGCGCCGGCCTCACCCACGCCGCACTGCTGCGACATTTCTCCGGCAAGGAGGAACTGCTGCCCGCCGCCCTCGCCCAGCGCGAGGAGCACGAGGAAGACCTCGCCGCTCGGATCATGACGGCGCACGTGCCCGGCGAGCAGATCCTGAGCGCCGTGCTCGCCGACGAGTTCGCGCACCCCGACTTCCAGCGCAACTGGATGGCGCTCACGGTGGCCGCCACGAACCCGGAGCATCCGGCGCACGACTTCTTCCTCGGGCGCCGCGAGCGCATGCGGTCCCGCTTCACGGACGGGCCCCTCCCCACCAAAGAGGACGAACTCCTGACGGCAGACGAGAAGATCACCCTCGTCCTCGCCATGGTCGACGGCCTGCGCATTCAGGCGCTGCTCGACCCGTCGCGAGACGCTCTCGGACTGCTGACGATCTTCATGAAGCTCATCGCAGCGCAGCCGCCAGCGGCATCGTCGGAGGGCGCGTAGTGAACGAGCGCCCGCTGAAGGCGATCCAGCAGATCCAACTCGGCACTGTGCTGTCGACCGAGCAGCAGGCACGCGAGACGCTGGGCCGGCTCGAGCGTGCCGGGTTCGAGGGCATCGAGCTGAACGGCTTCATGACCCGACCGACGCCCCTGTTCGTTCGGGCGCTGACGAGAGCGTCCGGGATGCCGGTCGGCCGCGGCGGACGGCTCGATTGGCCGGAGCTCATTCGCAGCACCTCGCTGAAGGTCGTCGGCCTCCACGAAGACCTCGGCACTGTCGAGCGCGAGCCGGATGCTGTGATCTCGCGAGCGGCGAGCTTCGACACCAGACGCGTCGTCATCACCGGCATGCACCGGTTCGATTACACCGACGAGGCACAGGTACGAGATCTTGCCCTGCGGCTCAACGCCGCGGGCCGCGTGCTCGCCGCCGGCAACGTCTCCCTTCTCTACCACAATCACAATGTCGAGTTCCGTCGCCTGCCATCGGGGCGCACGGCATTCTCCGTCCTCATTGCAGAGACGGACCCCTCAGCCGTCAACTTCGAGTTCGACTGCTATTGGCCGACTGCGGCAGGGGTAGACGCCCTCGCACTCATGCGCGAACTCGGCGAGCGGGTCGTGCTGTGCCACATCACCGACCGCGGCACCCGCCGCCGAGGCTCTTCGCTGACCCCGATCGACGAAGCGGATGCCGTCGAGCTGGGTCTCGGGAACATGGACATCCCCTCGTTCATCGAGCAGGCGAAGCTCTCGGGAACACGGGCGGTGATACTCGAGACACACCGCAACTGGATCGAAGGTTCACCGATCAGGAGCTTCGAGACGAGCGCGAAGGTGCTCAATCGTCATCTCGGGCAGCATTCGCCTCTGTGACCGGCGGCGACCGAACGGGGAGCGCCTAGGACGGAGCACGTCCGAACTTCAGAAGGACCTTGCTGGACTGCGTCGGATCCGCCGCGATCGCGAAGGCCGCTTCGGCCGATCGCCAAGGCTCCACATGGCTGATCACCGGGGCGATCCGAAGCCTCTTCTGGGCGAGCGCCTCGATGACCTCGTCGATCTCGTCGTTGAAGCGGAACGAGCCGAGGAGATCGAGTTCTTTGGCGATCGCCAGCGCGACCTGCACGGGCTGCGGCCCGCTCGGCAGCAGCCCGACCATGGCGACTGCGCCTCCGCGGGTCGCCGCACGGATCGCCGTGTCGAGACCGCGATGACTTCCCGATGACTCGACCACGACGTCGGCATCGATCGCCGAGACGTCTGCCTCATCGGGCTGCTTCAGCAGGACATCCGCCCCCAGCTCCTTCGCGACCTTCAGCGGCCGGTCATGCAGGTCGATGGCGGTGATGTGGCGCACGCCGCGCGCCCGGAGCACGGCGATCGCGAGGAGCCCGATCGGACCGCACCCCACGACCAGCGCCGAGAGGTCGGTGACATCGCCGATACGGTTCACTGCATGCCAGGCGACGCTGGCGGGCTCGATCAACGCCGCTTCCTGCAGATCCACCGTCTCGGGGAGCGCCCGGAGCATGCCTGTCGGCATCGCCACTCGATGCGCGAACGCCCCGTCACGGTGCGGGAACCGGGCGGCGGACCCCAGGTAGCCGCCGCCCGCGATGTTCGGTCGGTGCGCGGGGTGACGTACGTACTCGGTCGCCGGAGTGGCCGGGTGCACGGCGACGCGCGTGCCCTCCCAGGGCCCGCTGCCGTCGGCCGCAGCGCGGCTGACGACCCCCACGACCTCGTGGCCGAGCACCATGGGGGCGCGCAGGATCGACTCCCCGGCGGCACCATGCGTCCAGTAGTGCAGATCAGAGCCGCAGATGCCTCCGTAGACGATGTCGATCACGGCCTCGTCGGATGCCGGCAGGGGCTCGGCGATCTCCTCGACGCGGAGGTCGCCGGCCGCGTGGATCACGATCGCGTGCGGAACGGCCGCCATCACACCACCGCCGTCATTCCGCCGTCGACGAAGACGACCTGTCCGGTCACGAATCGGGATGCGTCGGATGCCAGCCAGATCACGGCGCCTCCGATGTCCTCCGGCTCTCCCCAGCGCCCCACCGGGGTGCGCCCGAGCACCCACTCGTTGAATGTCGGATCATCGACGAGAGGCTGGGTGAGTTCCGTGCGGATATAGCCGGGAGCGACGCCGTTGACCCGTACGCCGCTTGCCGCCCACTCAGCCGTCATGGCCTTGGTGAGGTTGCGCAGGCCGCCCTTGGCTGCGGTGTACGCCCCGATCGTCGGACGGGCGAGATCGGTCTGCACCGAGCAGATGTTGACGATCGCACCGCCTCCGCGCTCGACCATCGCCCGCGCCGCGGTCCGGCCGACGAGGAAGGCGCTCGTCAGGTCGGTACGGATGACTCGCTCCCAGTTCTCGAGGCTCACATCGAGCAGCGGCTCCCGATGCTGCATGCCGGCATTGTTCACGAGGATGTCGATCTGCCCGTCGGCCTCGATCGCGCGGATGCCGGTGATCACCGACTCCTCCTCGGTGATGTCGAACGCGGCTGCGGACGCGGCGTCCGCCCCGAATTCCCGGCCGAACGCCGCAACCGCACCCTCCACGACGGCGATGTCGCGGCCGTGGACGATGACGTGCGCGCCTGCCTCGAGCAGCGAACGTGCTATGGCATGGCCGATGCCACGGCTGGAGCCGGTGACGAGCGCGCGCCTTCCGGTGAGGTCGAACGGGTTGGTCATGATCTCTCCGATGGGTCAGTAGTACTCGACGGTGTCGACGACATTGCGCAGCGCAGCCCCATCGAGGAACCGGGTGGCGTTGTCGGCGAAGAGCTCGGCGATGCGGCGATCCTCCCGCGCGTCGAGCGCAGCGGTATGCGGGCTGACCAGCACCCGAGGGTGACCCCACAGGGGGCTCTCGTCGGGCAACGGCTCGACCTCGAACACGTCGAGTGCGGCGAACCCGATGACCCCTGATTCCAGGGCATCAAGCAGCGCCGCCTCGTCGACGACCGTCCCTCGACCGACGTTGACCAGAGTCGCCCCCGGACGCAGCGCGGCGAGGAATCGCCGATCGACGAAGTGGTGGGTCGCATCCGTACCGGGAAGCGTGGTGACGACGGCGTCCACCTCGGAGAGCACCGAGGCGACGTCATCGGGGCGGACGGTTCGCGAGACTCCGGGTACTGACGCACCGCTGCGCGACGTGCCGATCACGGTCGCGCCCACGGCCGACAGCTTCTGGGCGACCGATGACCCGATGCCGCCGAGGCCGAGCACGAGCACGGTCTGCTCCGACACCTGCGACATCAGCCAGCGACCGCTCCATACCCGATCGTGCTGCTGCTTCACGAGGCGCGGCAGATGCTTCGCTCCGGCGAAGACGCCGAAGACTGCGAACTCGGCGAGCGCGTCGCCATGCACGCCCGCCGACGTCGTGAAGACGACGCGGTCGAGTTCCTCTTCGCTGAGTGCGGCGGCCTTCACCTGGCCGCCACCACCGGCCGCCATCGTGTGCACCCAGCGCAGCGAGGGATTCATCCGGATGGTGCGCGCGAGTGCCGACGGGTCGACATCGGGGATGCCGTACAGCGCGTCGGCCGAGTCGACAAGCTGCTCATACGCCGACTGCTGCGCAGGCGTCCGTCGGAACGACGGGTCACCGGAGAAGTCGGCCGGATGCCGCATCGGCGGCAGCAGCGTCTGATCGACGATCAGGTCGATGCGCGGCTCTCTCGTCGTGAGCAGCTCGCACAGTTCCGGCGCGAGAGGAGCAGCGACGACCACGCGGAGACGTGCCCTCATCGCAGCGCCTCCACAGCAGCGGCGATCTCGGCGACGGCGGCGTCGATCGTGTCGAGATCGGTGGCGAACGAGATCCGGAAGAAGGGCGAACGACCGTAGGCCGACCCCTGGATCACGGCGACGCCCGCGTGATCGAGCAGATACAGCGTCACGTCCTGGTCGTCCTCCAGCACCGTGCCGTCGACCGTGGTACGGCCGATCAGGCCTGCGCAGTCGACATAGAGGTAGAAGGCTCCGTCCGGGACGAGCGGCATCACCCCGTCGATGCCCTGGAGACCGGCGACGGCCGCATCGCGGCGGGCACGGTACACCGGCACGGACTCGGCGATGAAGTCCTGCGGGCCCTCCAGTGCGGCGGCTGCAGCGGCCTGGCTGATCGACGACGGGCACGACGAGGTCTGCGACTGCAGCGTGTTGATCGCACCGACGAGCGCGGGGTCGCCCACCGCATAGCCCAGGCGCCAGCCGGTCATGGCGTATGACTTGGATACGCCCGAGACCACGAGCACCCGGTGACGCAGGTCGGGTGCGACGGCGGCGAGGCTCGGAGCGGGCGCACCGCCGAACGAGATCTCGCTGTAGATCTCGTCCGACAGCACCGAGACGTGCGGGTGGCGACGCAGCACGTCGGCGAGAGCTGCGAGCTCATCCTCTGTATGGATCGCACCGCTCGGGTTGCCGGGGCTGTTCAGGATCAGCCACGTCGTGCGTTCCGTGATCGCGGACTCCAGTTCCGCCGCGCTGAGTTTGTAGCCGTTGTGCGCAGAGGTCTCGACGATGACGGGTGTGCCCTCGTTCGCACGCACCATGTCGGGGTACGACACCCAGTAGGGCGCCGGGATGAGGACTTCATCACCGGCATCCACCGTCGCCATCAACGCGAGGAAGATGACCTGCTTGCCGCCGCCGCCGACCGTGATCTCGGCGTCGGAGTACTCGATCCCGTGCGTGCGCAGCAGCGACCCGCGGATCGCCTGGCGAAGGCGCGGCGTGCCGTTGACTGGGGTGTACTTCGTCTCGCCCGCGTCGATCGCGGCGATCGCCGCCTGCTTGATGTGCTCGGGAGTGTCGAAGTCCGGCTCGCCGACGGTCAGGTCGAGGATGCGGCGCCCCTGCGACTTCAGCTCGCGCACCCGCGCCGCCGCGGCGGTGCTCGGCGAGGGCTTGATACGGCCGAGGCGCTCCGCCGCGCGGAACGACGACGCGATCACGTCGGTCATGACGGGTCCTCGATGTCGGACGTGAGACCCTTCGCCTTCAGCACCTCGGAGAGGTTGCAGAGCTCGATCGTGGTGCCGCCTGCCCAGTACTTCGTGATCAGTTCGGCCTCGTGGGCATCCCGGGCGGCCGACAGCTCGGCGGCCTCCCGCGCCTCCTCCCGCCGGACGACGACGACGCCGTCGGCGTCTCCCTTGACGATGTCGCCTGGGTGGATGATCTCGCCGGCGAAGACGACGGGCTGGTTGAGGGCGCCGAGGGTCTCCTTCACCGTGCCCTTGATCGACACGCTCCCCGAGAAGACCGGGAGTCCGAGCTCGCGCAGCTCCTGCGTGTCACGCACCCCGGCATCGGTCACGAGAGCCGCGATGCCCTTCGCCTTGCAGGCGTTGCCGAGCACATCGCCGAACATGCCCGCCTCGGCGAACTCGCCCGCCGATACGATGAGCACGTCTCCCGGCTGCGCGTAGTGGATGGCGACCTGGAGCATGAGGTTGTCCCGCGGAGCGCACACGACCGTGAAGGCCGAGCCGACGAACGACGTGTCGCGGTCGATGGGCTTGATGTTCGCATTCAGGGCGCCGCGGCGGCCCTGTGCCTCGTGGATGGTCGCGGCGGTGAACTCGCCGAGGCGGGCGATGTCGGCGGCGTCGGCGCGCTCGATACGGGTGGTGACGTGAACCATGGTGGTGTCCTTACTCTGCAGCCTGGAGTGCGGCGTCGCGGCGGTCGAAGGTGAGACCTCCCGGCACCTGGAAGGTGGGCATCAGCTCGACGAGTCCGATGTTGACGTGCGACGGCGCGTCGACCGCGAACCCGATCGCCGAGACGACGTCGTCGACGGTGAGCGACTCGAAGCCCTCGTAGTAGGTCGCCCAGGCCTCGGCATCCGTCTCGGGGGTTCCACCGAGGTTGCGTGAGAAGATCTCGGTCTCGATGCGGCCGGGGCTGAGCTCGGTGACCCGCACCCGCTTGCCCAGTGCGTCGTTGCGGAGCTGACGCGAGAGCTGATGAACGGCCGCCTTGGTCGCGTGATAGGCGGTGTGGCCGAAGAAGTTGTAGTGCCCGGCGATCGAGGAGATGTTCAGCACATGGCCGCGATCCCGCTCCACCATCCCGGGGTACAGCAGACGCAGGATCTGCATCACCGCGGTGAGGTTCACCTCGACCAGGTCGTCCAGATCCTCGGCGGAGGAGCTCAGGAGGTTGCCCGCGCGGCTGACACCTGCGCTGTTCAGCACGATGTCGGCCTCCACACCGTCGAGCGCACGGGTGAGGGCATCCGTGTCCCGCACATCCAGTGCGTGGGCGATGACCCCCCTCTCTGCGAGCTCTGAGAGCCGCTTCTCGTCGCGCGCGATCGCGTGGACGGTGAGCCCCTTCGAGAGGAAGAGGTCGATCGCCCCTCGCCCGACGCCGCTGGTGGCGCCGGTGACGACGGCTACTTCGTAGTCGGAGAAAGTCATAGCAGGGTCCTTCCGGTGGTTGACAGGGAGAGCGCGTCGAGAGCCGCGAACACGGCTCCGACACGAAGACGGAGAGCATCGAGGGCGACGAGGTCGGCACGGGTGCGCGCAGCGGCCTCCGCCGACGAGACGCGGCGGAACCGCAGCCTCTGGCCCGGGCGCACCTGGGCGAGCACGTCGAGCGAACTCGAGGTCACGACGGCGAGCACGGGGTATCCGGCGGTGACCCCACGGCCCCGGTGCAGGACGAGCAGCTCGTCTCCGGGCGGCACCTCGACCGCCCCCACCGGCACTCCCCGCGAGAGCACCTCGCCGCGGCTGACGCGTTCGGGCAGGGGCCCCGTCATCCGCAGTCCGATGTGGTTGCTCGTCGGAGTGACGAGGTACGGCTGCTCGAAGAGGCGATCCGCCGTGCCTGCGAAGTCGTCGATGTCGGGGCCGTCCGTGACGTCGACGACGAACCCTGCGGGGATCCGCGGCACGTCGAGGCTGTACAGCTCTGCGCTGAAGTGATCGTTGAAGAACGGCGAGGTCTCGTGGCGAAGGGCGAGCGACGAGCCCGCCGAGAGCCGACCGCCGAACCCGAGAACCGAGTCGGGTGCACAGCTGCCGAGCAGCAGCGGCACCTCGAAGGAGCCTCGCACAGCGAGGTAGGCGCGCAGCCCCCCCTGCAGCTGCCGAAGCGCAACGGACTCCCCCGCCCGCACCGACACCGGCTGGCCGCAGGGGCGTCCGACCCCGTCGATCGTGAGATGGCCGTCGGCGCCGGTGACCGCGATCAGGATGTCGATGTCGGGGACGAACTCGAGGTCGAGCGCCGTGATCTCGAGCAGCGCCGCGTTCTCGGGGTTGCCGACGAGGATGTTCGCGATCCGCGCCGATCGCTGGTCGAGGGCGCCGTTCACCGGCACGCCGTATCGTGGGCCTCGTCGGCGTCCGAGATCCGTGACCTGCGTGGAGCCGGCCTCGACGATGGTCAGGATGCCGGCGCTCATCGCGCCACCATCCGCGTTCCGAGCAGCGACTCGTACTCCTCGGGGCCGATGGGAGTGAACCGGATGAGGTCACCCGGCTCGTAGGGCACGAAAGGCTCGGCATCGAGATCGAGGACCGTCAGGGGCGTGCGTCCGATCAGCGGCCATCCGCCAGGTGCTGCGGCGGGGGTGATCGTCGCCTGACGACCGGCGACCGAGACGACGCCCTGCGGGACATGCGCGCGGGGACTCGCGAGACGCGGCACCGGGTTCGGGAAGGGAGGACCGTCGAGCATCGGCGACCCACCGGGAGCGCCGAGACACCGCACGACGTAGGTGGGCTCGCTGTGCAGACGCACGATCTCCTCCGCGCTGAGACTCTGCGCCGCGGCGACCGTCTGCAGGTCGAGCTCGCCGTCGAGGTCGTACAGCACGGGCACGTCGAACGTGCGCGGGGTGTCGGTGAGCGGACGATCGTGGTCGAGTCCCTCGATCACATGGGCGAGGTAGTCGCCCAGTCGGTCGAGCGACACCTCCGCCGGATCGATCTCGATCAATGCGGCGTCATAGGTGGGGATCACGCACTCGACACCGGGCACGTGGGCCGCGTCCACGAAGCGCGCGAGGTGATGGACGAGACGCCACCCGGCCTCGCGGTCGGCCAGGACGCTGACCACGCGCAGCGCGGAGTTGCCGCTGGGTGAGACGACGACGGATGCCTCTGACATGGCGTCTCCTCACTCCAACCAGTCCGCGAGAGGCGCGATCTCGACACCGGAATCTTCGAGGCCTTCGCGGATCCCGCGGGCGAGGTCGACCGCGCCGGCCGTGTCGCCGTGCACGAGCACCGTGTCGCATACGACCGGGATCAGCACGCCGTTGCGGCTCTCGATCACCCCGTCGACGACCATCCGCACCGTGCGGCGCCGGATCTCCTCGCCGCCGTGGATCACGGCACCCGGCTCGGTCCGGGGCACCAGAGTGCCGTCATCCTCGTACGCCCGATCGGCGATGCCGACGATGCCGACGCGGAGCCCGGCCGCCCGCGCGGCGTCGGCGAGTCTGCCGTCCTGCGCGAGGACGATGAGCTCGGGGTCGATGCGCTGCGCCGCAGTGGCGACGGCCTCCGCGTAGTCCTCGCGCACCGCGACGAGGTTGCCGAGACGCCCGTGCGGGGCGATGTGAGTCACCGTCGTGCCATGGAATGCCGCGAAGGCCTGCAGTGCACCGAACTGGTAGAGGACGTCGGTGCGCACCTCGTCGGCCGTCAACGCCATCTCGCGCCGCCCGAAGCCCTGCAGGTCGGGGAACGACGGATGTGCGCCGATTCCGACACCGCGCTGCACGCAAGCACGCACCGTCTCGTCCATGATCTGGGAGTCGCCCGCGTGGAAGCCGCAGGCGATGTTCGCCGAGGTGAGGATGTCGAGAAGAGCCGCGTCATCGCCCATCCGCCATGGTCCGAAGCCCTCGCCGAGATCTGCGACCAGATCGATCCTGCGTGTCATCGCCAGCTCCTCTCCTCATCGATTCCGCTGTGGGAATCAGGCTAGGACGGACGACATCAGGAGTCCTCAACTCATGCCACTTCCGTGCCGAAAATCTCGCTAAGTTCCGGTATTTGCGGGGTATCGGCGTCCTCACTTTGGCAAATTCCTTGCCATTTGCCTTTCCCCGACGGCGCCTGTTCGGTAGTGTCGTCGACACGCGCATCCGCAGGAGGAATCCCATGGTCGTTCCCGCACGCCGAGTCCAGCGTCGCGTCACTCTCACCGAGATCGCCGAGGCTCTCGGCGTCGCACCGTCGACGGTGTCGCGCGCCCTGTCGAATCCGAACCGGGTGAGCCCGGCGATGTACGAACGCATCACGAGCAAGGCGCAGGAGATGGGCTACACCTCGGCGCTCCTCCCCGCCGCCGAGAACCGTCTCGCCCGCGGCACCATCGCACTCGTCCTCCCGAACCTCACCAACCCGTTCAACCTCGACGTGACGCGCGGCGCGCAGGCGCAGATCCGCGCAGCCAGCTATCTGCATCTGCTCGTCAGCACCGAGGAGTCGCTCCCGATGGAAGAGCAGTGGCTGCGGGAGATGGCACGAACGGTCGACGGAATCGTCGTGTCGTCCCCTCGGATCGACGACGAGGCGCTGCGCGCCATCTCGCAGATCGCACCGACCGTGATGATCAACAGGGCAGCCCCCGGGCTGTCCGGCGTGGTGATCGACACCCCGGCGGGGCTCGCCCAGGCCGTGCTTTATCTGAACTCGCTCGGCCACACGCGCATCGCGTACGTCCGTGGACCTCACGGGTCATGGACCGACCACACGCGATTCGATGCGATCACCGCAGCCGCCGACGACAGAGGCGTCGACCTCGTCACGGTCGGTCGATATCAGCCGACGCTCGCGAACGGGGCGGCAGCTGCCGATGCCGTCGTGCTCACCCGCGCCACTGCCTGCATCTTCTTCAACGACGTGCTGGCGATCGGAGCGCTCGATCGCTTCCGGCAGCTCGGCGTCTCGATCCCCGACGACCTCAGCGTGGTCGGGTGCGACGACATCTTCGGCTCCTCGTTCTCGCATCCGCCTCTCACCACGGTCACCTCGCCCGGCGAGAGCGCCGGCCGCGCCGCCGTCGACATGCTCATCGGCCGGTTCTCCTCACGCGACCGCTCCGACCGCATCGACCACATCTCGGCGCACCTGACCGTGCGGTCCTCGACGGGCCCGCTGCGGAGCTGACACCGGCGGCGGCGCAGGAGCCAGACAGGCAAAGGACCCCGGATGCCGTCAGCATCCGGGGTCCTTCACGGTGGTCGGTGTTACGGGATCAGGATCGACGCCGTGACGGCATCCTTCTCCTTCTGCGTCTGCTGCACGTCGTCGACCTCGTCGAGCGTGTAGCGCCGGGTCTCGGTGGCGGTCAGCGCCGCGATCACCGCGATGAGCATCAGACCGATGCCGAGGAAGGCCGGTCCGATCCAGTTCTGCAGATCCTCTCCAGCGAGCGCCGTCGAGGCGACAGGGCCGATCGCTCCGGCGATCGCGAAGCCGATCTGCGTGCCGACGGCGAGGCCAGAGACGCGCACCCGGTTCGGGAACATCTCGGCGAAGAAGGCCGGCCAGGCCGCGTTCGCGGTGGAGTAGAAGAAGCCGTTGCACAGGATGCCGAGCACGAAGATCAACGGCCAGTCGCCCTGTGTGATCGCCCAGAGGTAGGGCACGGTGGTCAGGCCCGCACCGACCGCTCCGACGATGAAGACGGTCTTGCGACCGATGAGGTCGGAGACGTATCCGGCGAGCGGCGTGTAGAGCAGAGCGAGAAGGCTTGCCAGCACCGGCACCCACAGCATGGTCGCCTTGTCGAGTCCGTACCCCGTTGTCGCGAACGCCACCGAGAACGTGGCGAACAGGTAGCTGACACCGGCGATCATGGCGCAGGCGGCGACACGGATGATCGCGACCCAGTGGAAGCGGGTGACCTGCTTGATCGGTGCGAGCTGCACCTTGATCGCCTGGGTCTCGACGAAGGACGGCGGCTCTTCGAGGTTGCGACGGATCAGGTACGCGACCACGACCACGACGGCCGAGAGCCAGAACGGGATGCGCCAGGCCCAGCCGAGCAGGTCTTCCTGAGGCAGCGCGGCGAACGGGATGAACACCGCAGTCGCCAGTAGACCACCGGAGGCGGATCCGCTCGTCACGAAGCTCGTGGTGAATCCTCGGCGGTTGTCTGGGGCATGCTCGAGGCTCATCGAGATCGCGCTCGCCTGCTCACCCGACACCGACAGGCCTTGGATGATGCGGATCACCACCAGCAGGATCGGAGCGAGGACGCCGACCTGTTCGAACGTCGGCAGGCAGCCGATGATGAACGTGCAGATGCCGATGCCGAAGAGCGTCAGCATCATCACGAACTTGCGGCCGAAGCGGTCAGCGAGCGGGCCGAGGATGAAGGCCCCCAGCGGGCGCACGACATACCCCACGGCGAGGGTCGCCATACTCAGCAGCACGCGGATGCCTTCGGGCAGCTCCGGCGGGAAGAACAGCTGGTTGAGCACGAGCGCCGCGGCAGTGCCGTAGACCGCGAAGTCGTAGTACTCCAGCGTCGTGCCGATCCAGGACGCGATCGCCGCCTTCGCGGGCGTCTTCTTGGGTACAGAAGTGGTCGTCATGTCGCCTCCATCGGCGGTTCCGCAGCGGTGTGGCGATCGGGATATTCGCCGTCGTCCGCTGTGCGGTACCGCTGGTCGGGTTCTCGTGGGCGGCGGTCTCGCTCGCTTGCTCGAACTGTAGGTATCGACACGGCGGGCGAGCAAGCAATGTGCCACAGATTTGCCATATTCTCGCGAGGCAGCCGCGGAATTCTCGATGCGAAGTACTCCTTCTCACCGATCCGTGCCACGCGATTTGCCAGAGCGACGATCCAGCTCACGCGACTGCTCGGCTGGGCCGTCGATGGATGCGTGGGGCTGAGGCTGCTCGACCGCGTAACGGACCGCCGGCTGCCGGCCTTCCGACGATTGTCGAAAAAACGACCGATCGACGTCATCCTGCGATCGACGGTTATACGATCTGCATCGAGGCGCCAGGCCCGATGTGCTCTGCGGAAGGACAGCCGGATATGTCAGAGGACCTGCTGGTCGCCACCCGCCTGTTCGCGGTGCGAGAGGTCCTCGGCTCCGAGGCAGCGGACGCTCACGGATGACTTCCTCAGCCGACGCGCCGAGATCCGGCCCCGTATCCGCATGGGCACCGTTGGCGATCCCGGCGTTTCGGGTGCTGTGGTTCGCGCAGCTGGGCAGCAACATCGGCACCTGGATGCAGACCGTCGGCGCGCAGTGGTACCTCGTCGACGC
>NZ_JBFBLM010000009.1:0-5530 GCF_040686675.1 Microbacterium sp. NPDC079176
TAAGATAGAGAAGTTGCCCTTCGGGCCTGGTTGTGATGACTGGGTCGTGGGAGCATCCGATCCTTGAGAACTCAACAGCGTGCACTTGTCAAATGCCAAATAACCTCGATTCAGCTTCGGCTGGATGAGATTCCTTTGGATCAAAGACCAACCTCCTTGTGGGGTTGGCAACGGATAAAGTCAGCAATGATTTGTCTCTTTGGTCAGCATCAAACTCGCTGCGTCACCGTTTTCCCGGTGTCGTATGCATTTCTTTTTTACGGAGAGTTTGATCCTGGCTCAGGATGAACGCTGGCGGCGTGCTTAACACATGCAAGTCGAACGGTGAACACGGAGCTTGCTCTGTGGGATCAGTGGCGAACGGGTGAGTAACACGTGAGCAACCTGCCCCTGACTCTGGGATAAGCGCTGGAAACGGCGTCTAATACTGGATACGAGTAGCGACCGCATGGTCAGTTACTGGAAAGATTTATTGGTTGGGGATGGGCTCGCGGCCTATCAGCTTGTTGGTGAGGTAATGGCTCACCAAGGCGTCGACGGGTAGCCGGCCTGAGAGGGTGACCGGCCACACTGGGACTGAGACACGGCCCAGACTCCTACGGGAGGCAGCAGTGGGGAATATTGCACAATGGGCGCAAGCCTGATGCAGCAACGCCGCGTGAGGGATGACGGCCTTCGGGTTGTAAACCTCTTTTAGCAGGGAAGAAGCGAAAGTGACGGTACCTGCAGAAAAAGCGCCGGCTAACTACGTGCCAGCAGCCGCGGTAATACGTAGGGCGCAAGCGTTATCCGGAATTATTGGGCGTAAAGAGCTCGTAGGCGGTTTGTCGCGTCTGCTGTGAAATCCGGAGGCTCAACCTCCGGCCTGCAGTGGGTACGGGCAGACTAGAGTGCGGTAGGGGAGATTGGAATTCCTGGTGTAGCGGTGGAATGCGCAGATATCAGGAGGAACACCGATGGCGAAGGCAGATCTCTGGGCCGTAACTGACGCTGAGGAGCGAAAGGGTGGGGAGCAAACAGGCTTAGATACCCTGGTAGTCCACCCCGTAAACGTTGGGAACTAGTTGTGGGGTCCATTCCACGGATTCCGTGACGCAGCTAACGCATTAAGTTCCCCGCCTGGGGAGTACGGCCGCAAGGCTAAAACTCAAAGGAATTGACGGGGACCCGCACAAGCGGCGGAGCATGCGGATTAATTCGATGCAACGCGAAGAACCTTACCAAGGCTTGACATATACGAGAACGGGCCAGAAATGGTCAACTCTTTGGACACTCGTAAACAGGTGGTGCATGGTTGTCGTCAGCTCGTGTCGTGAGATGTTGGGTTAAGTCCCGCAACGAGCGCAACCCTCGTTCTATGTTGCCAGCACGTAATGGTGGGAACTCATGGGATACTGCCGGGGTCAACTCGGAGGAAGGTGGGGATGACGTCAAATCATCATGCCCCTTATGTCTTGGGCTTCACGCATGCTACAATGGCCGGTACAAAGGGCTGCAATACCGCGAGGTGGAGCGAATCCCAAAAAGCCGGTCCCAGTTCGGATTGAGGTCTGCAACTCGACCTCATGAAGTCGGAGTCGCTAGTAATCGCAGATCAGCAACGCTGCGGTGAATACGTTCCCGGGTCTTGTACACACCGCCCGTCAAGTCATGAAAGTCGGTAACACCTGAAGCCGGTGGCCTAACCCTTGTGGAGGGAGCCGTCGAAGGTGGGATCGGTAATTAGGACTAAGTCGTAACAAGGTAGCCGTACCGGAAGGTGCGGCTGGATCACCTCCTTTCTAAGGAGCATCTGACTCTTCGGAGTCCAGAACCCAGATCGAAGACGTTCGTTCTTCGCTGGGAGCTCATGGGTGGAACATTTGACATGACATCAGCGCAGCTGAGTCTCGTGAGTACGCTGACCTTCGGGTTGGTTGGAAAGTGGGGCTTCGTGAGCGGGGTGTCTGCACGCTGTTGGGTCCTGAGGGACCGGATGCGATCTTCGGATCGTTTCTGTACCTCTGGGCCTCTTGTTGTTTCCCCTGTGGGGGTGGCGAGAAGGGGTACCGCCCGTACTTTGAGAACTACACAGTGGACGCGAGCATCTTGCAGCCGGCTTCGGTCGGTTGCACAAGATGATCTTAAAGATCATTAGTCAATTTCATGCCAGGCCTTTGGGTCTGGTGTCGATTCTGATTCAAACTCATGTGATTTCAAGTCTTTAAGAGCAAACGGTGGATGCCTTGGCATCTGGAGCCGAAGAAGGACGTAGCAATCTGCGATAAGCCTCGGGGAACTGATAAGCAAGTTTTGATCCGAGGGTGTCCGAATGGGGAAACCCCGCTGGGCGGCGTGCCGACCTAGTGACTCCCGCCTGAATATATAGGGCGGGTAGAGGGAACGTGGGGAAGTGAAACATCTCAGTACCCACAGGAAGAGAAAGCAACCGCGATTCCGTTAGTAGTGGCGAGCGAAACCGGAACAGGCTAAACCTAGCGTGTGTGATAGCCGGCAGGCGTTGCACGTTGGGGGTTGTGGGACTTTTCAGTCATCTCTGCCGAGATGGCGGCGTTACACGATGGTATAGACGAACGGTCTTGAAAGGCCGGTCATAGAGGGTGCCAACCCCGTAGTCGAAATGCCAACCGTGGCGCGAAGAGTATCCCAAGTAGCACGGGGCCCGTGAAATCCCGTGTGAATCTGTCAGGACCACCTGATAAGCCTAAATACTCCCAGATGACCGATAGCGGACAAGTACCGTGAGGGAAAGGTGAAAAGTACCCCGGGAGGGGAGTGAAATAGTACCTGAAACCGTTTGCTTACAAACCGTTGGAGCAGCCTTAGTAGCTGTGACAGCGTGCCTTTTGAAGAATGAGCCTGCGAGTTAGCGATATGTGGCGAGGTTAACCCGTTGAGGGGTAGCCGTAGCGAAAGCGAGTCTGAATAGGGCGATTCAGTCGCATGTCCTAGACCCGAAGCGAAGTGATCTATCCATGGCCAGGTTGAAGCGACGGTAAGACGTCGTGGAGGACCGAACCCACTTAGGTTGAAAACTGAGGGGATGAGCTGTGGATAGGGGTGAAAGGCCAATCAAACTTCGTGATAGCTGGTTCTCTCCGAAATGCATTTAGGTGCAGCGTTGCGTGTTTCTTGCCGGAGGTAGAGCTACTGGATGGCCGATGGGCCCTACAAGGTTACTGACGTCAGCCAAACTCCGAATGCCGGTAAGTGAGAGCGCAGCAGTGAGACTGTGGGGGATAAGCTTCATAGTCGAGAGGGAAACAACCCAGACCACCAACTAAGGTCCCAAAGCGCGTGCTAAGTGGGAAAGGATGTGGAGTTGCCTTGACAACCAGGAGGTTGGCTTAGAAGCAGCCACCCTTGAAAGAGTGCGTAATAGCTCACTGGTCAAGTGATTCCGCGCCGACAATGTAACGGGGCTCAAGCACGCCACCGAAGTTGTGGCATTGACATTATTGGTAGGCCTTCGTGGTCCAGCCGTGTTGATGGGTAGGAGAGCGTCGTGTGGCCAGCGAAGCGGCGGTGTAAACCAGCCGTGGAGGCTACACGAGTGAGAATGCAGGCATGAGTAGCGAAAGACGTGTGAGAAACACGTCCTCCGAAAGACCAAGGGTTCCAGGGTCAAGCTAATCTTCCCTGGGTAAGTCGGGACCTAAGGCGAGGCCGACAGGCGTAGTCGATGGACAACGGGTTGATATTCCCGTACCGGCGAAGAACCGCCCAAGCTAATCCAGTAGTGCTAAGTGTCTGAATCCCAGTGACTGATCCCTTCGGGGTGACGCGTTGGGCCTAGCGCACGACCCCATTCTGGTGCGGTTAGCGTATTAACAGGTGTGACGCAGGAAGGTAGTCCAAGCCAGGCGATGGTTGTCCTGGTGCAAGTGCGTAGGCCGAGAGATAGGCAAATCCGTCTCTCACATAGGCTGAGACACGATGCGGATAAAAAGTGGATGATCCTATGCTGCCAAGAAAAGCATCGACGCGAGGTTCTAGCCGCCCGTACCCCAAACCGACTCAGGTGGTCAGGTAGAGAATACCAAGGAGATCGAGAGAATCGTGGTTAAGGAACTCGGCAAAATGCCCCCGTAACTTCGGGAGAAGGGGGGCCTTCGACGTATTAGGACTTGCTCCGAAAGCGTTTGGAGGCCGCAGAGACTAGTGGGTAGCGACTGTTTACTAAAAACACAGGTCCGTGCCAAGTCGCAAGACGATGTATACGGACTGACGCCTGCCCGGTGCTGGAAGGTTAAGAGGACCGGTTAGCCGCAAGGCGAAGCTGAGAATTTAAGCCCCAGTAAACGGCGGTGGTAACTATAACCATCCTAAGGTAGCGAAATTCCTTGTCGGGTAAGTTCCGACCTGCACGAATGGCGTAACGACTTCCCAACTGTCTCAACCGCGAACTCGGCGAAATTGCATTACGAGTAAAGATGCTCGTTACGCGCAGCAGGACGGAAAGACCCCGTGACCTTTACTACAGCTTGGTATTGGTGTTCGGTGTGGCTTGTGTAGGATAGGTGGGAGACTGTGAAGCATGGACGCCAGTTCATGTGGAGTCATTGTTGAAATACCACTCTGGTCACTCTGGATATCTAACTTCGAACCGTAATCCGGTTCAGGGACAGTGCCTGGTGGGTAGTTTAACTGGGGCGGTTGCCTCCCAAAAAGTAACGGAGGCGCCCAAAGGTTCCCTCAACCTGGTTGGCAATCAGGTGTCGAGTGTAAGTGCACAAGGGAGCTTGACTGTGAGACTGACAGGTCGAGCAGGGACGAAAGTCGGGACTAGTGATCCGGCAGTGGCTTGTGGAAGCGCTGTCGCTCAACGGATAAAAGGTACCTCGGGGATAACAGGCTGATCTTGCCCAAGAGTCCATATCGACGGCATGGTTTGGCACCTCGATGTCGGCTCGTCGCATCCTGGGGCTGGAGTAGGTCCCAAGGGTTGGGCTGTTCGCCCATTAAAGCGGTACGCGAGCTGGGTTTAGAACGTCGTGAGACAGTTCGGTCCCTATCCGCTGCGCGCGTAGGAAATTTGAGAGGATCTGACCCTAGTACGAGAGGACCGGGTTGGACGAACCTCTGGTGTGTCAGTTGTTCCGCCAGGAGCACCGCTGATTAGCTACGTTCGGGATGGATAACCGCTGAAAGCATCTAAGCGGGAAGCCGGCCTCAAGATGAGATTTCCATACCTTCGGGTGAGAGGCTCCCAGCCAGACTACTGGGTTGATAGGCCAGATGTGGAAGTGCAGTAATGCATGCAGCTGACTGGTACTAATAAGCCGATGACTTGATAACACACCGTTTGTTGGTGCTACGCGTCCACTGAGTGGTTCTCGATGTACGGTCGAGAACCCTACAGACAACAATGATTTGTCTATAGGTTTGATTGAAACATCAATAGTGTTTCGGCGGCCATAGCGTGAGGGAAACGCCCGGTTTACATTCCGAACCCGGAAGCTAAGCCTCACAGCGCCGATGGTACTGCAGGGGGGACCCTGTGGGAGAGTAGGACACCGCCGGACTTCTT